>CAMFHP010000107.1 GCA_945952225.1 uncultured Myxococcaceae bacterium
GTCTTCGGCCGTGGGGGCGAAGGCCACGGGCGCAGGCGCGGGCTCGGGCGTCGGCTCGGGGGTCGCTTCCGGTGCGGGCGCGGGCTCGGGGGCCGGCGCGGGCGCGGGCTCGGGAGCAGGCGCGGGCGCGGGCGCGGGCGTGGTGGGCTGCGTGTTGGCCGAGCTGCTGGAGCA
Organism: uncultured Myxococcaceae bacterium; assembly: GCA_945952225.1. GTDB lineage: Bacteria > Myxococcota_A > Polyangia > Polyangiales > CAISKJ01. The sequence goes on from CAMFHP010000107.1 coordinate 175, forward strand.
GCCGAAGGCGGCGAGCGAGAGGACGAGTCCGAGACGGATCGAGAGACCGTGCGTCATGTGCGATGACCCCTTTCGAAGGCGCGAGGTTGAGGGCGCGATGATGCGAGCGTCAAAGGAAAAAACCGCGCTCGCGGCACCGCTGCCGATGCGCGCGGAACCTACGCCCGCCGGTGTGCGGATCTCGATTCCCGAAGGCGTGCGGTGATAGGGTTCTCGACGCGCGGAGACCGATGGCGAGAGAAGGCGACATCCTCGACGGCAGGTACCGCCTCGTGCGGTTGCTCGGCGACGGCGGCATGGGGAACGTGTTCCTCGCCGAGAGCGTGAAGCTCGGGAACAAGCCCGTCGCGGTGAAGACCCTCAAGCCCGAGTACCTCACGAACAAAGACCTCGTGGCGCGCTTTCTCGACGAGGCCCACGCGGCTTCGAAGGTCGAGCACGACAACATCGTCGAGGTCTTCGACGCCGACATCGATGCCGCCACGGGCACGCCCTACATCGTGCAGCGGTACCTCAAGGGCACGAACCTCCGTGCGTACCTCGACGGCTGCCCCGGCGGACGGCTCTCGCCCGGCGAGGCGCTCGAGGTGCTGGTGCCCGTGATGGGCGCCCTCGTGGCGACGCACAAACAACGGATCATTCACCGTGACATCAAGCCCGAGAACATCTTCCTCGTGAAGACGAGCTCGGGGAACACGGTGCCCAAGCTCATTGACTTCGGCATCGCGAAGCACCTCGAAGCGCCCACGGCCCGCCACCGCTCGCAGACGCGCTCGGGCTCCATCTGGGGAACCTTCGATTACATGTCTCCCGAGCAGGCGCGCGGCGAGGCGCACTGCGATGTGCGCGCGGACATCTGGTCCATGGGCGCGGTGCTCTTCGAATCGCTCACGGGTCGTCTGCCCTACGAGGTCGAGGGCCACCACGCGCTGCTCCAGCGCATGCTCGAAGGCGATCCGCCGCGCGCCGACGAGGTGCTCGCCACCGTGCCCGCCGAGCTCGCCGACGCGGTGGAGCGCGCGCTCCGTGTCGACCGCGACGCCCGCTGGCCCACGATGGCCGCGTTCATCTCCGCGCTCATCAACTGCCCCTGCTACCAGGGCACGGTGCAATGGCGCGCGATCCCGCTCTCGTCGCCCGACCTCGGTGAGATTCCCGACCTCTCCTCGCTCGCGCGCCCGGCCACCGAAGAGTTCTCCGCGCCGCTGCTGCCCGATGAGACCGCGCCGATCCGCCTGGCCCGCACGCGCGCCCGCGCCATCGCACCCGCCGCGCCCTCCGCACGCACGCTCCAGCTCGTGCTCCCCGAGCCCTGGTCTCCGCGTCGCGCGCTGCCCGCCGTCGCGGGTGTCGCCGTGCTCCTCGTGGGCGTGCTCGTGGGCCTGCTCCTGCGCCCCGCGCCGCCGCCCGCCGCGCCCCTCACGGCCCTCGCGTCCCCGGTGCTCGCGCGGCCTCCCGCGCCCCCTCCTGCGCCCGTCGCAGCCGCGCCCGTGGCGCCCGTCGAGCCGCCTCCCGCACCGGTCGCGGAGCCCGTCGTCGAGCCCGCGCCGACACCGCCGCCGCGCATCGCCCGCATCGAGCGTCCGATGCCTCGCGTGGTTGCGCCGCGCACGGTGACGGTTCCGCGCACGACGCCTCCACGACCGCGCGCAACGTCGCCCGCGCGCGCGCCCATCCAGACGGAGTTCTGAGTGCGCACCCCGCTCGCTCGCCTCGCGCTCCTCGCCGCCCTCGCGCCCGCGACGGCGCTCGCGCAGGAGTCGAACGAGGAGCTCGCGCGGCAGGCCTTTCAACGCGGGGTGGGCGCGCTCCAGGCCGGTCGGTACACCACCGCGATCGCCGAGCTGGAGTTCTCGTACGGCCTGCTCCCGCGGTGTTCGACGCAGTACAACCTCGCCGTCGCGTTCGAGCAGACGCAGCGATGGGCCGAGGCCGCCACGACCTTTCAGCGCTACCAGCATGACTGCGCCGACACGATGCCCGCGGCCAACGTCACCTACGTGGCCGACGCGCTCCGGCGGCTGCGCGCGCACGTCGCGACGCTCACGGTCCGGGTGACGCCGCAGGGTGCGAGCGCCACGGTGCTCGTCGATCGTCGGCCGCGCAGCGAGGGTCCCGGCGAGTACGCGCTCGACCCGGGCACACACCTCATCGAAGTGCGCGGTCGCGACGGACAGAGCGTGCGTCGTGAGATCACGCTCGGCGAGGGCGCGCGCGAGGCCGTCGACATCTCCCTCGGCACGACGCTCACGCCCGTGGACCTCGCGAGCGATCCCTACGGGCCCTCGGCGGCGACCGCGACCGATCCGCGACCGGTGACCAACGGATCGACCGCCGCGCGGCTGCGCATCGAAGCGCCCGTGGCCCACGCGAGCGTGCGCCTCGATGGGCATGAGCTCGGAGAGGTTCCCGTCGATGCGCGGGTCTCGTCGGGGCGCCATGTGCTCGACGTGGAGGCCGACGGATACCGCGCCGCGCGCATCGCCTTCACCGCGGGCGAGGCGGGCGTCACGCGGCTCACCCCGCGCCTCGAACGCAACCGCGACGGCGCCGAGAGCGCGCCCTTCTACACGCGCTGGTGGTTCTGGACGCTCGTCGGCGCAGCCGCAGTCGGGAGCGCCATCGCGATCACCTGGGAGGCCACGCGCCCCTCGGACTCGTCGCTCTTCACCGTGCAGGCGGTGGAGCGTCCGTGAGCGAACGCGCGCTGCGAGCGGCCCTCTTGGTGGCCCTGGCGCTCACCGCGTCGTGCGCGAACGAAGGGAGCGAGATCGTGATCGGCGTGTACTCCGCGCTGCCCTTCACGAGCGACGCGCAGATCCGCGGGGTGTGCATCGAGGTCGAGTCGCGGGGATTGCCTTCGCAGCGCTTCGTGGCGCCGGTCGCGGCGGGCGTGCCCCCGCGCAAGCTCTTCGAGTTTCGGGTGGTGCCTCGCGACGAAGACCTCTCGCAGCCCGTCACGGTCACGGTCACGGGACGCACGCGCGCGGGCTGTTCGCTTGGCGTCGAGGTGGCGCGACGCGGACGCGCGATGCGATTCATTCCCAACGAGCAGGTGGTCGAGAGCCTCGTGCTCGGCGGCGCCGATCCGCCCGTGGCCGACGCGGGGGTCGATGCGCCGCCCGTCGTCGATGTGCCTCCATCGGGCGCGTGCCCCGCGGGCCTCACGAGCTGCGCGGGCATGTGCACCAACACGCTCTACGACCCGCGCCACTGCGGCGGATGCAACGTCGTGTGCCCCGCGACCACGTTCTGCGTGAGCGGCGGATGCTCGTGCCCCGCGGGTCAATCTCTCTGCGACGGGATGCGCTGCACCGACCCGCGCTCGGACCCCGACTGGTGCGGTCCGGGCACGTGCGGCGCGCCCTGCGGCACCGTCGTGAACGGCACGCGCGGCTGCCAGAACGGGCGCTGCGTCTACACCTGCAACGACAACTTTCTCCCGCTCGGCGGGCGCTGCGTGCACTGCGGCCTCGTGAACGAGCCCCCCTGCGACGGCCCCTCGCCCTGCGTCGCGGGCCTCACGTCGTGCGGCGACGCGTGCAGGAACCTCCTCGCCGACCGCGCACACTGCGGAACGTGCCCCGCTGCGTGCGCCGCGTCGCAGAACTGTGTGAACGGCGTCTGCCGATAGCGCCACGGGGTCAAGTGCGGCGGCCCGACGGCCGTTCAGCACCACGAGGTCCCGACGATGCGCGCTCCCCGTTACGACGACGATCCGAGTCCCTCTGCACCAGCCCTCGCCGACCGGATTCGCGTCGTGCGCGGCGCCGACAACGACAACGGCGTCGACGTCTTCGACTCGCACGACGACGCGCCCTTCGAAGCCTCCGACGTCTCTCGCATCGTGCCCCGCGGACCGTCGTGGCGCGTGTGGGGTGCGCGTGCGTTGGCGGCGGCGCTGCTCGCGGTCGGCGCGCTCGCCGTGCGACACGCCATGGCCCCCGCAGCGCCCGACGGTCCTCCGCCCGTCACGGTGGTCGACATCGCGTCGCGCGCCGTCGTGGTGCCCGCGCAGTCGCCGCAGCCCGTGCTCCTCGCCCTCGCGCCCACGCACGCGGCCCGACGACACCACGGAGGCCACGTGCTCGATGCGCGCGACGACGTCGCCCTCTCGCTCGACCACGCGCCCCGCGCGGTCACGCCGCTCGCGCCCGCGATGGCCGATGCGCCCGCCACCGAAGCGTCTCCGCGCAATGCGACGCCGCCCGCCCTCGCGACGATCGTCGGCCCCGCAGCCGTCGATCCGTCGACGCCTTCCGCCGACGGCACGACCGCCGCGGAGCCCACGCGTGCGGGCGATGGAGAGAGCCCCGACGACGTGCCCGACGACTCCGCAGACCACGTCGTGGAGCGCGCCGTCGACGACCACGGCGAAGACGTCGACGCGTGCATTCAAGACGCGCCCGACGAGGCCTCGGGACGCGTGGTGGTCGACCTCGTGATCGGACGCGATGGCGCCGTGCGATCGGCCACGCCGCACGGTCCCGACGCGCTGCGCGACGTGGGGCGCTGCCTCGCGCGGGCGATGTCGTCGTGGCGCATGGAGGTGCCCGACGCGCGCGGTGACACGCGCATCTCGTGGCCCTTCACCGTGGAGTCGAACGCGGACTGAATTCGAGGATCCGACGCGCGCGTGTGCGGGGTTGAGACAGCGCGCGGCGCGGTGAGGTCTGCCGCGATCGGCCGTTCTCGACGGGGTTCTACGGGTTGCCCATATCGTCGTCGGTGTTCCCCCGTGCAGGCGCGGCGGGAGCGCCCCCCAACCACCCGACGGGACGACGATGGCGAACCTGCTGCTCCACAGCCTCAAGGAATTCGACGAGATCATCTTCGCGCTGCTCGAACGCGCGAAGCCGCGCTCGGTGCTCGAGATCGGCTCGGAGACCGGCGCGTTCTCCGACCGGCTCATGCGCCTCTGCGAAGACACCGGCGCCGAGCTCGTGACCGTCGAGCCCGAGCCCGCGCCGCACCTCATCGAACGCGCCCTCACGAGCGAGCGATTTCACCTCTACAAGGGCCTCAGCCTGCCCTTTCTCGAAGGCGTCGGGTGCCGCTCGGAGTTCGTGCTCATCGACGGCGACCACAACCATCACACGGTCTTTCACGAGCTCATGCTCATCGAGCGCGCGTGGGCCGCGCAGGGCATCGAGGGCACGATCCTGCTCCACGACGTGGGGTGGCCGTGCGCGCGCCGTGACGCGTACTACGGCCCCGGGGTGATCCCGCCCGAGGCGCTGCATGCGCACAGCTACGAGCACGGCACGACGCTCGATCGCAACGAGCTCATCGCGGGGGGCTTCCGCGGCTGCGGCGCGTTCGCGTGGGCCAAGCACGAGGGAGGTCCCCGCAACGGCGTGCGCACGGCCGTCGACGACTTTCTCCGCGAGCATCCCCGCTTCGTCTACAACGCCGTCGATGCGGTGTTCGGTCTCGGCGCCGTGACCGTGCGCGGAACCAAAGCCCAGCGCGATGTCGACGAGGTCTTCGCGCCCTACGACAACGCGCTGATCCGCAGGCTCGAACGCAACCGTCTGGAGCTGTACCTCAAGGTCATCGAGCTGCAGGACGCCCTCGACGCCGAGCGCGCGCGCCACGCCCCCGCCAATGACGCGTCGCCCGCGATCGAGACGGCGTGGGAGGTGGCGTCGTGAACGTGGTGACCCGCAGCTCGCGTCCGCCCGTGACGCTCACGAAGGCCCGCGCGTCGGAGCTCGGCGCGTGCCTCGACGAGTACGCCGCCCGCGTGAAGGTGCTCTCGCTCGACTGCTTCGACACGCTCCTCTGGCGCGAGACCGCCGTGCCCACCGACGTGTTCTACGACCTCGCGCGGCGCGAGCCCTTCGCGCGCCTGGGCTTCAACGCGAAGCTCCGCGCGATGTGCGAGTCCGCCGCGCGGCAGGTGAAGCAGGTGCAGACCGGACGCACCGAGGTGACGCTCGCGGAGATCTACCGCGAGGCCTTTCCGAAGCTCACCGACGCCGAGGTGGCCGCGCTGAGCCAGGCCGAGGTCGACGCCGAGAAGGCCACGTGCAGGGCGTTTCCGCCCGTGGTCGAGATGATCCGCGACGCGCGTCGGCGCGGGCTCAAGGTGATCATCGTCAGCGACACGTACTTCAACGAAGCGCAGCTCCGCGAGCTCCTCGCCGCGTGTGTGCCCGCCGACGTGTACGAGTCGATCTCGATGGTGCTCTGCTCCTCGGTGCACGGCGCGTCGAAGACCCAGGGGCTTCACCTCAAGGCCCTCGAACGGCTGCGCCTCCCGGCGCGCGCGGTGCTCCACGTGGGCGACAACGTCGAGGCCGACCTCCATGCGGCGGCGCGCGCGGGCGAGCACGCGATCCACCTCGTGCACCACGACGGCTGGGTCGAGGAGTATCACCGCCTCACGGCCACCGCGGCCTCGCTGCTGTGCCCCGACGTTCGCTGCGAACGCTCGCTCCCGATGCCCTACCGCGGCGTGTTCGCGTCGCACCTCCGCACGAACCCCTCGCCCGTCGACGCGATCGGGTGGGCCGGCGCGGGACCGCTGCTCTACGCCTTCGCGCGCTTCGTGCTCGCCGAGGCCGACGCGCTGCGCGCCCAGGGGCGGCGCGTGAAGACGCTCTTTCTCATGCGCGACGGATACCTCCCGATGCGCGTGTGCGAGGCCATCGCGGGCGGCGACGTGGGCCACGCGGCGGCGGTCAGCCGGTACGCGGCCTATGCCGCGAGCTTCCGCACGGCGGCGGACATCGACCGCTACCTCGCGCGCTCGGCGGGCGGCGCGAAGTTCGAAGCGCTCGGGCGCCAGCTCCTGCTCACGCCCGACGAGACCGCGACGCTCACCGCGAAGGCGAAGCGCCACGCGACGCCCGTCGAGGAGTTCGTGCGGCTCGTGCGCAAGAGCGACGTGAGCCAGAAGGTCATCGCGCGCTCGACGGCCTTTCGCGCGCGGCTCTACCGCTACCTCGAACGCACCTGCGGGCTGGAGCCCGGCGACACGCTGCTGCTCATCGACCTCGGATACGAGGGCACCGCGCAGCGACAGCTCGAGCCCGTGTTCGCCGAGGAGCGCGGCGTCTCCATCGAGGGGCGCTACCTGCTCGTGTCGCGCACGCCAGGGTGGGAGCGCTCGCGCCGCGGGCTCCTCGACCCGTCGTGGATGGACGACCGCGCGCTCACGGCGCTGGTCACGTACATCGCGCTCGTCGAAGACCTCTGCACCTCCGACGACGGCAGCGTGATCGACTACACCGAGGAGGGCGAGCCCGTGCGCGGCGCCCACGTGATCGCGTCGGAGCAGTACGAGCGGGTCAAGCCCGCGCAGGCCCGGTGCGTTCAGTTCGCGCGCGACTGCGAGGCGTTCTTCGAAGCGAGCGGGCAGCGTCCGTCGCCCGAGTCGCTGCGGCTCATGGCGGCCGCGGCGCTGGGACGGCTGCTGTTCTTTCCGAGCGAGCGCGAGGTCGAGTACCTCGACGGGTTCCGCCTCGACATGAACCTCGCCACGCAGGACTCCTACGCCCTCTTCGACCGCGAGCTCGGGCTCGAAGGGCTGCGACGCCGCGGGATGTTCTTCCTCGAGTTCGGCCGCAACGCGCAGCGCATGAACTACCCCATCGAGCTGCGCGCCGCGGGCCTCGAGCTCTCGCTCACGCTCCTCGCGCAGAACCGCTACGGGCTCGAGTTCTCACGCCCCGACATGAGCCTCCGCCGCGAGCCCGTCGCCGTGATGCTCGCGCGCGGCGCCGAGACGACGATGCAGACCATCGAGGCCCTCTCGACGCACGACGGGTTCTACGCCCTCACCGTGCCCGTGGGCGCGCGGGCCCTCCACGTCGGGGTGATGTTTGGCCAGCGCTACCGCTGGATCCAGCTCGAAAGCGCACAGCTCATCAAGCTCCGCGCGCTCTACAGCGCCGAGGAGTCGGAGCACACGACCGACCTCGCCCACGCGGTGCACGCCGAGGGCATCGCCGAGCGCGGTCCCGGTGTGCTCGAATGTGTGAACGAGGGGGCTTTCCTCTTCGTGATGCCGCCCGCAGCGCCCGCCAACGACCAGGAGCAGTACGTGGTGCGCGTGGTGTTCCGCCCGCTCGCGACGCGCGTCGCGGGGGCCTCATAGCGATCGGTCAGGGCGGGGCGGTGGGCGCCACGGTGGTGACGCCCGCACCCGAGAACTGCATGGCGGGCATCGAGACCTCGGTGCCCACGCCGTTCGTGATGTTGATGGTGATGAGCTTGCCCGCGCGGGTGAAGCCGTAGAGCGTCGAGCGCCAGTAGCCCAGGCCGTAGATGCTCTGAAAGCCTGCGACCACGCCGGTCTGCGCCATCGACACGCTGGTGGCGCTGTTCCAACGAAGGGTGACGAGCGTGTCGCCGGTGCTCGTGCCCGTGGTGCGACGCACGGTGGCGTAGGTGTTCGCGCCCGCGATCGAGACGAAGTCTCCCGAGATGCCCCAGCCCGAGGGGAGCGAGCCCGCCGCCGTGGTGCGTCCCGTGTCGGGGTCGATGCGCCAGAGCGTTCCGTCGGTGGCGCCGCCCACGAGCACCTCGCGCGCGGGATCGAGCACGCCGACGGGCACCCACGAGAGCCCCACGAACACGCGCGTGTTCGTCGACGGAAGCATGCGGATCAGCGTGCACTCCGCGGTCATCGGATCGATGCGGTAGAGCGCGTTCTGCGTGACGCCGGTGATCTCACCGTCGGCGTTCACCGCGAGGTCGGTCATCGCGTGGTTGTTGCCGTCCGTCGGAAAGCGGAACGTGCCCACCATGCGCACCGACCGCGAGGCCGGATCCACGGAGTAGAGCACCGTGTCGCTGTGCGCGTAGACCACGGTCATGCCCACGGGTCCCGTGCTGTCGGGCACGTTCCCGCGGTCGAGGGGCGCAGGCGCGTCGTAGCCCATGGACGCCTCGGCGACGTCGAGGGACGCATCGCTCGCGTCGGGCACCTCGCCGTCGACCTGCGTGAAGCGCACGGGCGTCTCGTCGCCGCAGCCGTGCAGCGCGAACGCTGCGACAAGAAGTGCAGAAGCCGGGTGGAGTCTCACGGGCGCTTCCCTTACCCGAACCCCATACCGTTGCAAGCGATGCGGCCATGCACCGCGCGGAAGGCGCACCGTTGCCACGCGCGGGTCATCAAACGCAGTAGGCTCCGCACCGATGTCGGTCGACAGAACCACGACCGCTGCTCGCTTCGAAGGCACCCTGCGCTGGACGCGCATCGCGCGCTCGCGGGCCGTCGCCACCGCCGCCGTCGTCGCGGCCTTCGTGGTGCTTGCCGCCTCGCCGCCCTCGCCTGCGTACTGGTCTGCGCCGCTCGCGCTGCTGCTCGTGAGCGCGCTGCTCCGCGCGCCCCGCCGCGCCCCGCAGCGCACCGTCACCGTGCGCGACGGGCTCGTGCACTGGCGCGACGACACACGCACCGAGGGAGCTCGCGCCGACGTGCGCGCGGGGTGGCGCACGCCCACGGCCTTCGGCGACCGCGTCACGCTGCGCTTCGCGAACGGAGACGCGCTCGACCTCGAAGGCGCCACGCCCGACGAGGCCCGCGCGCTCCTCGATGCGGCAGGAGTAGGTGCGCGCCACGCGGTGATGCGCTTCTCGACGCGGGCGTCGTGGATGCGCTCGGCGTGGTTCCTCCTCACGTTCGTGATGGGCACGTCGGCGATCGCCTTCGCGATGCTCACGCTCGTCGCGTTCGTGATCTATCCGTTCCTCGGGGTGCTGACGCTCGTGCCCCTCGCGGCGACCGCGCTGCTCACCGCGGCGATGGTGCGTCGCATCGACGCGCAGGACGTCGACGTGGGCCTCGACGGCGTGGCCGTGCGCGGCGACCGCACGACGCGCTTTCTCTCGTACGCGATGGTCGAATCGGCAACGTGCGTCGAGGGCGCGGCCGTGCTCACGCTGCGCAGCGGAGAGACCGTGCGCATCGACGACGCGCGCCTCGGCGGACCGACCGTGACCGCGCTCGTGGCCCGCGTGAACGACGCGCTCGCCGCGTGGCGCGAGGCGCACGGCCACACGACCGTCGCCGACAAGCTCCGTCGCGAGGGGCAGCCCTTCGAAGCGTGGCGTGCCGAGCTGCAACGAATCGCCACCGCCGACGCCGTGTACCGCACCCACGCGCTCGACCGCGAGGAGCTCCGCGCCGTGCTCGACGACGTCGCCGCTCCGCCCGTGGCGCGCGTCGCCGCGGCCCTCGCCCTCGACGCGCACCGCGACGCCGCCGACCTCACCCGCGTACGCATCGCCGCCGAAGGAACGGCCCACGACCCGCTCCGCGTGGCCCTGGAGCGCGTGCTCGACGGCACCCTCGATGAGCGCACGCTCGTTCGCCTCGAACGCGCCGCGCTGCCCCGCGACTGACGCGGTTCTCGCGCGACGTTCTGATAGCGTCGGCGCCATGAAGCTCCGCACGGCACTCGCCTCCCTCGCCCTGTGCGGCGTGGGTGTGTACGCGCTCCTCGCGCCGCGCGCGGTGCCTGCCGATCCGCGACCGGTGAGCCGTCCTCCGCTCCCCGTGGTGCTGCTCGAAGGTGCGCCCGGCGGCACGCACACGCGGGTGGTGCTGCGCGCGCCCGACACGGCCACACAACCTCGCGAGCTCGGCGCGTTCGACCACGCCGAGGGATCGGCGCTGCGCGGCACCGTCGACTTCCGAAGCCCCGACGCGCGCACGTGGGTAGTCGCGACGGAACCGAACGCGCGACGCGGGAGCACCTACAACAGCGCGCTCTGGCGCTTCGAACGCGGACGCGCACCGCAGCGCATGCTGGGCGGGCTCACCGACGCCTCGCGGCCGCTCGTGACCGCGCATGGCGACGTGGTGGTGCAGCGCGGTGACGACGGCGACGATCCACCGACGGGCGACCGCGTGCTGCGCGAGCGCGTCGATGCGTTGCGACTCGATGTGATCGACCCCGACAACGGCACGCCCCGCACGGTGTGGCGCGGCCGCGGAATGATCGCGTTCGCCGCGGCCTCGATGGGCGGTGACGAGGTGCTCGTCTACCACGTGCATCCGCAGGGTGCGTCGCTGCTGGCCGTCGACGTGCGCGCGCAGACCGCCCGTGCGGTACTCGCTGCGATGGAGCCGCTCGCGCGTGACTTCAGCTACGACGCCGCGCGCGACGAGGTGACCTTCGTGCGGGCGAGCGCGCGACGCGAGGGCGTGTGGGAGGTGGTGACGATCCCCGCGCACGGGGCTTCGCTCGATGCGATGCGCACCCGATGGCGCGCCGTGAACGACCACCTCATGCCGCGCGCGCTGCGTGACGGATCGGTGCTGATCTCGCTGCCGGGCGACCGCGGCCTCGCGCAGTTGAATGCCTTTCCCGAGCGTCCGTTGCGCGTCGCGCCTCTGGGAGATGGCGCTGACGAGGCCCTCGCCGAGAGCCCCGACGGCGCGTGGATCGCGCTCCGTCATCGCACCGCAGACCGCGAGGTGCTGGGCCTCTACGCGCGCGACACAGAACGCACGATCACGCTCGACCTCGCGGGCACCTACGTCGAGCTGGCGGGCTTCGCGCCGCGCGCGGTGACGCCGTGAGGGCGCCCGGTGTGTTCGCCTTCGCGCTCGCGTCGACGCTCGTCGCAGGTCGCGCAGAGGCCCAGTGCGCAGGCGGATCGGCGTGTCCGCCCTGCACGATGTGTCGCGTGCAGCCCGCGTCGGGGTCGAACCCCAGCGTCGCGGCGATGGCCTCGCTCTTCGACCAGGTGGCCGCGGGCCCCACGCGCTACGGCTCCCTCGGGTGGGACTTCGCAGGCCGTACGACCTTCGGCGCAGGCAACGGCTGGTGCGGCGGATCGGGCGCGCGCGACACGGTGGCGGTGAGCTTCCCGTGCCTGCTGCTCAAGGCGATCTACGTGACCGAGTCGAACTGGCGGCAGTTCTGCACCGCGGGGCAGACGGTGATCTCCTTCGACTGCGGCTACGGCATCGCGCAGGTGACGAGCGGCATGCGACCCGGCGAGACGAGCGCCTACGACGCGAACCGCGTGGCCTCGTCGCCCGCGTACAACGTCTCCGTCGGCGCGGCAATCCTCGCGGACAAATGGCGCGCGTCGCCGTGTGTGGGCGCCAACGATCCGCAGGTGATCGAAGACTGGTACTTCGCGGTGTGGGGCTACAACGGGTTCTCGTTCCGCAACAACCCGAACAACCCGATGTACTCGGCCTCGCGACCGGAGTTCCGCACGCCGGGCATCGCGTCGGCGCAGACGCGCGGCAACTACCCCTACCAGGAGCTCGTCTGGGGCTACGCGCACTACCCGCCGAGCGCCGAGCACTACACGGGCCTCGCCCTCGCGTACCCGAACCGCGCGGAGATCTGCGCCACCTGCGGACTCCCCACGGCCGACATCTCCGAGCCCGCGGGCTCGCACCGCGGCGGCTGCACGACGTCTCCCGTCGACGCCGGTGCGCCCGATGGAAGCACCGCCGACGCAGCCCGCGATGTGCCCGTCGATGTCGCGCCCGATGTGCCCGTCGACGTGCTGCGCGAGGCATCGGTCGATGCGCCCCGTGACGTCGTCGCCGAGGCAGGCGATGCGGCCGTCGAGGTGCGTCCCTCGTCGCTCGAAGGGAGCTGCGCGTGTCGCACGACCCCGCACGCCTCGAAGCCCACGCCCATCACCGCGTGGATCGCGCTGTTCGCTACGGCGTCATGGTGCCGGCGAGCTCGACGCCGTCGGGCGTGTAGCGCAGCACGCTCACGGCGCGCGTGAGGGCGCGGCGTCCGTCGATGGAGAAGCCGTTGGCCACGGCCTCTTCGTGGTGGCTGCCGAGCATCGCATCACGGAGCGTGGTCGCATCGAGCTGACGGAGACGCTGCGCGCACGTGAGCGCCCACTTCGCCGCGTCGAAGCCGAGGGCCGCGAAGGTGCCCGGCTGCGCGTGGTGCCGCTCGCGAAAGGCCGTGACGAAGGTGTCGACCTCGGGGCGCGCGGCGGCGTACGTGAACGCGTCGGTGAACACCACGCCCACGGCGGCCTCCTGCGCGAAGCGGCGCACCTCGGCGCTCGACCACCCGTCGCTGCCGAGGAGCTGCGCGGCCACGCGTCCGCGCTTCATCGCGACGGCCATGCGGCCCGCGTCGTTGGGATCAGCAGGCGCGTACACACAATCGGCCCCCGAGGCGCGCACGCGGCCCACGAGGCGCACGAGGTCACCGTCATCGTCGTACGAGTCGCGCAGCACGCGCTCGCCGCCGCCCGCGATGAACACCCGCACGAACTCGTCGGCCATGCCCACGTTGAGCAGCGAGCTGCGGCGGTACACGATCGCCGCGCGCCGCTTCTGAAGCGTCTGTCGGGCGAAGCGCGCGAGGCCCGCGGCCTGCTCCACATCGAGGAGCGCCGTGCGAAACACCATGTCGCCCACGCGGGTCACGTCGCGCGAGGTCGACGCGGGCGCCACGAACACCGCGCCGCGACGCTGCGCCACGATCGCGGCCTTCTCCGTGGCGGCCGACGAGAGCTCGCCGAAGACCACCATCGCGGCCTCGCGGTCGATCAACCGCGTGGCGAGGCTCGTGGCGCGCTCTTCGTGGCTCTCGTCGTCGAGGGAAACGAGCCGCACCATGCGTCCGTTGAGTCCGCCGCGGTGGTTGTGCTGCGCGATGGCGAGCTCGATGCCGCGGTGCAGGTCTTCGCCCCACAGCGCGCGCTCGCCGGTGCGCGCGGCCACCTCGCCGAACACGACCTCGTTCGCGCGCCGAAAGCGGTTGCACGCCGCCAGCAGAGGGAGCGCGAGCACCGCGCGTCGTGAGAGCCCGTCACGCACGCGCGGTTGCATAGTCCATCGCGTCGACGCCGCGCAACCATTGCAACGCGTGCGCAGTGCGACTATGCACCGGGGCCCTGATGAACCGCCTGCACGTCATCCTCCTCGGGCTCCACGTCTTCTCGCTGCTGTTCTGGGTGGGCAGCCTGGTGAGCATCACGCGCGTGCTGGCCGCGGGCCAGGGCGAGACCGACGCCGTGCGCGCGCGCCTCGCGGCCACGGCCCGTCGCATCTACCGCGCGGTGGCCTCACCGTGGATGGGCATCGCCACGCTCACGGGCCTCGGCATGATCGGCGTGATGCACGGGGCCTACTTCCGCTTCGGGTGGTTCCACGGAAAGCTCACCGTCGCGATCGTGATGCTCGCGCTCCACTTCGTGCTGGGCTCGCGGGTGCGCGGCGCCGAAGCGAACGGACTCTCCGACGAGGTGGCCGCGGGTGCGCGGGGCCTTCAGCTCGGCGTGCTGATCGCAGCCGCCCTCGCGGTGGTCTTCGTCGTGGTGCTCAAGAACTGGGGCGCGGCCTGATCGCGCTCACAGCTTCGCGGTGTCTTCGAGCTCGAGGCCGCGGGTCTCGGGCAGCTTCGCGAGAATGACCGCCAGCGCCACGAGCGGACCCACGGCGGTCACGCTCACCGCGCGTCCCCAGCCCGCCCCTTCGGCGACGGCGCCCACCACCAGCGGCGAGAGCACGTACGAGACGCGCCCGAGCGTATTGTTCGCGAGGGCGAAGGCATCGCTGCGCATCTCCGTCGGAAAGAGCTCGGCGGTGAACGCGTTGAGCACCGGGAGCACCGCGCTCGTGCCGAAGATCGCGATGGCGAGCGAGGCCGTGAGCGCCGCGCCGCCCTGCAGGGTGTAGGCGCCGATCACGCCCACCGCCGTGAGCGAGAAGATCACCACGGCGCCCGCGCGGCGTCCCACGCGGTCGAGGAGCCGCCCCACCGCGAAGACGAAGGGCATGGAGCCCACGGCCGCGAGGGTGATCGCGCCGCCCACCTGCTTGTCGGTGAAGCCGCGTTCGGCGAGGGCGAACTCCTTCCAGAAGGTGATCGCGCTCTGGGTGCAGAGGTACGTGAAGAACCAAGCCGCGGCGACGATCCACACGCGCGAGGCCCATGGGGTCGAGAGCATCGCGAAGAGGCCTGGGCGCTCGCCGTGGGCGGCGTGTTCGAAGCGCGAGGTCTCGCGGAGGTTGCGCCGCGCGAAGGCCATCATCGCGAGGGGAACGGCGCCCACCACGTACACCGCGCGCCACCCGATGGGCGTGCGGAGCAGCAGCGGAACAACGCCCGCGCAGGCCACGCTCCCGAGGCTCGAGAACGCCTGGATGAGCCCGATCACCATGCCGCGACGGTCGGCGGGAAACTCCTCCGCGGCGTAGACCATCGCGATGGCCCACTCGCCGATGAGGAACACCCGCGCGAGCATCTGGAGCACCGCGAACGAGATGGCCTCGGGCGCCGCCGCGGTGGCCAGCGAGCAGAGCGTGTAGCCTGTGATCGTGAGCGCCAGCACGCGCTTGCGACCGAGCGTGTCGGCCCGTCGCACGAGCAGCGCCGCGAGCATCGTGCCCACGTTGATCACCGCGACGAGGAGGCCGCCCGCGAGGGGGCTGAGATGAAAATCCGCGCGCAGCCCCGGCAGGATCTGCGACAGCGCCATGAAGTCGTAGCCTTCGAAGAAGGTCGCCACGCTCAGGAACACCACCAGGCGCTTCTGGTACGCGCTGAGCGGCGTGGCGGATCCCTTCGGA
Organism: uncultured Myxococcaceae bacterium; assembly: GCA_945952225.1. Taxonomy (GTDB): domain Bacteria; phylum Myxococcota_A; class Polyangia; order Polyangiales; genus CAISKJ01. Next base: position 15,704 of record CAMFHP010000107.1, read on the forward strand.
GGCGGCGTGTCGAGGGTGCTGAGCTCCATCGCGCGCGACGCTATCACGGCGCGCGTTGTTCGCGCGGCGCCGCGGAGTGCGCGGTCACTCGTCGTTCACGATGCGCAGGCGACCGTGGCCGAGCGAGGCCTTGGGGGCGCGGTCGTGGGCGCGCTGGTCTTCGGGCTTGAGGGCCAGCGCGAGGTCGAGGAGCTGCGTGGGACGCACGTTGCCGAGCGACGCGAAGATCGAGCTCTTGACCCCGGGGTGCTCGGCTTCGAGGCGGCCGAGGAGGGCCTTCACCTGCTTGCGCTGCGCGGTCTCCTGCGAGCCGCAGAGGTTGCACGGCAGGATGGGGAACGCGCGGGCCTGCGCGTACGCCGCGAGGGTCTCTTCAGCGCAGTAGATCATCGGGCGGATGACCACGTGCGCGCCGTCGTCGGAGGTGAGCTTCGCGGGCATCGCGGCGATGCGGCCCGAGAAGAAGAGGTTGAGCATCAGGGTCTCGATGGCGTCGTCGCGGTGATGCCCCAGCGCGATGCGCGTGCACCCGAGGCGCGTCGCGGCGCTGTAGAGAATCCCGCGGCGCAGACGGGAGCAGAGCGAGCAGTAGGTGCTCCCCTCGGGCACGCGCTCGATCACGACGGAGTACGTGTCTTCGCGGAGGATGTGGTGCTCGTAGCCCTGCGCATCGAGCCACGCGCGCAGCGGCGCGCCGTCGTAGCCGGGCTGCCCCTGATCGAGGTGCACCGCGACGAGTTCGAAGCGCACGGGCGAGCGACGCCGGAGCCCGTGGAGGATCTCCAGCATGGCGTAGCTGTCCTTGCCGCCGGAGACGCAGACCATCACCCGGTCGCCCTCGGAGATCATGTCGAAGTCGCCGATGGCGCGTCCGACGTCGCGCGTGATGCGCTTCGCGAGCTCGTCGGCGTTCATGATGCGTGGGAGGCGCGCATGGCGCGGCGCTTCGCGCGGGCGCGCTTCACGCGCGACACGACGAAGAGGGTGGCCGATCCGAAGAGCAGTACGACCGCGGCGAAGAGGGCGGGCACCACGACCTCGCGGCGCGATCCGAGGCCGAGGCGGTCGATGGCGAGAAAGCGCCCGAACTTCACGCGGGCCCAGTTGCGAAGGCCCGTTCCCTCGGGGTTGGTGCGCGCGTCGTTGCGCTCGTCGCCGGTGCCCATCGCGCGGTGCTGCTGCGCGGTGGCGATCACGTCGCGCGGGGTCTCGCTCACGCGCTGCGTGGTCGCGGGCGGGGCCACGGGCGGAGGCGCCAGCACGCCGATGTGGTTCACGACCTCGCGCTCCCAGCCGCGCGACGGACGGTTCACCACGCCACCCTCGGCGGCGACGAACATCGTGGTCGATCCGCCGCCATCGAGGTTGATCGCGCGGAACGCCCCGAGCTCGATCATGATCTGCGCGATCTCTTCGAGGGTGCCGCCGTGGCTCGTGGTGCGACGGCCGTCGACGGTCACAAGGATCACCTTGCGACCGTTCTCGCTCACGCCCACGGCGGTGCGAGGCTCGCGCGTCCACGTGCGGGGAAAGGTGTACAGCTCCTCGCTCATGCGACCGCGGTCGACGACGAGGGGGCGGCCCGAGACCGCGTCGGTGATCATGCGGCGCGAGCCCTCGACCACGTCGGCGGGACGGGACACCCACGCGCGTCCGTTGGCGCTCATCGCGAAGAAGCCGAGCTCCTCGTCGTCGGAGCCCCACACCTGGCCGTTGCCCGCGGTCATGCCCTGGGCGCCCTGGCCGAAGAGGCCCCAGAAGCCGCCGTTGACGGCCGCGGCGAGGCCCGCTTCACGGGCGTAGGTGCTGGTGTTCTTCCACCGCTCGCGCAGCGGCGTGCAGCGGATGCGAACGCCCGGCACGTCGAGGTCGATGACCAGCGCGTGAAACTCTGCGGGCGCAGGCGTCGTGCGGTGAAGGTGACGGATGCCGGGGTTGGGCTCGGTCCACACGTCGACGGCCCGTGCGGGACGCGCGACGAGGAGCACACACGCGGCGGCGAGCAGCGCGAACGCGCGCCACAGGGTGCGCGCGCGGCGAGGCTTCGAAGAGCTCATGGGGGGGTTCGGCGACGGGTTCATCTCACCAGTGGAGGAATGGCTGTGATAGAGGGCTTTTTCGACGGACCCGCCGATGCGACGCTCGCTTGCCACACCGCCCATCGGGCGTCAACACGACGGACTGTCGCGCACGCGCGCGCTTCTCGCGAGTTCCGTGCTGTTCGCCGCGAGTGCATGCCGCGATCCACGCGCGACGGAGGCTCCGACGGCGCCGCGCGAGGCTCCACCGACGGTCGCGCCGAACGCTGCGCCCCACGAGGTTTCGCCGCGACGCGATGCCGCCGCGACGACCCCGCACGCGCCCGATGCGAGCGCGCGCGCCGACGTCGGCGTGTCTCCGACGGCCCACGCTCCCACGGCCGCACACCCACGGGGCGGGCACTTTCTCGGCCTCGACGACGACGCGATCATCGCGCGCATCTGCGAGGCGCCCTTCGAACGCATGGAGCGCAACCGCGGCGGCAGCACGGTCTCGTTCCGCGTGCGCCTGGAGGGCGGTCAGAAGGCGCTCTTCAAGCCGCAGCAGCAGGCCAGCGTGGCGAACTTTCGCGCCGAGCTCGCGGCCTATCGCATGAGTCGTCTGCTGGGCCTCGACCGCGTGCCGCCCGCGTGTGGGAGGGCCATCGCGCGCGAGGTGCTCCAGCGTGCGGCCGACGGGTCGGGCGACAACGCGTTCTCGCAGCGGGTGATGACCGAGCTCCTCGGGCGCAACGGGCTTGTGCCCGGCGCGGTGCTCTTCTGGGTGCCCGGCCAGCTCGAACCCGTGCCCGGCGTGGAGCGCTACGCGGCGCTGCTCGACCTCGCGCAGCCCCTCGCGCCCGAAGACACCGCGCTCGCCGCCGACCTCTCGGCCCTGCTGGTCTTCGATTTTCTCAACGACAACGTCGACCGCTGGAGCGGCGGGAACATCCTCCGTCAGCGCCCCGCATCGGGCGACGCACCGGGCCCCATGCTCTTCATGGACAACGGCGCGTCGTTCAGCGCGATCAACCAGGGCCTCGGCGCGCGCCCCGAGGAGCAATCCCGCAGGCTCCAGGCGATGGGACGCTTCTCGCGCTCGCTCGTCGCGAAGGTGCGCGCGCTCACGGCCGAAGAGATTCGCCGCGCGATGGCCGACGATCCCCTCGGCGCGTGCCTCTCCGATGCGCAGATCGCGGCGGTGCTCACCCGTCGCGACCGTCTCGTCGCGCGCGTCGACGAGGCGATCCGCGGAGCCTCCGAGGCCGAGGTGCTGGTCTTCCCCTGAGCGCGGTGGTGCTACGCTGGGCGGTCATGTCCAGCGCGATCCGGCTCACGTTGCCTCAGGCCCGCCGCGCATGGCTCGCGCGACAGGGCCTCGCTCCACACCACACCCCCGATGCCCGTCCGCTCCACGAGCTCGTCTCGTCGATCGGATGGATCCCCTGCCCCTCGGGCCTCACGCCCTACCTCGCACTCCACGCGCGCGGCGCCCTCGACGACCGCAGCGCCCTCGACGACGCGCTCTACGTCCGCCGCACGCTCGACCTCGTGCCCGGGCCGCGCGGCCTCACGTGGCTCGTCTCCGCGACGGACGCTCCCCTCGCCCGCGCCCTCGCCATGGCCGACCACACGGCCCGTGAAGCGCGCCTGGGCGCTGCGGCCTCACTCACCGCAGGCGACGTGGCCCACGCGCGCGACGCGCTCCGCAACGCGCTCCGCACACCCCGCACGCCTGCGCAGCTCCGCGCCGTGCTCCCGCCGTCGATGCTCACGCCGTTGCCCGCCGCGGCGAAGCGCGTGGGCTTCTCGACCCTCGCGGGCCTCGCGCTGCGCGCGCTCTGGATCCAGGGTGAGGTCACACGCCGCTCGCCCGCGCGACGCCCCGAAGAGCCCGCGGTGGAGTACGCGATCGATCCGGCTCCACGCTCGCTCCCGGGTGGTTCCGACGCGGTCGCGACGCTCGGCCCGCGATGGTTCGCAGCGCACGCTCCCACCTCGCTCACGGCCTTCGCCGAGAGCTTCGACCTCGCCCACGGACGCGCCGTCTCGACGCTTCGCACCGTGCTCCTGATCGACGTTCAGGTCGAGGGCCTCGCAGGCCCGCTCCTCGCGCCGCCCGACTTCGAAGCGCCCGACGCGTTCGATGGACCTGCGGTATCGCTCCTGCCCGCGTGCGACCCGTGGCTCGACGCGCACGCAGCGCTGTCGTCGTACGCGGCCATCGCCTCTCCCGACGCGGCCCGCGTGATCGCACGCCGTCACATCGGCGCAGCCCCCGCGGTGGTCGTCGACGGTGCGGTCGCAGGCACCTGGAGCTGGCAGGGCGGACGCGTCGAGCTTCGCTGGATCGAGCCCGTGACCGCGGCCGTCGTGCAGGCGACGGAGCGGGCATCGTCGCGCGTCGCGGCCCTTCTGCGAAGCGGTTTTGCGTCAGCGCCGCTCCACGACGGACGGGCCCCGCGCAGCGCGCCTCCGCTGCCCGGCGAGCTGCTGCACGAGGTGTGACGGATCGGGGGGGAGCGCCTACTCCGCGTCGTGCGCGTGCGCGGCGGAGTCGGTGTCGAGGGGCGAGGCGCTCTCGTCGAGGAGGCCCGCGGCGATGAGCGTCGCGCGACGCGCGCGTTCGAGCAGGGCGGCGTTGCGCGCGGCGAGGCGATCGTGGCGCGCGATCGTGGCGCGCAGCGAGGCCACCTCGTCGGAGAGCGCCTTCGCGCGCGTCGACGACTCCGTGCGAAGCGCGTCGAGCTCGCGCTTGAGCGCATCGCCCGCGGCCCGCGCCTCGGCGAGCGCGGCGCCATCCAGCGAACGCGCGGCCTTCTCGGCGTCGAGCGCAGCCGTGAGAGCCGCCGCCGCCGCAGCCGCTGCGACCGCCTTCGTGTCGGCCTCGGCGCGCGCCGCAGCGAGCGCAGTCTCGTGCTCACCCTTCGCCGTCGACAGCGCGGCCTCGTGCTCGCGCGTGAGCGCCGACAGCGCCTTCTCGTGGTCCGCCTTCAGCGCCGAGAGCGCCTCCTGCGAGGCCGAGAGCGCCCTCTCGTGATCGCCCTTCAGGGCCGAGAGCGCCTTCTCGTGATCGCCCTTCAGCGCCGACAGCGCAGACTCCTGGGCCTCGCGGGCCGCGCGGAGCGCCTCGGCGTGCGCAGCCTCGAGCGAGGCCAGCTTCGACGCGTGCGACGCCTCGAGCGCGCGCATCGCCTCCGAGCCCGACGCGGCGGCCTCGGACTTCGCGGCCTCGGCGTCGCGGAGCTTCGCTTCGAGCGCTTCGAGCGCGCGCCCGTGGGCTTCGTTGAGGGCCGTGAGCACGTCGGCGTGCGCGGCCTGGAGCGCCTGGGCCTCGCTCGCCCGCGCGGCCTTCTCGGACTGCAGGTCGGCGTTGAGGGCCACGACCGCGGCCGTCTCTGCGGCGAGCGCAACCTTCGCGGCGGTGAGCGCATCGTCGGACTCGCGCTTCGTCGCCTCGACCTGTTCGCGCAGCGACGCGAGCTCACGCTGCGCCGCCTGGAGCGCTTCGTCGCCCGTGCGTCGCGCCTCGTCACCCGCGGCCTTGATCGCGTCACGCTCCGCGCGGAGCGCCGTGAGCTCACGCTGCGCGCTCTCGACCGAACCCCGAAGCGCGTCGAGCTCCTGCGACGACGACGCGCCACGGTCGGCGAGGTCGGCCAGCTCGCGCTCGCGCTCCAGCAGACGCTCGTCGAGGTCGGCCTTCTCGCGGTCGCGTTGGAGCAGCGTCTCTTGAAGCTGGAGCACCTCCTTGTCGCGCGTGTTCGCGAGCTCGCGCAGGTGCAGGATCTCCTTGTCCCTGCGATGGAGCTGCTCGCGCATCTCCAGGGCCTCGCGGGCGCCCGTGGGCGCCGCGCCGATCGCAGGACGCGCCGCCGTCACATTCGCCGACGCCTTGCGGGCCTCGTCGAGCTCACGGGCGAGCCGCTCCACCTCGCGCGCGAGACGCTCGGCCTCCGACGCCTTCTCCTCCGCGGCCTTCGCGCTCTGCTCGGCCTGACGCGCGCGCTCCTCGGCCTGCTTCGCGCGCGCTTCGTTCTGCGTCGCGCGCTCCTCCGCGGCCCTCGCCTGCTCCTCGGCCTGCTTCGCGCGCGCGTCGACCTCGTGCGAGCGCTTCGACGCCTCGTCGGCCTGACGCTGCGTGAGCGCATCGAGCTCGCGCCGCACCTCGTCGTGCTTCGACGCGTCGAGCCGCGCCTTCGAGAGCGCGCCTTCGAGCTCATCGACACGGATACGCAGGCGCTCGAGTTCGCCCTCGTTCACCGCCGGCGACGACGGACGCGACGCGAGCGGACGCACCGGAACCGACGGCGCCGCGGGCTGCGGCGAGGGCTGCGACGCGCGGTTGTTGCGCATCGAGAGCTGCATGTCGGCGAGCGAGCGGGAGTTCGACACCATCGTGAGGTCGTCGAGGTCGTCGTCGACGAGGGCGTGCCGCGCGGGCGTCGAGACCGCTGCAGGAGGCGCCACGGCGTGACCGCCGCTCCCGGGCGCGGAGGCCACCTTCACGGGCGACGGCGCGGGCGTTCCCGGCGCCTCGCTCGGAATCATGATCTGGTCGAAGGCCGCGTCGGCGATGTTGTCGAGCTCGGGGTCGCTCACGCCGAGCGGCTCGGGCGCCTCGATCACCGCGTCGTCGCTGATGGCCACGGCTTCGAGGTCGTCGATGGTGATCTCCTCCGAGTCGCCCGCGGGCGCGTCGGGGATCGTCACGTGCGCCGCGCAGCGCCGGAGGAGTTCCTCGGGGCTGATGGGCTTGTGCACGTAGTCCTCGGCCCGCGTGCGCAGCTTGCTGTGGTGGTCGAAGGTCTCCTGCGACGACTCCGACGAGGTGATCACCACGGGGATGTCTTTGAGCTCGTTGACCTTCTTGAGCTTGTTGCACACCGCGAAGCCGCTCATGCGCGGGAGCTCGACGGCGACGATGATGAGATCGGGCGGATCCGTGGGCGCGAGGTCGAGCCCGAGCTGCCCATCGTCGACGACGCGCACCGCGCAACCGCGGCGCGTGAACGCGCGCTTCAACGCGTCGGCGAACCCGGCGTCCGACTCGAAGATCATCACCTTGAGGTCGCTCATGCACTCACCTTCGCGTCTGGCGCAGTCCGCACACCCATCTGCCGCAGATGGATCGTTGCGCCGTGACGCGATCAACGGGCAGCCTAGAGGCCCCGCGTCGCGGCCGTCAACGACAGACTCGGCCCGCGAAGGTCAGCGCGCCGCGAGCGCTTCGAGCGTCGCACCGTGCACGTCGCGCAACGCTTCGAACACCGCGTGCGCACCCGCCGCGACGAGCGCCTCGCGCCCGTACGAGTGGGCCACCGCGAGCACCGTGAGCCCCGCGGCCCGCGCCGCCTGCACGCCCGCCGTGCTGTCTTCGATCACCACGCAGCGCGCGGGCTCGACGCGCCCCGCCCACGCGCGCAGCAGCGCGAGGCCCGCGACGTAGCCCTCGGGGTCGGGCTTGCACGCGGAGACATCTTCCGCCGCCACGATCGCGCGCACGCAGTCTCGCGCGCCCATCACCGCGAGGGCGCCCTCGATCTCGGCGCGCAGCGCGCCCGACACGATCACCACCGGAGCCCGCGCGGCGGCCTCGCGCAGCAGCGCGGCGGCGTTGTCGAAGACCTTGAGCTCCGTCGCCGCGCGCGCGGCGTAGACCTTCGCCTTCGCGTCGATGAGGGCGCGCACGGTGTCTCCGTCGGCGGCGCGCTGGTGGGCGCGCAGGGCCGTTTCGAACACGCCGCGGTCGTCGAAGCCCAGGTAGACGTCTTCGTACTCGCGCATCGAGAGCGCGATGCCGAGGGGCGCGAGCACGGCGTTGAAGCCTTCGAAGTGCAGGTGCTCGTCGTCGACAAGCACGCCGTTGAAATCGAAGAGCACACCTTCGAGCGCGGGCGCAGTCATGGGCCCCTTGTCGCACGTGGACGTGTTCGCGGTGCTTCGAAACACCGACGGCGACCCTCTGCTTTCGCAAGGTCGCCGTCGGTGTGCATTTGGTCGGGGCGACTGGATTCGAACCAGCGACCCCTTGACCCCCAGTCAAGTGCGCTAAACCAGGCTGCGCTACGCCCCGAACCACACTCGCGGTGCCCCGCGAGGGACCGGGAACATACACCCGACAGCGGCAGACGCAAGATCTTTTTTCCGGGGGTCGACGATCTCGCGGAAGTCCCTTGTTTTCAGGCGCTTCGGTCGAGGGTCTGCAGCGCGGAGGCGAGGCGCTCGCGGGCTGAAAGAAGCGCCGCGCGGAGGGTCTCGGTGCGATCGACGCCCGCGGGCTCGGGGGTGACGTCGAGCGGTTCGACGCCCTTCTCGCGGAGGTACTTCCGCGCGCCTTCGAGGGTGTATCGCTCCTCCTTGAGGAGCCGACGGATCGTGGCGAGACGCTCGACGTCGCGGCGCGTGTACACACGCTGCCCCGTGGCCGACTTCTGCGGCCGGAGCGATTTGAACTCGGTCTCCCAGAAGCGGATCACGTGCGGCGCGACCCCGAGGAGTCGGGCCACCTCACCGATGCGGAAATAGATCTTCTGCGGCAGTTGCATGGAGGGCGCGTCGTAGGAGGTTTCGCAGCGGCGCGAAGGGCTCCGCACGCGACGTTCGACGACCCGCATCCCGACGCGCGCTGGAGGGCGCTGCGTGGGAGTTTGCGGACGGCGTCGTCGCGCGACGGGGAGCGCGTTCAGCCCTTGTTGCTCTCGGGGTCGACGATCACGACGATGGGGTTCGGAGGAATCGCCGTCGGCGGCATCGAGGGCGTGCGGCGCGGCGGCGGGAACGACGATCGCCGTCCCGTGGCCACGCGGTTCACGCGGGTCTTGAGCACGGGCGAGGGCTTGAAGCGCACCACCCGCCGCGGCGCGAGGGTGATCTTCTCGCGCGTGCGAGGGTTGAGCCCGGGGCGCTCGTGCTTGTCGCGCACGACGAAGTTGCCGAAGCCCGAGATCTTGATCTTGTAGCCCGCGGCGAGCGTCGACTTCATCGTGTCGAACACCGCGTCGACGAGGGACGCGGCCTCGCGCTTCGAGAAGCCGCCGACCGTGTCGCAGATCGCTTCAATGATCTCGGCCTTCGTCATCACCCGCCTCGCTGGAGCACACAATCACATCCCCTCGCGCGTTGCAATCGTCGGCGCGTGGAGCTCCAGCGTCGCGCGCGTTCGGGGACGTGTGTTCGGGAGGTGTCCGGTGGGTCTGCGAGGGGTCAGCGCTGCGCCGCGCCGAAGCGCTCGTGCGCGCCGCGCGTGACCGTCGCGAAGATCGCGTCGACCTCGGTGTCGAGCAGCGTGCGGTCGTCGGCGCGGAACGTGAGCGCGAAGGCCAGCGAGTGCGTGCCCTCGGGAAGCTCTGCCCCCTCGTAGCGGTCGAAGAGCGACACGGACTCGCAGAGCGGCCCCGCGAGCGTTCGCAGTGCGGTGAGCACCTCGCCGGCGGGCACATCGCGCTTCACGAGCAGCGCCACGTCACGACGCGACGACGGGAACTTCGACGGCGCCTTCGCCGCCAGCCTGCGTCCCGTCACACCGAGCGCGGCGGCATCGAGCTCGCCGAGCACCACGCTGCGACCGAGGTCCGCGCGCTCGACCACGTCGGGATGCGCGGCGGCGATGTAGCCCGCGGGGCGTCCGTTCACGAGCACGCGGGCCCACGCGCGGGGGTGCGCCCACGACGGCGCGTCGCCCTCGCGGTCGAAGCCCGCGGGCACATTCGTCATCCGCTCCACGAGCTCTTCGACGGCGCCCTTGAGGTCGTAGAGGTCGACCTCCTCGGGACGCGCGAGCCACGCGTCGCGGGGCCCGGCCATCACGAAGCCCAGCGAGGTCTCTTCGCGCGGCAGCGCCTCGTCGGAATGGCCGAACACGGCGCCCAGTTCGAAGAGCCGCACGCGCTGCTCGCCGCGCTTGCGCGCGAGGCCCGCGGCCACCACGAGCTTCGGCAGCAGCGACGGACGCAGCACCGAGCGCTCCTCGCTCAGGGGGTTCGCGAGGGGCACGGTCGCCGTGAGGTCGAAGCCCAGCGCGGTGACCTCCTTGGGCGCGATGAAGATCATGTGCACGGCCTCGTCGAGGCCCACCGCGCACGCCACGTCGCGGAGCTTGCGGCGAAGGTGCCAGTCACGGCGCGCGCCCGCGCGGGCTCCGCGCGTGGGAGGGAGCGTCGGCGGGATGCGATCCATGCCCCACACGCGCGCCACCTCTTCGATGAGGTCGACCTCGCGCGACACGTCGCTGCGATGCGCGGGCACGGTCACCGCGAGCCCACCGTCGACCTCGGTCACACCGAAGCCCAGGCCCGCGAGGATCTTCTTCTCCTCGTCGCGGGTGATCTCCACCCCGAGGAGCGCCGTCGCACGACCGCTGCGGAGCGTGACCGTCGGCGCCACGCGCGGCGTCGCGCACACGTCGAGCACGTTCGAAACAGCGGTCGCACCCGCGAGCTCCGAGAGCATCGACGTGGCGAGCGCGAGGGCCGCGGGGAGGCCGTCGAAATCCGTTCCGCGTTCGAAGCGGTGCGAGCTCTCGGTGTGCATTCCGAAGCGACGCGCGGTGCGACGTACGCCGCGCGCGTCGAAGCTCGCGCACTCGATCACCACGTCGCGCGTCGAGCCCTGAATGCCCGAGTGCTCGCCGCCCATCACGCCCGCGAGGGCGAGCGCGCGTTCGTCGTCGGCGATCACGAGATCGTCGCCCGAGAGCGACCGCTCGACCCCGTCGAGCGTGAGGAGCTTCTCGCCCTCGGCCGCGGCGCGCACCACGATGCGTCCGCCACGGAGTTCCGCGCGGTCGAAGGCGTGAAGGGGCTGCCCCGTTTCGAGCATCACCAGGTTGGTGACGTCGACCACGTTGTTGATGGGCCGCACGCCCAGACGATGGAGCCGCACGCGGAGGTGCAGCGGCGACGGGCCGAGCGTCACGCCCTCCACCGACGCGGCCATGTAGCGCGGGCAGCGCTGCGCGTCGCGCACGTCGACGGTCACGCCGACGCCGCCCGCCGTGGAGCGCACCGACGGCGCAGGCGCCTGCCACGGGATGCCGAAGAGCGCGGCCACCTCGCGGGCGATGCCGCGGTGCGAGAGCGCGTCGCCGCGGTTGGGCGTGACGTTGAGCGTGAGGAGGTGGTCTTCGAGCCCTGGAATCGCCGACAGGGGCGTGCCCACGGGCACCGTGTCGTCGAGGATGAGAATGCCCCCGTGGTCGCCGCCGAGGCCGAGCTCGTCTTCCGCGCAGAGCATGCCCGCGGAGACCACGCCCGCCACGGGGCGCGCTTCGAGCTTGAAGGGCTCTCCCTTCTTGTCGAACACCGTCGCGCCGAGCTTCGCGAGGGCCACGCGGCCCCCGGGCGCGGGCACGTTGGGGGCGCCGCACACGAGCTCCATGGGCCCCTCGCCCGCGTTCACGGTGACGAGCGTGAGGGGGTTCTTGCTCGTGGGGTGCGCGCGCGACGAGAGCACCTCGGCGACCACCACGTCGCGAAGGTGCGCGCCCACGTGCGAGACGTCTTCGACCTCGAGGCCGCCGAGGGTGAGCTTCGCGACCACGCGGTCGAGGCCGGGGTCGGTGCCGAGCAGCGTGACGAGCCAGTGATACGAGATGCGCATGATGATCGCCGGTCGGTGATGGAGGTCAGAGGCTGCCGAGGAAGCGGACGTCGTTCTCGAAGAGGTGGCGGATGTCGTTGATGCCGTAGCGGAGCATCGTGAGGCGGTCGATGCCCATGCCGAAGGCGAAGCCGCGGTAGCGCTCGGGGTCGTAGCCGACGCTCTCGAACACCACGGGGTGGACCATTCCGCAGCCCAGGATTTCGAGCCATCCGGTGCCCTTGCACACGCGGCAGTGGGGATCGCGTCCGCCGCAGATGAGGCACTCCACATCCATCTCGGCGCCGGGCTCGACGAAGGGGAAGTAGCTCGCGCGGAAGCGCGTCTTCACGCCCGCGCCGAAGAGCCGCGTGAGGAACGCTTCGAGCGCGCCGCGGAGGTTCGACAGCGTGATGCCCTCGTCGACCATGAGCCCTTCGAGCTGAAAGAACATCGGGCTGTGCGTCGCGTCGTCGTCACGACGAAACACCGCGCCCGGCATGATCGCCTGCACGGGCGGCGGGTGAGACAGCATCTCGCGCACCTGCACCGTCGACGTGTGCGTGCGGAGAAGAACCCTGTCCCCGGGGCGGCGCGACGGCAGAAAGAAGCTGTCGTGCATGTCCATCGCGGGGTGGTCGGGGGGAAAGCCCAGGCGGTCGAAGTTGTTCTCCGCGAGCTCGACCTCGGGGCCCTCGGCGACGTCGAAGCCGAGGCTCGTGAACACGTCGATGATCTCGTGCATCGTGCGCATGCAGGGGTGGATGCGGCCGATGCGAGGGCGCCGTCCGGGCAGCGTGATGTCGAGCGCAGGGCGCGAGAGTTCGCGCGCGCGGGCCTCGCTGCGAAGGCGTTCGGCGGCGTTCGATTGCGCCCGCTCGACGAGCCCCTTCACCTCGTTCACGCGCTGGCCGAAGGGCTTGCGCTCGGGGCCCGGAAGCTCCGGGATGCGCTTCATGATCTTCGTCAGCGAGCCGTCGCGGCCCGTGAAGCGCGCGGTCACCTGACGGAGGTCGTTGTCATCGCGCGCGGCGGCGAAGGCCTCGTCGACGCTGCGTGCGATCGCGTCGAGCGCTTCGATCGGAGATTCCTGGTCCATGGCGGGGCGCGGACTTTACAAACCACGGCGCGGCGCGGCAACGCGGCATTGCACCGTGATCGAACGCGCACCGGAGCGTGCGTGCGAGGTCTTCGAAATGGCAACGCGGCGCACCCCGGAGAGAGATGCGCCGCGCAGCACACGGCGTCGACAGCGACGCGGAGGTCTCAGCTCGCGGCGAGCGCGTTCGCTTCGATCTTCACGCCCGCGGCCTCGACGACGGCGCGGAAGCCCGCGAAGTCGCGCACGGCGAGGTCGGCGAGCACCTTGCGGTCGATGGCGATGCCCGCGGTCTTGAGCGAGCTCACGAGGCGCGAGTAGTTCGTGCCGAGCGAGCGCGCCGCAGCGCCGATGCGGGCGATCCACAGGCGGCGGAAGTCACGCTTGCGGAGCTTGCGGCCCACGTAGGCGTAGGTCCACGCCTTGTGGACGGCTTCGGCCATCGGGCCGAAGAGACGACCACGGCCCGCGGAGAAGCCCTGGGCGTGACGGAAGAGACGGTTCTTGCGACGGCGGCCCTTGAAGCCAGTTTTTGCGCGCGGCATGTCTCAGTGCTCCTTCAGGGCAGTCCGTAGGGGAAGAGCTGGAGCACGCGCTTCTCCATGGCCGACGTGACCATGGAGTTCTTGCGCAGGCGGCGCAGGCGGCGGGCGTTCTTGTTGCCCATGAAGTGGCTCGCGCCACCGGACGGACGGCGAACGCGCCCCGTCCCGGTGATCGAGAACCGCTTCCGAGCGGCACGGTTGGTCTTCATCTTCGGCATCGGTTTTCCCTCGGTGGGTGAGCGCGCCCCTCCCGAAGCTCATCTTCGAGATCGCGTCGCCCGGGCCGTGAAGCCCGTCGACGCCGTGCACAGCGTGACTGTGTGGGGACGATGATCGCGCGGGGCGGCGGTAGTGCCAGAGCGCCCCCGCAGTGTCAAGCACTGCGAGCGGCGTCGGCCGAGAAGCGCACCCTCACTGGTGCGTGTCGAGGTAACGCTGGAACGTCACGGCCATGGGGCCCGACGGAAAGCGCTGGATGTACGTGCGCGCCGTCCGTACGGCGTCGGCCTGCCGCTGCGCGGCCATCTGCGTGGTGCCGAGGAGCGCGAGCTCGCGGTCGGTGCTCGCCCGCCCGCGGAGCGCGCTGATGATGCAGTTGTTGCGATCGGGCTCGTTGCTCGTCGTCGTGCGACACGCCTGCGCGCGCTGCATCGGCGTCTGACCGTCATCGGGCGCCGGGGCAGGCGTCGGGGCAGGCGTCGGCGCGGGGGGCGCCACACGCGGCGTCGGCGCAGCGACCACACGCGGCGTCGGCGCGGGCGCGGGCGTCGGAG
>CAMFHP010000108.1 GCA_945952225.1 uncultured Myxococcaceae bacterium
CGAGATTGCCTCTTGTCTCGTGGGCTCGGAGATGTGTATAAGAGACAGCACAAACGGCGTTGGTAGGGACCGACGACGAACGACTCTCACCCCCTGCCCGTGCGCCAATCCCACAACGCCGGGACCGCACCGCATCCGCACAATCCCAGCGGCTATGTCAGCAAGACGGGTCGACAGGGCCGGGTGCGCAAAGCTCACGTGACCAGCTCGATGCGCCATGACCGCGCACTGTACGCAGGTTCAGCGATGGCCAGCAATACAGCCCTGCGCATCAAACTGCATTGGTGGGCTCAACCCCGCTTCTTCGAGGGCTTCGCGAGCTGCGCACCGGTCTCCGTGCGGGGTGGCGAGGCACGCCCGATGGACTCATGGCGCATCACCCACACGGCCAGGTCCGCGACCATCGCCGGGGTGGGCATGGCGGACAGTAGTGGGCGGCTCCCCGCGATGAACTCCCACACCCATGCGGGGATTTCGGGCTGAAGGGCCTTCGCGCGCGTCAGCAGTTCGGGCCACTCGGGCAATCCGTCGAAGCGCTGTACGGCCACGTACTCGGGCGCGATCGAAGGGGCCTCTGACTCGACTCCTTCGGGATCGTCGGGCGAGCCATGCCCGGTCAGCAACCAGTTCGACGAGACCCCCGCAGCGCGCGCGATGGCACGAAGCGATCCGGTGCCGAATGAGGGCTCCGTCTCCTTGCCGAACGCCAGGAACACGCTTGCGAGGTAGCCGTGGGAGAGGTTCGCCTTCATCGAGAGGGCCCGGGCGGACAAGCCGCTGCGCTTCAACGCGTACCGGATGCGCTGCTCCAACGTCACGGGAAGGCTTCTATCGCAGGGCCTTTCAGCGTGACCAGCACGCACGTTGACACATACACCGGCATCGACTAACGTATTAGTCATGCTCTCCACCATCCGTGATCGCCTCGCGTTCCTCGCGTTGTGTTTGAGCGAAGGGTGCGGCTGCAAACGCGGCTGCCCGCGCTGTTCGCTCCGTGCGATCGACCGCGCGGCGAACCGGAAGCCCGGGCACCTCGCGTTGATCGTCGCTGGCGGTCAACACGACCTCACCTGCGGGGGTGCCGCGGGGTACGCCGACGCGCTGGGCGTGACGCCCGAATGGCTCGCGTTTGGGCGCGGCCCCGTGGTCGAGGGCGCTTCGTTCGATCCGTCCAACGAGGGTCACCACGCGCAGCTCGCGTGCCATCTGCTCGACGCGCTCGGCCGCGCGACCGATCGCGCGCCGACCCCTGCACCCGCAACTCCGTCACCCCATCGAGCGGGCAAAACCATGACTGCCCGGTCAGCGTTTCGCAAGGGCGATTCCGCGGCCCGCAAGGCGTCGGGTGCGAGGGCCGCGGCGTGAGCGCGGGTGAGCTGCGCGCGATCTTCGCGCACGTCGACCTCGGACCGTGCCCCTGTGGGCGCACCCATCGTGTGCAGGGGTCCTCATGCGTGCATCACGCTGCACGCGCGCGCCGTCGTCGCAGCGTGCGGAGCGTGCGGTGCCCGTCGCACGTCGTGGGTCAGCGCGCGTGCGGAGCGCCGGGTGTGATCGACGGCGGCTGCGCGCTGTGGGCCCTCGACGCGTGCTGCCGCCACGCCGTCGACGTGGTGCCGATGGAGCGCGCGGCATGAGCACGCACCCCTGCCCGCGCTGCCCACGAGGCATGGAAACCCTCGTCCGCGATGGTCGCGGTCGACGGCGCCTCTGCGCGCAGTGCCGGGCGGTGGAGCGTCTCAAGCAGTCGGAGCGGCGACGTGCGCGAGGCGTGGTCCCGCGGGTCGCAGTGGCGAGGGCGCGGCGGCTCGAATGGTGGCGCGCAGGGCGTTGCGTGGAGTGCGGCGAGGCACGCGAAGAGAAGTGCTTCCGACGCTGCCAGGCGTGCCGCCACAAGCGCGCGATGGAACAGTTGGCGCGTCGCACGCGGGGGCGTGACGAGCAGGCCGTGGGCCCGCGCCGTGAGATCGTGTCGGAGGGCTCGGGCGATGAGTGATGCAAGGTGCTTCGGGCTCACGTTGCGCCAGCCGTGGGCGTGGGCCGTGGGCGCGCTCGACAAGCGCATCGAGAACCGCGCGTGGGCGCCGTCGGCGCTGCGCGTGGGCCATGACTGGATCGCGATCCACGCGGGACGCTCCTACGACTCGGAGGGCGGCGTGTGGATCCGCGAGCACTTCGACGTGTGCGTTCCCTCGAAGGGCGCGTTGCCCCTCGGGGCCCTCGTCGCGATCGCGCAGGTCGTAGACGTGATCGACGCGCGAAGCCCGCTCGCGTCGGACCCGTGGTTCACCGGGCCCGTGGGATGGGTGCTCGACCGCGTGACCGTGCTCCCCTCCCCCATCCGTTGCCGCGGCGCCCTCGGACTGTGGACGCTCGACGAGGAGCTCGTGGGCGAGGTGCGTGCGCAGCTCTGGTCGGGCGTTGAGCGCGTACCTCAACCCGTGTCGTCGTACGGCGCGGCGTCGACCGTCCGGGGCCGGGGGGTCGGGGCGTGAGGGCGGCGGAACTCCGTGGCTTCGCGTTCGTCGTGCTCGTGGCCCTCGTGGGGCTCGCAGTGCTTGGCGCGGTGATGGTGGGCACCCTTGGGCCGCGGTGCGTGCGTGCGTGCCTGCGCGAGACCGACTGCGTGCGCGCGTGTCGGGGGTGTCGATGAGCACACGCGACGAGCTGCTCGCGGCGGCGCTCTCGTACGCGGCGCGTGGCTGGCGTGTCGTGCCGCTCCACTACCCCACGGGCGATGGATGCTCCTGCGTCGTCGAGCGCGCGGGCGTCGACGCGCGCTGTCCTCACGAGGGCAAGCACCCGGCGCTGCGGGGCGGTGTGACGGCGGGCTCTGTCGACCCCGAGAAGATCCGGCGCTGGTGGGCCTCGAAGCCGTGGAACGTCGGCATCTGCACCGGCGCGGGCACTGCGCGCGGGCTGCTCGTCGTCGACGTCGATCCGCGCCACGCGGGCGACGTGGGCCTCGACGAGTTCGAGCACCAGCACGGGCGCCTGCCTCCCACCGTCGAAGCGTGCACCGGCGGCGGCGGGCGACACCTGCTCTTCGCGTACGACCCCGCGACCGGGCGCGTTCCGTGTTCGGCCTCGAAGCTCGGGCCCGGCGTCGACGTGCGCGCGGACGGAGGTCTCATCGTCGCGCCGCCGTCGATGCACCCGAGCGGACGCGCGTACGGCTGGGAGCTGTCGAGCGACCCCGCGGAGGTGCCTGTCGTCGATGCGCCGCCGTCGTTGCTGCGTGCGTGTCGCGCGCCGTCGTCGCAGCGTGTGGGGGTGCGCGAGGGGGCGCGCCAGATCGTGCGCGTCGTCGGCGAGACCATCCGCGAGGGCGGACGCAACGAGGAGCTCTTTCGCATCGCGAGCGGCCTCCGTGCGCGGGGCCTCGACGGCGACGAGCTGGCCGCCGCGCTGCTCGATGTGAACGACGCGCGATGTGTTCCCCCGCTCGATCCCGACGAGGTGCACGCGTTGGCCGCGCAGGCGTGTCGCTACGCGCCGGGCCTGTCTCCCTCGTACGCTGCGCAGCGTGACGCGGGCGAACGATCCGCCGCGCTCTCGGAGCGGAAGGGTCTGCGCGTGGGCGGCTTCGACGAGGCCACATCCGTACCCGAAGACACGGGCGTCGGAGCCGTCGTCGACGAAGCGCCGCCGCTGCCACAACCGCCGCGCGCCTCCGACGTGGCGCCGCGGCCTGGAGGGGGCGCGGGGGAGGCACGCACGGAGTCGGCGAAGGCGAAGGCCGCGCGGGCCTTTCTCGTCGAGATGCTCGGCGATCTCGCGAACGACGGCACTGCGTGGGACCAGCACCTCACGCGCGGGCGCAAGGGCGCGCTGGAGAACTCCATCGGCAACACCTTCCTGATTCTGCGCAACGACACGCGGGTGCTGCGCGCGCGGCCTCGCTTCAACGAGCTGACGCTCTTCGCGCAGGTGGGCGACGATGCGATCACCGACACGGCGATGACGGCGCTCCGCGCGAAGATCGAACGCCACTGGTCCATGAGCCCCGCGAAGGACACGCTGGCCGATGCGCTGCGACTCTCCGCGGAGCTCGATGCGTTCAACCCCGTGACCGACTACCTCTCGGGCCTCACGTGGGACGGCGTTCGGCGCATCGACCGCATCGCGCCCGACTGGTTCGGCACACCGGAGCACGAAGCCCTCTATGCGCGCTTCGTTCAGTGCTTCTTCTTCGGGGCCGTCGCGCGGGCCTTCAACCCCGGCTGCAACCACGCCTCGGTGCTGGTGCTCGTGGGCGGGCAGGGCTGGGGCAAGTCGCGTTTCTTCCGCGAGCTCGCGGGGCCGTTCTTCAACGAGAGCAAGATCGAGGTCGGCGAGAAGGACGGCGCGATCAAGACGCACGCCGCGTGGATCCACGAGTTCCCCGAAATCGAGTCCATCACCCTCTTTCGCGAGGCGAGCGCGGTCAAGAGCTTCATCACGCTGGAGAGCGACCTGTTTCGTCCGCCCTATGGTCGCAGCACCGTGAAGGTCGCGCGGTCGAGCATCTTCGTTGGCACCACCAACCAGGACGACTTTCTCCGCGACGAGAGCGGAAGCGGCTCGCGTCGGTGGCACCCGGTCCAGATCACGAGGCGCATCCCCTGCGAGCTCGTGCGCGACCTCCGCGACCAGCTCTGGGCCGAGGCCGTCGTGCGATGGCGGGCGGGCGAGAGTTCGCGGCTCACCGTCGACGAGGAGGCGCGGCGCGAGGAACTCTCACGCGCCTTCCAGCAGCGCGACGAGTGGGAGAACGCCGTCGTGCGCTGGCTCTCCTCGGCGAGCGAGGTGCACTGGTTCGAGGGCCTCCAGCGCTACGGCGCGAGTTCCCTCGACCTGCACGTCGGCGCGCTCGGTCATCGCCGTGGCGACGTGGGCCTCGGCGAGTCCCGACGGCTCGGCGGGATCATGAAGCGCATGGGCTGGGAGCACACGAAGCAGCGCTTCCCGGTCGGCTCTGGCACATCGCGCCGCCTGGGCGACCCCGAGAACGGATACCTTGCACCGCACGGGTGGCGCCGGAACGGCGGCGACCCCGTACCCGCGAGCTTCAACGGCCCGCAGCTCGACGACGCGCACGATCACCCCGCCGTCGACGAGACCTTCAAGCCCGCCGCCTGAGCTCCCCTCGCGCGCTGTGTGGCGCGCTCCTCCACGACCAGCACCAGTCGCACGCCAACTCCGGGGACCGGGGTCTGTTCCAGTTCGTTGTGGGCGTTCCAGTCACATAGAGCATTCCCAGAATTGCCCTGGCCTTTTGAACCCTCTGGAACAACTGGAACAACTGGAACACGGCTGAAAACAAGGCGTTTCGCTGTTCCAGTTCCGCAGCCTCTACTGGAACAACCTCCCCCCGGCCCCGGATGGTCTACGGATTCAGGGCGACACCCCGGTGTCAGTGCACCGCGCAGTGCACGGGCCTCTGCACTGCGAAGCCACTGCGTCGCCACACTGCGCGCACTGCCTTGCGGCAAGGTGTTTCGCGCGCCTCCCCCGTGCCCCCTCCGCGGAGACGAAGCGCGGGCGCGTGTGGATCGCGAGTGTTGCGCCGGGCCTCGCGTGCACGGAGCGATGCTCGATCCAAGGGGACCGGAACGTGCTCGACGGGGCACCGGGCGTTCGCGAGCGTGCCCCGTGTGATAGGTTCCGGCAGCCCATGCAGACTGGCCCGACGACCCTGCTCAATGTGCTCATGCGCAAGCGTGGGTTCGCTCCCATCGTCGCACCGTCGACGGCCTCCACCCCCGCCGCGCGTGCGTTCCCTGCATCGTGGGAGGCGTTCATGGGAGACGTGATGACGCGGTTGGCGAGCGCGACGGCCCGCGTTCAGGACGAAGCGGGGCTGGTCGACGTGATCGACGCACACCTCGAAGCGGGGCTCGCAGAGACGATGGGCGCGTATGCGTTCGAGCACATGCACCTCTGGCGCTCGGAGCAGGTGCCGGTCGGCGAAGAGTTCCGCAAGCACCTGCTCGCGCGCCCCAGCGAGACGCACGGGATCATCCTCGAAGCGCTTGGGGTGCAGGAGCAGCTCCATCCCATCGTCGAGCGTCTTCAACGCGAGATCGCTCCGGCGCTGATCGACGAGGCGGTCGCGTCGTGGACGCGCGCACCGCTGGCGTACCTGACGGACTACCCGACCGAGATTGCGGCCCTCTTTCTGGCGCAGGATCGCGGCCTGCTTGCGTCGGTGCTGGTCGTGAGCGACGTCGCAGACGAACACGACGAGACGGCGTGGCGAACGCATGCCTCCGCGCTTCTCTGGCGTGATGGTGTGCGTGCGTCGGCGCGGCTCCTTGCGAGCCTCTGCCCCGAACGGGTGTCGTTCTCGTTGGTGCCTCGCTCCGAGCGGCTGGACATCGACCAGCTCGTCGCCGTTCAGCGCGCGCAGGATGCCTGGCTCGCCAGCATCGCCAACAGCCACGCGGACGACGTGATCCATCTCTTCCCCGAGACGCCGCATGATGGTGGTTGAGCGCGACGCCGGATGGCTCACCCACCCATCGTCCACAGCCCCGAGCGCGTTGCTTGAACATCCCGCGGTGGTGCTACGCATCACACCACACGGGGCCCTGTTGATTCACGGAACGACCACCCCGCGGGCGACCACAGGGCGCCCCATTGAACCCCCTGCGATCGGGGCGACACCCGACGCAGACGTGTTCTGGGTTGAGCCGCACACGGCCGCAGGCACCGCGATGGGGTTGTCGCAACGAACCTACTTCGCGAAGAACGGCGTGGTGTTCGTGAAGTCACTGGAAACGCTGAAGATCACGGGGCGTTGCACGCCCGACGTGTTCCTCCAGCTCCGCAGGATCGCGGGCTTCTAGCCGTCGACCTCCGTTCGATGCGCGCGGGTCGCGGGCGCGTGTGGATCGCGAGTGTTGCGCCGGGCCTCGCGCGCGCGTCGCCTCGCGGGCCACGGTGGCCGCGAGGTGTCACATGGGACGGTTGATTCGGGGTGTGGTCGGTGATCTCTCGGGCGCGGCGCGGTCGCGCGCGAACGGCATGGCGACGTTGCACGTGCTCGCGCTCGCGTCGGTGGTGGTGCTCGCGCTCGCGCACGTGATCGACGGGCCCGCGGTGATGGCGGGCTTCGGCATGATCCTGCACGGCTTCCGCGAGGCGCACCGCAAGGGCAACGACGACGGCAGCAACGGCACCGGAAGCGGCTCGCGTGAGGGTGCGAGCGACGAGGCCGACGTGCCTCCGCGGGCGACCATCGCGCCGCCGTCGAGCGCGCGTCGTGTGCTCTCGTGGCTTGATGGGGTGCGGCTCGGTCTCGGGCGCCTCGCGTGGGTGTCGCTGGTGCTCGCGCTCGTGGGCCTCTCGTCGTGCGTGTCGACGAACACGCTCCCGCCGTCGAACGCACCGGACCTGCTGTTGAAGACGCGCGCCGCGCTGCGTGCGGTGTGTGGCGTCGCAACGCGCGCGGCCGACGAGGCGGTGAAGCTCTTCGACGACCTCGAACCCCCGGCGCCCCCGGCGCATGACGGAGCGCGCGACGCGGGCGACGGCGGCGGTGTGCGCGGCGGCGATGCGGGCCTCGACGTGGAGCCCGACCGTGGCTGAGCTCGACGAGGAGCAGCTCCGCGAGCAGGAGGTACGCGAGCGTCAGGCGCGCGGCCTTTGCGACTTCTCGCGCATGCCCGACGCCGACGCGTGCCCGTGGTATCGCGGCTCGCTTCAGGGTGCGTCATGGCGCGCGGTGAGCGGGAGCTTCGATCCCTTTCCCGACCCCTTCGACCTGCGTTGCCGCCTGGAGGTGGCCGCCATCGGGCAGGGCGGTTGGTTCAGCGTCGAGCCCGCCGACGGGTGGACCATCGACCAGCTCACGACCGAAAACCTCCGCACCCTCTTCGGGGGCGGCCGTCTCTTCAAGGCCTCTATCCGTTGGAAGGGCAACACCGTGCCGGGCAGCACGGAACGCTTCGACCTCACGACGGATTCGACGCCTCCGAAGCCCATTCCCGGCGACCGCACGCCGCCGCAGGTCGAGCCCCCGAAGGCTGCACGCGCGCCAACCTCGGAGCCGAACGCACACGTCGACCCGCTCTCGATGCTGCTCGGCGACCTTCCTCCGCAGGCGAAGGGCGGTGTGCTGCTCGCGATGCAGTTCGCGGAGAAGGATGCGCAGCGGCAGTCGAAGTTCTACGAAGCGGCCCTCGAACTGCACCGCCTCAACGCATCGGCGCCGAACAACAGCGCCGACCTGGTGCGGCGCCTCGAAGCCGACCTCGGCGACGCGCGACGCGAGCGCGATACGCTACGCAGTGAGAAGGAACGACTGACCGCCGAGGTGTACGAGCTGCGTCAGCGCATGGCGTTGATGCAGGCGCTCGGGCCCGCGGCCGCGCAGTCGTCGCCGGTCTTCGACGCGATCACCGGCGTGCTCAAGAGCGCGGCGCCCGAGCTGATGAAGGGCATTGCCGCGCGCGTCGATCCGAACCAGCTCGTGAGCCTCGCGACGCGGGCGATGGAGCGCCTTCCGCCCGAGACCATCGCGGGCGCGTTGAACTCCGCGGGCGGGATGTCGTGAGCGAGCGCGTTCCGCCGACGATGCCGCGCGACGAGCGCATGGCCTGGCTCGATCGCCTCGCGAACGACGCGTGGCGCGGCCCGGCGTTTCGCACGCTCGCAGGCCGCGTGTGGATCAACGCGCAGCAGCGCCTCCGCGCGCAGTCTGCCACCGTCGGCGCGGCGACCACGGCGCTTGCGGTGGCCCTCGAAGCGCAGCTCGCGGTGCAGAGCCTTCCGTACGTGCCCGATCCCCCGGGCGAAGACGTGTACCAGTCGGCCGACGAGACCATCGCGCGCGGTGGCGACTGCGAAGACCTCGCGGTGCTCTTCGTCGGGCTGGTGCGCATGCTCGGCGCGACGCAGGCGCTTCCCCTCGGGGCGCAGGTGTTCTTCATGCCGCGACCGGGCGCGCCGCAGGATCACATCACCGCGCTCGTACGACTCGGGCTCGGCCCGTGGCTCTGGGCCGAGTGCTCGGTGCGCGGCGCGCGCCTCGGCGAGTATCCCCCCGACGCAGCGGCCCGCGAGGCGCGGCATCGTCGCGAACTCTTCTCCCCGGCGGTGCCGTGATGGCCGCGCAGTGGCGACGGCTCTACGCGCTCTCGACGGCCAGCGTGCGCGCGCGCTCGACCGCGACGTACGAACGCGTCGACCTCGCGCGCTTCATCGGCCCGCCGACGCGGGCGGGCGAGGTCGTCGACGATCAGTTCGTGAACGCCTCGCGCGTGGGCCTCACGGAGCGCAACCGCGACGACGTGCAGGCCATCGGCGATGCCCTCGAACGGTGGGCGCGACTCGGCGCGGTGGCCTGGTGCGATCTCGAACTGGCCGACGCGTGGTTCCGTCGCGCGGTGTGGCTCACCAACGACGCGAACACACGCGCGGTCGATGCGCTGCCGTACTTCGAACAGAACGCGAAGGTGCGCGAAGCCGTGCGCGCGCTGCTCAACGGGTACCGCGCGCTCGACCTTCCGTGCGTCGTCGACCCGGGCCTGCGCTTCGTCGTCGAGCGCGACTTCGGAGGGCCCCAGCCCGACCCCTGCGACACCGCGCGCTGGGCCACGTGGGGACGCTCGCACGGCGCCTACCTCTTTCAGGGCAACGGCGCGTGCGTGATCGTGCGTGAGCGCGTGCGCTTCCGCGCCGACTCGACCTTCGACGAGCGCATGACCTTCGCGAGCGAGTGCGAGCCCGACGGCACGCCGAGCACCGCGAACTGGTCGCACCACTACAACCTCAAGAACGGCACCACGTGGACCTGGGACTCGTGGGCCTTCGAGCACAACATCCTGCGCCGCGGCGGGTTCCTCCAGACCGGCGAAGCGGAGGATGCGGTCTCACACCTGCTGCCCCCGTTGCGCTTCTACTGGGATCAGGTGCGCGAGATCGCGCGGAGCTGCCTTCGTCGCGGTCCCGTGCGCGTGGTGCTCGAAGCGCAACGGCTCGCGCTCATGCTCAACGCGCGGGACCTCCGTTCGTTGCGTGATCGTATCCCCGCGGGGGACCGGAACGCGTTGAGCGACGAGGCATTCGCGAGCCTCGATGCCCTCGGTCGCGAAGACCTGGCGAACGCTCAGAATGGGGTGGGAACGGTCCGCGAGACGCTTGAGAGTTCGGAGTCGTTCTCAGCGTTCAGCACGGCCTCACTCGCCGCGGGACTCGTCGCAGGCCCGGTTGGTGGCCTTCTCGTGGGCGCGATGTTTGGCCTCGCGCAGCTCATGTTCTGGGCGTTTGGCTCCGCCGTCGCTCGAAACCTCGATGTGTTCGGGCGAGACCTCCCGCTCCTCGAACGCACGTCGATCTCGTCCGATCCGTTGCAGGTTCCGACCGACGATGCCCCCCTGCGCGGAGCGCCGACCCACGACGTGCCCGAGCCCCCGGGCTTCACGCGTGGAGGCCCGAGCGCGGGCAACGTCGAGGGCTTGACCGCCGAGGGCGCAGCGCGGCTCGCGGTGCTGATGAACACCTTCGCGAAGGGCACCGCGGGCGACGAGAACTTCGGCGCTCGTGTGGTGCAGGTGTCGCTCGGCCGCGGCGGGCGCACGGCCCCCGACGCGACGCTGCCGGGGCGTGTGCTCAACGCGGTGCGCACCGACGTGATCCAGTCGTGGATCGCGCGCGGGCTGGTGCCGGTGGTGCGGAGCGAGCTGCCCGAGGGCGGCGAGCTGTGGCGCGGGCCGCGCCTCGTGTTGCCCGCGGCGGTGCCCTCGCAGGGCGCGGCGGGTGAGGTTTGGACGCTCGCACTGGTCGCGGGCCTCGCCGGGCTCGCCTCGGTCGCCGCGAAGTCTGGACGGCCGCGATGAAAGCCCCCTCCGCTCCGGACCTTGTGACCCTGACGGGCTACATGCTCGGTCTGTGGTGGGCACAGGGCGGTCCCGCGTGGGCGGGCCTCGTCTCGATCGTCGCTGACGAGGCGGACGGACGCCTCGCGCGAGCGCTCGGGGAGACCTCGGAGCGGGGCTCCGCACTCGACTGGGGTGCTGACGTTGCGCTCACTCCCTTTGCCCTCGCACGGCTCGGGCGCGAGTGCGGGAACCCGGACGCGGCGATGCTCCTCGCCCCCGTGCTCCTCCTGGTGCAGGCGGCAGCGCGGGCTCGGGGAGAACGTCCGAGCGTGGGCAGTGTGCGGGCGGTGCTGATGCTCGCAGCGATGGCCGTGCGAGCGAAACAGACGCGTTAGGCAACGAAAGGACACAGTGATGAGCGAAGGCGGACTGGGATGGGAGTTCTACGCTGGCCTTGCCCTCGGCGGCATCGTCGGAGTCCTCGCAACGAGCGCAGCGGATCAGTCGAACCAGATGGCCGACAAGTTCGACCGCGCGTACGACGCGGCGGAGGCACGGCGGCGGGCTGAGCAGCAAGCAGCGGAGGCACGGCGGCGGGCTGAGCAGCAAGCAGCAGAGGAGCGTCGGAAGGTGCAGCAGCGACAGGATCTGATGCGGACGATGCAGAGCAGCGACGAAGGCCGCCGAATGCTCAGCACGCTGCGTGCTGCTGGATGGAACACGTAGGCATCATTGCGACGCGCGAAGTGGACTTGACGCCGGGATGCCAACACCGGCTAAGTGCGCACCATGCGACCACTTCTGATACTCCTCGCCATGGCAGTCATTTCACTGGCTGGGCCTGCGTGGGCTCAACAGGGATGTGACGTGACGATGCCGGAGCGGTTCAGGCTCCTGGAATCACTTTCAGCGAACGCAGGCGGTCCGTCCTATCCAGCTCAAACCCACGTCCGTGCGATTGCTCTGGGCAGTTCGACGCGCGGCGGCACACGAGCAGTACGTGTGCGCATCGATTCAGCTGAAGGGTGGGTGTTCCTGTGGCCAAGTCAGCTTCGCGCGTGTCCTCAGGGATCAGTGGCACAACGGCCTGGGGATGTGCGTCCGACACCTGCTGAATCTGATTCACAGCTCCCAGCCTCCGAGGCGTCGGCACCACCCACGCCGCCACCCGCGCCGCCTGCGCCACCAACACCCAGCGAACATGCCCAGGAAGCGCAGCAGGCTCTTCTGCCGCCTCCCTCGCCAGCTTCCGTGCCTCGCCCGGCCTCGGTCGATCCAGTGTTCGACAACATCGCGGCGCCTGATCCTGCAACAACGCTCCGTCCGTTCGCTGCGAGTGACGGGCAGTATGCATACTTCGAGGTAGTCGCCACTCCCTCTAGCGCAGAGATCGAAGTCCGTTCTGATGACCCTCGCGATCGTCCGACGCGACTCTGTGCTGGGCGATGCGTCGTGCAGCTACCAGCCAACCGCATCTGGGTGTTCATCGCATCGCACGGTTGGGGACCATTCTGGGGATATGGCGATCATGAGATGCGAACTGGAGGTCGGCCGAACACGATCCGTCGCGTCATGATCGAACTGCGGCACAACTTGTGGGCCAACGTCGCAATGGTCGCTGGCCTGACTTCCCTGGTGGTTGGCGTCATCGGCGCGAACGTTGACGAGTGTCGGCCGAATGTATTTTCGGGGAGCTGCGGCACGTGGAACGGGCTGTATTACGCCGGTTTCGCAACCTCGTTGCTGGGGTTCATTCACCCGTCCAATCGAGGCACGTTGTCGTTCTCACAACAACTGCAAGCCGGAATCGTCATTGGCCCCCACGGAGGGGCAGTGAGCGTCGCAGGGCAGTTCTAGCCAGCTCTACCACCCGTGTGGATCGCGAACGTTGCAACGGCGCTCGCGGATCTGCTCGTTGATCGCTACACACCCGACGAACGGTCGTTGTGGTGTGGGCTGCGGCGCATCGCGCACGCGGCGGGTCGACGAGGTGAGTCATGGGGGCGTGTTGCGCGTCGTGCGCGAAGGGTCGCGCGTGTGAATCGGGATCGTGCGGCGTGGGCCGTGCGTCGGTCGGACGTCGACCGGGCAATCCGTTGCAGCGTCTCTCGCACGTCGGCGTTCGCACGACGACGACGCGCGCCGAGGTGATCGACACGCCGCAGGCGGCAGAGGTGCACCACGAGGATCAGCAGGCCACGGTGGATGAGTCCGTCGCGCTGGTTCGTGCCACCGCGGGCCTCGCCGACCTGAAGACCGAGACGGAAGCGCGTTCGTACCGGCCCACGGACGCCGAGCTGCGCGAACTCGGTGTCACGCGTCAGACGTGGGACCGGTGGAGCGCGGCCCAGCGCATGTTGGAGATTTCGCGTCGTCGTCCCGCGAGCGGGAGCGGCCCGAAGGCGAACAACGACGCGCGGGGCGGGGGCGACACGCGAACCAACACGACTCGTTCCGAAGCCTCGTCGGCAATGCTCCAGGCATTCGGCCTGTCTGATTCGGAGTGGGCAACGCTTGGCGCAGCCGAGCAGCGGCGTTTGGTCGAGCAGTTCGCCGAGCGCAACGCGCGCGACGAGAACGAACGCCGCGAGATGATCGCGGGCTTCGTCAACCGCGGCCTCGACGCGCTCGGCAACTACATCGAGTCGGGCACGCGGGAGCGCCTCGCACGGCTGCATGAGGATGGCGAGAACCTCCGCACGCAACTCCGCGAGGCATCGGCCACGCGTCGTGCCGAGATCGAGCGCGAGATCGAACGCATGCGCGCGGAGACCGCGATCGAGATCGCGCGCGCCAACGCGACGCACGGCGACACCGCGGGCAATGACGACGACGGCCAGCCCCCCAAGACTCCGACCCCGGCGGCGCCCTCGTCGCCCGAATGGGTCAAGCCCGCGCTGATCGTCGGTGGTGGTGTGCTCGCTGTGGGTCTCGGCGTGCTGCTGATGAAGGCCCTCGCGCCGCCGCCGCCACCGCCGGTGCTTCCGTACCTGCCGCCGTCGCCGATGCTGCCGCCGGGCTACGCACTGCCGGGGGTGCGCTGATGGCTGCGTCACTGCCGCGCGGAATCGCGCCTCCTGCCGAAACCGCGTCGTGGTTCACGGACTCGCGCGACGCGCGCTGGGTGCTCGTGAAGAACGGCCGCGCCTACTACTACACGGCGTCGGCGCGCGCGTTCTTCGACGCGGTGGCTTCGAAGCTCCGCATGGCACCACCGCGCGCCATCACGTCGGAGTTCCTCACCGCGTTTCGCAACGCGATGATCGCGGCCGCGCAGGACACGTCGGCGTTCTCCGTCACGGAAGTGAACCGCGAAACGCTTCGCGCGATGTGCTGGTGGATCAGCGAGAGCCAGGGCGAACGCGAGGGCGATTACGCGTCGCGCATCTGGCTCCCGAACGGCCGCAAGGTCGGCCCCCCGATGGGCGAACCTCTGCCTGATGGTCCAGAGGGGGTGAACTCCGTCGAGCTGCACGCGGGGGGTTCGTCGAACAGTCGAACGCCGGTGAATCTCGGCGGCGGGTCGGGCTCCTCGGGCGGTGGCTCGGGCTCGTCGGCGGGTGGCTCGTCGGGTGGCTCGTCGCGCGGCAACGGGTCGAGCTCCTCGGGCTCGTCGAGCACCGTGGCGCAGGCTGCGATGACGGGCGGCAAGGTGCTGCTCGGCGCGGCGCTGGTGCTCGGTGTGGGCGTCGCGGCGATGCGTGCGAAGCGTGGCGAGCCGGTGTTGCAGCCGCTCCCGCTCCCGATGCCGTGGCGCAAGCGTGACGAGGGCGACGGGGCCGAGGGTGAAGGCGACGCGCGAGTCGAGCCCAAGCCGCGCGCGACGCGTGGTGGGTCGGTCGCGTCGCGGGTGGGCGATGCGCTGAAGGGTGGTGCGTGATGACGATGCAGGTGGGGTCCGTCGACCTCGGTCAGGGGCGCGTGTGGTTCAACGCGTTGAAGGAGGGGCGCGAGCTCGTCACGGTCGCGCAGCGCAACGGCGCGGTCGCGACGCTCGCAGCGCTCCTCGACCTGCTCGCAGCGCCGGAGCGTGTGCTGCCCGAGGGCC
Organism: uncultured Myxococcaceae bacterium; assembly: GCA_945952225.1. Lineage (GTDB taxonomy): Bacteria > Myxococcota_A > Polyangia > Polyangiales > CAISKJ01. The sequence continues at coordinate 14,854 of CAMFHP010000108.1, forward strand.
CCGCCACGGCGGCGGGTACGTCGCTCGGCGAGCTGCGTCTGCCGGTGACGGCGTACCGCGGTGAGGACCAGGGCCTCCGCGGGCACGACATTCCGCTCCTCGGGGCGATGCCGGTTCCGTCGTGGTGGCGCACGGCGAGCCCGGCCCCGGCGACGCTGCCACGCTGGCTTCGCGAGACCGATGCGGACCGACGCGCGCTCTACGGTGCGCTCTCGTCGGTGCTCGACCGCCTCGCGGGCTCGGGCGACCGCAACGCGCAGGCGGGCAACGGCGGGCGCAGCGACGGCAACCTCGCACTGATCGGCGTGGTCGCACTCGCGGGCTTCGCGGCGTGGGCCTACGTGGCGCGCGGCGCGGCGTCGGACCTGATCCGCGAGCGTGGCGAGGTGCAGCGCTTCGCCGAGCAGGCCGCCACCACCGTGAAGCTCTACGCGGAGCGTCTCCGTGCGTTCCGCGACACCGGCACGATGCCGCCGCCCTCGCCTGCGGAGACGGCGCTCGACCCCGCGGGGAGCCGCGGCGTGCGCGGGCAGGGCAACGACTGGTGGTCGAAGCTCGGTGACGGCACGTGGCCCGTGGTGGCGGGCATCGCGGGCGTGAGCGTCGCTGCGGGCCTCGCGGCGTGGGCGGCGAAGAAGTTCAAGAGCAACCAGGCGCCGGGGGCGCCGCAGACGAGCGACGCGCCGGGGGCGCAGTCGATGGCGGGAGGTCGGTGATGTTCGATACGGCACGGTTCTTCAGTTCCCTGTTCGCGGGCACGGCCTCGGCGGGCGTGACGCGTCTCGCGGGGCAGTTCATGCCGGGCAGCTACGGCGTGAAGCTGGCCGCGGAGGTCGCGACCACGGCCGCGGTGACCGGCGCGCTCCACGTGGGCGGTGCGCCCGATCACCTGCGCGATGCGGCGGCCATCGGCGGCGCGGGCGCCATCATGGTGCACGCGAGCGACGAACTCTCGCTGTACAGCGCCGTGAAGCGCCTCGGCGGCAACGACACGCCGTCCAACGCGAACAACGCGAACGGCGCGGGCGCCAGCAACGCGAGCGGCGGGAGCGCGGGCGCGGGCAGCGCGAGCGGCACCACGACGGCGGGCCTCAACGACGGCCTGCGCGTGCCCCTGCGGCCGCGCGCGGGCGTGCCGGTCTGACCGACGACAACGACGACGAACGACGACGACACGCGCCATGGGCGCACGAACGGAGACGACGACGATGAAGATGGACGAGCAGCAGGGGATGGGCGGCGCGGACTTTCCGTACACGTACGCGGGCCAGAAGGACGAACCGACGAAGCGCGCGTGCGGCGCGTGCGATGACGTGCGCTCGGGGCAGGTCGATGCCCTGTCGGTGCGGCGCTTCAGCACCGGCGGCATCCGCTTCGTGCAGGTCGCGGGCGTGCTCACCGCGGCGGTGCAGACGGTGAAGCTCTTCGCGAAGGGCACCGGCGAGCCCGGCGACGCGTCGGGCATCGACGGCGCGCTGACCGAGGCCGACACCGACGCCTTCAGCGAGGGCGCGCTGGTGACCGGCGCGAACGAGAGCTTTCGCGCGGTGGCGCTCAGCTTCTCGTTCGGCGCGCCGTACAAGCGCGACACCACGGGTGCCACGCGCGAGATGCCCGCGTGGCTGGAGGGCTATCGGGCCGACATGCAGCTCCGCGCGATGGAAGACATCGCGGTGAGCATCGAGCACGGCGAGAGCTCGACGCCCTATCGCCTCGGGTGCATCGGCATGTTCCCCGCGCAGTCGGGCGCCGCCAGCTCGCCGACCTTCGCGCAGGTGGGCACCCCGATGGCGGGCGCGCTCATCCCCCTCCGCGCGGTGCTCAAGGGCGGCGCCAAGTCGAGCTCGGAGCGTGTGCGCGTCGTGCTCTCGCTGCCGCGTTCCATCACCCTCGGCGTGCGGGGCCCCGCGGCCGACGCCGACGCCGTGCTGCCCATCCGCGCCGAGCTCATCGGCTACGTGGTGTCGAACGCGGCGACGGCCGAGGTCATCGAGCAGGCCGAGCGCAGCGCGATGCGCCAGCTCAACGCGCGCCTCGACGCGAACGAGCGCGCGATGGCGAACATCGCCGACACCCTCGCGAAGCTCTCGAACAAGCTGTGACGATGCGCGAGGTACTCCCCGACGATCGGATCCTCCGCGCGCTGCACGCGACCCCGCGTGTGGTGCTCGGCGGTGAGCTCCGCGAGGTGCGAGCGATGCCGACGCTTCACGGCGTCGAGGGCGTCACGCTCTGCGCGGGCGAGGTCGTCGGAGGGTGCTCGCTCTACGTCGTGTCGATGGAAGCGCCGAACGCGCTGACCAGCGCTCCTCCCGCGGTGGAGTGGGCGTTGTGCGCGCGCTTCGGGCGCTTCGCAGAGCAGATCGCAAGCGGCACGCTGAACTGGTCGGGTGACGGCTGGAGTTCGCGGGGTTCGGTGGTGCACGTGCGGGGTCTGCTCTGCGAAGGGCTCGAACTCTGGGCGAGGAGCAAGGGCGCTGCCCCGGTGCGCCTCGTGTGTCGGTGGGTGGTGGTCGTGGCAGACGGCGCGCAGGGCCTTCCTGCGGTGGCGTCTGGGGAGCTGGTGTGATGAGCGACACGGAGTATCGGCGCTCGGGCATGAGCGCAGCGGAGCGCGCAGGCGGCTACCAGGTGGTGCCCGCGCGACGAACGGGACGCGCGCCGGGCTGGGACAAAGACCACGAGACGCGCGCGATGCAACGCGCGTGGGTGGTCACCCGGCACGCGGCGCTGGTGCGCGATCTCCTCGGGCGCGGTGTGCCCTTCGAACGTGCGTGGGCGATGGCGATTGCGATCGTGGCCCACTACGTCCGCGAGTGCGGCTGGGGCCGCGCGGAGTGGAACTACAGCGTCGGCAACGTGCGCTGGACGCGCGGCTATCCGAAGGCCCACCTGCTCGACGGCGGCGACGACGCGGAGCCGCGTCCGTACCGCGCGTTCGACACGCTGGCCGAGGGCGTGGCCGACGCGGTGCGACTCGCGATGGGCGGGCCGAAGAACGACGCGCACCCGAACGGGATCTACGCGCCCGCGTGGGCGCACCTGCTCGGCGGCGGTGACCCGGTGCGCTGGTACGACATGCTGATGCGCGCGGGCTGGCACCCGTGGTCGCAGAAGGGGCTCGACGAGTTCCGCAACATCCTCGGCACGGTGCGGGGCTACGTCGGCACGAAGCCGCCTGCCGGGGGAGCCGCGGCGCTCGCTGCGCTGCTCGCGGGCATGGTGCTGGTGATGATGGTCGGTTGAGCGACTCGCGCAGTGCGCGCGGGTCGAGAGACGGGAGGTCGACGATGGCGACGGCGAAGAAGAGCAAGGCGAAGAGCAAGAGCGCGAAGGGCAAGAAGCCCGCGCGCACGGCCGCGCAGAAGCGCGCGACCGCGCAGCTCGTGGCGCGCAACAAGGAGCGGGCGAGCGGCGCCGACACGGTGACGCGCGGCCAGTTCAACGCGCTGCGGGCCGACGTGTCGAAGCTCAAGGAGAAGCAGAGCGGCCTCGAAAGGGCCGTCGTGGTCGTGGCCGAGGAGCTCGACCGCCACGATGGGCAGATCAAGTCGCTCCAGAAGTCGCGCGACGAGGTGTTCCGCCGTCTGGGCGGCGCCGCGAGCGGCTCCAACGATCAACCCGAGGCGGGCTGGCGCCGCTTCAAGGTGGCGTGACATGGCGACGCTGCTGATCTCCTCGCGCACGTTTCAGGGCACGATCGACAGCGACCGTCCCCCGCTCGCGGTCTGCCGTGTGGGCGACCAGTTCCACCTGCCCGACGGCACGGCCGACGTGGTGGTGCAGAACGGCGCGGGCGCGCTCACCTGGCAGTCGCTCGTGTCGGCCCCGGCCCGTCGCACGCGCGTGACCATCGCCGGATCGACGCCGGGCACGCGCACGCTCACGGTCTCCGTGAAGGACGCCGACGGCGACGAGGTGCCCTGCACCGTTCGCATCGTCGCGCAGGGCGTGGCGACGCGCACGCTCTCGCTCACGTCGTCGGCCCGCGTGCTCGACCACTTCGACAACGCCGAGGGCGCCAACGCGTGGCTGCAGGTGGTGAAGGGAGCCGATCCCCTCACGGTCTCGGCGAGCTGCTCGGGCCCGGGCGCTCCGTCGTTCGTCGACGTGCTCGTCGACGGCGTGCTCGCGGCCTCGATGGCGCTTCCGTTCTCGACCTGAGCTGCGCAACGCAGCTCGTTCCGCGCTCCTCGTCTCGTCTCACATCAAGGGAGGTCTCATGTCGACGTCGCGTGCTGTTCGCGCGGCGCTCGGGCACTCGTCTGCCCGCGGCGCTGCGAAGGGATCGAAGAAGACCGAATGTGCCTGCGAGGGCCTCTGCGCCGCCTGCGGGTGGAACACGAAGCGCGTGCCGCGCGCCTGGCTCGAACAGGGCCCCGGAACGCCGTACCCCGGAAGCTCGAAGCTCATCGGCCAGCGCGTGACGCTGCGGGGCGACGAGGTGGCGTCCACGATCGTCGCGACGGCCACGCCGCTCGGCGAGACGGTGTTTCAGGCCGGGCGTCGGTCCGAGCGTTACAAGTGCCAGGGCGCGTTCATCGTCTCGACGCCGCTGGGGCGCGGCACGATCGAGACGCCGGTCGCGAAGTCCGTGGTGCGCGAGCGGATGCGTGCGCCGCGACGCGAAGGCAACTGCCCCGACGCACCGGTCTACGGCGGGTCGTCGATGAAGGGTTTCGCCGGCGCGATGGAGCGCGAAGCCGCGAAGCTCGGGCGACACCCGCACGACCACGTGGGCGCAGACCTTCCGTTCCCGCACCGCAAGGGTTCGACCCCGTGCTGCGTGAACTCGAAGGTGAGCCCCGCTCAGCTCGAAGCGCTGGCCGCGGCGTGGCGTGAGTCGGGCGAGGAGTCGGACTTCTTCCGTCTCCAGGCCGCGGTGGTGAAGGCCCTTCCGCGGTCGGTGCGGGCGATTACGCCGGTCGAGACGGCGGCCGACGTGCTGGAGGCCATCGAGACCATCCGCAAGCACTGCTGGTCGCAATGGCTCGAACACGAGGCGCGCACGACGGAGCCGTCGAAGACCTTCCAGAAGCGCGTGCGCGACAACCGCCGCGAGCTGGCGCGCGCGGGCCTGCCGCAGACGGCGGGCATGGGCCGTCGTCGGCTGGAGTCGGAGTCCGCGGCCGAGATGCTCCGCACGGGCGACGGCTCGGAGTCGACGCGGGCCTCGCTGCGCGAGCGTGTGCGCCGGGAGCTCGTTCCGTGAGCACCCCGCACGTGTGGGCCCCCTCGAACGCGACGCGCGCGGCGGGCGAGCGGGCCCGCGTTCGCTACCTCGGTCCGCGCCGCACGGAACCGGGCGAGCAACGTGCCCCCTCCCCCGCGCTGGTGGCGTTCCGCTCGACGATCGTGCGGGCATGGCCGGGGGTGAGCTCGGGCGGCCTCGAGCGCGACCAGGCGCGCCGCGGCGACGCCTCGATGGACCCACACCGCGACGGCATCGCAGTGGACTTCATGCTCCGCGAGGGCCCCGAGCGCATCGCGCAGGGTGACGCGCTGGCCTCGTGGCTCGTCGAGCACGCCGACGAGCTGGGCGTGCAGTACGTCCTGTGGTCGCGCACGGAGTGGAGCGCGAGCGGCTACGGCGCGCGCTGGGAGCCCTACACGGGCAGCAACCCGCACGTCGACCACGTGCACGCGGAGCTCGGGCCCGACGCGCGGGCGTGGAGTGCGGAGGTCATGCGGGCGAAGGTGCTCGCGGCGCTCGCGCGCCAGGAGCGCTCCCCGTGGCCCGGCGTGGCGCTCGCGCTGGCGTGCGCGGTGGGGGCGTGGGTGGCGAGCACCTCGACCCCGACGGATGCTTGAGGTGGCCCCCCTCCGCGGAGCGATTCAGCACCCCTACGAATCCCCTCGCGCGCACCTCACGAATCCCCGGCGATCCCGCACCATCGAGCCGGTCTTGAAAACCGCAGACGGCGAGAGTCGTCCGGGGGTTCGAATCCCTCTTCCTCCACGAATTCACTCGAAGCGCGCCCCGGTGAGCCTCGCGGATTCGTCCCACAAGCGCGCCGCGCTCCCACGATCGTTCGCCCCCGGCGGGACCTTCGCCGGCGCCGGGTGTCCGCGCGTCTCGCCGAGGCGATCGGGGCCGTAGTATCCGCCCGGCGTCGCGTCGGCAGCGGTCGCCGCGAAGAGCGTCGGCAGCGCCCCCTGCGGCGCGGGTTGAAAGAGGAACCACAGCGCGCTCCGCGCGAGGCTCACGAGGCTGTGCCGCCCCGGCGCGTTGTGCAGCAGTTCGGTGCGCGCGATGCCCGGATGCGCCGCGATGCTCGCGAGGCCCCAGCGCTGCGCCTCGCTCCGTCGTTGGAGCTCGAACGCGAACATCAGCCCCGCCAGCTTCGACTGCGCATAGGCGCGCATCGGCGCGTAGCTCCGCTCGCCCTGGAGGTCGTCGAAGTCGATCGCACCTTCGCGTGCGGCCACGCTCGACACGGTAACCACGCGCGCGTCGCGTCCCCGTCGCAGGAGCGGGAGCAGCCCCGCGGTGAGCGCGACGTGCCCGAGGTGGTTGGTGCCGAGTTGCAGTTCGAATCCGTCGGCGGTGAGCCTCCGCGCGGGCGGCGTCATCACGGCAGCATTGTTCACGAGCACGTCGACGCGGTCGGTCTGCTCGCGCAGGCGATCGCAGAAGGTCCGCACGGCGCGCAGGTTCGCGAGGTCGAGCGCCTCGAAGCGCACGGCTGCGTCGGGAACCTCCGCGCGCACGCGGGCGACGGCGGCGTCTCCCTTCGTGCGGTCGCGTCCGGCGATGACGACCTCGGCGCCCGCACGGGCGAGCGCGCGTGAGGTCTCGAAGCCGAGCCCGCCGGTGCCCGTGACGACGGCGAGGCGGCCCTGCTGCGGGGGAATGTCGGTGGCGTTCCAGTTCATGCGCAGGAGATAGGACGCCATGGCCCTCGCGAGAACGCGCGCCGCGTGCGACACACTGTCTGGCAGAATCAGACAATGAGCATCGACCTCGAAGCCCTGCGGACCTTCGTGCGCGTGGCCGAGCTGCGGAGCTTCACGCAGGCCGCCGCGCATCTGGGGATGCCCAGGGCCCGCGCGTCGGCGCAGGTGCAGCGCCTCGAAGCCTCGCTGGGCACGCAGCTCTTTCAGCGCAGCACCCGCGCGGTACACCTCACGCCCGAGGGGGAGCAGCTCCTCGCGCTCGCGCCGGGGCTCCTCGCGCGCGCCGACGAGGTGGCGACGCTCTTTCACGCGAGCCGCGCGATCCGGGGGCGCGTGCGCGTCGAGCTGCCGGTCATGGTCGCGACGGACTTCGTGATCCCGCGGCTCCCCTCGCTGCTGGCGTTGCACCCGCAGCTCCACGTCGAGATCTGCGCGAGCGACCGCGTCACGGCGGCGCGCCGCGAGGGCTTCGACCTGGTGCTGCGCATCGGCCCCGTCGGCGACGAGGGCCTCGTCGGACGCCGCATCGGCGTGTCGTCGATGATGAACTGCGCGAGCCCGGCCTACCTCCGTCAGCACGGAACGCCCCGCACGCTCGCCGACCTGTCACGGCACCTCGTGGTGCACTACGCCGCCGACACGACGCCGAACTTCGAGTACCTCGACGGCAGCGTGTACCGCGAGCTGCCGATGCGCGCGTGCGTGACCGTCGACAACTTCGAAGCCTACGAGGCGGCCTGTGTGGCGGGGCTCGGCATCGCGCAGCTCCCGCGGCAGGGCGGGGCGCGCTACGCCGACGCGCTCGTCGAGGTGCTCCCCGAATACGTGGCGAGGCCCGCACCCATCTCGTTGCTCCACACGCACGGACGCGCCGCGCCGCGGAGGGTGCGCGCGGTGATGCGCTGGCTCCTCGACGCGCTCACGCCGCTCGTGCGGGCACAGACCGCCGACGCGCCCTGATTGTCACGCGCGGCCACACAATGACCGCCTGCGGGCTACTGCATCGCCGCGCGGAGGCAGAGCCCGTGGGCCACGGAGGTGAGCTCGTTGCCGCCGCGGAGACGGTCTGCGCCGAAGCGCTCCGCGAAGATCGAGCGCACCACGGGCACGAGCGAGCTGCCCCCGGTGAGGAACACGCGGTCGACGTCGCGCGGTGACACGCCGGTCGTCGCGAGGAGGCGGTCGATGCAGCCGCGCACGGCGTCGAGGGAGGCGCCGATCCACCCTTCGAAGGCCGCGCGCGCCACGCGCTCGTCGATCTGCACCGGGCCGTCGACGAAGCGCAGCGGGGCTTCGATGTGCGACGAGAGCGAGACCTTCGTTCCCTCGACCACACGGTAGAGCGGAAAGCCCAGGTCGTACTCGATGAGGTGCAGCAGCGCCTCGATGCGCTCGGGCGTCGTCGACTGCACGCGCACGTCGTCGAGAAAGCGCAGCGTGTCGCGGCTCTTGAGAAACGAGAGGTGGTGCCAGCGACGGAGCTTCGCGTAGATCCACGGCGGCACCGGGAGCACCTTGCCGTCCATGAACGAGCGGTACTCCGAGCCCATGCCCAGGCGCGGCGAGACCACGGCGTTCACGATCTCGCTGTCGAAGGCGTCGCCTGCGAGACCGACGCCCTCGGTGCCCACGATGCGCGCGCGTCCGTCGGCGCCACGCATCCCCGGTCCCACGCGCATGAGGCAGAAGTCGCTCGTGCCGCCGCCGAAGTCACCGATGAGCACGAGCTCGTCGTGGTCGATCGTCGATTCGTAGAAGCACGCCGCGCCCACGGGCTCGTACTCGAAGCGCACGTCTTCGAAGCCTGCGCGTCCGAGCGCCGACGTGAGCCGCTTGAGCGCCAGCGCCTCGTCGGCCTCGCCGTCGGAGTTCGCGAAGCGCACGGGGCGTCCCACCACCGCGCCGCGCACCGGCGCATCGACGGGGCCGAGCGACGAGACCGCGCCGCGACGGATGCCGCGGAGGATGAGGGTGATGAGGTCTTCGAGCGTGTGCGTGCGGCCGAAGACGCTCGTCGACGTGAAGAGCGAGCTCGCGAGGTACGACTTCAGCGACTGGATCAGTCGCACGTTGCCGCCGTTCGACGCGAGGTAGCGCGTGATGGCCTCGGGGCCCGCGAGCGAGGTGAGCACCGCGCGCCCGTCGACGTGGTCCTCTTCGAAGTAGAGCACCGAGCGGAAGGTCGCGGTCTCTCCGCCCACGCCGTCGGCGAAGCGCACGAGGCTCGGGTCGCGCGCGCCGCCGTCGAGCAGGGCGAGCGCGCTGTTGGTGGTGCCGAAATCGAGTCCGACGAAGCGCGGCGAGGCGGACATGCGGTGGGGCTCCGTGTGCCCGTCACGGCGACGTGCCGTGCGGCGGGTCGGGCGGGGTACACGAAGCGCGCGCAGGGCGCAACGGGAGACGGGATGCGACGCGCGACGGAGGGCGCGCGGCGTGTGCGATCAGGAGGGGTTCGCGCCGGTGACCACGGGCTTGTTCGCGGCGGTCCAGCCCATGATGCCCGCGGGGAGGATCGCGACGTTGCGGTACCCGAGCTCGATCGCGCGCGCAGCGGCCGTGTGGCACGCGTGGCACGACTCGTTCGCGCAGTAGAACACCAGGCGCGCGTTGCGATCGGCGGGGAGCACCTCGGTGGTCACGGCGTCGTACGACACCCAGCGCGCGCCGGGGATGTGGCCCTGCTCGTAACGCTCACGACGGTTGTTGTCGAAGATCGCCACCTGCTCGTGGCGGTCGAGCGAGGCCGAGAGCTCGTCGACGGTGACGCGCCCGAACTCCGCGGCCGCCTGCGTGGCGCCCGACGAAGCCGTCGACGCGGAGGCCGACGCCGAGGTGGCCGCCTGCGCGGCCGAGGCCGAGGTGTTCTGCGTGCTCGCGCACCCCGAGAGCGCGGCGAACGACACGAGCGCGAGGGTGGTGAAGAGGGAGCGGTTCATGGTGTGCGAAGGATCCTTTCGTGGGCGCGCCGTCGATGCGCACCGCGGGGATCTATGCACCCGAACGAGGGAGACGCGCTACGGCCGATGCGTTGCGCGCGCTCAACGGAGACGAAGCGTGCCGCGACCGTGGGCGGCGAGCGATCCGAGGAATTCCCGATCCTGGTCTGCGCCGAAGCCCACCACGTCGACGCGGGTCTGCGCGGCGATCGCATCGACCTGCGCGAGCAGCGCGCGGAGCACGGCCTCGCTGTCCGAAGGGCGCCCGTCGGAGAGCATCACGATCTGGTCCGGCGAGAGCGCACGTGCGGCCTGCATGGCCTCCAGCGGGTGCGTCTCGTCCGCAGGGCGCAGCGCCGCGACCCAGCGCACGGCCTCGGCGAGCGAGGCGTCGTCCATCGTGCGCGAGGCGCTCCACAGCGTGCTCACGTGCGAGCTGAACGCGACGACGTTCACGCGCACGCCCGCGGGCACCGACGCGAGCACCTTCACGAGCTCGGCGCGGGCCACATCGAGCTTCGACGGCGAGGCCGCGAACCACGAGCCCTGCGGGTCGGCGTCGGCCATCGAGTACGACACGTCGACCATCACCACCAGCGAGCGCCCCCGCACCGGAATCGCATAGAACGAAGGCTCCGCGCTCTCGGCGTTGCGCACCACCACCTCGACCGCCGCCGCGAGCCGCGCGGCCTCGCGCGAGTCTGCGGGCACCGCGCCCACGAGCGACGAGAGCGCGCCCCGCACGCGCGGCGTGAGCTCCACCGTCGCCTCGGGGAGCCCCGCGCTGTCGACGGTGAGCGAGTCACCGCCCGACGCGAGCACCGTGATGCGAAGCTCTCCGCCCGTGGGCTGCCACACCACGCGCCCGCTGGGGTTCGTGCCGTCGGTGCGGGCCGTGAGCTCGCCCCCCTCGACGCGCGCGCGCCACCGACGTCCGTGCCGATCGCTCACCACCACGATGCCGCCCGCGCGCACCCGCAGCGTGCGACGCGCCGTGGCCCGCACCTGCACCCGCGCGCCCGTGTTCGCCGTCGCCGTCGCGCCCGCGTTCGCCGTCGCCGTCGGTGCGCCGATCGTGACGAGGCCCACACCGCCGCCCGTGCTGTTCCCCTGCGCCGCACCGCCTCCCTGCGCCGTGGGGATCGTCGTGCGCGTTGCGCCGCCGACACCCACCCCCGAGGCCGTCACCGCACGCGTGGAGAGGTCGGCGTCTTCGAAGTCGATCGCGCCCTCGACGATCGCGAGGTCTGCCGCCATGGGCGCGCCGGTCAGCGTGATCTCGCCGCCTGCGACGACCTGCGTGCCGCCGTCGACGGTGATGCGCTCCACGTCGACGCCCTGCACGCGCCCCATGGTCACCGCGCCCGCAGCGGCCGTTCCCTGCGCGCCCGCAGCAGCCGTTCCCTGCGCGCCCGCGACGGCACCCGGGAGGGCCACCGTGGCGTTCGTCGTCGATGCGTTTGCCGTCGTCGCACTCGCCTGCGTGCTCGCCCCCGCGACCGTCGCATTCGCGTTCGCAGCGGCGGTGCCGGTCACCACGAGGCGTCCGCTGCCGATGATCCAGCGGTTGCCATTGCGCGCGAGCGTGACGCGGCCGCGCTCGACGTGGAGCACCACGCCGCTCTCCAACGTGACCGTGCCGCCGCTCACGGTGCTCGGCTCGCCCTCGACGGCGCCCGCTTCGATCTCGAGGTCTCCGCTGGCCACATTCGAGAGCGCGATGCCGCCCGCGCGCTCGATCGCGATCGCGCCGCCCGTCACCGTCTGCACGGCCCCCTGCCCCGCCGCGTGAACGCGGAGCCCCACGATCTGCGCGACGACCACCGTGGGCTGCGCAGGCTGCGCTTCGACCGATGCCGCCGCCTGGGCATCGACGGTGGCGCCCAGTGCGACGGTGGCGCCCTTCGTCGACACGAACTGCGCGGCGCAGCCCTGCAGCGAGACGAGCAACGAGAGACCCAGAAGCAGCGTGCGGTGGTTCATCGGTAGACCTCGTGGGGTGCGCGCCAGTGCAGCGCACATGCCACGAAATGCGAAGCGCGGGCGAGGATCATCCCTCGCGCGAGGGCATCCACAACGGCGCGCGAATCGTCGGCGAAGCGCCCGTGCGAGGGGGCGATGTTTCGTCGACCGGCGCCGCAGGTACAGAAGGACGGTTCACAGGCGGGAGTGCCGCGCCGGTCACACCCGAGCGGGCGAGCCATGCGCGAAGGGCCGTCCACGCAGGGTCGGTGGTCGCAGGGGACTGCATCGCGCGGAGCACGGCCTCGCGGGTCTCGTCACGGGGAAGCGTGTCGAGGTGCGCGCCCCATTGCGCGGGCTGCGCGGGCGCGCGGCACACGTCGAGGAGCGCGCCATCGAGCACCGCGCGGCGCACCGTGGGCGATGCGGCGCGGAGGGCGTCCCAGGCCTGCGGTGCATCGGCGAACTCGTCGTGCGTGAGAAAGCGCGTCATCACCGCGCCGCACGCGAAGGGCGGCGCCGTCGCGCTCGCGGCCACGATCGCAAAGCAGTACGCGCGCAGCGTCCGTTGCACGACGAGGGCATCGATGTCGGCGGGAGCGTCCGGTGCGCCGAGCGCCTCGACGATCGCGCGCGCCACGTTCTCGGGGGTCGCGCGCACCATGGCCCGCAGCGCTTCACCGCCATCGTCGTCGTGGGGCGCGAGCACCGTGGCCGCCGCGAGGTGCGCCGCCACACGAGGCGCGCAGGCGCTCTCTTCGCAGGGCCCCCGGGCGTCACGAAGCATCGCCTCGACGAGCGCTGCACGCGTCGAGGGACACACCTGCGCAGCCGCGTGCGTGGCCTGTCGGCGCTCGGCGAGCGACGTGTTCGACGAGGCCAGCGCGGCGGCCACACCCTCGACGCAGACCGACGACCACGCGGCGCACGCGGCGCCCCGTCGGGGAGAGGCCATGCAGTGCTCGAACGTGTAGGGCGCGCCCGGTCGCGCGGCCCGCACGAAGGCGTCGCGCGCATCGGAGCCCACGCCGAGAAAGTGCGCGCGAAACCGCGTGGCGTTCGCGCGGTCGGCGCGGTCGTTCCAGAGCGTACGGAGCCCGGCGACGCAGGCCTGGCAGCGCGGATCGTCGCAGCGCGGCGCGGTCGCAGAGAATCCCGCGGGGCCGAGGTCACGACACGGTGCGAGGGGGTCGGCGTGCGAGCACGCCATCACGGCAGCGAGGGTTGCGAGGCCCAGAGTGCGCGAGGTCACGGGCCGATCTGTACACCACCTCGCGGTCGATGTTCGTCGGTCACACCGCGACGAAGCGGCGCCCCACGAGCGCGCCCAACACCGCGCCGAGCACCACGGGCGCGCCGTGCCCGACGAGCGCGTGCGCGAGGCCCGCGACCGGACACATCACATGGAGCGTCAGCGCCCCCGCGAGGCCCGCGACGGCCCCACCGAGCGCGCCGGTGAGCGTGGGCGCGGTCACCGCCGTGCGACGGAGCGCAGGGCCCACGAGCACCGCCACGAGCGCCGCCGCCGTCACGCCGCGAAACGCGCAGTGCGCGAGGGCCGTCACCGCCGCGCTGCCTTCGACGACGCGCGATCCCTCCACCGCGTCGTGCAACGACGAGAGCGCCGCGAGCGAGCCCAGCACGATCGCCACCAGCACCGCGGCCCGTGACGCGACGGAGGCACCGAGCCCGCGCGCGCCGCGCGACAGTGAAGTCCACGCACCGAGCGCGACGAGGGACGCGAGCGCGGCCACACCGACCACCACCCAGGCCATGGGGCGATGCGCGAGGTCGGCGCGGGGACGCCACACAATCGCCGCCATCGCAAAGGCCAGCGCGGGCCCCATCACACGCACCGCGCGTCGCCACGCGGAGAACGAACGCACGGGCGACGAGGCTCCCTCGACCGCCGCACGGAGCGCCGCGGGCATCGCGTCGGTGTCGGGCGTCGCAGCGTCGGCGCGCACCATCGAGGCGAGCGCCGCGTCGTCGGCCGTGAGCAGCTCGCACGCGCGGCATGACGTGACGTGGCGCCGTTGTCCCTCGGTGAGCGCACGCCCCTCGGCCACCGCGTCGGCGATCAGGTCGCAGTCGGTCATTCGCTCCTCCGGAGACCGAGGGCCCGACGGAGGGCCTCGTAGCCGCGGTGGGCGCGCACCTTCAACGCGCCAGGGGTCACGCCCGCGATCTGTGCCGCGTCGGCGACGGAGAGCCCATCGACCTTGAGCAGCACCACCGCCTCACGCTGCGCCTCGGGAAGCGCTGCGAGCCCCGCGCGGATCGCATCGGCCACCGCGGGATCGAGGCGATCGAAGCCCTCGGGCGCCTCCTCGCGCGACGGAGGCTCGGGCACGGTGCCGTCGGCACTGAGGTCCTCGGGGCGGCGCTTGCGCGCGCGTCGGTGGTCGAGCCAGGTGCGACGCGCGATCGCGAAGATCCACGGCTCCACGGGCGCGCCGCGGAGGTAGGTCTCTCGCGCGCGGTGCACCTTCAGGAACGTGAGCTGCGTGAGGTCTTCGGCGGTGCGCTCGTCGCCCGCGCAGAGCCCGCGGAGAAAGCCCTTCACGCGCGGCGCGAGCGAGCGGTACACCGACTCGAAGGCCCGCGCGTCGCCGTCGAGCACGGCCTCCATGCGCGCTTCGAGCGAGGCGGGGTTCGCGGGTGCGCGCACGGGGTCGGCCACGGCGGGAGGTACATACCCCGCGGGCTCCGCGAGGATCCACAGGCTTGCGAAGGTGACGGCGTGCTGCATGGGACCGTCGCGCTACGCCCCGCGGGTGCGGGCAGTTACCGCGCACGAGATGTCCGCGCGAAGGCGCGCATGGCTGGTGTAGGGTTCGCCGCCATGCGTACCTCCCTGAAGTTCGTTCTGCCGTGCATGCTCGCGCTCGCCATCGGGTGCGGCTCGTCGGCGCCCGCGCAGCCCCAGACCGCGACCGCCGCCGCCACCTCGTCGGGCGACACCGCCCCGGCCCCTGTCTCTTATACACATCTGACGCTGCCGACGACTCCTTACGTG
>CAMFHP010000109.1 GCA_945952225.1 uncultured Myxococcaceae bacterium
CCACGGGCGATGGATTGCCGCCGCTCGACGTGTACGACGGACCGCTTCCGGTGCCTTCGCGCGCGCCCATTCTGTGGGGTCCGCTGCGCATCACGCGACGCGCGGTGACCGACGGCGTGGCGACGCCCGTGGAGCGGCTCGTGTTCGCGTGGTCCGACGGGCGCGTGAACGCCGTCGACACGGAGCGGTGGAGCGGCGGTGTGTGGCGTCCCTACGAGCGCACGACGTGGGTGTACGGCACCACGGGGCGCATCGAGGGTCGCTTCGTGTGGCGCAACGGACCCTCGTGGACGCAGTACCAACGCTGGCGCTACGAGTTCAACGCCGACGGCACGCTGCGCGTCGAGCACGGCGACGTGATGAGCGCGGGCGCGTGGGCCGAGACCATGCAGCGCACCTGGGAGTGGGTGGGCACGCTCGTCGGATGGCAGCGCTACTACGAGGCGCCCGCGGTGGGACGCGCCTCGGTGAAGCACTGGGAGAACAACTACGAGTACGACGCGAGCGGGCGGCTCACGGGCTATCTGCGCTACGAGCTTCCGGCTGCGCTTCCGCCGCTGTACGGCAGCGGACGGCGCGTCGAGACCGTGCGCGCCACCGGGCAGATGGACCGCGAGACCTTCATCTACAGCGGCGTGCGCGCCGACACGGTGTACCGCTACAACCGCGCGGGCCTCGTGGCCGAAGTAGCATCGAGCGACACCGTGCAGCGCTACGCGTACGACGCGACGACGGGGCGGCTCCAGTTCGTGCGCACGTACACGCGCTTCGACACGACGTGGAGCCTCACCACCGAGGTCGAGCTGGAGCACACCGACGCGGGCTCCGACGCGACCTTCTCGCGCTTCACCGACCCGCTGGAGCTGTGGCGCCGCGACTACTACGGCCGCGGCGACCTCGTGGACCGCTACCGCCGCTGATCCGCAGCGCAGGGCCCGCTGTGTGAGGCGACGGGGAGCCCGGTGCGTGTGAGGCGACGGTGCGCCCGATGCGTGTGGGGCGACGGCGAGTCCAGTGCGCGGGAGGCGACGGTGAGTCCAGTGCGCGGGAGGCGCCCGATGCGTGTGGGGCGACGGTGAGTCCAGTGCGCGGGAGGCGCCCGGGGATCCCGAGGGTCACCCCGGGCTGGTGTGCGCGGTCGCGTCGGAGTCGCCTCCGACGCTGCATCGCCGTGCGCCCGCTGCTGCCCCCCCGCGACCGCGCCCGCGGCTGCGCCCGATGCGCCCGGCGGTGACCACCGGAAACCGACGGCCCACGGCACCCCCGTGTCGGACCTTCCGTCGCGTGTTGGCGCGGTGATACGGTGGAACCCGACCGTGCGGCACACACCATCCCGCGCGGTCGATCGGGGACCACGATGGCGACGAAGAAGCCCACACCGGCAGCCTCCACCTCTCTTGGCGCGCCCGCCGCGCCGACCGCGAACGCCGCGAGCGCCGCGCGCACGACCGAGATCGACCCGTCGCAGACCGCGCTCGCCTGGCAGCGCCACGAGGCTGCGATCCGCGCGCTGCCCCGCGAGTCGCTGCAGAACGCATCGCTCGACGTGACGCAGGCGGCGGAGCTGGCGATCGCGGCGACTGCCAACCTGCTCTCGCGCCGCGAGGCGCTCACCGCGCTCTACCGCGATCCCCCCATCGCGCGCTTCGAGGCGCTCGCCGACGTGGCGCGCGCGACGCAGCACGCGGACCTGCTCCATCGCATCGCCGTCGACCGCACGGCGGCCTTCGCCGACCTCTTTCCGCGCATGACCGAGCTGCGCGGGCTGCTCCTCGACGACATGGACCTCCAGGTTCGCCGCAAGCGCTGCGACGAGAAGCTGCTGGCGGAGATCCGCAAGGGCGACCGTGACGCCGCCGACTTCGCCAACGACCTGAACGACGCGGCGGACTGGTACGCGAAGAACCTCGCGACGCTCCCCCGCACGACGGTCACCGCGGAGGAGGTGAACGAGGCGCGCGAGCTCGCGGCGAAGGCGCTGGCCCGTCTCGCGGCGCGGCACCTGGTCGACGCGCAGAAGACCGACGCGGTGGGCACCTCCGAGCTCCGCGCCCGCGCGTTCACCCTCCTCGCCCGCGAGTACGACGAGGTGCAGCGACTCGGCGCGCCGATCTTCTGGCGCGAGCCCGATGGATGGGAGGCCTTCCTTCCGTCGCTCTGGACCGTGCGCGCGGCGCCGGAGCCCGCGAAGCCGAAGACCGCCGAGCCCGTCAAGCCGCCGCAAGGCTGACGACCCTCTCCCCCCGCTCGCGCATCCCCCGACGAGTCCCGCGCGCCTCCGTCGGGGGGTCGCCTATCGGGGGGCGGAGGCTCGCGCGCCTCCGTCGGGGGGTCGACCATCGGGGGGAAGAGGCTCGCGCGCCTCGACGGAGGGGTCGGCCATGGGGGGGGAAGAGGCTCGCGCGCCTTGACGGAGGGGTCGCCTATCGGGGGGCGAAGGCTCGCGCGCCTCGCCAGGGGGTCGGCCATGGGGGGGGGAGGCTCGCGCGCCTCCGCCGAGCGGGCGACGCAACCGGCGAAGAAAGGTAGACAGCGCCGGATCGCGCGCCTTGTACTCCACGCAGAGACGCCGCAGCGTCTCCACGGAACCGACGCCCGATGCCAACTCCGCCCAGAGCCGCCACGCTCGACGACGCCTACCGCACGTGCAACCACGACCGCCCCCTCGCGATCGACGATGAGCGCTACGAAGACCTCTCGGCAGCGCGCGGAGACGACACGCGACGCAACGTGAAGGCCCGCTTCATGCGGGCCGACGAAGGCGAGTTCGTGCACGTCGCGTTCGTGAGCCACCGCGGCGCGGGCAAGACCACGGAGATCCTCCGCGTCTGCGACGACCTGAAGCGGAGCTTCGAGACCTGGTACTTCGAAGCGAACCTCCAGCTCGACGAGCGGCACATCACCGCCGAAGACCTGCTGCTCTCGCTGGTGATCGGGCTCGAAGAGCACTTCGACGAGACCGACCGACCGCTTCCGCCCGAGGCCGTGGAGGGCGTGAAGAAGTGGTTCGCCGAGGTCATCGCGAGCACGGCGTGGGGCGCGCAGTTGAAGGGCGACCTGGGCTTCGAGAGCAGCGCCGGCTTCGAGGTGCCGTTCTTCCACAAGGTGAAGGCCGAACTGAAGGCGCTGCTGCGCATCGAGGGCGACTACCGACGCCAGGTGCAGGAGGCCTTCCGGCGCTATCCCGGCACGCTGCTCCGCCACGTGAACAACCTGCTCGACGCGGCCAACCGCTGGCTCGGTGACCGTCGGCTGCTCCTCGTGATCGACAACCTCGATCGCTACGATCCGAAGGTCGTCGACGAACTGCTCATGGGCGGCGGACAGGTGCTCCAGAAGCTGCGCTGCCACCTCCTCGTGACGCCGCCCATCGCGCTGCACCTGCGGCCCGTGAGCGAGCGCCTCGACCAGCACTTCATCACCGAGCAGATGTTCGCCGTGCGGCTCCGCAACCCGTCGCAGCCGTACACCGACTTCGATGCCCACGCGCCGGGGCGCGACGCGCTGCTGCGCGCCCTCGACCGCCGCATGGACGTCGACAAGCTCATCCCCGACGTGGCCGCGCGCGACCGCCTGGTGCTCGCGAGCGGCGGTGCGATCCGCGACCTGCTGCGACTGGTGCGCGAGGCGATCCTGATGATGAACCGCGGCGCCACACTCGACCTCGCCGCCGTCGAGAAGGCCACGCGGCGTGTGAGTGCCACCTACCGCGACCTCATCAACGCGAACGGATGGGCCGACACGCTCGCAGCGATCATGCTCGACCACCATGTGAGCCCCGACGAGCGCTGCATGGCCGCGCTCTACCAACAGCTCGCGCTCAAGTACAACGGCACGGTCTGGTACGACGTGCACCCCCTCGTGGCCGAGATTCCAGAGGTGCTCACGGCGAAGGCGAAGCTCCAGTCGGAGCGCGCGAAGGGATCCCCCGCGGCGTGACCGGCGCGCCCTCGCACCCCGGGGACGCCCTCGTCGCGGCGCACTACGACGACGACGAGCGCACCGCGCTGCGACGGGTGTTGCACCTCGCGACGCCGGGGGAGTTCCTGCTGGTAGCGGTGGAGGTTCCCTCGCCCGAGGTGCGCGACGCGCTGTGCGAATGGCTCGCACGCCACGACGAGACGTGGCGCTTTCGCACGGTGTCGCTGGCCTCGCTGCCCGGGCGTCTGCTGGTCGAGGAGATCCCCGCGGCGCTCGCGCGAGGGGTTGGCCGATCGAAGCACGCGGCCCTGCTGCTCACCGGGCTGGAGTCGGTGGAGGGCGCATCACTGGAGCCGTCGCCCTCGCTCTTTCTGCGGCTCAACCTGGAGCGCGACCGCCTCGTGCAGGCGCTTCCGATGCCGTGGCTGCTGCTCGCGCACCCCGAGGCGCTGCTCAAGCTGCGCACGGTGGCGCCGGACTTCAGCCACTACGTGAGCACGCAGATCCGCGCACGCCCGGTCCCGCAGAACGACGACACGCACCGTCACGCCTCCTGGAGCGAGCAGGTACCGACGCCGAGCACCTTTCTGGGCGTCGCAGACTCCGACTGGCCCACGCTGCTGCGCGACGCCGACGACGCGTTGCAGACGGGCGATGTTGCGCGTGCGCGGGACCGCCTCGCGGAGTTCGGACTGACCGGCGATGCAGACGCGTGGCGCGACGAAGCGGAGCTGCTGACCGCGTGTGCCGAGGGGTTCGGTGGGAACATCGCAGCGGGGCTCGCACGGCTCAAGGCGCTCACGGCCCGACAGGACACGTTGCGAGACGCGACGGCGGTGCGGTCGCTGTGCAAGTACATCGATCTCCTGGAGATCGATGGAGAGGCGGGAGAGGCAGCACGCGCCGTTCATGCCTTGAAGGTTCGCGCGCAGAAGATCGGGCGCGCAGACCTCGTGGCGGAGGTCGCGCTCGAAGAGGCGCTCGCCTGCATGGGAGTCGATCGGGTCGAGACGCTGCGTCTTGCGAGACATGCGTTGCACCTCCTTGACCGCAGCGAACGGCAGCGCCTCCGGTGGGAGATTCTCAAACTGATCGCCACCCAGTTGCGTATGCCGGATGAGGCCGTCGAGGCGCATCGGATCTACCGGGAGGAGATGCTGCCGATCGCGCGCGACCTCCTGCGTGACCCGGGATTGGAAGCGGCCACGTACCTGCACCTCGCAGAAACGCTCCAGGCAGAAGGTCGCCAGGAAGTGTCGCTCGAGGTCCTGCGATGCAAGGTGCTGCCGGTGGGCGAAGCACGCCGTGAGACGCTGGCGGTCATCCGAGCACGCCTCGCGATCGCTGGGAGTCTGCGACGGTCAGGACGCCCAGGCGAAGCGCTCGCGGAACTGCGTGCCCTCCCGCCCAACGCGGGGCCGTTTGCCGTGCGTGCGCTCGTTGCGCGTGAGGCCGCAGAGGTCCTTGCGGCGCTTGGGGACTTCGCGGCCGCCGCGCAGCAGATGGATGTGGTGACCCGCGAACTCCTCACCCTCGACGACCCACACACCCTCGTGGGGAGCGCGGGCTTCGAGATCCTCTACCTCCTGCGCTTGGGCCTCGTGCGTGAGGCGCGTGGCGTCTACGACCGTGTGAGCACCCACCTCGCGGAGCGCGGTCACTGGGAAGCGCTCGCAAAGCTCGACGCGCCCGACGCTGCGATCCGCCGTGCCGAGTCGGCTGCCCCGCGCCCACGCAAGCGCAGGCGCTGAGCACCACAGCCCGCCACGCTCCACCCCGATCCATGCGCCCGATGCGCCCGATGCGCCCGTCGCGCCCGATGCGCCCGATGCGCCCGATGCGCCCGATGCGCCCGATGCGCCCGATGCGCCCAATGCGCCCGATGCGCCCAATGCGCCCAATGCGCCCGATGGTCACCCCGGGCTGGTGTGCGCGGTCGCGTCGGAGTCGCCTCCGACGCTGTATCGCCATGCGCCCACTTCAGAGCGACGGGCGACGCCCGGTGCGATTCGCACGCTTGCCCGGCGGTGACCACCGGGAACCCCAGCCTCGCTGCCACGCCGCGCCCCGCTCCCCCCCAACTGCCCCCAGCGTCCGATCGCGCGACCGCTCCCTCCCCCCGCGCGCCCTCTCCTTCGCACGCAGCGGGTCACCCGCGGCCCCCGCAGGCCCTACCATCCGCGCGTGCCCCGTCGAGTGTTCTCCCTGATCGACCGGAGCATCCCCCCGGAGATGCTCGCCGAGCCCCGCATGCGGTGGCGCGTGCGGCTGGTGCAGAGCCTCTGCCTGCTCGGCATCGCGGGATTCTCCATCGCGGGCATCGGGCGCTTCGTCTTCGCCGACCACCAGATCACCTACTCGCACGTCGCGGCGATCGCGGGGCTGGCGGCGCTGTTCCCGGTGCTGCGCGTGACGCGCAACTTCGCGCTGAGCGCCAACGCGGTCTTCGTGCTCGGACTCACGGGCGTGGCCTTCAACGCCGCCGAGGTGGGCGGGCTGGTGTTCATCTTGAGCTGGGGCTCGGTGCTCGCGTGCGGCGCCGCGCTGGTGGTGGGACTCCGCGCGGCGCTGCTCCTCTGCGCGGTGAACGGATCGCTCGCCGTGGGCTTCTCCCTCGCCCATCGCCACGGGATGTTCCCGCCCATTCCCGTGTCGATGCAGCGCGACCTGACGCAGGGCATCTCGGCCACGATGGTGCTCTCGCAGATGGTCGTGGTGATGGTGTTCACCCGCGCCTTCCACGCGGAGAACGAGGCGCTCATCGAGCAGCTCGACGCCGCGCGCGCCGAGGCCGAGCGGCTCAACCGCGCGAAGAGCGTCTTTCTCGCGACGATGAGCCACGAGATCCGCACGCCCATGAACGGCGTCCTCGCGGCCTCGGATCTCCTCCGCCGCGCGTCGCTCCCCGCCGACGAGCACGCACTCGCCGAGCTGGTCTACGGCTCGGGAGAGTCGCTGCTGCGCATCCTCGACGACGTGCTCGACCTCTCGAAGCTCGAAGCGGGACGGGTGGTGCTCGAAGCGCGTCCCTTCGACGTGCGTCGCACCGCCGCCGACGTGGTGGAGCTCATGACCCCGCGCGCTCGCGAGAAGGGACTCACCCTCCGCCTCCACTTCGACGACGCCATCGCGCCGACGCTCATGGGCGACGCGCTGCGGCTCCGTCAGGTGCTGCTCAACCTCGTGGCCAACGCGGTGAAGTTCACCCCCGCGGGCGAGGTCGAACTCTCGGCCCGCGCGCTCGCACACCACACCGTCGAGTGGTCCGTGCGCGACACGGGACCGGGCATGGACGGCGACACCCTCGCGCGGGTGTTCGAACCCTTCTCGCAGGCCGACGCGAGCGTGCAGCGCACCCACGGCGGCACGGGCCTCGGGCTCGCCATCTCGCAGCGCCTCGTCGAGGCCATGGGCGCATCGATCCGCGCCGAGAGCACGCCCGGCGCAGGGAGCACCTTCCGCTTCGTGCTCACGCTCCCGGTGGCCACGGAGCGCGCCGCGCCCGTCGAAGCGCCCGTGAGCCTCAAGCCCTTTCACAGCCCCGTGCTCGTCGTCGACGACAACGCCGTGAACCGCCGCGTCGCCGAGAAGATGCTCGAACGCCTCGGCATCGCGTGTGTGTCCGTCGAGGGAGGACGCGAGGCCCTCGACGCCCTCGCCACCCGCGACTTCGCCCTCGTGCTCATGGACCGCCAGATGCCCGACATCGACGGCCTCGAAGCCACACGACGACTGCGCGCGATGGGCGGCGCGAAGGGCGCGATTCCCGTGCTCGGACTCACCGCCGCGGGCCTCGAAGAAGACGTCGCCGCGTGCAGGGCCGCGGGGATGCAAGAGGTGCTGCTCAAGCCCATGACCCTCTCGGCCCTCGCCCAGGCCCTCGCCCGCTGGAGCTGACGCGCCCTCGCGTCGTCGGTGCGGCGCGCGCTGACGTTCGCGCTCGCGGCCCGCGGCGAGACTTCGCTACGCTGCGCAATCACCATGGCGGACGAATCGGACTGGGTCGATCTGGGCGAGGTCGAGGCGCTGAAGCAGCGGCCTCTGCAGTCGGTGATGGCGCGGCGCACGCGCATCGCGCTGAGCTACCGCGACGGGCGCTTCGGCGCGATCTCGGGCGTGTGCAACCACGTGGGCGGTCCCCTCGGCGAAGGAACGCTCGCGGGCGACTACGTGGTGTGCCCCTGGCACTACTGGTCGTTTCACGCGGAGACGGGGCTCGGTGAGCCGGGCTTCGAAGAAGACGCCGTGCCCGCGTACGCGCTGCGCGAGGTGAACGGTCGGCTGGAGGTCGACCTCGCGAGCGCCACGGCCCGCACGAAGAAGCCCCACGAGCCCCATCCCCTCGCGCGCCCCGTGGAGCGCGGCGTCGGACCCGTGCGCGTGGTGGGCATCTCCACCACGGCGATGACCGCGGACCATCCCCGGTACAGCACGTCGGATGCGCTCCTCGACGAGGCCCTGCGCCACGCGGAGAGCCTCGGGTGCGAGACGCGCACGATCCGTCTGCGAGACCTTCAGTTTCGCGCATGCGAGGGCTTCTATTCGAAGTCGGCGCGGGCGTGCACCTGGCCCTGCTCCATCACCCAGATGGACCCGCAGGATCAGCTCGACCAGGTCTACGAAGCCCTGGTGCACTGGGCCGACGTGTACCTCGTGGCCACGCCGATCCGCTGGGGCGCCGCGAGCTCGCTCTACTTCAAGATGGTCGAGCGGATGAACTGCATCCAGAACCAGGAGACCATCGCGGGGCGCACGCTGCTCAAGAACAAGGTCGCGGGCTTTGTCATCACCGGCGGCCAGGACAACGTGCAGGGCACCGCCGGGCAGATGCTCGGGTTCTTCGCCGAGCTCGGGGTGCAGTTCCCGCAGTTCCCGTACATCGCCCACTCGCGGGGGTGGAGCGCCGAG
Organism: uncultured Myxococcaceae bacterium; assembly: GCA_945952225.1. Lineage (GTDB taxonomy): Bacteria > Myxococcota_A > Polyangia > Polyangiales > CAISKJ01. The sequence goes on from CAMFHP010000109.1 coordinate 8,830, forward strand.
GACATGGAGAACAACACCCGCGTCGTCGCCGAGAGCGAGTCGTTGCGCGAAGGCGCCCGCGCGCTGGCCGCACGCTGCGTGGAGATGTCTTCGAAGATGCTCGAAGGGGTTCTGAAGGAGCCGACGCGCACCCGCGGCGGACGCAAGGCCCACCGGCTCCCGAAGTACGATCCGTGACTCAGCGCACCGCGGGCAGGCAGGTGCCGGTCTGCGTGGCCGTGTTCGAGTTGTAGTCGCCGGTCATCACGTAGATCTGTCCCGACGTGGGGCAGGTGATGTAGGCCGACGGGCACGTTCCGCACGCGTCGTCGAAGCTGCCCGACGCAGGCACGAGGAGCGAGGTCGACGTCGACGCGCAGGGCTGCGTGCCCGCGCACACGCGCATCACGGGGTCGCCGGTGCACACGCCGTAGGCGGGCTGGCAGAGCGAGCCCGTGCCCATGGAGCCGCTGCATCCGACCATGGTCGCGCGACCGGGCGAGCACGAGAACACCATGCCCGTGCGCCAGCCGCAGTTGCGGTTCGGTCCCTGCGTCACGCCCGTCGCGCACGGGGTCATGAGCGAGCCCGTGCCCGTGCACGTCCCGCAGTCGATGGAGCACGTCGAGCACGACTCGCTCGTCTGGCACACGCCGTCGCCGCAGCGGGCCGCGCAGGTGCCGCAATCCGTGGAGCAGGTCGAACACGTCTCGGTGCCGTTGCAGGTTCCGTCGCCGCAGCGGGCCGCGCACGCACCGCAGTCACCGGGACACGTCGTGCAGGTCTCGGTGCCGTTGCACATCGCATCGCCGCAGCGGGGCGCGCACGCGCCGCAGTCGCCCGGACACGTCGTGCAGGTCTCGGTGCCGTTGCAGGTTCCGTCGCCGCAGCGGGCCGCACACGAGCCGCAGTCGGCCGAGCAGCTCGTGCAGGTCTCTTCGCCGTTGCAGCTCCCGTCGCCGCAGCGGGGCGCGCACGCGCCGCAGTCGGCGGAGCAGGTCGAGCAGGTCTCGGCGCCGTTGCACACGGCGTCACCGCAGCGGGGCGTCGCGGGCACGTCGGGCGTCACGGGCACGTCGGGCGTCACGGGCACGTCGGGCGTCGCGGTGTCCGTGGGCACGCCGTTGTCGGTGGGCACGCCGTTGTCGGTCGGGGCCACCACGTCGTTGCCCGTGGTGACGTCGGTGGTGCTCGCGGTGTCGTCGGGCGTCGCGGCGTCCGAGGTCGTGCTCGCGTCGTCGTCGGGGAATCCGCCGCCGCCACCACCGCCTCCCTTCGCGCTGCACGCGACTGCGGTGACGAACGAAGCGACGCAAAGCCATCGGGTCAGGGACATGAAGATCCTCGAAGCGCGCGCGGTGTTGCGCCGCGGTGGTGTGGTTGGGGCCCCGGTGAGTACCCGTTCCCGCTGGGATGTCAACGCATCGACAGGACGAACAATGTCACCCCGCAGAGGCTCCGTTCGCGAGGCGACAGAAGCTTCGGAATCCCCACGGTCACGGCCCTCGCGCGGGGTGCGTTCGCACGTTGGCGGCGCCGCGGGGTTCTGTGTAGCGTCGCGCGCCATGCCCGACGTACTCGCAGCCTCCGACGACCCGGTGTTCGGCCTCCACCGTGTGCTCGACGACGCGTGCCACGCGACCCGTGACGTAGGCCTCGACGACGACGCCCTGCTGCGGATGTACCGCGAGCTCCGTCGGCTGCGCCTCCTCGACGAGAAGATGCTGCTCGTGCAGCGCCAGGGGCGCATCGGGTTCTACGGCGAGGTGAAGGGGCAGGAGGCCACGCCCATCGCGACGGCCTTCGCGCTCGACCGCGACGACTGGATCTTCCCCGGGCTCCGCGAGGGCGCGGCGATGCTGGTGCGAGGCTTTCCCCTCGCGACGTACCTCGCCCAGTGTTGGGGCAACGCGCTCGACGTGCAGAAGGGACGGCAGATGCCCTCGCACTTCTCGGGACGCGCTGCCAACCAGGTCTCGTGGTCGAGCTGCATCGGTCCGCAGGTGCCGCAGGCCGTGGGCGCGGCCATGGCCATGCGCGCGCGGCGGGCCGGGAGCATCGCCGTGGGCTTCTGCGGCGACGGCGCGACGAGCGAGCCCGACGTGCACAACGCCCTCACCTTCGCGGCGCGCTTCAAGGCCCCCGTGGTGCTGGTCTGTCAGAACAACCACTGGGCCATCTCGGTGCCGTGCCGCGCGCAGACGGCGGCGCCCACGTTCGCATCGAAGGCCGTGGCCTACGGCATCCCGGGCGTGCGCGTCGATGGCAACGACGCCCTCGCGGTGTACGAGGTGATCCGCGAGGCCGCGGCGCGCGCCCGTCGCGGAGACGGACCCACGTTCATCGAGAGCGTGACGTACCGCATGGGCGCCCACTCTTCGAGCGATGACCCCACGCGGTACCGCTCGAACGACGAGGTGGCGTACTGGGCGCAGCGCGATCCCGTGGAGCGCTTCCGACGGTTCATGGCGGCGCGCGGGCTGGTGACCGAGGCGAGCGACGCGGCGCTGCTCGAGGAGCTCGCCGCGGAGATCCAGAGCGCCATCGCCGAAGCCGAACGGCACGGCCCCCCGAACCGCGACGGACTCTTCGAAGACGTCTACGCCGAGCTGCCGTGGAACCTCCGCGAGCAGCGCGACGCCCTCCGCGCCGCCGAGCCCGCCAAATCCCACTGAGCGCCATTCCTTCTCAGCGGTGGAACCTTCGCCGCACCCATGGTTTTCCCACTTCCGGTTCGGGGCGAGTGACTTAGTGTCACACACGTGCGTGAGTCCCCCCACGCGACCGGTGCCGCCGCGGCGTGGCCCTGGATCGCGCTCGTGTGCGCCTTCTTCCCGCTGGTCTTCACGGCGGAAGTGGCGAACTGGTACGGCCACGAGCCGCCGGGGTACCACTTCGCGGGCTACCTCCAGCTCGACCTGCCGACGTACCTCTGCAACGCCCGCGAGGCCGCGCGCTCGTCCACGCTCCTGAGCTTTCCGAGCCCGTGGGATCTCCGCGACGCCCCGCGCGCGCTGCTGGTCCAGTGGCCCCTCTCGCTCCTCGGCGGGCTCCTCGCGCTGGGGCTCACGCCCGCCACCGCGGTGCTGATCCTGCGAACCGTGGGCGGCCTCGCGATGTACCTCCTCCTGGCGGCGGTCTTGCGTCGCATCGCGCGCCCCGCGGGATGGTTCTGGCCGACCTTCCTCTTCACGGGCTTCGGCGCGGGCCTCGCGTGGCTCTCGGCGATCCCCGCGGGGCCCACGGCGGCGGGACTCCAGCGCCTCGTCGACGCCGAGTTCACCTACCGCTGGTGGTTCGCGGACATCTTCCGCAACCTGCTCTATCCCCTGGAGACCGTGCACCACGCGGTGGCCTTCGCATGGCTCCTCTTCGCGATGACCGACCGCTGGTGGGCCGCCACCGCGTGCCTCGCCCTCGCCGCCACGGCCAACCCCTTCGTGACCGTGACCCTCCTCGTGGCCCACGCGCTCGCGGCGCTCCCGACCTGGCGCGCGCACCGCGGCGCCCACGCGGCGGCCCTCGGCGTCGCGGCGGCCTTCGCGGTGCACTACGGCGTGGTGATCGGCCGCGACCCGGTGCTCGGATCCATCTCCGCGCAGCACCGCGAGGCGGGCTTCTACGACGACCCGATGGGATGGGTCGACACCCTGCGCGGTCACGGTCTCTCGCTCCTCGCGCTGCCCGCCCTCGCCCTCGACGGACGCTTCCGCCGCGCGGTGTTCGCCTCGCCCCTGCTACGCCCCTTCGTGGCGCTCCTCGCGGGCTCGCTGGTGCTCATCCACCACCCGCGGATCCCCTTCGTTCCCCACCTGATGCCCCTGCATTTTCTCCACGGGTACGCGTGGCTCGGCGGCGCGGGCCTCACCTGGGCGTGGCTCCAGGATCTCGCCCTCCGCGGCGGTCGCGCGCGCCTCACGGCCCTCTCGCTGGCCGTCTCGCTCCCGCTCCTCGCGGCGCCCGACAACCTGGCCTTCGTGATCGACCTTGCGCGCACGCCACCGTCGGCGCCGCTGCTGCTCTGGTCGGCGAACACCGAGGCCCTGCTCGCCCACCTGCGCGCCGTGCCGGGCCGCCTGCGCGTGCTCACCGAGAGCCCGGCCCTCACCCGACAGATCTGCGCGTCGACATGGCATCGCACGGTGCACGGCGTCGGCATGATCACGCCCCATCACACCGCGCGCATGCGGGCCCTGCGGCGCTTTCTCGACGCGCCCGACGCGGCGGGAAACCTCGAAGGCGCGCGCATCGACGCGGTGGTGCTCCCCTCGGCGCAGGGCGACGACCTCTCGCGGCTCCTCGCGACGGGGCGCTGGCGCGTGTCGATGCGCAACGACGAGTGGACCCTCCTGCAGCGCACGCCCTGAGACGCGCGCCGCGGAGACGGGTGCGTGACGATCAGGCCTGCGGGGGCTGCGTGAGGAGGGGCGCGGGCGCGAGGCTGGCCATCATGTGGGCCGCGGGCACCGAGAGCACGCGGGGCGCGCGCGAGGCCGCGTAGAGCGTGTTCACCGCCGCGTTGAGCGGGAACCGGAAGCGGAAGGTCGTGCCCTGCCCCTCGGCGCTCTCGACCTCGATGGTGCCGCGGAGCGACTCGGTGACGGCGCGCACCGCGGCCATGCCCACGCCGCGTCCCGAGGTCTCGGTCACCTCGTCGCGGGTCGAGACGCCGTCGGTGAAGAGGGCCGCCACGAGGTCGTCGTGCGTGGCCGACGGGAGGCCGTGCGCGCGGGCCTTCTCGCGCAGGCGCTCCCACTGGATGCCGCCGCCGTCGTCGCGAAGCTCCAGCAGCACGCCGTGGCGGTCGGCCCAGGCGCGGAGCTCGATGCGTCCGCGGGCGGGCTTGTGCCGCGCGGCGCGCTCGTCGGGGGCTTCGAGGCCGTGGTCCGCGGCGTTGCGCACGACGTGGGAGAACACACTCCAGAAGGGCGCCCAGCGCTGCGCGTCGAGGCGCACGCCGTTGGCCGCCACCACCACGTCGGGCGGGGTCTTGCCGAGGCGCTCCGCGAGCTGCTTCGCCTGTTCGCCGAGGCGCGCGAGGCGGCGGTCGACGGGCTCCATCTTCCACGACCCCACGATCTGCGCGAGGAGGGCGTGCTCCTCGCCGCGCTCGATGAGCGACTGGAGCGCGTCGACGTCTTCGTGGCGCACGTCGAGGGCGCTGTCGTTCGTGCCGCCGCCGAGGGCCGCGAGCTTGTCGCGCAGCCCGCGCCAGGTGCCCGTGAGCTGCTCGCGCTCCGCGGCCGTGAGCCGGGGCTCGTCGTCGGCCATGCGGGTCTCGATCTCGTGGCAGAGCGACGCCACGGAGCGCACCCCGTAGAGGCTCGCGATGCCCTTGAGCGTGTGCACCGCGCGCTTGAGCTCCACGGGCCCGGGCGCGCCCTCGGTGATGCCCTCGACGAGCGCGTCGGCCTCGGAGAGGAAGCCCTCGAAGCCCTTGCGATCGCGGGTCATCGCGTTGAAGGCCGCGAGCAGGTCGCGCTGCTCGGCCTCCATGCGCTCGGCGTACACCGACGCGGTCACGTCGCTCAGCACGAGCAGCAGGCGCGAGACCTCGCCGCCCTCACGAATGGGCTCGTACGAGACCTCGTAGACCACCTCGCCGCAGGTGACCCGCGACGGGAGCTGCGCGAGCGTCACCTCGACGGGGAGCATGTCTTCGAAGAGCTGCTCCCAGTTCATCTGGAGGTTGAGCCGGTCGCGGGGCGAGGCCTCGCGAAAGAGGTCCCACACGCGGGTGTCGGGCGCGATGGGTCCGAACCACTGATCCACCGGCGCCGATCGCTCGGGGAGCACCACGCCGTGGCGGTCGGCCATGAGCAGCCCCTGGCCCATCGTGTCGAGCACCATGCGCATGTCGCGGTTGCGCCCGTCGAGGCGGCGCACCATGCCTTCGAGGCTCGCGGTCATGTCGTTGAAGGCCCTCGCGAGCGCGCCGATCTCGTCGTCGCCGCGCACGGTCGCGCGGTGCCCGAGGTCGCCGCCGCCGATGCGACGGGCGTCGTCGGCGAGCCGCCGCACGGGCCGCACGATGCCCACAGAGATGAGCGCCGCGAGCACGAGCGCGATGAGCACCGCGCCGCCGGCCGCACGCGCCGCCTGCCATCGCAGCGCCACCACCACGCGGTCGACGCGGGCCATGGGAATCGACGCGCGCGCATAGCCCAGCCGACGCCCGTCGCGCTCGATGGATCGGGCGACCCAGAGCCTCCCCGCGCGCACCGCGGAGCCCACGCCGTGCCGAGATGCGGTGCGCACCTCGGGGGCGTTGCGCTGCGAGCCTGCGCTGCGCGGGTCGTCGCGGTCCGAGTCGGCGACGGGGGCGCCGTCGGGGGTGACGAGCGAGAGGTGGGCGTCGACGGCGTGGGCGAGCGCGCGCACCGGGGGATTGAGGCTCGTGTCGTTGGGGTCGAGGTCGCCGAAGAGGGCGCTCGCGGTCATCTGCCCGAAGGTGCGCGCGGTGGCGTCGAGCTGTCGGGTCGAGGACTCAAGCGTGTGGCGCTGCACGGTGCGATCGACGGCGACGCCGGCGATGCCCGCGGTGGTCAACGCGACGAGCACGAGCCCGCCCACAAGGCGGGCGGTCAGTGACGTGGGTGGATGCATCGGTTCCTCATGGGGTCGTACGTGGCACTCTTCGGATCAGTGGGTGATGCGCGCGGCCTGCACGTCGGGCGGGAGCGACGACGCCGAGGCCGCGGTGGCGACGCAGAGGCCGCCGGGGTTGCTGCGCACGGCGGCGACGCACTCCTGCGAGGAGCGCACGATCACGGGGCGGCGCATCTCTCCGCGGAAGACCTCCTGCTGCATGCGGCTCAGGAGCTCGCGCGGGGTCATGCCCAGGAGCTCGGCGAGGTAGCGCGTCTCCACGGCCCCCTCGGCGGGAATGACGATCACCTGCACGACGGCGCCGCGGTCCCACTGTTTGGTGCGGCCGGTGTAGAGCCGTCGGAGCGCGTCGGCGTCGAAGCTCGCGACGGGGTTGTCGCGGTGGTGCAGCACGACAAAATCGTCGGCGTGCGCGGGCGTGGTCGCGAGCGCCAGCGTGGCCGCCAGCGCGAGGGGGAGCGGTCGTTTCATCGCGGTCTCCATGACGGTTCAGAACCCGAACGCGAGCTGGAACTGCCCCGACGCCTGCTGCGTGTCGACGGCGCCGTCGACGTCGAGCCAACGCGCTTCGAGCTTCAGCGCGAGGTGCTCGTTCGGGTGCCAGTTCACGCCGACGCGCGCGTCGCGCACGTCGCGAGCGCCGCGCATGCCGAACACGGTCGTGGCCCACGCGGGGTCATCGCCGCGCGAGAGCCGCAGCGACTCCCAGCGCACGTACGGGGTCCAGTCGCCGAAGGCGTAGCCGAGCTCGGCGAAGCCGCCCGCGGTCTCGTACACGTCGCCCGTTCCACGGTCGGTGTGGCGCACCACGGCGCCTTCGACGAGCACGTGCGCGTGATGCTCCATGTAGACCAGGTGCACGCCGCCGATGAGCTCACCGAGCGCGTTGGGACGCATGTTCACGCCGTGCCCGCTGTCGCCCATCGCGGGCACCTCGTCGAGCGCGCCGTTCACGCCCACGATGAGCCCGTCGAGAAAGCGCGGCATCCACCGCACGCGGAGGTTCACGCGCTTGAAGTTGCTCGCCGCGCCCGCGTTCGCGATGGCCGTGATGTCGGGCAGGTGGCCGTTGCCCACTTCGAGGTCGTAGCGAAGGTCTCCCGCGCCCCCGAGCGAGAAGGTGCCGTCGATCATCGCGCCCACGAGGTGCGGGCCGATGACGCCGCCCATGTCTTCGAACTGCACGAGAAAGGGTCGGCCCGTCGTGAGCTCGAAGATCGATCCGTGGTGGTACGTGTCGTTGTAGTAGCCGAAGGCCTGGTGCACGCGACCGAGCTTCACGCGCAGCGCGTTCGACACGAGGTAGCTCACCTGCACGCGCTCGACGTCGATGCGAAACTCGTTGTCCTCCATGTCGGCTTCGAGGAGCGTCTCGGCGAGAAAATCGAGGCGCCCCACGCTCGACGTGAGGAAGAGGTCCACGTGGGCGGCGTGAAAGGTGTTCCACGGCACCTCCATGCCGCGCGCGCTCTGGCCGCCCGCGGTCGACGGTTCGAGCATCCACACGTCGCGGGCCGTGCGCGCGACGAAGCCCGCGTCGCCGAAGATCTGCAGCCGCACCGACGGGTCCTCGCCGGAGGCACCCGACGCGGGAGGCCCCGACGCGAAGAGGTCGGCGTTGAAGCCCTGCGGGTCTGCGGGCGCTTCCGACGCGGGCGCTTGCGACGCAGGCGCTTCAGGCGCGGCCGGTGCGGCAGACACCGCGGGTGAAGACGGCGGCGCGGCGTCGGTGGACGCGCCATCGAGCGACTGCGCCGACGACGCGCGCGGCAGCGCCAGCGAGGCGAGCGAGAGAAGCAGCAGGGGCGCGCGACGCGGCCCCCCGAGACGTGTGCGCATGCGAGGTGCGAGCTCCAGATCGTGGGTCGAACGACGGAACGCGACGCGGGAGCGACGGCGCATCGACCGCGCCGCACCGCCCTCCGCTCTCCTCGCGTCCACCCGCCACAGCATCGACCGCGCGAAACGATTCCCGCGTCGCTGAGGAATGCACGAGCGCGCCGTCACCCACCGTCAACCGGTCGCCGACGCGCACCCGTCGCCGGATCTTTCAGCATCGCGCGTGCCGCCCCATGCACGCTTCGCCAGACGCTGTCATTGCGCGCCACGCACGCGATGGCGCTCACACCCCGGGGGCGGCGTCCGTCACGGCATTGACGCCCATCGACAGACCGTCAACGCACGGCAGCCTCACCTGCATCGTGGTGCCCGCGCCGGGCACCGATCGCACGCGAATGTCTCCGCCCCCCTGGCGCACGAGGCCGTAGATCGTCGCGAGCCCGAGGCCCGTGCCCTGCCCCGGCGGCTTCGTGGTGAAGAACGGTTCGAAGAGATGCGCGCGCACCTCGTCGCTCATGCCCGTGCCCGTGTCTTCGACCTCCAGCGCCGCCACGGGCTCGCCCTCGCACGCGTCGACCGCCGTGCGCACGCGAAGCTCTCCGCCCGTGGGCATCGCGTCGCGTGCGTTCGCGCCGAGGTTGAGGAGCACCTGCTCGACGTGCACCGGATCGATGCACACCGCGAGCGGCGACGACGCGAGGTCGAGGCGCAGCCGCACGCGCTCGCCCACGGTGCGCGCGAGCAGCGGCGCGAAGCCGCGCACCACCTCGTTGAGCTCCACCACGCGCGGTCGAAACGGCTGGCGCCGCGCGAAGGTCATGAGCCGTCGCGTGAGCAGCGCCGCGCGCAGCCCGGCCTCGCGCAGGTCGCGCACGATCTCGCGCGCGTAGGGGTCGTGACCGAAGTGGCTGTCGAGCTCCTCGGAGAGCGACAACACGATCGTGAGCAGGCTGTTGAAGTCGTGCGCGATGCCGCCCGCGAGGCGTCCCACGGCGTCGAGGCGCGAGGCCGTGTGCAGCGCCTCCTGCGCGCGCAGCCGCTCGGTGAGGTCGACGAGGATCACCAGCGTGGCGCCGTCGGCCAGCGCGCAGCGCGTGACCTCCACGGGCACCGACGGAGCGCCTCCACGAATGAGCCGCGCGCGCGTCGGATCGTCGTCGTCGCGGAGCACCACGGCGTCGAGGGCGCGGTCGCAGAGCGCGTCGCGCGCACACCTCGCGAGGGCGCACGCCGCGGGGTTCGCATCCACCACGCGCCCCGTGGCGTCGCAGAGCACCATCGCGAGCGTCGCGCCCTCGAAGAGCCCGCGGAAGCGCGCCTCGCTCTGCGCCAGCGCCCGCGCGGCCTCGTGGCGCGCGCGCAGGTCGCGCAGCAGCACCACCGTGGCTGCACCATCGGCCGTGTGCACCGGCCCGATGCTCACCTCGACGGGAATCTCGCGCCCATCGCGGTGCCGCGCGGTGAGCGGCGCGTGGCCCTGCATCCGTCGCGGCGCGGGCGCGGTCGCATACCGCGCGCGATGCTCCACGTGGCGCGCGCGCAGCCGATCGGGCACGAGCGCGTCGACGCAAGCGCCCGCGAGTTCGTGCGACGCATACCCGAAGAGCGCGTGCGCCGCGGGGTTCGCGCGCGCCACACGTCCCGCCCCGTCGACCACGAGGATCGCATCGGGCGACGCTTCGAACACCTCGTGAAAGAGCGCCTCGCCGTCGCGCGAGGGAGCCTCCACCGCGACCACTTCGAAGGCCGTCACCGACGCGCCCGCGACGCCCTCCAGCGCGCGCGTCGTGGCCGCCACCGTGAGCGTTGCGCCGTCGTCGCGCAGCACGCGCCGCCGCACGAGCATCGCCCCCGCCTCGGCCTCGTCGCGCGCCAGCAGCGACGGCATCGCGCGCCCCACGAGCGCCATCGCACGCGCCCCGAGCGCACGCGCGGCCGCTTCATTCGCGAAGCGCACCGTCACGCCCTCGTGCACGAGCGCCGGCGTGTCGGCGCCCACCGCACGCGCGACCGCTGCACCGCAGCCCGCCCACGACGTGTCGCCACGTCGCGCCCCCGCGTCGTCTCCGTCCACCACCATGAGGGCTGGGATTGTGTGCACAGAACCCGGTCGAGCGGGGCAACCGATCGGCGCTGTCACATCTTCGTTCAGGCCGTTTCCGTGGGCTCCGCAGTCGGCGCACGAGGGTCGCCGAGGGCCACGGGCAGGAGCAGCAGCGCCGCGGGAACGCCCGCCACGAGCCCCGCGAGAATGGCGATGGCGAAGGGCCGCTGGGTCTCGCTCCCCATGGCGTGCGAGAGGGCCGCGGGCACGAGCCCGAGCATCGCCAGCGAGGCCGTGAGCATCACGGGCTTGAACGCCACCCGCGCCCCGGCCAGCACCGGGTCGGCCTCGCCGTGCGCGCGGGCCTCGTCGATGCGTCCGCACACGAGCACCCCCGCGAGCACCACCTGCCCGAGGAGCGCGATGCACCCCACGGCGCTCGACACCGAGAAGTTCTCGCCCATCGCGCGGAGCCCCGCCACGCCGCCCGCCACCGCGAAGGGCAGCGTCGCCACGATGCGCGCCGTCACCCGCGCGCTGCGAAGGTTCGCCTGAAGGATCGCCACGATCACCGCGAGCGCCACGGGGAGCACCGCGCCGAGGCGACGGAGCGCGCGGGCCTGGTTCTGAAACTCCCCGCCCCAGGTGAGGTACGTGCCCTCGGGCATCGTGAGGTCGGCCACCGCGCGGCGCCCCTCGTCGACGGTGCTCCCGAGGTCGCGGCCGCGCACGTTGAACTTCACCGCGACGAAGCGCGAGAAGTCTTCGCGCCAGATGGCCGCGCGCCCGCTCGCCACCTCGATGCGCGCCACGTCGCCGAGCTGCGCGTGATGCTCTCCCTCGCCTACGGTCACCCGCGCGAGGGCCTCGGGGCTCTGCCGCACAGACTCGGGGAGCCGCAGGGCCACGTCGTAGCGCCGCTCGCCCTCCCACACCTGCGTGGCCACCGCGCCGCCGAGGGCGATGTCGACGCTGCGCTGCACGTCGTCGACGGAGAGCCCGCGCCGCGCGAGCGCCTCGCGGTCGAGCACGATGCGAAGCTGCGGGGCCTCGCCGGCCATGTAGATCGCGAGGTCCGACACGCCGCCCACGCGCCCGAGACGGCGCTGCACCTGCTCGGCGACGCGGGTCATCGCGTCGAGGTCGTCGCCGTGCACCTTCACCACGACCTGCCCGATGATGCCCGAGATGGTCTCGAACACGCGGTCGGTAATGGGCTGCGAGAAGTTGTACTGCACGCCCGGAACCTCTCCGAGACGCCGCCGCAGCGACGCTTCGAGCCCGCGACGGGTGAGCCCGCGACGCCACGCGCGCTCGGGCTTCAGGGGCACGAAGAACTCCGCGTTGTTGGGCCCCTCGGCCTGCGTCGCCGCCTCGGGGCGCCCGATGTGCGAGAGCACGTCGACCACCTCGGGCTCGGCCAGAAAGCGCTCGCGAATGCGCGCCACCTGACGCCGCGTCTCGTCGAGCGACACCGTCGCGGGAAAGGTCGCCGTCACGTAGAGCCCGCCCTCGTTGAGCTCTGGCAGAAACTCGCTCCCGATGCCCCGCGCGTAGCCCGCCGTCGCCACGAAGCCCGCGAGCGCCACCGCGAGCACCGCGCGACGACGCACGCGCGCCCACGACAACACCGAGAGATAGCCCCCGCGCAGCGCTTCGAACCACCGCGCCTCGCCGTGCGGAAGCGCTCCCCGCAGCGCGTACGCCTCCAGCGCGGGCACCACCACGACGCCGCCCACGAGCGCGCCGGCGAGGGCGAAGGCGTAGGTCCACGCCATGGGGGCGAAGATGCGTCCCTCGACCTGTTCGAGCGCGAAGATGGGCGCGAGCGCCACCACGATGATCACCATCGAGAAGACCACCGGACGCGCCACCGAGGCCGTCGCCCGCTCGATCACGAAGGTCCGGTCGGCGCGCGGACCGTGCTGCCCCGCCGCGTGCAGCGACGCCTCCAGCACGATCACCGCCGCGTCGACGAGGATGCCGAAATCCACCGCGCCCAGCGAGATGAGGTTCGCGGGCAATCCCATCGCGCGCAGCCCCACGAAGGCCGACAGCAGCGACAGCGGGATCACCGTCATCACCACGAGCGCGCCCCGCACCGTGCGGAGGTACACGTAGAGCACGAGCATCACGAGGAGCGCTCCCTCGGCCATGTTGCGCCCCACCGTGGCGAGCGTCGCGCGCACGAGCGTCCGTCGGTCGTAGAACGTGTCGATGCGCACGCCCCGCGGGAGCACCTCGCGGTTGAGCTGCGCCACCCGCGCATCGAGCGCGTCGAGCACCTCGCTGGGGTTCTCTCCGCGGCGCAACAGCACGATGCCCTCGACCACCTCGTCGTCGTGACCGCGCCCCACGGAGCCGCGACGCGGCGTGGAGGACTCCACCAGGTCGGCCACGTCGCGCACGCGCACCGGCACCGCGCCCACCGCGCGCACCACGGCCTCCCCCAGCTCCGCGGGCGTGCGCACCGCGCCGAGGGCGCGCACCACGAACTCCTGCGAGCCCGCGCCCACGTAGCCGCCGCCCGCGTTGGCGTTGGCGCGCGCGACGGCGTCCCAGACCTCCGACGGCGTCACCCCCGTGGCCGCGAGGCGCGCGGGATCGATGCGCACCTGGAACTGCCGTTGAAAGCCCCCGAAGGTCACCACGTCGGCCACGCCGGGCACCGCGCGCAGTCGTCGCTCGACGACGAAGTCCTGCAACGCGCGGAGGTCGCGCAGCGCGCGCGGTCCGCGGAGCGTGTACCGAAAGATCTGCCCCACGGGCGTCGCCTGCGGACCGAGAATGGTCTCGGCCCCGGTGGGGAGTTCCGCGTCGCGCAATCGTGCGGCCACGTTCGAGCGCAGTTCGAAGTCGCTCGTGCGCTCGTCGAAGGTGAGCGTCACGAGGGTGAGTCCGAAGACCGACACCGAGCGCAGGTCCGTGAGATGCGGCGTGCCCGCGAGCACGCGTTCGAGCTCCAGCGTGACCCTGCGCTCCACCTCGTCGGCGGCCTGTCCGGGGTAGAGCCCCACGACCTCGACCATCGGGTTGGTCACATCGGGAAAGGCCTCGATGGGCAGCGCGCGAAAGGCCCTCCACCCCACGAGCGCGAACACCGCGGCGAGGGCGACCACCACCGCGCGGCGCTGCACGGCGAAACGAACGAGTGCGTCGAACATCGTCGCCCGCTCCCTCACAGTTCCCGATCGAGCTCGCCGTCGAGGAGCACGGCGTTCTCGCTCACCACCGTCTCGCCCGCCTCCACACCGCGGAGCACCTGCACCCGATCGCCGGGCTGCGCGCCCACCTCCACCTCGCGCCGTTCGAGCTCGCCCGACGCCCGCTGCACGAACACCACCCGCGACTCGCGATGCAGCAGCAGCGCCCCGCGCGGAATCAGCACCGCCGCCGCCCCGCGCGCGTCGATCTCCACCCGCGCGACCATCTCCGCCTGGAGCCTCGCGTCGCGCACCGTGGGCCGACACACCGCCGTGGCCGTGTGCGTCTCGCGATCGAGCGCCTGCACCACGCGGGTGACCTCTCCCTCGATGCGCGCCTCGCCCAGCGCGCGCACCGTCACCACACACCGCTCGCCCGCCCGCAGCATCGGCGCCTCCCGCTCGGGAAAGGCCGCCCGCACCTCCAGCGCCTCGGGATCGCCGATGAGAAACGCGGGCTCCGTCGCGTCGGGCTCCACGCGCTCGCCCGGATCCACCGTGCGCAGCACCACCTGCCCCGCGGCCGACGCGCGCAGCGTGAACGTGTCCCCCGCGCCCGTCGTCGCCCCGATCGCCGCGAGCGCGCCCGTGACCCCCGTGAGCTCTGCCGTGTGCGTCGCTACCTCAGCTCGCGCCGCCACGCGCTCCCGCTCCGACGCCGCGCCCTGGGGAACGAGCCGCTCCACCCGTGCGAGCTCCTCCCGCGCCGCCGCGAGGGCCACCCGCGCGCGCTGCGCCTCCCCCCGCAGCCGCACCACCTCCTGCGAGCGCAACGTCGCCAGCGCCGCGCCGCGCTCCACGCGCTGACCCGCCGTCACGAACACCCGCTCCACGTAGGCCGCGACGGGCACACGCACCGCATAGGAAGCCCCCGGCTCGAAGGCCACACGACCGAATCCCTGGAGCGTCGCGCGCAGCTCCGAACGCTCCGCACGCGCGAAGCGAAGCTGTCCCAGAAGATCGCGCCGCACGCGCAGCGTCCCCTCCGCGGTGCGCTGGTACGGCGGCTCGGGCACGGGCTCGCGGCCCTCGGCCACGCGCGTCTCGCAGCCCGCGAGCACACCACACAGGATCATTCCGACGGCGACCGTCGAAGGCTTCGAAGCATGAAGTCGCATGGTCAGGCGACCGTCGCCATTCCAACGCGCGTGCCGAGGACGCACCGCGCCATTCACCGTGTTTTCAGCGGTGTCAGCGCATGGGTGCGCGTCGCAAACTGTCTCCCGGGTCTCGCCATGCGCCACGCGGCGCGCGTCTACGCCGTCGCCGTGGGCGCCTCCGTGGGCGGAGGAACGTGCTCGCCGCGGTACACGAACGCATACACCGTGGGCAGCACGAGCAGCGTCAACGCCGTGGCGCTCACGAGCCCGCCGATCACCACCGTCGCGAGGGGACGCTGCACCTCGGCGCCCGCCGTCGTCGAGAGCGCCATCGGCACGAAGCCCAGCGCGGCCACCGTGGCGGTCATCACCACGGCGCGGAGCCTTCCCTCGGCAGCGCGCTGCGCGGCCTCGATCACCGAGCGCCCCTCGGCGCGGAGCTTCTTCACCGTCGAGAGCAGCACGACCCCGTTGAGCACCGCGATGCCAAAGAGCGCGATGAAGCCCACGCCCGCGCTGATCGAGAACGGCATCGCGCGGAGCTTCAACAGCACCACGCCGCCCACCGCCGCGAAGGGCACGTTCAAGAAGATCAGCAGCGCGGGGCGCACCTCGCCGAAGGCCATGTAGAGCAGCAGAAAGATCAGCCCGAGCGCCAGGGGCACCGCGAGCCCGAGCCGCTGCGTCGCCTCGCGCAACGTCTCGAACTGCCCGCCCCAGCGCACGGTGTAGCCCGGCGGAAGCGGCACCCGCGCCTGCACCCGCGCGTCGGCCTCGCCCACGAACGACGTGAGGTCGCGACCGCGCACGTTGACCTCCACCGCCGTGCGACGGCGCACCGACTCGCGGCTCACGCTCGCAGGAGAGTCCACCACGCGCACGCTCGCGATCTGCCCGAGCGGAACGAGCGCGCCCCCACCACCACTCACGGGCAGCCGACGGATCTCGTCGATGTCGTCACGGAGCCGCGCGGGCACGCGCACCTGAAGGCGAAAGCGCCGCTCGCCCTCGTAGATTTCTCCCACCGCGCGTCCGCCGAGGGCCTCGATGGCGTCGAGCGCGTCGCGCACCGAGACGTTGTAGCGGGAGGCCACGAGGCGATCGATCGCCACTTCGAGCGTGGGCAATCCCGCGAGCTGCTCGCCCCGCACGTCGGCCGCGCCGGGGATCTCTCGCACCACCCGCTGCACCGCGAGCGAGAGGCGCTCCAGCGTGGCGAGGTCGTCGCCGTAGAGGGTGATCGCCACGTCGGAGCGCGCGCCGCTGATGAGCTCTGCCATGCGCAGCTCGATGGGCTGCGAGAACGAGAAGCCCATGCCCGGCAGGGCCTCGCGCAGACGGGACTCCATCCGCGCCACGAGGGCCTCGCGCGTGTGCGCCGTGCGCCACTCCGAGGGCGGACGCAGCGTCACGATCACGTCGGACATCTCGACCCCCATCGGGTCCGTGGCGATCTCCGCGCGCCCCGTCTTCGACACCACCGTGCGCACCTCGGGAAACTCCCGCAGCACCTGTTCGAAGCGCGTCGCGCCCGCCACGCTCTCTTCGAGCGACACGCTGGGCAGCCGCACGATCTGGATCGCCAGCGAGCCCTCATCGAGCCGCGGCACGAACTCGGCGCCCATCGTCGTCGCGAGCCCGACGCTCCCCGCGAGCATCGCGACGGCCACGGCGAGCACGGTCTTCGGGTGACGCATCGTGCGCGAGAGCATCCGCGGATACACCCCATGGAGCAGCCGCACGAGCCACGGCTCGTGGTCGCCCTCCGCGGGTCGCACGAAGGTGGCGACCATCACGGGCACGAAGGTCAGCGACGCCACGAAGGCCCCCGCGAGCGCGAAGAGCACCGTGATCGCCATGGGCTTGAACATCTTTCCCTCGACGCCGGCCAGCGTGAGGATCGGCACGTACACCAGCACGATGATGGCCTCGCCGAAGAGCGCCGCGCGTCGCACGTCGAGCGTCGAGGCGAGCACCAGCTCGGCGGCCTCGGCGTAGCGCAACGAGCGCCGTCCCTGCGCCGCGAGGGCCATGTGCACGAGGGCGTTCTCGACCACGATGATCGACCCGTCGACCACGATGCCGAAGTCGATGGCCCCGAGGCTCATGAGGTTTCCGCTGAGCCCCAATGCGTTCATGCCGATGAACGCCACGAGCATCGAGAACGGAATCGCCGCCGCCACGATGAGCCCGCCGCGCAGGTTGCCGAGCAGCAGAAAGAGCACGGCCACCACGAAGAGCGCGCCCTCCGCGAGGTTCTTCGCCACCGTGCGGATCGTGCGGTTCACGAGCTCCGACCGATCATAGAAGGCCTCGATGCGCACCCCCGGCGGCAGCGACGGACCGAGGCGCCGCACCCTGTCTTTCACGGCCTCGACCACCGTGCGTCCGTTGGCGCCCACGAGCATCATCACGATGCCCGTCACGGCCTCGCCGCGCCCGTCGCGCGTTACCGCGCCCTGCCGGATCATCGGCGCCAGATGTACCCGCGCCACGTCGCGCACCCGCAACGGGACGCCCTCGGCCCGCGTGCCCACGAGCACGTCGCCGATCTCGTCGAGGCTCTGGATCCTCCCTTCGCCGCGCACCACGAGCTGCTCGCCCGCGCGGGTGAGATAGCCGCCGCCCGCCGTGGCGTTGTTGCGCTCCAGCGCTTCGAAGAGCTCATGGAGTGACACCCCCGCCGCGCGCAGTCGCTCGGGCATCACCTCGACCTCGTAGGTCTTGAGCTCGCCGCCGAACGCGTTGACCTCCACCACGCCGGGCACCGCGCGGAGCTCGTACGCGATGAACCAGTCGAGGAGCGAGCGCAGCTCCATCGCCGTGTGGCATCGGTCGGTGTCGGCCTCGCCGGGCGCGCACATCCGATCGCTGCGCACTTCGAACTGATAGATCTCGCCGAGCCCCGTGCTCATGGGACCGAGGTCCGGCGACACGCCGGGCGGCAGCCGATCGCGGGCCTGCGCGAGCCGTTCGAACACGAGCTGTCGCGCGCGGAGAAGGTCCGTGCCCTCGTCGAAGACCACGGTGACCGCCGAGAGCCCGAAGCGCGACACGCTACGGATCTGCGTGACCCCCGGCAGTCCGCTCATCGACGACTCGACGGGAAAGGTGATCATCCGCTCGACGTCGACGGGCCCGAGCGCGGGCGACTGCGTGAGCACCTGCACCTGCACGTTGGTGATGTCGGGCACCGCGTCGATGGGCAGCGCCAGCATGTTGCGCACGCCCACCACCGCCACGAGCACCACGAAGGCCAGCACCAGCACGCGCCAACGCAGGCACAGCTCCACGATCTGCTTCACGGTCGCGGCCCCTTCATTCCTCGCCTTGCAGCTCTTCGCTGCGAAGGACGCTCTTGAGCGTGAACGCGCCGCTCACGGCCACGGCCGCCCCCGCGTCGAGGCCCGCGACCACTTCGAAGTGTCCGCCGCCGCGTCGTCCGAGCTGCACGTCGACCGGGCGAAAGCTCCCCTCGGCGGCGCCGGGAACGAACACCACGGTGCGTCCGTCGAGGGTGGCCACGGCGTCGACGGGCACGGTCACGGGACGCTCGTCGGGCGCCCCCAGCAGCTCGATGCTGCCGTAGAGCCCGCTGCGCAACCGCGCGTCGAGGTGGTCGAGCGACACGCGGATCGTGAGCGAGCGGCTCGCCTCGTCGAGCGAGGGCGAGAGGTACGTCACGCGCCCCGAGAGCGTCTCGTCGGGAAACGCGTGCAGTCGCACGAGCGCTTCCATCCCCGCCCGCACCCGCGCGAGGTCGAGCTCGGGAACGTTGCCCCGCACCCACACCCGCGACGCGTCGGTCACTTCGAAGGCCGGGCTCTCGGTGCCCGCGTTCTCTCCGAGCGTGGCGTGCATCGCGACGATGACTCCCTCGATGGGCGACGTGAGCCGCACCTCGCCCGCCGCGCCCGATCCGAACACCGCGAGCTGCTGCTGGAGCCCCGCCACCTCGGCGCGTAGATCCGCCACGAGGGCCTCGGCCTCGATGAGCGAGCGCTGCGCGCCGATGCCCTCCGTCGCGAGCGTGCGCTGCCGTTCGAACGCGCTCTGCGCCGCCGCGAGACGGGCCCGCGCCTGGTTGAGCCGCGCGCGCGCCGCGGACACATCCGTCGACGCCAGCACCGCGAGAAGATCACCGCGGTGCACCGTGGCGCCGAGCGTGGTGGCGATGCGCGTGAAGCGTCCGGGCACGAGGGGCGCGACGTGGGCCGTGCCGCTCGGATCGAACTGCACCTCCGCGGGAATGGCCGCGCCGCCCGACAGCGCCCGCCGCTCCGCGCGCCCCACACGGATGCCCGCACGGCGCTGCGCCTCCGCGGTGATGCGCACCTCGTCGCGCGGGTGCTCGTCGTGCTCCGTCGTCGGTGCGGGCGGCGCTTCGCCGTCGCTGCGTCCGTGGCAGCCGGATGCGCCGAGAATCACGGCGACGACGAGCGACAAGATGCAGAGTGCGCGGGTCACGGGGTGTGTCCTCCGTCGTGTTCGTCGCGCCAGAGGTCGGCGCCCACGAGGCGTTCGAGCGCGGCCATGGCCACGAAGTAGTCGAGCTGCGCCGCGAGGGCGTCGCTCTGGATGCGCAGCAGCCGCTCGCGTCCCACCGAGAGCGCGAGGATGTCGATCTCGCCCACCTCGAACGACCGACGCAGGAGCGAGAGGTTCTCGGCGAAGCGCGGGAGGATCTCCGTTCCGTACGCGCGGGTTCGCTGCGCGGCGGCGGCCATCTCGCTGCGGGCCTCGGCGAGCTGCACACGGAGCTGCCGTCGCGTCGCATCGAGCTCGGCGCGCGCGACGATCACCTCGGCCCGCGCCCGCGCGCGGTCTCCCTGGTTGCGCTGCATCGTGGGCAACGGAACGCTCAACGCCCCCATCACGATGTCGTAGGGCCCCTCCGTCGAAGGGTTCCCCTCACGGCGGTACTGCACCCCGACGGTGGGACGCGGCCACGCCTCGCGGTCTGCGAGCGCCACACGGCTCTCGGCCTCGCGCAGCGTGGCCTCTCGCACGAGGAGCACCGGCGCATAGCGTTCCGCCGAGGCGTCGAGCTGTTCGAGCGGGGGCGGGTCTTCGGGCGCATCGAGGGCGCCCTGCAACACCGGAAGCTCCTCGGGCGGCCATCCCCCCACCTGCGCGAGCCGCAGGAGGGCGACGTTGAGGGCCTGTCGTGCGGCCACGAGGTTCTGCCCCGCCTGGGCCACCTCGGCGCGCGCGAGTCGGGCGTTGAGGGGCGCAATCTCGCCGGTCTGGGCCTGACGTTCCACCACGCGGAGCACATCGGCCTGAAACGCCGCCACCTGCTCGACGAGCTGCACCCGCTGGCGTTCGACGAGGGCGCGGTGAAAGAGCGCGTGCACCTCGGCGTGCACGGCCCACCGGAGCTGCTCGATCTCGGCCTCGGTGAGCGCCGCCACACGCGACGCGAGGTCGAGGCGACGCCCACGTTCTCCCGCGATCTGGAGGGCCTGCGACACGCCGAGTTCCACATCGACGCCGACACCCGAGAGCCCCACGCGCGGACCGACGGCCATGGAGACCTCGGGGTTCGCGGGCTGGAGCACCGACGCGGCCACCCGCGCGGCCTCGGCCCGCGAGCGCGTGGCGCGGGCCACCTGGAGCAGCGGCGCATGCGCATCGGCCCACGCGAGCATGTCGTCGAGGGAGACGTCGAGACGCGCGGGGCGATCGCCCTCCGCCATTGAAGGACGCGCGGGCGCGGGTGTTCCCGGCGGGCGTTCCGCGGTGCTTCCGACGACCTGGTTGCGGCTGTGCGGCGGCGGCGCTTCCACGGCCCGCTGCCCGAGCGTCGCGGCCGGACCGCAGCCCGCCCACACGAGCACCCACGGAATCGCGCGCCACCGGACACAGCGCCCACGCATCGCGCGCGGAGGGGAGAGCATCACGGCCACGCTTCTAGTCGCCCCGCCCCGCCGGTGTCACGGCCTGCGCGGTGGATCTCGCAACGGGTGCGGCGGCGGCGGTCAGCGGGCGCAGCGGGCGCAGCGGGCGCAGCGGGCGCAGCGGGCGCAGCGGGCGC
>CAMFHP010000110.1 GCA_945952225.1 uncultured Myxococcaceae bacterium
GGGCCTCACATCCATCACGGGTGCAACGTCGGGCATCGGCGCGACGTCGATCGCGGGTGCATCGGGCGACGATGCATCGCGCGCGTCGGGGGGGCGCGTCGATCGGCGCATCCGTTGAAACCTCGGGGGCCGACGCATCGGGCGCAGCGGCGTCGGGGGCAGGCGTGTCGTCGGCGGATGCATCGGGCCGCGACGCATCGGGCGCGTCGTCGGGCGCGGCGACATCGGCGGCGACCTCCTGCGAGGCGCAGGCCGTGAGCAGAGCGAGGAACAGCAGCGGAGCGACGCGGGCGCGGATCACGCCCGCACGATACCGTCAGTGCGCGCCGAGCGAGCGTCGCACGATGCGGGTCGCGGTGGCGATGCGGGCCTGCGCGGCGGCATCCGCGGAGGCGCGGGCCGCGTCGAGCTGACGGAGCGTCTCGTCGGTGGCGACGGCGGCGAGCGCGCGCTGCACGTCGGGCGCAGCGACGCCGCGTACGAGGGCGTGCACCAGCGACGCGTGACACGCCACGGGGAGCGCCGCGGTGCGACCGGAGGAGGCCATGGCCCACGTCGATCCGGCTTCGGCGAGTCCGCGGGCGGCGGCGGTGACCGTGGCGTCGTCGCGTGCGGCATCGAGCACGGAGGCCAGCGTGAGGGCGGCGTCGCGGCGGCGGGTGACGCCGAGGCCTTCGAGGGCCGCGGGCTGACGGATCCCCGCGGTGCGCGCCGCGGTGGTGAGCGTGGCGACGGCGCTGTCGGTGTTCACCGCGCCGAGGGCGCGCGCGGCGGCGCGGAGCGTGTCGGGGTCGTCGGTGCGTTCGAAGGCCGCGCGGAGCACGGGCTCGGCGCGCGCGTCGCGGAGCGTGGCGAGGGCGTCGAGGGCGCCGAGGGTGAGCACCGCGCGCTCGTCGGCGGAGAGCGTCGGAGAGGGGCCCGAGACGGCGAGCACGTCGAGCAGGGGAAAGAGCGCGTCGGGACCGAGGGCGCGGAGCTCCTGCACGACGGAGGGGCGCTGCGCGCGCGAGGCGCGGTACACACGACGGCGCAGGCTCACGAGGTTCTGCACGCGGGTGAAGCGCTCGGGATGGGCCGCGCGTTCGGCGCGCACGTCGGCGGCGAGGCTTCGCTGCGCGGCGGAGGTCATCGCGCGCTCGGGCAGCAGGGGCGACGCGAACGCCGACGCGCTCACGAGCGAGAGCGTGAGTGCGAGGATGCCGAGGCGCGGGCTCATCGGGCCACCTCCCACCAGCGGCGCTCGGGATAGGCGCGCAGCGCGTTGGTGCCGCAGTGCACCTCACCGTCGGCGGCGTGGAGCAGATCCCACTGTTCGGCGAAGCGCACGGTGATGCCGAAGGGCGCGAGGCGCTCGGTCATGTCGGTCTCCACGAGGTCGTTGACGCCGTCGGACGGTCCGTAGGGGCGCGCGACGATGGCCGTGCGGCCGTAGAAGAGGAGGTTCACGGTGCCGGGCTGGTAGGCCGCCGCGCGCTGGTTTTCATGGGGCGACATGAGAAAGGGCACCTCGACGATCTCGTCGTCGGTGAGGCCCGTCTCGGTCTGGAGCGTCTCGCGCAGCGTGTCGAGGTGGCCCTGCACCATCTGGTTGAAGGCCATGAGCTCCTCGTCGCCGAGAATGGCGCCGACGGTGCGCTGCGCGGGGTACGGACGCCCGATCATGGGGCCCGTTTCGTAGTAGAAATAGCGACCCGCGAACATCATCGCACTGCGATTCGAGGGGCGCTGCGACGCGAAGGCCGTGAGCTGAGCGCGCGCGAGGCGCGGCGACGCGAGGAGGAGCTTCCACCCGCGCGGCGTGTCGGCGGGAATGAAGCTCACGTACTCGTCGACGTGGCCCACGTAGAGCCACGAGGTGTCGACGTAGAGCGGCGGTCCCTGCACCGACTGGGCTTCGAGAAAGCTCTTGAGCGCGACGTCGCCGTGCCGCGCCTCGACCTCACCGCGCAGGATGCGTCCGAGCGGATAGTCGCGCGTCGCCGTGCGGTGCGGGGGAATGAGCTCCAGGTTGCCGAAGGAGTCGAGGCTCACGTCCCAGCGCGTGCCGTTGGCCGAGTTGGTGGCGCGCTTCCACACGTAGCCGAAGTCGGGGCCGAGCATCTCGCGCTGGGTGTATGTGGCGACGGGGCGCGTGCCGTTGGGCGTGCGCAGCACCACGGGCATCGCGTGCATGCCGCCGGGGCCGGGAATGCCCGTCCACCCGAGCTCCATGATGTCCTGCATCCACACGTCGGGCCCTTCCTCGTCGGGGTTCGGGAGGTAGGCGCGGTCCTCGGTGTCGATCATCGTGACGGGCATGCCGTCCTGCTCGGCGTAGAACTCCAGGTCGCCCGCGAAGGCCACCGCGGGCGGATAGTTCGCCGCCTGCGGGCCGTAGATGCGCAGCGTCGTGTCGAGGGAGTTGAAGATCATCCACGGCGCCGTGCGCATCACCGCAACGTCGCCGGTGATGGCGCCCGCGTTCGTGGCCGCGAGCGTGAGCGTCACGGTGCCGTCCCAGCTCGCGGCGGGAAAATCCTTCGCCTCGATGCCGAACTCCGCGCCCTCGCGGAGGGCCGCGGTGTCGAGCTGTGCGGTGCCCTCGACAGCCGTCCACGTCGAGCCTGTGTGACGAAACAGGCGCACGCGCGACGCGCTCTCGCCGTCGACGGAGAGCGTGGCCGCTGCGCCCATCGGTGCCGCCGACCACGCAGGGATGCGAATGCGCGCGAGGTCTGCTTCATCGGCCTCGCCGTTCACGCGCGTGTCGGTGGCGTCGACCGTGTGGTCGCTGTCGTCGTCGTCGACGTTCGCGAGGAGCATCGCGCCGCTCGTGGTGCTGAAGCGCCCGCGGAGCGCGTACTCCGCCGCGGTGTCATCGAGCGCGCCGTTGCGGTCGCCATCGACCACGAGTCGCAGCGCGGGGAGCGCGCTCGCCGCGGGTGCATCGGCGCCTGCGTCGCGCGCGGTGCCGGGGTTCGGTGTGGCGTCCTCGCTGCCGCCGCAGCGGGCGAGCGCGAACGCGAGGAGCGCGAGGGGCGTCCATCGCGGCGAGGGCCGCGCGGGGCGTGTGGAGAGGTGCATGGGCGCGCGATCTGACGGCGCGCGCGGGTGCTCCGTCAACGGCACACGCGTGCGGCGCGAGCGCCACGACAGGGCTGCGACGAAGCGCGACGCGCGCCGCTCGTTGACCCCGGCGCACGCGCCCCGATAGGCTCGCGACAAGTGGGCGACGGTGCCGCGGAGCGCATCGGTCGATCCCGTGGATCGGAGCGACACTCCTTTGCGATCTCGTTACGTCTCGGTCCTTCCGCTCGTCGCGTTGCTCGCAGCGCCGACGTACGCGTGGGCGCAGCCGGCCGACGCCGACCGCGCCGAAGCGCGCCGCCACTTTCAGGCGGGCGTCTCGCAGTTTCAATCGCGCGACTTCGCGCACGCCCTCGAAGAGTTTCAGAGCGCGTACCGCATCGCGCCGCACCCGTCGGTGCGCAAGAACATGGCCTTCTGCCTCGTGGAGCTTCACCGCGACGTCGAGGCCCTCGACCAGTTCGAGCAGTACCTCGCCGAGACGCCCACGGTGGCCCCCGCCGACCGCCGCGCGATCGACCAGCAGATGCGTCGCATCCGCGGCACCGTGGGCGAGGTCGCGCTCACGCTCACGCCCACGGATGCGCTCGGGCTCATGGCCACCGTCGACGGCGCGGTCGTGAGCACGTCGCGCCCCATTCGCATGACCGCGGGCCATCACACGCTGCGCATCGCCGCCGAGGGCTACGCGCCCGCGACGCGCGAACTCGACATCACCGCGGGCCGCGCGATGCCCCTCGCGCTCACGCTCGAACGCGCCACGGTCGCAGCACCTCCGCCTCCTCCGCCGCCTCCCCCTCCGCCGCCTCCTCCCCCTCCGCCGCCGCCTCCGCCGCCTCCCGGTGGAGGCACGGACACGCTGCCCGACACCGGCAACGACGTGGTGCCGCCGCCTCCGCCGCCGCCCATCGAGCCCGAGCCGCAGGGACTCCAGCCCGGCGTGTTCTACGCGGTCGCAGGCGTGACGGGCGCTGCGGCCATCGCGTGGGGCGTGTGCGGCGCGCTCGCGTTGAGCGCGAACTCGTCGTTTGAAACCTCGTCGGCGGCTTCGAACGCGGCGAACAACAACGACGCCTCGCTGCGCGCGCAGGCGCTCTCCGATGCCGACTCGGCGCGGCAGTTCGCGCTGTGGTCTGACATCGCGATGGGCGTGACCTTCGCGGGCGCCATCGCGGGCACGATCCTCTACCTGAAGACCGACTTCGGCGGGCACCGCGTGGCCGTGACCGCCGCGCCCACGGCCCACGGCGGCACCCTCTCCTTCGGCGCGTCGTTCTAGCTAGCGCGAGACCTTCGCACGACGGCGGCGCGCGACGAGCGCCGCCAGCGCCAACGCTCCCCACCACGCCCGCATCGAGACGCGCCCCTGCGGAACGCCGCACGCGCATCC
Organism: uncultured Myxococcaceae bacterium; assembly: GCA_945952225.1. GTDB lineage: Bacteria > Myxococcota_A > Polyangia > Polyangiales > CAISKJ01. Next base: position 4,457 of record CAMFHP010000110.1, read on the forward strand.
ATCGCCCGCGTTCGGGTCGTAGAGCAGGTCGGCGTCGGCCACGGCATCCATGCCTGCGTCGCGCGACCCATCGACGGTGACCACGTCGGCCACACGGCCCGCATCGGTCGTCGCAGCGTCGGTGACCGTCGCGTCCATCGTGCCCGCATCGGAACGCGGCGCGCGCACGCACTGGCCGTTGGAGCACACCGTTCCGCCGGGGCAGCTCACGCCCACACAACGGTCGGCCACGCAGCGCCCCGAGGCCGTGTCGCAGCGCGCGCCGAGCGGACACGTCACGCCCTCACACGGACGCACGCACCGCGGGGTCGTTCCCGTGCAGTCGAGGAGCGTGCCCGCCGCACACGTGAGCGCGCCGCATCCCGCGGCATCGCAGCGCCCCGTGCGCTCGTTGCAGGTCGCGCCGCCGGAGCACGCCACGCACGGGCAGTTGGCCACGCAGCGTCCCGCCTCGCAGTGCTGCCGCGAGGGGCACAGCACGCCGACACACGGATCGACGCACGCGCCGCCGCGGCACACCTGGCCCGTGGGACACGCGGCGCCCTCGCACGGATCCTGGCACCCGCGAGGACCGCACACCTGGCCCGCGGGGCACTCGGAGCGCGCGCACGGCGCAGGGAGGCAGTACGTGGCGCCGCCGTCTTGCGCGACGCAGGTCTGCCCGTCGGGGCACGCGCCCTCGACGCACTGGGGCGCGCAGAGGCCGCTCACGCAGGTGGTGTTCGAAGGGCACGCGGTGACGGTTCCGTCGCAGTTGAGGTCGCGTCCCGTGGCGCAGTTCTCGACGGCGCCGGGGTTCACCTCGCGGCGCGTGTCGTCGCAGTCGTTGCCGCCGCACGCGCGGTCGCGAAAGCCGTCGCCGTCGCGGTCGGGACAGATCGCGGTGTCGTCTTCGTTGAGTCCCGCCACGGCGTCGAGCTCGGCGTCGAAGCTCCAGAACTGACACGCGGGCGCGGGGTTGCCGTTGTTGCCCGCGACGATGGACGCGTAGCGGAACGTGAGCCCGCACGGCAGCGCGAAGACCTGCACGATGCCGTCGCGCTGCGTGGGGTTGTTGAGGTTCGGCGACAGCGGCGCGCCCACGGATTGACCGTTGGCCATGGTGTCGGGGATCCATCCCTGGAGGAACGCGCGGGTGAGCACCGCGGGGTTCCAGCGCATGGGATCGGGGCGGCCCGCTTCGGCGATCTCGGTGGCGTCGGGGTTGTTCGACAGCCACACGCTGAACTCGAAGGACTCGCACGGCAGCGGCCCGTGATCGGTGAAGGGAAACACCGCCACGCGGTTGCCCTCGCTCCCGAGGTCGAAGATCGCGCCGTGCTGCGGCAGGAACATCGCCTGCTCGCCGTCGCACACGCGGTCGCCGTTTCCGTGACCGGGCACGTCGATGTAGAAGCGGTCGACTTCGGCGCTGTAGCAATCGAGGCCGTTGAGGGTGTCTTCGAAGCGGTGCTCCCACCCGAAGCGGTAGTCACCGTCGGCGGTGAAGGCCCGCGGCGGCGCCCCCGACGGCGCGCAGTACCCCGAGGGCACACCGTCGCCGTAGTAGAGCCAGATGTTGTTGCCGTTGTATGTGCGCGACACTGCGCGGTTGATGTCTCCCGACGAGGTCGACGCGCCCTTGATGAGCCGTGCGAAGCGCAGCATCCGCGCGTCGCGCCCGTCGGACGTGGTGAACACGCCGGGCCTGCGCTCCGCCGCCGCGAGCGTGTCGAAGCACGCGGTGCCGTTGCCGATGCAGGTGCCGCAGTTGACCGCGTCTTCGCCACAGGTGGTGCACGTTCCGCGAACGGGCTGGGCCTGCGCAGCGAGGGGCGACGCGAGCAACGACACGAGCGCGGCGCACGCCGCGAGGGTTCTCCGCACGAACATGGCGGCACTCTCACACGCGCACTTCGCGCGAAGCAAGCGCGGGGGATCGCACCCGTGAGCGCGCACACCCGCCGCCGCGCCGCGGGCCGTTACGACACGCCGCCGTCACTCGCGCGCCTCGTCGCGACGCTCGCGCTCGCACACGCCCCCGACGACGGTCACGGCGACGTGCTCGACCCCACCTGCGGCGAAGGAAACCTCCTCCTCGAAGCCGCCGTGCAGATGGCCGACGCGCTCGCACGACACACACACCGCGAGCCCGACGAGGCCGCGCAACGCACAGCGCTGCGCGAGGTGATCGCCACACGCCTCTACGGTGTGGAACGCGACGCCGCGGTGCTCGCCCGATGCCGCGCGCGGCTCACCGCACGGGCGGGGCTCCCGTCGCACGCGCTCGATGCGAGGCTGGTGCACGGCGACGCGCTCTCGCTCACGGCGCGCGACCGATGGCGCACGCGCTTCGAAGGCCACGACGGACGCTTCGCCCACGTGGTCGCGAACCCTCCGTTTCTCAACGCGATCGAGCGCCACGCGGCGGTGCGCGCCCGTGAGGGACTGCGCCGACGACACCCCGAACTGGGCGCCACCGCCGACATCGCCGCGCACGCGCTCGCGCTCGTCGACACGCTGCGCACACCCGACGGACGCGCCGCCATCGTGCTTCCGCGCGCCCTCTTCGCAGCCCCGTCGACGGAGGCGCTGCGCGCGCGGCTCACCCCCTCGGTGCGTGCGCTCTACGCGTTCACGAGCGCGCGGATCTTCCCCGATGCGCACGTGCATGTGGGCGTGGTCGCGCTGGGCCCCGGCGAGGGCTGCACGCTGGGCCTCGGACGCACCGCCGACGACGTCACGCTCCGCACATCGACGCTGCCCGACGGCGCGTGGTGGGGCGCGCTGCACGACGACGCAGTGGTGCACGAGACGGGTCACATGCGGCTCTCCGATCGCTTCGAAGTGCGTGCGAGCATGACCGCCTCGGAGGCCTACGCGATCGCCGACGCGCTCGACGACCGCGCGCACGGAGACGGACTCGCGCTGGTCACCACGGGGCTCCTCGACCGCGCGCGTTGCCTGTGGGGCGAGCGTCCGTGCCGCTACCTCGGACGCACGCTCCTGCACCCGCGGCTCGTCTCCTCCGAGGCGCTGCCCGCGAGCGTGCGTCGGCGCATGGAGCACGCGCGACGTCCGAAGCTCCTCGTCGCGGGTCTCGGTCGACGGATCGAGTGCGCGCTCGACCCGCACGGCGCGTGGCTCGGCGCCGTGTCGACGTGGACGATCACGCACCCGCACGACGACCTCGCGGCGCTCCATGCGCTGATGGCGTGGCTCCACGGAGACGCGGTGCACACGCGGCTCCACACGATGCTCGGCGCCACGGCGCTCGGGGGTGGAAGCGTCACCGTGACGCGACGCTTTCTCGATGCGATTCCGCTGCCCGACGACGGTGGATGAGCGCGCGTCCGCCGTGATACGACGGCTCCATGCGAACGCCCCGATGGACCTCTCTCTGCGCCCTCGCTCTCACCTCCGCGTGCCTGCCCGAGGTGACCTTCATCGACTGCACGCGCGGCGCGGATCCGCGCTGCGACGTCATAGCCCGCGACGCGGTTGACGAACGCGACACGGCCCCCGACGACCGCCCCGACGCGGCCGCGCCCCTCGACGTGAACGACACGTCGCCGCTCGACGCGCCCGATGCGATGGATGCGCCCGATGCGCCCGACGCCATGGACGCGCCCGACGAGCGCACGTTCGCCGACGCGGGCGATGCGTCGGAAATTTCCGACCGATCCGATGCGTCGGAGGTTTCCGACGGATCGGCGGTCGACGCGGGGGCTCCCGATGTGACCTGCGCGGCGGGCGAGCGGAACTGCGGTGGCGCGTGCCGCACCCTCGCCGACGACCCGTTGAACTGCGGCGCGTGCGGGCGCGCGTGTCGCGCAGACCAGACCTGCGCGAGCGGCGCGTGCGAGTGCCCGAGCGGGCGTACCGAGTGCGGCGGCGCGTGTCGCACCGTGGCGAGTGATCCGTCGAACTGCGGCGCGTGCGGGCGCGTGTGCGCCTCGGGGCTGTGCGCATCGGGCGCGTGCGTGTGCCCCGCGGGACAGACCGAGTGCAGCGGCGCCTGTCGCACGCTCGCCACCGACGCAATGCACTGCGGGCGATGCGGCAACGTGTGTCGCAGCGGAGCGTGCGCGGGTGGCGTGTGCGCGCCGGAGCAACGGAGCTGCGCGACCGCGGGCACGCCGGGGTGCGGGATGGTCGAGATCGGCGGAGGCACGTTCACGCTGGGCGCGGTGAGCGGCGCACCGATGGACTGCCAGACGAACGCGACTCCCGCACAGTCCGACGTAACGGTGAGCAGCTTCGCGGTGGATGTCTACGAGGTGACCGTCGCGCGCTTCCGTGCGTTCTGGACGGCGCGCGCAGCCGATGGCGGATCGTCGATCCGATCGCGTCCGGTGCCCTATCCCAACGGCGCGAGCATCGCGTGGACGCGCGCCGGTGCGGGTCCCCTCCCCGCAGGCGCAGGCTGCACGTGGACGGCGAGCGCAGGTGCGAACGAGTCGCAGCCGATCACGTGCATCGACTGGTACACCGCGATGGAGTTCTGCGTGTGGGACGGCGGACGCCTCCCCACCGAGGCCGAGTGGGAGTACCTCGCGCGCGGCCGCGGCGTGGCCTCCGAGGGTCTCGTCTCGGGCCGCTGGTACCCGTGGGGCGACGACGGCGCGAACCTCTGCGCGCGCGGACAGATCGGCTACTGCCCCGCCTCGGGCACGACCTTCTCGGTGCCTGTCGGACGCTATCCCGCGCAGGGCGGCGTGCACGACCTCGCGGGCAACGTGAGCGAGTGGGTCGCCGACACGCTCGTGCCGTACGACAACTCGACGTGTTGGCAGCGCCTGCGCCCGCTCAACCCGCTCTGCATCGGAAGCGAGGCTGGTGGTTCCATCCGCGGCGGTTCGTGGGGTTTCCCGAGGAGCGCCTGCGCGTCTGCACGAGCGGGCATCGGAGCGAACGCTCCGTTCGGTTGGGTCGGGCTCCGCTGCGTGCGAAGCCGCTGAGCACCACGAACGGGCCCTTCACGTTCGCGCCGTGCGCGAAGACATTTCGCGCGCGTCCGTGTGGAATCCTCCGCGCGAGGTGCGCTAGAAACCCGCCATGCGTCGCGCATCTTTCTTCGTGGTTCCTGCGCTCCTCTCGTGTGTCACGGCGATCGGCTGCACCGACTCGCCCTCGATGCCGGTGAACGTCAACGACGCGAGCGGCGATGCCGACGTGGTGATCGACGTGCCGCTCGATCGGCCTGACGTCGCGATCGACCTGCCCGACGCGACGATTGATCGGGCAGACGTCGCGATCGATCAACCCATCGTACGGCGATGCGATGGAGGCGAGCCCCTCGCGCTGGACGCGACGCCCCCGAACCTCCGCGATGTGACGCCCATCGACGTGCCTCCGGGCACGACCTGGTGCGACCTCCCGCAGACCTCAGATTCCATGGTGCGCGGCGTGACGCTGCCCGACGGATTCTGCATCCGTCGCTATGGCCGCCTCGCCCATCCTCGCGTGATGCAGTTCGCGCCGAACGGTGACCTGTTCATCGCATCGTGGAAGCGTGGTGGCCCCGGCGGAACGGGCCCTGGCATCGGTGCGATCGTGGTGGCCCCCGACGACGACCGTGACGGCGTGGCCGACAACCTCGGTCCCAACGCGGGTGCGGATCTCAACTGCGACGGCGTTGCGGATGATCTCGGGAGCGTTGTGAATGCGGTGACGCTCCCGCTGCCGGGGAGTGACGGCATCGACGGCTGGAACGATGTCCACGGCATCCTCTTCGCGAACGGTCACCTCTACTTCACGACCGCGCGCAACGTGTACCGCATCCCCTACACGCCGGGGATGCGACGGGTCGCGCCGGGCACCACGCCCGAACTCCTCGCGGACATCTCCGACTCCGTTCGCCCGACGCACACGCTCGCCATGGGCCCCGACGGCGCGCTCTACGTCACGCTCGGCAACTACGGCCTCTTCGCGTGCCCGAACACCAACCCGCGTCAGGGCGCGGTGCTGCGCATCCGCTCGTCGCCGACGGACACGTCGATCCCGCTCATGGGCACGATCGTCGCGCAGGGCTTCCGCAACCCGATGTACATGCGCTGCCACGCGTGGGGCTGCTACGCGGCCGAGCTCACCGACGACGGGTGGACCGCGCCGGGCCGCGAGAAGATCATGAAGATCGAGAGCGGTCAGAACTACGGCTATCCGTGCTGCTACGACCGCAACCTCCCGTCGCCCGCGAACGGCGGCCGTCAGTCGTGCGCCGAGGTGACGCCGAGCCTCGTGGGCTTCCCCGTGGGCTACACGCCCTTCGGCCATGACTTCGCGCCCTCGACCTGGCCCGCGCCCTACGCGAACGCGCTCTTCATCGGCCTCCACGGCCAGGTGGGATCGTGGAACGACACGGGCATCAACTGGGCGCCGGCCGACCCGACGACGCACGCGTTCATGAGCGAGAGCGCCACGCGCTTCATCTCGGGCTGGGGCCGCGGCACCGCCAACGAGGGACGCGTCGCCGAGCTCCTCTTCGCCCCCGACGGACGCCTCTTCTTCACCGACGACCAGCAGGGTCACATCTACTGGATCGCGCCGACCTCGCTGCGCATCCCCTCGCGCTGATCGGCGCATCTCAAAGCCCACGATGCACAAGCACCTCGCCCTCGCCCTGGTTCTCACGGCCGCCTGCCGCAACGCCGCGCCCGAGCCCTCTGCGCAGCCTCCCGCCGCGTCGCCGCAGGAGACGGGCCACGCGAACCCGCACGCGGCGCTGCCCGCGGGGCATCCCCCGATGAACGGCATGGCGATGCCCGCGCCGACGCCCACGCGCGAACTCCGCTGGACCGATCCCGTCGGCTGGCGTCGCGTGCAGCCCTCGTCGTCGATGCGTCGCGCGCAGTACGTGGTCCCCGGCACCACCGACGCGGAGAACGCCGAACTCACGGTGTTCTACTTCGGCGCAGGCCAGGGCGGCGCCATCGACGAGAACGTGCGCCGCTGGCAGGGGCAGTTCTCCGACGAGCCCGGCGCGCCGCCCGCGTCGCCCACGCAGCAGCGCACGGTGAACAACCTCCGCGTGCACCTCACGGAGCGCTTCGGTCACTTCAACGGCGGCATGGCGATGCCCGGCGCGGCGCCCTCGGGACACGACCACTGGGGCATGCTCGGCGCGATCGTCGAGACCGAGCAGGGCCCGTGGTTCTTCAAGCTCACGGGGCCCCGCGCGACCGTCGAGGGCGCCCGCGCGCGCTTCAACGACCTCGTCGGATCGTTCAACCTCCCGTGACCGTCGCCCGTTCGCTCGTCGAGCTCCTCGAACGCGACGACGACGCGCCCCTCGACCTCGTGGCGCTGCTGCTCGTGCGCGACCTGCGCCCGCGCCTCGACCTCGACGCCGCGCTGCAACGACTCGATGCGCTGGCCGACGGCGTGCGGTCGCGCGTGCAACGGCTCGACGACGCGCCCACGATCGCGGCGACGCTCTCGACCTGGCTCTTCGACGAGCAGGGCTTTCGCGGCAACGAAGACGACTACTACGACCCGCGCAACAGCGACCTCGCGGCGGTGCTCGACACGCGGCGGGGCATTCCGATCACGCTCTCGGTGCTGCTCGTGGCCGTGGCGCGACGCTGCGGAATCGCCGCCGAGGGCGTGGGCTTTCCCGGGCATTTTCTCGTGCGCGTGGGAGGCCCGCGCGGCGTGCTCGTCGACCCCTTCTTTCGCGGTCGCATCGTGACGCCGCCGGTGCTCGACGAGCTCGCGCGCCGCACGCTCGGCGCGCCCGGGCTCCTTCGCGCGGAGCACCTCGCCCCCGTGGCCCCGCGCGCCGTCGCCGCGCGCATGCTCACGAACCTCAAGCAGATCTATGAACGGGGCCGCGAGCACGCGCAGGCCCTCGTGGTGTGCGATCGCCTCGTCGACCTCACCGGCGCCCCGGAGCACCGTCGCGACCGCGGACGCCACGCGCTCGCCCTCGGCGCCCACACGGCCGCCGCAGAAGACCTTCGGGCGTACCTGCGCGAGCGTCCCGGTGCGCCCGATGCGGCCCAGGTGCGCGCCGAGCTCGCGGCGATTCCCAGCGCGCCTTCGCGGCTCCAGTAGCGCGGTTCAGACCGGAACGATCACGCGGAAGGTCGTTGCCCCGAGCGCATCGCGGCCGACCTCCACGGCGCCGCCGCAGCGCTGCGCAAGCTCGCGGTCGTAGAGCTCGCCCACGAACTGATCGTTGTCGTGTTGTGACGTGGCCGCGAGCACACCGCCCACCGCGCCGATCTCGATGGCCACACCGCGCGCCGTGAGCGACGCGCGCAGGCGCACGCACGCCGACGCGCCGCCTTCGGCCGACTCCTCGAACTGCACCGCGATGCGCGTGGTGAGCATCACGAGCACCTCGGCGAGCCACGCGGGAACCACCCGCACCATGGGCACCTCGGCGCGCGCCACGTCGACCCGCGCGCGGCGCGCCACGTAGGGCCGCACGAGCGCCGCGACGGCGTTGGCGACGCGCAACGGATCGCTCCGCTCCGTGCTCTCATCGGCGAGAAATGACACGGCGCTGATGGCCTCCCACGCGAGCTGGGCGTTGTCCCAGGCGTCGGCCATGAGGGCGCTGCACACGCGCGTGGTCTCCGAGAGCGGGGCCATCACACGGAGCCCCACGAGCTCGGCTTCGAGCGACGCGTGCGTCGACGCGAGCGACGCGTGGGCCGCCATGAGCGAGGGCGCGGCGGCGCGCATGAGGCGTCCGATCGCCACCTCGCGACGGTCGCGCCGCGCGGGTTGAGCGAGGGTCAAGCGCTCGGTGAGCAGCACGTCGCGGAGGCTCATCGCCATCGCGCGCAGCAGCGACGACTCGACGTGCCGCGGCTCCGTCGAGGGCGCGCGCCAGCCGAACCACACCGCACATCGCGCGAGGTCACCGAGAGGCAGCGCCGCCGTGGTCACCTCGCACACACCGAGTCTCACGCGCAGCGACTCGTCGAGCGCGTCGTGGCCGTGCGCCGCGAGGTCAGTAGCCGCGGAGACGTCGTCGACGCCATCGCGCGTTCGCACGCGGAGCTCGCGCGCGCCGCCCTGGGCCACACGATCCACGAGCCACACGACCGCGTCGCATCCCCAGCGCAGCACCGACGCATCGGAGAGCCGCGCGATCACACCTTCGAGCGTGCCCGCGTCGGCAGCGCCGAGAAACACGTCGAGGTCTTCGTCGAGCGGGCGCTGCGCGCAGGGCGGAATCACGTCGCCCCAGGTGAGATCGTCGGGCACCACGTCGTCGACGCGCGCCTCGTCGTCGGTCCACCCGATCATGCTCGTCGGACGCACGGTCCGTCCGTCGACCTCGCGAGCCTCTTCGCCGACGACCACTGCCTTCAACACGCGCGCACCGCTCTCCCGGCGTGGTCGGCGCGCGCGCATCGACGATGACGCGCGGCCTCCTCACCTGCCGCGTCTCTTAATGGAGAGTGTCCCCGCGACGCATCAGGGCTCCACCCCGATTCGATGCGATTTCAGCGTGCGCGCGTACACACCGCAGCGGCGTCGGCGCCCGTGATCACACACGCCCCATGCGCACGAGCGGACAAACGATGTCGGGATGAACAGAGACTCGCGACGGCGTCGCGTCAGCCCGCGCGGGCCTGGGAGCCGGCCGCGCCCTGCGGCGCCTCGTTGGGATGCGGCGAGTAGTCGTACTTGCCGTAGTAGTACGTCGGCGATCCATCGCGAAGGTCGATGGCGTTGAGCACCACGCCGACCACGCGGCTCCCAAGCTCGCGGAGCTTGCGCACCACCGCCGCGCCCTGATCGCGCCGCGTGTACCGCGAGCGGACCACGAGCACCACGCCATCGAGCTGCGGGCCGAGGGCGAGCGCGTCGGTCACCGCGGTGATGGGCGGCGAGTCGAAGACCACGCGGTCGTAGGTCTTGCGGAGCAGCGCGAGCAGGTCGGTCATGCGCTGGCTGTGAATGAGCTCCACGGGGTTCGGCGGAACGGGCCCGCACACGAGGAGCTGGAGGTTCGGCACCACCGTGTCGATGACGGCCTCGTCGAGCGCCACCTCGCCGATGAGCACGCTCGAGAGCCCCACCGGCGGACGCACGCCGAAGACCTTGTGCACGCGCGGGCGACGGAGGTCGCCGTCGACGAGGAGCACGCGCTTGCCGCTCTGCGCGAGCGAGATCGCGAGGCTCGTGGCGGTGAAGGTCTTGCCCTCGCGCGGCGACGCGCTCGACACCATGAGCATCTGGAAGGGCGTGTCGGGCGACATGAACACGAGGTTCGTGCGGATGCTCCGCGCGAGCTCGGCGACGAGCGACATCGGGTGCGAGTGCACCACGAGGTCGAGGTTCTCGATGGGCGCCTCGTTCGCGTGCGTGTCGCCGTACTGATACCGCTTGTGCGCGCGGAGCCCGCGGCTGTTGATCAGCGGCATGTACCCGAGGAAGGTCGCGCGCAGCGTCTCCTCGATGTCGGCCGGCGAGCGCACCGTGCGATCGAGCTGGATGGCCACCAGCGCCGCGATGATGCCCAGCGCGAGACCCGCGAGGGCGCCGAGCGCGAGGGTCAGCGGCACGCGCGGCTTCACCGGCACCAGCGGCACCAGCGCGTAGTCGAGCACGCGCATGTTGTTGACGCGGAGCTCCTGCATGAGGTTGCCCTCGGTCGCGCGCTCCAACACGATGCCGTAGATCTTCGCGTGGTTCTCACGCTCGCGGGCGAGGCGCGTGTAGACCATCTCCTGCTCGTTGAGGAGCACGGCCTGGCGCTGCGCATCCATCAGCTCGCTGCGGAGGTTGCTCTCGGCGCGCGTGACGCCACGGAGTTCGGCCTCCGCCGAGCCCTTGATGTTCTGCACCTCGGCGCGAATGAGCCCCACGAGCGTGTTGCTCCGCGCGCGCGCCGTCCGCATCTCGACCGCCGACGGGAGATACCTCGGCTCCAACGCGGCCTCTTCACGGCTCACCGATTCGAACTGCGTGCGCAGCGACGAGAGTACCGTCGACCCGAGGAACTCCGGCGCCGTGAGCTGCGAGAGCGCCTGCACCACGCGCTGATGCCACTCGGCACGCGCCGCCACCGGGGCCTCGATCGCCGCGCCCGTGCCCGCCGTTCCCGGCGGCGGGAGCGCGTCGAGCACCGCCGACGCCGCGCGCTGCACCTCGCCCACGCGCCCCGCGAGGTTGAAGCGCCGCGTCTGCGCGTCGGTGAGCGACTCGGACAGCCGCGCGATGCGGTTGCCCACGATGTTGCGCTGGTCGGAGAACGTGTCCGACACGATGTTGTGCTGGAGGCGGTACTGCTGGAGCCGATCCTCGGAGCGCGAGAGGTTCTCGCGGAGCTCGTCGAGCTGGTTCGAGAGCCAGCGCACGGCGTCGCGCGTGCTGCCGAGGCGGTGGTCCAGGTTCCGCTGGATGTACACGTCGGCGATGGTGTTCGCGAGGAGCTGCGCGCGCCGCGGGCTGCGGTCTTCGACGGTGATGTTGACGAGGCGGCTCTCCTTCACCGGGTCGACGCGCGTGCGCGACACGAGCACGTTGGCCGCGTCGGTCACGCTCACCGAGTGCCACGCGCGGCGACGGTCGGGCGCCACGCCCATGAAGTCGGGATCGTGCTGGAGGCCCAGGCGACGCACCACGCCCTCGGCCACGCCGCGGCTGCGGATCACGCGGTACTGCGTCTCGTAGTACTCGCGGAGGTTCCAGTACGAGGCCGTGCCGCTCGTGTCGACGTCTTCGACCTGGCGGCCGAGGGGACGCGGCGGGTTCGGTTCGAACTGCACCGTCGTCGTGGCCGCGAAGATCTTGGGCTGCCGAAGCACCCACAGCGCGTCGAGGCAGAGCGCGAGGGCCACGCCGCTCAGCACGATCCAGCGGTGCTTCCACAGCGTGCGGAGCTGTTCGATCAGGGGGCTCGGCGCGTCCTGGGACTCCGACGCCACGCGTGCGGTCGCACTCACGATTCAGCTCTCCAGAAGGTCATGGCGATGGCTCGGGCAATCCACGGGCTTCTACCAGCATTTGCGGCCGCACCACAGGCCCGGCCGTCGGTGGCGCCCGTCTCCACTCGGTTGCCCGGACCCCGGTCTTCGATTCACGGGCCGCCGTCGCCCGTCGGCACCGACGCATCGTCGGATCCGCGGGCCTGCGCGCGCCGCGCACCCACCGGGTCGCAGAGGCCGCGCGCCGTGGGGTCGACGGGCTCGCGTTCGAGCAGCGTCGCGCACTGCGCTTCGAGCGCCTGACGGTCGCCCATACGTTGCGCGAGGATCGCCATGGGCAGCGCGTAGGGCGTCTCGGGCACCGCGAGCGAGTGGGCCATCTCGTAGGCCGCGTAGGCTGCGCGCGGCGCCCCGGCAGCGGCTTCGAGCTCGCCGCGCAGGCCGTGGGCCTGGATCAATCGTTGAAGGTCTGCGCCCGCGGTCTCCTGCATCGACGCCGTCTCGCGGCGCATCGAGGCGAGGTCGTTGCGGCGGGCGAAGATGCGCGCGCGCACCCGGTGGAGCGGATAGCGGTCGCGCACGCGGGCCATCGCGCGCTCGGTCACGCGAAGGGCGCCCTCGTCGTCGCGGCGCTCCATCAGCACCTCGGCGAGGCACACCGCGCCCGCAGGGGCCGTGGGTTGCGCGCCCTCGATCTGTTCGCAGTAGCGACCCGCGAGGGCGAGGTCTCCGCCGATGCGGGCGGCGTAGGCGCGGCGTTCGAGGGCGGGCGCGAAATCCGCCGCGCGTTCGAGGAGCAGCGCGTCGGCCATGGCCGCGTAGTCGGCGTCGGGCGCATTGGCGGCCACACCGTTGAGGAAGGCCACGCCGCCCCAGTTGCGCGGGGCCAGCGTCTGGAGCTCTTCACGCGTGGGAATCGGTCGGAGCCGAAGCGCGAGCTGCGAGCACGGACCGGGCGCCGAGGCCGTGCGCGCGAGCACCTCGCGAAGCTCCAGCAACGCCTGCGCGCGACGGTTGCCGGCCACGAGCACACGCGCGAGGAGGAGGTGCGGCTGTGCCCAGTGCGGCGAGAGTTCCATCGCGCGCGAGACGAAGCGCAGCGCCGCGGTGTTGCCCTCGCCGACGGCGTACGCGCCCATCACGAGCGGGAGGTACGGATCGCCCGGATGACGGGCCACCGCCGCGCGCGCCGCGGGCGTTTCGAAGTAGCGCGACGAGTTCTGCAGCGCGCGCTCCACCGCGTCGCGATCGGATTCGAGCCCGCTGCGCCACGAGAACACCCCCAGCGCGAGCGCCACGACCACGAGCGTGAACGCAGGCACGCGGAGGAGGTTCTGCGCGTGCGGCAGGGGCTTGCGCCATCCCCGCGCGTACCACCCGGTGAGGATGCCGAAGAGGGCCGCCGCCACGTAGCCCACGGCGCCCTGGTAGAGCGCGAAGTCGACCATGTCGTGGGCGATGAGCGACACGAGCGCAGCCCACGCAGCGAGCGCCATCGGCGGCGCATCCGCGGGCGGGAACACCCGTCGCAGCGCGCGGATCGCGAAGTACATCGCGGCCAGCGCGGCCACCACGCCCACGCTCAACATCATGTCGAGGGGCAGCGACTCGACGCGAAGGAACGTGCGCTCCACATCGAGCGCGGTGCCCGTCGCGCCCACCACCGGGAGCGCGCCGCTGCCGTAGCCGAGGAGCTCGTGCCCGCGAAGGAGCCCCAGCGCGCGACGAAAGAGTTCGAGCTTCGAGTGGTCGCCCGTCGCGTACTCGCGGGCGAGCGAGGCCGAGGCCATCCACGCGCCCGCCGCGAAGGTGGCCGCCGCGGCTGCGTAGCCGAGAAAGGTCTGGAGCGCGGGCCGTGAGCGGGGCCTGCGGTCTTCGCCCACCGTGCGCGCGTCGAGCGCGAAGAGGATCACCACGCCGCCCACCGTCGCCGCCACGCCGCCGCGCGAGAGCGAGAGCGCGCCGATCGCGCCGCAGAGCATCGCCGCAGCCCCGTGCACCACCTTGGCGAGCACGCGCTCGGACTGGATCGCCGTGCCGAGCCAGAGCACCACGCCGACGCCCGTGAGCGCCGAGAGGTGGTTGGCGTTCAGCAGCGGCGAGAGCACCGGCGGCGCGGCCTGCGCGGGGCGGTAGAAGCCGTAGAGGAGTTCCTGACCGGTGCTGAGGTGCGCGAAGCCGAGCACCGACGCGAGGAGCGCGCTCCAGGCGCAGAGGGCGTAGAGGTTGTCGAGTCCGTCGCGTCGCGCGGCGTGCACGGAGGCGAGGTACGCGGCGCCGAGACCGAGGAGGTACGTGAGGTCACTGAGGCCCGTGCCCGGGTCGCGGTGCAGCGCGCGCCAGGCCGACGCGCGGTCCATGCGCCAGGGGTCCCACGCATGGCGCGAGACCTCGTCGGAGGCGCTGTCGAGCAGTCGCAGCAGCCCCGGCGGCAACGGAACGAGCTGCACCGCGCCCACGACGAACAGCACCGCGAAGAGCCACAGCATCGGGTCGCGACGGAGCGCGTGTCGGTCGATGCCCGTGACCGCGAGCGCCACCGCCGAGAGGAACGCCGCCATCGGGATCGACGGGCCCCACGCGCCGCCGAGCGCGAGCATCGAGCCGATGATCACGACCCCGAGCACGGGCACCGCGTAGCGCGTGCGCAGACGGGGAACTTCGATCGAATCGAGGAGAGGTCGCACGAGGAGGGTCTTGCGTGGTGCTGCGTCGGGCGGCGCGTCGCCGACCGTCGGTGTGACGGGTGACTGTTGGATGGGTGCGCAGCCCGTGGAGGCCGCCGGGCGAACGATCGCCCCCGCAACGGTTGCCCTCGCCGCGTCGTGCGTTCACGGCACTGCGAAGGGCCTCACCGGGCGGTGTTGGTAGAACGAACGCCGCCGCGCTCGCAACGGTTCTCCGCGTGCGTCGGCGCGTGCGCGACGGTCTGCGCAAGGGTGCGTCCGACGGTGCGCCCACCGTCGCCGTTGGCCTGCGACACGACCCGTGGTAGCAACGCGCGCTCCGCGATCCGCGCGGTCGGTACGGGACCCTGCGCGGCGCGTCCGTGACGAGGAGTGTGTCTGGTGTCTGAATCTTCCCTCGCGAACCGCAAGGTGCTGGTGACCGGCGGCAGCGGCTTTCTTGGCAGCCACGTGGTCGACGCGCTCCGCGCCCGCGGCGTGCGCGACGTGGTGATCCCGCGCTCGCACGAGACCGACCTCTGCGACGCCTCGCAGACCCGTCGGCTCTTCGAGACCCACGCGCCCGACGTGGTGCTCCACCTCGCGGCCCGCGTCGGCGGCATCGGCGCCAACCGTCGGCAGCCGGGCACGTTCTTCCGCGACAACATGGCCATGGGGCTCCATGTGCTCGAAGAGGCCCGACGCGCGAAGACCGCGAAGGTCGTCATCGCGGGCACCATCTGCGCGTACCCCAAGTTCGCCCCGGTGCCCTTTCACGAAGACGACCTCTGGAACGGCTACCCCGAAGAGACCAACGCGCCCTACGGCATCGCGAAGAAGGCGCTGCTCGTGATGGCCCAGGCCTACCGCCAGGAGTTCGGCTCGAACTTCGTGATGGTGTTCCCCGTGAATCTCTACGGGCCGCGCGACAACTTCGACCTCGAAGACTCGCACGTGATTCCCGCCATGATCCGCAAGTTCATCGACGCCGAGGCCCGCGGCGAGCGCACGGTCACCCTCTGGGGTGATGGCACGCCGACGCGCGAGTTCCTCTACGTCGACGACGCGGCGGAGGGGATCGTGATGGCCGCCGAACGCTACGACGGCGCCGACCCGGTGAACCTCGGCGCGGGCTTCGAGATCACGATGCGCGAGCTCGCCGACACCATCGGACGACTCACGGGCTACACGGGCACGATCGTGTGGGACGCGAACCGTCCCAACGGCCAGCCCCGGCGCATGCTCGACGTGACGCGCGCGAAGGAGCGCTTCGGCTTCACCGCCCGCACGGCCTTCGCCGACGGGCTCTCGAAGACCATCGCGTGGTACCGCGAGCACCGCGAAGAGATCGCCGCCCGTGAGGCGGCTCGAAAGGCCCCATGAAGCGCGCCCTCATCACAGGCATCACCGGACAGGACGGCTCGTACCTCTCGGAGCTCCTGCTCGAAAAGGGCTACGAGGTGCACGGCATCGTGCGGCGTTCGAGCTCGTTCAACACCGAGCGCATCGACCATCTCTACCGCGATCCGCACGAGAGCAACGTGCGGCTGCACCTGCACTACGGCGACCTCAACGACTCGTCGTCGCTCCAGTCGGTGGTCTCGCAGGTGAAGCCCGACGAGGTCTACAACCTCGGCGCGCAGAGCCACGTGCGCGTGAGCTTTGACATCCCCGAGTACACGGGCGAGGTCACCGCGCTCGGCACCGTTCGACTGCTCGAAGCCATCCGCAAGGAGGGCGTCGCGTGTCGCTTCTACCAGGCCAGCTCCAGCGAGCTCTACGGCAAGGTCGTCGAGACGCCGCAGAAGGAGACCACGCCCTTTCACCCGCGCAGCCCCTACGCCGTGGCCAAGGCCTACGCCTACTACATGGTGCAGAACTACCGCGAGGCGTACGGGATGTTCGCGGTCAACGGCATCCTCTTCAACCACGAGAGCGAGCGCCGCGGAGAGACCTTCGTCACGCGCAAGATCACGCGCGCCGTGGGGCGCATCAAGCTCGGGCTCCAGAAGGAACTCTTTCTCGGCAACCTCGATGCGAAGCGCGACTGGGGCTACGCGCCCGACTACGTCGAAGCGATGTGGCGCATGCTCCAGATCGACACGGCCGACGACTACGTGGTGGGCACCGGCGAGACCCACTCGGTGCGCGAGTTCGTCGAGCTGGCCTTCGCGCGCGCGGGCCTCGACTGGGAGCAGTACGTGAAGATCGATCCGCGGTACTTCCGCCCCGCCGAGGTCGACCTGCTGCTGAGCGATCCCACCAAGGTGAAGACCGCGCTCCACTGGGAGCCGAAGGTGGGCTTCGTCGAGCTCGTGCACCGCATGGTCGACAGCGACATCGCCCTCGCCGCCCGCGAGAAGCGCGCCCTCGGCTGAACGTCGCGCGCCTCCGCCGACACCGCAGTCCCCACACCATGATCCTCGGCCTCGACGCATCGAACCTGCGCTACGGCGGCGGCGTCACGCACCTGCTGGAGCTGCTCTCCGTCGCCGACCCGACCGCCCACGGCTTCGAGCGCGTGGTGGTCTGGGGCGGACGCGCGACCCTCGATCAGCTCCCCGATCGCCCGTGGCTCGAACGCGCCCACGACTCGCGCCTCGACGCGGGCCTCGCGGTGCGCACCGTGTGGCAGAACGTCGAGCTCCCGCGCGCCCTCGCCCGCCGCGGATGCCATCTGCACTTCGCGCCCGGCGGTACCGCGCCGCGCGCGTCGGTGCCGCGCGTGGTGATGTGCCGCAACATGCTCCCCTTCGACGACGGCGAGCGCGAGCGCTACGGGCTCACGAGCACGCGCGCGCGCCTCGAAGTGCTTCGAAGAGCGCAGGCCCGGTCATTCGAATCGGCCGACGGCGTGATCTTTCTCACGCGGCACGCCCACGACGCCGTGCGCGCCGCGATGCGCTCGGCGCCGAAGCGCGCGGCCATCGTTCCCCACGGCATCAACCCCCGCTTCGTGCGCGCGCCGCGGCCGCAACGGAGCCTCTCGGAGTGCTCGCTCGCCGATCCCTTCCGCTGGGTCTACGTGTCGACGGTCACGCGCTACAAGCACCAGGCGACGGTGCTCGACGCGATGCGTACGCTGCGCGCCGAAGGGCTCCCCGTGGCGCTCGAACTTGCGGGCCTCGGCGACGACCCCGCGTCGGTGCGCGCGCTCCGTGAGCGCCTCCACGCGTACGATCCGCAGGGCGCGTGGGCCGTGTGGAAGGGCCACCTCCCCTTCGCCGACATCGTGGCCGCGTACCAGCGCGCCGACGCGGCCGTGTACGCGTCGTCGTGCGAGAACATGCCCAACATCCTCCTCGAATCGATGGCCTCGGGGCTCCCCGTGGCCTGCTCCGACCGCGGACCGATGCCCGAGCTCATCGGCCCGGCCGCCGTGTATTTCGACCCCGAAGACCCGCGCGACCTCGCCCGCGCGATGCGCGCGATGCTCCACGACCCCGCGCGCCGCGCCCGCATCGCCGCAGACGCCCACGCGCGCGCGCAGCGCTTCTCGTGGCACCGCTGCGCCCACGACACGTTCACCTTCCTGCGCGAGGTCGCCGAGGCGTCCTCTGCGCCGCAGTCACCGAGGTAGTTCCCGATGCTCCAGGTCGTTCAGGATGTCCGCAGCGGTCACACCGGAGTTCGCGAGATCCCCGACCCCGTGGCCGCGCCCGGCCAGGTCGTGGTCGCCGCCGCCGCGTCGCTCGTCTCCGCAGGCACGGAGCGCTACGTGGTGGAGCTCGCGCGCAAGAGCCTCGTGGGCAAGGCCCGCGAGCGTCCCGACCACGTGCGTCGTGTGATCCAGAAGGTGCAGCAGGAGGGGCTGCTCTTCACCGCGCAGCAGGTGATGGCCAAGCTCGATGAGCCGATGCCCCTCGGGTACTCGTCGGCGGGCGTGGTGCTCGCGTGCGGACGCGGCGTGCAGGAGTACAAGCCCGGCGACCGCGTGGCCACCACGGGACCGCACGCGGGCATCGTGAGCGTGAGCCGCATGGGCTGCGCGCGCGTGCCCGACAACGTGACCTTCGAACAGGCCGCGTACACCTCCGTCGCCGCCATCGGCCTCGAAGGCGTGCGCCTCGCGAAGGTGACCCTCGGCGAGCGCGTGCTGGTGATCGGCCTCGGGCTCATCGGACAGATGGTCGTCGCGATGCTCAAGGCCTCGGGCGCGCGGGTGTTCGGCACCGACATCGATCCCGCGAAGCTCGAACTCGCGAAGGCCTTCGGCGCCGACGCGGTGGGCGTCGGGTCGCCCCGTGACGCCATCAAGAATTTCGCGGGCCCGCAGGGCGTCGACGCGGTGGTGATCACGGCCTCGACGAAGGACAACGGCCCCATCGAGTTCGCCGCCGACGTGGTGCGCACGCGCGGTCGCATCGTGCTCGTGGGCGTGACGGGGCTCAACGTGCCGCGGCCTCCCTTCTTCATGAAGGAGATCGAGTTCACGGTGTCGTCGTCGACGGGCCCGGGGCGCCTCGATCCGCAGTACGACGAGAAGGGCGTCGACTATCCCTTCGGCCACGTTCGCTGGACGGCGCAGCGCAACATGGAGGCCGTGCTCGACATGATCTCCGCCGGTCGCCTCCCGGTGGAGAAGCTCACGTCGCATCGCTTTCCCATCGAGCGCGCGGGCGAGGCCTACGACCTCATCACCACGGGCGCGCCGGTGCTCGGCGCGATCATCGAGTACCCCGAGGCGCCCGCGAAGCCGAAGCGCCGCATCGACCTGAAGTCTTCGAAGCGCGCGTCGTCGGGCGACCTCGGCGTGAGCCTCGTGGGCGCGGGCAACTACGCGCGCGTGGTGATGCTCCCCGCGCTCGCGAAGGTGGGCGCCAACGTGTCGTGGCGGGGCCTCTGCACCGCGCGCGGCATGAACGCCGAGCACTCGGCGCGCAAGATGAACTTCGCCTTCGCGACCACCGAGGCCTCGGAGCTCTGGCGCGACCCCGACACGAAGGCCGTGTTCATCGCCACGCGCCACGACCTGCACGCCGAGCTCGTGGTCGAGGCGCTGCGCGCGGGCAAGCACGTGTTCGTCGAGAAGCCGCTGTGCATCTCGACCGCAGAGCTCACGCGCATCGCCGCGGTGGTCGAGGAGCTCGGCGACCGCTGCCCCATTCTCATGGTGGGGCTCAACCGTCGCTTCGCGCCCGCGACGAAGACGGTCCGCGAGTTCTTCTCGGGCGTGGCGCCCATGACCGTGGGCTACCGCTTCGCGTCGGGCTACCTCCCCGCGAACCTCTGGCACCAGGACGAAGAGGTCGGCGGCGGACGCATCGTCGGCGAAGGCGTGCACGCGATCGACACGTGCGTGGCCCTCGTGGGCTCTCCGCCGGTGCGCGTGTACGCGGAGTCCGTGGGCGCGTCGCGGAGCCTCGAGACCACCGACGATCAGGTGTTCATCACCCTGCGCCACGAGAACGGGAGCCTCTCGAACATCTCGTACCAGGCCGGCGGTGACCGCGCGTCGCCCGTCGAGCGCTTCGAGGTCTACGGCGGCGGACGCACGGCCCACGTCGACGAGTTCGACACGGTCTCGATGTGGCGCAGCGAGAAGCTCAAGAGCGCGAAGTTCGACCGCGACCGCGGCCACGCCAACGGGTTCAAGGCCTTTCTCGACGGGTGCCGCACGGGCACCTGGCCGATCCCGTGGAAGGAGGTCTACGGCACCATGTGGGCCGCCCTCATGGCGATGCGCTCGCTGCGCGAGGGGGTGCCCGTCGACCTCGACGCGACGGAAGAGTGAGACCCCGTCTCCGTTTGCCCCTTCTCCCGGGCAAATCACCGTGATAATCACCTGCACCTACATCGGCGCCATGAGGGCCATGACGCCGCTTCCACCGAGGAACTCCCGATGATCCGTCTCCGCACGCTGGCGTTCGTGTCGACCCTCGCGCTCACGGGCTGCATGGCCGGTGAAGAGTCCGTCGACGACATCGCACACGGCGACGACCAGGCCGCGGGCGACAGCGTGTCCGTCGAGAACGCGGGCGCCATCGGCGTGCGCGTGCCCGCCTCGCTGAACCTCGACCGCCGCGGGAAGTTCTACCTCACCTTCGACGACGGCCCCTCGGCGGCCTACACGCCCCGCGTGCTCGCGACGCTGCGCGCGCATCGGGTGACGGGCACGTTCTTCATCACCGGCGCGAACATCGCGGGCAACGAGTCGGTGATCCGCGAGATCCACACGCAGGGTCACATCATCGCGAACCACCAGTGGAGCCACGTGATCGCCACGCCGGCGCAGCTCCGCACGTGGGCGCCGCGCGAGCGCGACCTGCTCGACACCATCGTGGGCACGCGGCTCCCGCGTCTCTTCCGCTACCCCTATGGCTCGGGCACGGCGGAGAAGGAGACCATCCTCCGCGAGTTCGGCTACGCCGACGGCGGCATCGGCTGGGACGTCGACACCCTCGACTGGTGCTTCGGCTCGACGGGCCGCTGCGACCGCGCGTCGGCGGCGTACCGTTCCAACTACGTCGAGTGGGTGATCTCCGAGGCGCGTCGCATGGGCGGCGGCGTGATGCTCTTCCACGACATCCAGGGCATCACGGCGCGCAACCTCGACACGATCCTCACGCGCATGGAGGGCCTCGGGTACACCTTCGGCGCGCTCCCCACGGCGAACGGCGCGGCGGGCACCCCCCCCACGACGCCCACCACGCCGACGGTGACCACCTGCACCGTCACCACGGCCACGGCGAACGTGCGCAGCGAGCCCAACGGAACGGTCATCGCGATGCTCCCGCAGAACACGCAGGTGAGCGTGCGCGGCCAGTCCGGCGACTGGTACTCGGTGCGCTTCACCTTCCAGGGCCGCGAGTTCGGCACCGACGCGGCGCCTGCGTACATGCACCGCACCGTCGTCACCTGCCGCTGATCGCCGTCGCGCCTCGCCGCGATGCCGCGCGTCTCCCGCTCCCCAGCTCACGATCCGAGACCCCGTGCACTACCGTGACGGGATGAGCCACACCCTCTTCTGGTCCGACGGCTACACCTGGACGGCCGACGACGACGTGTTCACCCGCGTGACCCACGCGCTCGACGAGACGCGCACGGTGATCGAGGGCGCCGACGCGATCCTCGCGCGATGGCACACGCTCTCCGCCCGCAGCGAGCGCTTCGGCGTCGACGACCTCACGCCCACCGAGGGCGACCGCGCGATCTTCACCGCCGCCCTCGCCCGCGCCCGCGAGACGCACGCCGCGAAGGCCCCGCCGCACACGGAGCCCACGGATCGCGCGCACCACGACCGCGCCGCGGAGAGCCTCGACGCGCTCCACCAGCTCTTCGTGACCGACATCACGCAGCGCTGAGCCTCACCCCGGATCGACGACCATGGCTGCGTTCACTGGAAGCTGGGGCAGCGGCGCCAGGGAGACCCCGCGCGCGCGCAGCAGCCTTACGCCGTCGGCCTCGCCGAGTCCTGGTCCGTCGACGACGATGCGGCGCGGACGCCCCTCGACGATGTCCTCCGCCGTGAAGCGCAGGTCGCCCGCCGACACCGTCTCGCCCTCGCGCATCGACGCCCTTGGCGAGCGATAGAGGTCGCCGGGAAAGAGCAGCGGCAGGCCGACCGACTGGAGCACATAGCGTGTGGCCCCCGTGCGGCGAACGAGCACGGGACCACGTGCCGCCGACGCCACGAGGAGACTGGAGGGCGCGCGATGCGCGTCGAGTCGAGCCAACAGCGCGTGCAGGTGGACCGCATCGGGATCCCTCACGCTCACGATCACGCCACGTTCGACGTGCAGCGCACGGAGTGACGACGCGGCACTTCGGGCCGCCCCCTGACGGGCGAACTCTGCGCGGTACGCATCGGTCGCGAGGTTTCGCGAGGCCAACGCGCAGACGGCGATCCATACGACCGCAAGGCCGCGCACGGCGAATCGCAACGCACGCGTCGCGCGGGTCTTCACAGGCGCACTCCAGAGCGCCGCGAGCGACCACGCAACCGCGAGCGCGAAGGGACCAAGCAGTCGCACCGCTGGCACGCTCGCGGAGAGTGGGACCAGCGACATGGCGGCCACGATCCACGCGATCCACCCATCACGACGACGTAGTCCGAACGCGGCGCCAAGGAGAAACACTGCGCTCGCGAGCGTTGCCCGTGTCGCATCCAACGTGCGCAACATGGGCAGTGCGAGCGTCCAGGATGAGCTCAGCGCATCGAGCATGAGCGAGAGTCGCAGGGGCAACTCACGGACGAACTGCGCGGCATCGAGAATCGGGTCGACGTAGGTGCCCGATGCGAGCACCCGGTACCCCGCAATGCGCGCCCCCCACAGCACGATCGTCGGCGCGCCGAGGAATACCGCGAGCGAGCTCCACCTCGACGTCGCCTCCTCACGCCAGCGCAGCGCGAACGGCAACAGCAGGAACGGCAGCGCATACTCCCCAGCAAGGGCGGCGAGCACCGCGAGCGCGATGGCGACGCCTTGAGAGCGCGCGGTGCGGGCCTCGCTCCCCTCGCACCACCACCACAGCGCAAGCGTCGCCACGCCGCAGAGCGCCTGCGCGCGATTGCAAAGCCAGTGGAGGGTGATGGTCCACGCCGGGTGACACGCGAGCGCAGCGGTGCCGACGGTCGCCGCCGCGCGCGAGAAGCGCCGTTGTAGAAGAACGAAGGTGAGCGAGCACAGCGCGCCCCACCACGCGAGGGAGTGCAGGTGCGCAGGCACCACCGAGGTGCCGAACGCATGCGCGTCGAACGCCAATGTCAGAGACGTCAGCGGGCGGAACACCCGCACCCGAAGCGCATCGTCGGCCCACCACGGCACCGCCCCCCCCGCGCGGAGCGCGTCGAGGTCGTGGGCGGTGACGAAGCTGAAGAGATCGAGGGGCGACCGCGCGGACACGTTCACGCCGCGAAGCCACGCGAGCTGCTCAAGGTCGTCGCCGTGACGCGGCGAACGGAGCACAGGCGCGTTCGCCCACACGCCGACAGCGAGCACACCGACGAGTGGCGCCCACGCGCGCACCGGGTTGCGGGATGAATCCGGCGGTCCCTCACCCATCGATCAGTAGAGAACCACGTCTTCGCCCGCGACGAAGCGTCGGCATGAGAACGGCGACGTGAGGGCCGCACGCGAAGGGCCGCTCGCATCGCTGACGCGCACGCCCACGCAGAGGTCGGTGCCGACCGTCTCAGCGACCGCGAGATCGGCAAAACCGTCGCCGTTGAAGTCGGCCGCCACGGCCTTGTAGTGCTGCGGCAGCGTGTACGTCGAGGCCGCGGTGAAGCCCGACGCCGCCCCCTGAAACACGTGCGCGCGCATCGGCACGTTCACGGCCACATCGGCGAGCCCATCCCCATTGAAGTCGCCCGTCGTGAGCGCAGCGCTGTTGAGCATCGTCTCGGGGAGACGAAACACCAGCGGCTCCGTCAATCCTGCGCGCGCGGGGTTGTGGAACACGACGTTGTCGTTCCCCTGAAAGAGCCCGCAGAACGCACCGTGTCGGCGTCGTCCCTGAAAGTCGGCAGTCACCACGTTCGCGACCACGCCCTGCGCCAGCGGAGACGACTCGATCACGGCCGGTGTCGTCGAGAGCGCGGCCGCCCCCGCGATCACCTGCAGTTGGTTCCCCGACGTTGAGAGTGTGCCCACGACGACGTCTGCATAGCCGTCACGGTTGGCATCTCCTGCGGTGCCCGCGACCACAAGGCCGCCAGACACGCGCGTGAGGACCGTCGGCGCAAACGAGAGGCTCCCGGAGCTGTTTCCCAACATCCATCGGAGCTGCGCGCGACCGCCGATCTCACTGGCCATGGCGACGGCGACGTCGGCGAGCCCGTCGCCGTTCACGTCGCCCGCGGGGCGTACGAGGTAGCTCACCCACGCGCCCGGCTCGCGCGGAAGTGTGCTGAAGGGTGTCCCCGCGTCGATGGTCTGCCCCGTCACGAGGTACACCGCACCGGCACGGTCGGAGATGAGGGCGTCGACGCGCCCGTCACCATCGATATCGCCCACCACATCGAAGAACGCTCCGAAGCCGCTCGATGCGGGACCAGGAATCACCCGAGCCGGTGTCGTCGAGAGCCCCGTGGCCCCGCCGAAGTACACCCGCACCTCCGAGGCTGCGGGCACTCCCACGAGGAGGTCGGGGTACCCATCGGCATTGAGGTCTCGCCCCACGGCACCGAACGTATTCACCCCGCTGCTCCGCTGGGGAACGTGCACCAGCCACGCGGCGCTCGGCGTCGTCGCCTCCACCGCGCCGCTGCGCGCCCACACGCGCCACCACACCGGGCCCGGCGGAAGCTCCGTGAGCGACAGCCCCTGCTCGCCCACCGCCGTGATCGTCGCGAGCACCATCGTGCACGCGCGGTCACGGCAGAACTCCACGCGCGCGCCATCGACGCCCTCGCCGTTCACCCACTCCACGATCGGGCGCCGGTGCGTCGCCTGCGAGCCCGACAACGGCGCCAGCGCGCGCGCCGCAGGCACCGCCACACACACGCCCGCGCGAAGCACCATCCCCGCCCCACAGCGCGGAACGTCGGGCACATCCACCGCGTCCGCCGCGCCCACGTCCGCCGCGTCCATCGCGCTCGCGTCCATCGCGCTCGCGTCCATCGCGCTCGCGTCCATCGCGCTCGCGTCCATC
>CAMFHP010000111.1 GCA_945952225.1 uncultured Myxococcaceae bacterium
GAGATTGCCTCTTGTCTCGTGGGCTCGGAGATGTGTATAAGAGACAGGCCCTGAAGGGTTCCCCATGAGACTCTCGATCCTGAACGTCGACGGCGCGCGCGTGCTCGCCGCCCGCCGCGGTGACGGCTACGTGCCCATCGCCTCCGCCGACCCTGCGCTCCCGCGCGAGCTCGGCGCGCTCCTCCGCGCGCAGCCCGACTGGCAGGCCCTCGCCGCGGCCGTGAATGCCGCGCCCGCGAGCGCGGTGATCGCCGCCGACCGCGCGCGCTTCGCCCCGACGATCGCCGAGGGCGCGCGCGTGCTGTGCCTCGGGCTCAACTACGTCGACCACGCGAAGGAGGCGTCGTTTGCGAAGCCCGCGTACCCGGTGATCTTCTCGCGCTTCGCCACGAGCTTCGTGGGCCACAACGAGGCCATGGAGCGACCGATCGTCTCCGAGCGCTTCGACTACGAGTCCGAGCTCGCGGTGGTGATCGGCCGCGGCGGACGTCGCATCGCGCGCGAGTCGGCGCTCGATCACGTCGCGGGCTACGCGCTCTTCAACGACGGCTCGGTGCGCGACTACCAGACGCACTCGGCCCAGTGGGTGCTGGGCAAGAACTTCGACCGATCGGGCTCCATCGGGCCCGAGCTGGTCACCGCCGACGAGCTGCCGCCGGGCGCTCGCGGGCTTCTGTTGCAGGGCTTTCTCAACGGAGCACTCATGCAGCAGGGCAACACCGACGACATGGTCTTCGACGTGGCGACGACGATCGCCTACCTGTCGCAGGCCATCGCGTTCGAACCCGGCGACGTCATCGCGATGGGCACGCCCTCGGGCGTCGGAAACGCGCGCTCTCCGCAGGTGTTCCTCAAGGCGGGTGACACCTTCGAAGTGCGCGTCGAGCGTGTCGGCACGCTCCGCAATCCCATCGCCCTCGAACCCGCCCGCTGACCCTGAAAGGAACGTTCTCCCCCATGAGCCTCTCCGTCGACGCCGTTCACTCCCACGTCGGATTCTCCGTTCGCCACATGATGGTCACCACCGTGCGCGGTCGGTTCACCAGCTACACGGGCACGCTGAACATCGACGCCGCGGACTTCACCCGCTCGACCATCGAGGGCGACATCGACGTCGCCTCGATCGACACGGGCAACACCGACCGCGACAACCACCTCAAGAGCCCCGACTTCTTCGACGTGGCGAACCACCCCAAGATGCACTTCAAGAGCACGGGCATCAAGGCCAGCGGCGACGGCTACGTCGTGACCGGCGACCTCACGATCCGCGGCACCACGCACAGCGTCTCGCTCGACGTGGAGTACGCGGGCACCTCGAAGAACCCCTGGGGCCAGACCGTCACCGGCGTGAGCGCCACGGGCTCCATCTCCCGCAAGGACTTCGGCCTCACCTGGAACGCCGCCCTCGAGACCGGCGGCGTCGCCGTGGCCGACAAGGTCAAGATCGAGATCGAAGTGCAGGCCAAGGAGGGCTGAGCCCCTCGCGCGCGACGCCCGTCGTTCGCGAAGCGCTTCATGAAGTGCCGCCGACGGGCGTAGCGTCGCCGCCCTCATGCGTCGTCCGTCCATTCCTCTCTTCGCCCTCTCCGTGTCGCTCCTCGCCTGCGCCGCGTCGCCCCGTGCGCCGCGCAGCGCAGACACCGCCGTGCTCGTGTTCGACACCTCGTCGAGCGGCGTGGCCCTCTTCGCCGACGAGCGCGCGCCGGTGCGCGATGCGGTCGCGGGCTTTCTCGCTGCGCAGCCTCATCGGGGATGGCATCCCGTGCCCCGCGCGGCCTTCGACGCGGCCCTCGCGCGCGCCGTCACCGAGCACCGCCTCGCGCCCGACGCGCCGGCCTGCGAGCGCGTGCCCGACGAGAACGTGCTCGCGCGGCGGATGTACCCCGGCGCGCTCCTCGCGTTCACGCACCTGAGCTGCGAGGCGCGATGTTCGATGTCCGTCGAGGTGCTCCGCTGGGTCAACGGAGAGCGCTACGAGCGCGTGGCGTTCTGGCGCGCGGACGTTCCCTCCGCCGAGCCTGCGCGCTGGCGTGATGCGGTGGCCTCCCTCGCGGCGCCGCCTCCCGACGGCGAGGGCGGCGGAGGTCTCGGGATGCTCGTGGGCAGCTCCGACGATGCCCCGGTGCCGCGCGTGCAGGTGCTCTCCGTCGACCGCAACGGCCCGTGGCGCACGGAGCCCGGCGTGGCGAGCTTCGCGCCCGCAGAACCCCTGCTGGAGCGCTGCCACGAGCGTGTCGCCTCGGGCGCCGACGACAGCGTGTACCTGTCCGTCGACACGACGGGTGCGGTCGCGCGCTGCGAGGCCCGCATCGAGAACGCCGACGCCGACCGCGGACGCGCCGCGTGCCTCTGCGACGCCGTGCGCGGCGTGACCTTCGGCGCGGGCGAAGGCGACCGTCGACTGCACGTGCGGGTGATGAACACGCCTGCGTCGGGCGTGCAGGCCGGGGCCCTGTGTGTGCGTGCGCGCATCGACAGCATCGAGGGCGATGCGCTCGCGCGCGCCGCGGGGGTGGGATCGGTCCAGGATGCGGTGGCGCGCTGCGCGGTCGAGTCGGGGATGTTCGGTCCCACGCGGTTCACGGTGACCCTCGACGTGTCGGCGACGGGGCGCGCGACGGGCGCGACGGTCGAGGGCGCGGGGCTCTCCGACACGATGCGCGCGTGTGTGGCGGGGGTGTTCCACCACGACGCGCGGACCACGTGCACGTCGGCTTCCACCGGCGCGCGGCTCACGGTGTTGATGGCCGTGATCGCGCAGCGCGAGGCGTGCGAGCACTTCCGTTGATCGGCGTCTCGGTCGCGGTTCGCACAGAACGCACGCTCCGCGCACAGTGCGCTTGACGCATCGTGCGCGCGGTGGCCCGATCCGCGGCCCCGCAATGGGCTCCCTCGTCGACCGACTGCTGACCCTCCTGCTGCCCGAGCGCGCACTCGACGCCGAGGAGCGCGCGGTGCTCGACGCCGAAGACACGGCGCAGAACCTCGCCCGGGTGCGCGCGTGGATGCCCGTCACGCTCCTCGTCGAGGTGCTCTCGATCGCGGTCATGACCCGCACGCCCACGAGCACGGTGAACGACCGCGCGTGGCTCGACGCGCTGCTCACGCTCCACGGCACGACGCTCGCGCTCTATGCGACGGCGTGGGCCGTCTCGATGCTGCTCACGCGGGTGGAAGCGCCGCGGGTGGCGCGCGCGCTCACGCCGTCGCTCTTCGCGACGACCTTCGCGATCTTCGCGTGCATCAGCGTGAACGCGCAGCGGGTGACGGGCTCGGTGATCGCGTACATCGCGGTGATCCTGGCGGCGCCGTTCTTTCTGCGCGGGTCGATGGCGATGTTCCTCGTGCTGGTGGCCGCGGCCGATGCGCTGCTCATGGCGGGCATCGCGGCGGTGCAGACCTCGGACCTCCTGCGGGCGATGAACACGCAGTCGGTGTTCTTCTTCTCGCTGCTGGCGCTGGGCATGGCGCGCGTGCAGCGCCGCGGGCTCATCGACGACCTGCGACTGCGCCGCGAGCTGGAGCGCTTCAACCGCGAGCTCGAAGCGCGCGTGACCGAGAAGACCCGCGAGCTCCGCGCCTTCGCCGAGCGCGTCGACGAGGTGCTCGAACACGAGCGACGACGGCTGGCCCGCGACCTCCACGACGACCTCGGGCAGGAGCTCACCGCGCTGCGCCTGGAGGTCGAGACCCTGCGCGCCCACGCCGACGGCGACGACGACGCGGCCCTCGCGCGGATGTCCGCGGGCATCGACCGCTCCCATCTGGGGGTGCGTGCGATCCTCGAATCGCTGCGCCCGCGCATGCTCGACGAGGAGGGCCTCGAAGCGTCGATCCGCTGGCTCGCGCGGCAGCTCGAAGGGCGCGCGGGCGTGGCCTGCGAGGTGAGCGTGACGCTCGACGAAGACCCGCCGCCGCAGGTGGGGCTCGTGGCCTTTCGTGTGGCGCAGGAGGCGATCACCAACGTGGCCCGTCACGCGAAGGCGACGCGGGTGCAGATCGCGCTGCGCCGCGAGGGCGACGCGCTCCTGCTCACGATCGACGACGACGGACGGCACGGGCGCCCGACGATCACGCCGGGCCGCGGGCTGACGGGCATGCGCGAGCGTGTGGCGGCGCTCGGCGGCGAGCTCACCGTGGCGTCCCGCGAGACGGCGGGGACGCGGGTGCACGCGCGGCTGCCGTGGGTCTCCGCGGAGTGACGTTCAGCGGCAGGTGGTGAGCCGGCACGCGCCCGCCATGCAGACCGCCGAGGCCGGGCAGGTGCGTCCGCAGGCGCCGCAGTTCAGCGGGTCCGTCGAGAGGTTGGTGCAGATCCCGCTGCACGCGGTGAGGCCCACGGAGCACCCGAGCGTGCAGCGCCCGAAGGAGCACGCGAGGCCCGCGGGGCAGGCCGATCCGCACGCGCCGCAATGGAACGGGTTCGTGCCCAGTTCGAGGCACGTCTCCGTGCCGCAGCGCATGCTCGCGCCCGCACACGACGACGCGCACACGCCGCGGTCGCACACCTGCCCGGTGGCGCACGCCCGTCCACAGGCGCCGCAGTGCTCCACGTCGTTGAGCACGTTGGCCATGCGGCCCGCGCAGGTGACGTAGCTCGGCACGCGCACACACGCTCCGCTGCGACAGCTCTCGCCTGCGGCGCACGCCCGCCCGCAGCCCCCGCAGTGCGACGCGTTCGATTGCAGCGCGACCTCGCACCCGTTCGCGGGGTCGCCGTCGCAGTCGCCGTACGCGCTGTGACACACGAAGCGACACGTGCACGACGCACAGCTCGCCGACTGCACGCCGGGGAGCTCCTCGCAGCGCCGTCCGCACGCGCCGCAGTGGCACGCGTTGGCGGTGAGGTCGGTCTCGCGTCCGTTCGACGGATCGCCGTCGCAGTCGCCCGTGGTGCACATCGGCGCCGCGTCCACGACGTCGCTCACGTCACGCACGTCGCCGACGTCGCGCACGTCACCCGCATCACTGGCGTCGCTCACATCGCTCGCATCGTTCACGTCGCTCACGTCGCTCACGTCGCTCACGTCGCTCGCGTCGCTCACGTCGCTCGCGTCGCTCGCGTCGGAGATTTCCGACGCATCCTGCACGTCGGTGAGGTCGCGGTCGGCGCGGTCGTTCGACGCGTCCGTGGCGGTGGAGGTGGCCGTCGACTCGCACGCGGTCAGCGCGGCGAGCAGCACAAGGTGGGGCGTACGAAGGATCATCGAGGCCCATCCTACGCCTTCGCATACGCCTTGAAACGAGGGCCTCCCGCGCTGTCGGACGCGCACCGTCAGCGCGGGGCGAGCGCGCCGAGTTGCGCGCGGGCCTCGGCCATCGTGGGACGCGCGGCGGGCTCCCTCGCGGTGCACTGCGCGAACCACGCGTCGAAGCCCGCGGGGAGCGCATGGGCGCGCGCGGTCGACGCGGCCCGCTCCGAGGCGCGGGCGAGGGGGCGGGTCATCATCGCGGAGAACATCGCGAGCGCCGACGAGGCGGTGTGCGGCGCGTCCCACCAGGCCTCGCCGGTGAGGAGCTCGAAGGCCAGCATCGCGAAGGCCCACACGTCGGTCGCGGGCACCGCGTCGCGTCCCATCACCTGCTCCGGTGCGAGGTGGTCGAGCGAGCGCGCCGTGGGCACGGGAGTCACCCGCGTCGAGGTGCTCCGCGCACGCTGCACGAAGGCCGGGAGCCGCGGCGCCAGGATGCGCACCCCGCACCCCTCGCGCGACGACACCGCCCACACGCGGTCCGCGCGCACCGCGCCGTAGGTCATGCCGTGCGCGTGGAGCGTCGCGAGCGCCTCTGCCGTCGCATCGAGAAGCGCCCTCGCGCGCGTCACCGCGAGCGCGCCCTGCGCCACCTCGTGGGCCAGCGAGAGGCCCGCGGGCGCATCGATCACGCCCCACGCGAGGGGGTCTTCGAAGCCCGACCCGCGCCACGCCGTGGTCACCGCGGCCACGGGCGCAGGCAGCGGTGCGAAGAGCGCCGCGAGGTCGTGACGGGCGCGCGCGTCGGTGACCAGCACGGGCGACAACGCGACGATGCCCACGGCGCCCGCGAGCCAGAGTTCGAAGTCGTCGCAGACCATCACGAGGTGCTCCACGGTGTAGCGCCGCGCGAGCACGCGCCCCGGCGTGAGGATCGTCTGCATCACACCGAGAAGGGCCCGCGCGACCGCGCGCGGTCAAGGCCCACGGAGGTCACTCGTTCGCGTCTGGCGCCGACGAACCGCTTCGTGCGATGACCGTCGTCGGCGCGCGTGCACGGGAGCTCGCGTGTCGTCGCCGGAGCGCTTCGATGACCGCGCCGCCTCGTCCACCGCTGCACTCGATTCGCCTGCACTCGCGCATCGCGCTGATCGCCGCGTACGCGCTGGTCGCCCCCTTCGCGCTCGGCGTGCTGTGGTTCGTCGGCGCGTCTTTCTCCGAGACCGCCGCCGTGGTGGCCCTCTCGCTCGGCGCCCTCGGTGTGCTCACCTCGCTCGTGCACCTGTGGGGGCAGCGCATCGACGCGTGGCCCGACCGGCTCGTCGTGCACCGCGGATTCCTCCCGCGTGCAGTGCCCCTCGACGCGGTGGAGTCCCTCGCGCTGCGCCCCTACGACCCCCGCGCGCCGCTCCGCGCGAACCCGTACCTCGGCGCGCGCATCGCGGTGCGAGACGGCGCGCCCGTGACGCTCTCGAACGTCGCCACCGCCGACGCGCTCCCGCTCTTCGACCTCCTCGCAGCGACCGTGGCCGAACGGCTCCGCACGCGGCTCGCACACGGCGAGACGCTCACCTTCCGCGACGAGGTGCGCTTCCCGTGGGCCATGGCGCTGGGCCTCGGCGTCTTCGCCGTGATCCTCGCGCTCGTCACCCTCGGCGAACGTGCGCGCGGCAGCGCAGGTCACCTCGGCACCCTCGTGCGCGCCGCGGGCGTTCTGCTCGGGTTCGGCGGACTCTTCAGCGCCATGCTGCGCACCTGGCGCAACGCGCGACGGCAGGGCGGGCTCGTGGTGAGCGACCGCGGCCTGCGCGCGGTGAACGACGCCGACCGCGCCGCACGCAACGTCGCCACGCCCTTTCGCGACGACGGCACCGCGTGGATCCCCTGGGCTTCGGTCCGCGCCGTTCGCCTCGACGCGCAGGGGCTCGTGATCGAGACCGCGGCCCTCGCCGAGCCGCTCGTGCTCTCGTCGGCGAGCACCGACGTGCTGCCGCTCTACACCCTGCTCACGGCGCGACTCGCCGGGCGCTGAACGCGCGCCATCCTCGGCAGAATCAGCGATGCTCCGCGCCGCCCATGCGCGTCGTGGTCTCGCCCTTCTACCGCCTCTCGACCCTCGTGGTTTCGAACGTGTACCTGCTCGACGGCGGCCGCGGCGACCGCTGGCTCGTCGACACGGGCCACTGGAGCGAGCGCTGGCAACTCCTTCGCGAGCTGCGTCGCGCGGGGGTGACGCCGGGTGAGCTCACCGGCGTGCTGCTCACGCACCGCCACTCGGACCACGCGGGCAACGCGGCCATGCTCCAGCGCGACTGGGGCGCGAAGGTGTACTGCCACCGCGACGACGCCGCCGTGCTCGACGGAACGGCGCCACGCTCCGTGATGGGCGCCCGCGGGAGCCTCCTCGAACGCGCGCTCTGCGCCGTGGAGAACGCCGTTCCTGCGAGGCTCCGCATCGACCGCGCGCTCGACCACGGAGATGCCGTCGCGGGGCTCGAAGTGCACCACGTCGCGGGGCACACCGAGGGCTCGGTGCTCTACCGCCACGCCTCGACGGGGTGTCTGCTCACGGGCGACACGCTGCTCACCGCACGCCCGCCGCTCACGGTCTTTCGCGAGGTCACGCGCGCCCACGACGCGTTCTCGATCGACACCGCGCAGGCGTGGGCCGCGCTCGACGCGTTCCATGCGGAAGGGTGGCGCTACGACCACCTGCTCGCGGGGCACGGAAGGCCCCTCGTCGGCGACGCCCGCGCCCGCGTGCTGCGCGCCCTCGACCGCCGTCGGTGAACTCCCGCACAGGTCGTGGGGCGCTCACTCGCCTTCGACGGCGAGGCCCCACTCGTCGAGCGACACGCGCATCGTGGTGATCTGGTCGACGGGCACGAGCGCGGGCGTGGCGTGCGTGTGCTCCACGATGCGCGCGAGCTGCGCGGTGCTCGTGCGGAGCTGCCGCGCGCCGGCCACGGCGATCTGCTCTTGAAAGCGCAGGGCGAGGGGGCTCCGCGACGCGAGCAGTCGGTCGAAGTCGTCGCGGGTGAACTCCAGCACCCACGCGTCGGTGCCCGCGCGCACCGTGGCCGAGCGCGGGGCGCGGTCGACGAGCGCGAGCTGTCCCACGAGCGCGCCGGGCTTGAGCAGCGCCACCGGGTGCTGCTTCACGCCCAGGATCTTGAACACCTGAAGCTCACCCTCGGCCAGCAGGATGCACGACCGACCGGGCTCGTTCTCGCGGAACAGCACCTCGCCGCGCGCGACGGGCTTCGGCGTCGCGACGGTGAGCAGCACGGCGAGCTCGTCGGCGGTGAAGCGCGCCAGCGAAGGGAGCGCGCGGAGCGTCTGCACGGTGATCACGCGAGGCCTCGCAGTCGGTCGAGAAAGCGGCGTACGGCGTTCTGCTCCACGGGCGGTTCCGCGGGGGGCTCCTCGGGCGGCGGCGAGGGAAACGACGTGCGCTTCGGCGCGCGCCACGAGAGGTGCGTCGGCGGTTGCGACGGCACCGCGGGCGCGGGCGACGAAGGGCTGCGCGGGGGCTGGGAGGCGGGCTTCGCGGCGACGAGCTCCGCGGCCTTCGCGTCGACCTCACGCGTGCGGCGCGAGATGTCACGAATGATCGCCGCCATCACCGCCGCGTACGCACCCGGCGCCACGTCACGGAGCCGCGCGAGCGCCGCCGCGTGGAGCTCGCACACCCGCGACTCGCCGAGGGCCACCACCGAGGCCGACCGCGGCGCAGGATCGACGCAGCACAGCTCGCCGAGCACCTCGCCGGGGCCGATGCGCGCCACCTCGGCGTCGTAGCCATCGGGACGCCGCGCGCGCACGGCGAGGGAGCCCGACTGCACGATCACCATCGAGTCGCCGGACTGTCCCTGGCGAAAGAGCACCTCGTGCGGTGCGAGTCGCTTCTCGCGCATCACGAGCAGCAGCGCGTCGCAGTCGGGATCGGAGAGCTGCGCGAAGGCGCTCCCGTGACGGAGGGTGGTGCGGTTCTCGGGTGTGGCTTCCATCGTGTGCGCCCCGGCCCGGAGGCTCGCACGAAGGCCCGCGGAGACAGAAGCGTGAACGAGGGCGGCTCAGCCCATCGTGAGCACGATCTTGCCGCGCGTGCGGCCCTTCTCGCTCAGCGCGTGGGCCTCGGCGGCCTGCGCGAGCGGAAAGGTCGCGTCGAGGTGCGTCGTGAGCCGACCCTCGTCGTACCAGCGCGCGATCTCGTCGAGCTGCGCGCTGTGGGGCTCGACGAACACGTAGTGGAAGCGCTCGCCGAGGTCTTCCCACCCCGGCGGCGTGCGGGTGGTGATGCTCACCGCGTGGCCGCCCTCACGGAGCGCCGTGCGGGCCGCGCGCAGGGTGTCTCCGCCGATGCAGTCGTACACCACGTCGAAGCGCCCGACGCCCACGCCGGGAATGCCCTCGGGGGTCGCGCCCGCGTAGTCCCACACGGCCGCTGCGCCGAGGCCCTGCACGAACGCGTGGTTCTTCGCGCTCGCCACGCCCTCGACCTCGGCCCCGAGGATCTTCGCGAGCTGCACCGCGGCGGAGCCCGTTCCGCCCGAGGCCCCGAGCACCAGCACGCGCGAGCCCGGCTTCACGCCCGCCGCGCGCAGGCATTGGAGCGACGTGAGGGTCACGAGCGGGAGCGACGCGGCCTCTTCGAAGCTCGCCTTCGCGGGCATGCGCGCGAGGTAGGCCTCGGGCACCGCCTGCATCTCCGCGTAGGTGCCCTTCTCGACGCTCGGACGACGGAGGTACGCGTACACGCGCTCGCCCACCGCGAAGCGCCGCGCGCCGTGGCCCCGCGCGACGATCTCGCCCGCGAGGTCCCACCCCGGCACGAAGGGAAGCGCGTGCGGAAAGCCCTTCGAGAGGTAGCCGCGCACGATCTTCCAGTCGACGGGGTTCACGCCCGCCGCGCGGATGCGCACCACGTACTCCCCTTCGCCCGCCACCGGGTTCTCGACCTCGTCGAGCACCAGCGCGTCGTTGCCGCCAAACGCATGAACCTGGATCGCCTTCATCGTCACTGCTCCTCGGGCGACGGTATCGCCCATCGCGGCGCCGAGAACCGCCCATCCGGTGACGCCCCTTCCATCGCCCGCGACGATTCCGGGTGTTGATCTGAAAAGATCAACGGTGATCCCATGGGATCGCATCCCATCGGGGCCCTCTCCCTCGCCGCGCGCACCGGATCGCGGATTTCACGGGAGTCCGTCTGCGAAGGGCCGCCGTGGTGGTCGTTGGCACGCGCCGCGCAGTAGGGCTCTGCGTCGGTCGCACGAGGGCCGACACGCCGGGGTAGCTCAACGGATAGAGCACGAAACTCTGGAGGCAGCGTTCTCGCCCGTCCGCGGGCGCAGTGAGTCCTCCGGATACTTCCCTTCTCTGGACGCGGTTGCGGGTTCGAATCCCGTCCCCGGCACCGGCGGCGCAGCGCGCGCAGTGAGTCAGACGGTTCCTTCTCTGAACGAACAACACCGTCCGACACCGTTCTCGCGCGATGCGCCGCCTCTCTTCTCGTCTCGTCACTTCGCGCCCGTCACCGCGGGCGCCACGAAAGGTCACGACCATGGCCCGCACGTCGAAGTCTGCCCGCACGAACACCCCCGCCGCGCCGCACCGCAACTGGATGGGCGGCACCTCGTGGGACCTCACCTCGCCGCTGCTCCGTCTCCGCGTCGCCGCCTCGTCGTGCTTCTTCGGCGAGCCGATGTACTACCACCCCGACGCGAAGGGCCCGGCCGCGCCGCCGAAGCCCGCGCGTCGCGCGCAGACGCTCTCCGACGGTCAGCGCGCGCACCTGCGCGATGTGCTCCACGCGATCGATCCGCAGCCGTGGCGCACGATGACGCCCGCGCAGCTCATGGAGTCGTCGATCGACGAGGCCCTCGACCACGACGCCGAGGCCACGCTCGCCCTCGCGGCCTCGCTCCGCAACGAGGGGAACATGCGCACCACGCCGCAGGTGGTGCTCGTGCGCGCGGCCCATCACCCGAAGGTGCGCGGCACGGGCCTCGTGCGTCGGTACGCGCCGTCGATCGTCCGCCGCGCCGACGAGCCCGCCGTGGGCCTCACGTACCACCGCGCGGCCTTCGGGGGCGCGATTCCCAACGCGTTGAAGCGCGCGTGGGGCGACGCGCTCGCGGGCTTCTCGGCGCACGAGCTCGCGAAGTACCGCATGGACGCGCGCGCGGTGAAGACCGTCGACGTGGTGAACCTCACGCACCCGCGCTCCGCGGCCGTCGACGCGCTCGCGAAGGGCGAGCTCACGACCACGGGCGAGACCTGGGAGTCCATCGTGTCGGCGGGCGGTTCGAACGCCGCCACGTGGCGCGACGCGCTCGCGGTGATGGGCCACATGGCGCTGCTCCGCAACCTGCGGAACCTCCTCGCGCACGGCCTCGGCCCCGACGTGTGGGCCTCGCAACTCGTGGAGGGCGCGCGCACCGGGCGCCAGCTCCCGTTCCGCTACTACGCCGCGTATCGCGCGGTGAAGGAGGCGAAGGCCGCGAACCCGAAGGCCGTGGAGGCCATCGAGCGCTGCCTCGACGTGACGACGGAGAACCTCCCGTGGTTCGGCGGTCGCGTGATGTCGCTCTGTGACAACAGCGGCTCGGCGCGCGGCGCCACCACGTCGTCGATGGGCACCATGGCCGTGGCGACCATCGCGAACCTCACGGGGCTCCTCGCGGGCCGCCGCGCCGACGAGGGCTACGTGGGCGTCTTCGGCGATCGCCTCGACGTGCACCGCGTGGCCCGTCGCGGCTCGATGATGCAGCAGCTCGACGCGCTGGAGCGCTCGGGCGAGGGCATCGGTCACGGCACCGAGAACGGCGTGTGGCTCTTCTGGGACCGCGCCATTCGCGAGAAGGAGCACTGGGACACGGTCTTCGTGTTCAGCGACATGCAGGCCGGTCACGGCGGGCTCTACGGCACCGACGCGCGGGCCTACCAGCAGTTCACCTGGGCGTCGACGAACTACATCGACGTGGCCTCGCTCATCGCCGCGTACCGCGCGACGGTGAACCCGAAGGTGAACGTGTTCCTCGTGCAGGTGGCGGGGTACCGCGACGCGCTCGTGCCCGAGTTCTACGAGCGCACGTACATCCTGGGCGGGTGGGGTGAGGGGCTGCTGCGCTTCGCGGCGCAGATGGCCTCGCTCGCCGGGGGAGACGGCGCCGAGGCGTGAGCGCATCGAGGCTCAGCCGGGCGGATTGATGGGCGAGAGGTTCATGCCGCCCGAGTACATGTACGAGGTGTACGCCGCCACGCCGTAGACCTTCGCGCCGAAGGGTCTGCCGTCGCGCGAGGTGAAGGTGTGCGTGCCCGCGGGCACACGGACCACGCGCACTTCGAGGCCCTCGGCGACGGGGAACGGTCCGCGCACGTCGGCGGGGTCGAGGGGGTTGCCGTCGAGCGCGAGGTCGGCCCCCTCGGGCGCGGTGATGTTCACGTAGTTGAGCCGGTACGTGCTCGGAATGAGCACGTCGTAGCGGTCGCGGAACTGCTCCACCGGCACTTCGAACACCATCGCGGGATCGCCCACGCACTCGTCGCGATCGGGCGGCGGAACACCGGGCACCGTGGCGCAGAGCGATGACGTTCCCTGTCCGATCATGAACTGCGTGACGAGCAGGGGCTTCGAGCCCGTGACCACGAAGTTCTCGGCGGTCTCGAACTCGCAGAACTCGCCGCGGTCGAGGGTGCGCGCGCACGCCGTCGGGGTCGAGATGCCCGCGAAGGTGAGCGCGTTGCCGTCGGCCTGCGAGAGGATGCGCACCACGGAGCGCTCCGTCGGATCGGCCACGCGCTCGCGGAGGAAGGTCACCGCGTAGCGACGTCCCCACGTGGCCGCGGGAAGGAGCTGCTCTTCGAGGTGGTCACACGCGGGCCGCGACGCGGGCACGAAGGTGCAGTCGTGGCCCGTGAACACCGCGATGGGCGCGTTCGCGCGAATGGCCGTTCCCGTGAGGTCTTCGTTGTTGCGCGTGCCCACGAGCTGGAGCACCTCGCCGCGGTTCAACTGGAACGTGTACCGACCGGGCGGGAGCTCGCGCGCGCGGTTCGACGGATCGCCCACCGTGGCCCGCGTGTCGACGGTGATGGTCGTGAGCTCGCCGCCGTCGGGCGTCACGTACGGCCCGCCCGCCACGATGCTCACAAAGGCTCCGTAGGGAGGGCTGACGCCATCGCGCGACCAGTTGGGCCGCGTCACCACGAGGTACTCCTGGTTGCGCGGGTCGCCGAGCACGTTCTGGGGCAGCAGGAGCGAGGCGTCGGCGGTGTACGAGTAGGTCACCGCGCTGCCTTCGCCCGTGCGGTACTCCAGCGGGTTGAACTGGTACACCGCGAGGGGAATGTCGCTGAGCACGCGGTACGCGCCCGTGTGCGACGCGAGGCGTCCGTAGGCCGAGCGCGAGCTGCAATCGAGCCCGAGGGGCAGCGGGTGACACGCGCGCGTGCTGCCCTTGAGCACGTCGATCCATGGGAGGTCGACGCGCTCCACCGAGCCCGGCGCCACGGTGCGCTCGATCATCGCGCCGAGGGGGCCGCCGGTGATGCTCACGTGGGCCTCGCGCGTGCCCGGGTTCGCGAGCACGACGGCGTACGAGAAGCGGTAGTCGAGCCCCGAGTTGGGCGTCGGCGTCGCCCAGTATTCGCAGCCCAGGTACGAGTTCAGCGTCGAGGCCTCCGCCTGGCAGTTGCGCACGCACACGCCGTCCTGGCAGCGCTCGCCGGAGCCCACGTCGCACGAGAGGCGGTCGTCCCACGCGGTGCCCGCGCTGTTGCAGACCTGCGGCGCCGAGGGGTTCGCGGGGTTGCAGCGGATCACGCCGGGCTGACACACGCCGCACGCCGTCGCGCCGCCGAGACAGCGCGAGCCCGCGGTGCAGCGCTCCGTGGCGATCACCGCGCCCGACTCGTCGCTCCGGTACGCCATCGACGACCCGTTGCAGCACCATCGACCGGGCGTGCACGGGGTGGGGGCCGCGTCGGTAGAAGCGTCCACTGCAATGTCGGACGTGGTCGCGTCGGCGGTGGTGCCGGGCGCGAAGCGCGTGGGCGAGGTCGAGCACCCGAGCGCCGCCACCAGGGCGCCGAGTGCGAGGTAGGGTCTACGCATGACGGGCGCCGACCCTAGCGCATCCGACCCGTCGACCTCTACTCCCGTGGAGGAAGGTTCAGCGCCCCGCGTCGGCGGGCACGAGCGCCGCGCCCTGCTGCGTGAGGCGCGTCTGCCGCTGCATGGCCCAGAGGCTCGCGCCCGCGATGGCGAGCACCGCGAAGGCCACGGCCCCGACGATGGGGAGCACGCTGCGCTTCGGCGCGGGGCGCTGCGTGTGACGCGCGGGGGTGATGAGCGGCAGCACGATCGACGCGTCGCCCACGGAGCCCGGCGGCGGGAGCACGTAGGGCAGATCCGCAGGCGGCTGCGAGGTGTGCGCGGGCGAGGCGGGGATCACGTACGACGCGGGCTGCTGCGGCTGCGAGACGGGCTGCGGAGGCTGCGAGGGCGGCGTGGAGAAGAGTCCCGGCGGCGCGGCGGCGGCGGGCTGCTCGGCGGTCTGCACGTCGAGGTCGACGAAGTCGTCCCACACCTGGTCGCCTTCGAACTCGGCGGCGTAGAGGAGCGCGGTGTCGTCGCCCGCGAAGGGCATGAGCGCGGCGGCGAACTCGTGCACCGAGGGGAAGCGCTCGTCGGGGCGCTTGCGCAGCGCGCGGAGGATCGTGCGCTCCACGGCCTCGGGCACGTGGGCGTCGTGGGCGGCGAGGGGCGCGGGCTCGCGCTGGAGCACGGCGTTGAGCGTCTCGGGGAGCGTCTTCGCGGCGAAGGGCTTGATGCCCGTGAGGAGGTAGTAGAGCAGCACGCCGAGGGCCCACTGGTCGCTGCGCGGATCGACCGCGAGCGGCGAGAGCATCTGCTCGGGCGACATGAAGTTCGGCGTGCCGATGGCGGTGTTCGCCTGCGTGAGCTGACGGTCGGTGGAGCTCAGCTTGGCGAAGCCGAAATCGAGGATCTTCGGCACCACGCGCCCCTCGGGCGTGTAGACCAGAAAGAGGTTGTCGGGCTTGAGGTCGCGGTGCACCACGCCCATGCGGTGCACGGCGCGAACGGCGGCGCTGATGGCCACGATGAGGTCGACGGCGTGCGAGAGCGGGAGGCGCCCGTCGCGGTTCATGCGCGCGGTGAGGGGCTCGCCGTGCAGGAGCTCCATCGCGAGGTAGGGCATGCCCTCGTAGTGATCGAGCTCGACGTAGCCCACGATGTTCGGGTGATGGAGCTTCGCCACCGTGGTCGCCTCGCGCAGAAAGCGCTCGTAGACCTCGGCGTTGTCGGCCACCTCGGCGCGCAACACCTTGAGCGCCACGGGCTGCGGCAGCGACGGTTTCACGGCCTCGTAGACCATGCCGAAGCCCCCTTCGCCGATCACCCGCACGATCTCGTAGCCCGCGAAGACGGTGCCGGGCGTCAGGACTTCTTCGGTGCTCATGGGATCGCGCCACCCCGTTGCCAGGTGCCCGCCCGCGATGCGCGCGCAGGGCCACGTCACACTCTACACAAGCACCGCGCGCGCGGTCGCATTTTGCGCACTCGTGCGTGTGACGTTCTCTGTCACTCCGTGCGGAGGGCGTCGCGCTCCTCGCGCGAGAGCACCGTCGGCGTGGCGCGGGGTGCGCCCGTGGCGGGGTCGACGAAGGGCTGCGGACGCACACCGGCGACGACCCAGCGCGCGAGGTTGCCCATCACCGCGAGGCCGTCGAGGGGCTTCACCGAGGGCGGCGCGTGCGGGGGACATCCGCCGCGCGCGAAGCGTCCCATGACGTACATCTTCACCGGGCCGACGAGAGCTTCGAGGGGCTGCGACGACGTGTCGACGAAGGCCGCGGGCACCCCCACGAAGGGCGACCACGCGACGGGCATCTGGTTGCCCACGGGCGTGCGGCAACAGTCGGCGTACCAGCGCATGAGTCCCTTCGGTCCGAGGCGCATCACGCGCAGGTGTTCGTGCCCCGCGTCGATGCGCAGCCGCGAGGGCGCCATCTGCACGATGTCGCTGCCGCCGCGGGCGTCGACGAGGTCGTCGCCGCCGAGCCAACGCGCGTACGCCTGACAGTCGTCGCAGTAGCAGACCGCGCGGTTGAGGTTCGAGGGAGAGGCGTCGAGGGCGCGTCCGCGCACGGCGCCGCAGCGGCATCGGAGAGCGACGGTGGTGGTCATGGCGCTCCCCGTGTGCGACGGCGCGTTGACACCGTCAACCTTGACGCAGAGACCGCGAGCGACCGTCGCGTGCGACGAAGCGCAGGCGGAG
Source organism: uncultured Myxococcaceae bacterium (assembly GCA_945952225.1). GTDB lineage: Bacteria > Myxococcota_A > Polyangia > Polyangiales > CAISKJ01. The sequence goes on from CAMFHP010000111.1 coordinate 16,502, forward strand.
GAGTCGAACCTCCACTGGGATCACCGAAACACCCTGGCGGGCGGCCCACCGGGGCCCTTCTCGTCGGTGCCTGCGTACCCCGTGTGAATGCACTCCGCGGGCCGTCACACCACGCGCACGTAGACGGTGCGCAGCGCGCCGCGGTGTTCGACGGTGACCGCCATCTCCTCGCCGCACTGCACGTGGTTCCAGGCCGTCTGCGCGCTGGCGGGCGCGTCGAGGGCGAGGCCGTTGACCGCGCGCACCACGTCGCCGTCGTCGAGTCCGAGACGGGCCGCGACGCTGCCCGCGCGCACCCCGACGATGCGCACCCCCACGACACGATTGCCCCGGTGCGCAGGCACGATGCGGGCGCCGGCGTGGAGCGATTCGAGCGCTTCGTCGACCATCGCGCGCGACACTTCGAAGCGGTCGCCGCCGAGGGCGCGCACAGCGGGAGCGGGCTCCTCCGAGGTCACGGGCGCGACGTGGAGCGTGCGTCCCGAGAGGTCGACGGCGAGGCCCTGCGCGACGAGCGACGCGCGCAACGCGTCGGCCGCGGGCGCGGTGTCGGTGAGGTGGATGCGCACGCGCGGAGACGGTCCCGGTGCGCGCACCACGGTGACGGCGGCGAGGCGTTCGAGGCGCGTGGCGCACACGTCGAGGGCGTCGTCGCAGTCGAAGTTCGCGGTGGTCACGGGGCGTTCGAGGCGCAGCACGCCGTCGTCGTCGTGGAGCCAGAGGCCCCGCGTCGAAGCCCACGCGTCGAGGGCGCGCACGCCATCGCGGAGCGAGTCTCCGAGCGCGTCGGGCACGGGCAGGTCGCGCGCGATGGGGGCGGCCACGGGGGCGATGAAGAGGGCCACGCGGTGACGGCGCGCGAGGTCGACGAGGGCCGTCGCGAGGCTCGACGGCGGATCGCGGCGCAGCGCAGGTGCGCGCAGGATCGACGACGTGAGCGCGCACTGGAGCGAGCGCGTGGCGCGGGCGAGGGCGAGGCCCGCGGCAGAGGTTCCGAGCGCGACGAGCGAGAGGGCGACGGCGAGCACGGTGAGCGGCAGCGAGGGCGCCATGCGCGGCGCGGGCGCGGGCGTGGCGCGCAGCGCGTGGGCGGGCGCGGTGCAGTGGTGATGCGCGGGTTCGGGCGTGGGGTCGTGGTGCATGACCGCGTGCAGAGCAGCGCGTGTACCGCGCGGAAGGTACTTGTTTTTAGCGGGAACGCGCGGATGGAGCGCGCGCGTCGGATGACAGAATGGCAGCGCATCGGGGGCGCGCGGTGACGCGGAGGACCGAGGGCGCGCGACGACGAGCCGTCGCCGCGACGGAGCGTCGTCACGGGGAGGGGACGCGCGAAGTGCCATGAAACAAGCGCGATGACGGTGACGGAGGCCCGGCACACGGGCTGCTCAAGGGGCCGTCGCCAGGCCGCACGCACGGCGCCCGTGTGGAGACCCGATCCATCGTCATCGGGGGGGAACCACTCACACACGCTCCACGCGAGACGAGGCGTCGTGCGCTGCGGTTGGCACGGAGAATCCTGTGACCACGCTCAAGCATCACCGCTGCGTCCGCGCGACGCGCCGCGCACTCACCCTCTCGCTCACGTCCCTCGCGCTCGCGACGGGCTGTACGAGCGAGTACTCGTACACGCCGCTGCCCGGCGCCACCTGCGACCACGCGTGCAATGTCTCGTCGCAGTCGCGCTACGACGGCACCGTCGCGGGCGAGGGGATGGCGAGCGCCGTCGAGATCGCCGCGTGGGGTTCCACCGGGCTGCCGGGCGCCGCGACGCTCGACAAGAAGAACCGCACCTCGGCCGCGGGCGCGCCCAACTTCGCCGTCGGCGGCAACGCCGTGGGCCGCGTGCTGCTCCACCCGATCAGCACGCAGACCGGCGAGCTCGACACGTCGTCGCCGCCCGACGTGCTCTCGGCCCCGTCGCAGACGACGCGCGAGTTCGGCGCGGCGCTCCTCGCCGCCGACGTGCGCGACGGGTACACCGACACGGTCACCGAAGGTGTCATCCGCACGATTCGCAACGTGGCGTGGGGCGAGGAACTCCTCGTCGGCGCACCGGGCACCGACAGCGGGCGCGGCGCGGTCTACTGGTACGCGAATCAGGGATCGCACAGCGCGGGATGGGCCCTCGGCGGCACGCTCACGGCGCCCACCACCCGCGCGAGTGCACGCTTCGGCGCGGCCCTCGCGGCACGCTTCGACCTCGACGCGCGCTCCACCGCGAACCCTCCGTGGATCGCCGTCGGCGCACCGGGTGAGTCGCGGGTCTACGTCTTCATGGCGGTGCCCTTCTCGGGCACGTCGACCTTCCTCCCGCTCATGGAGATCGTCGGCCCGGCGGACAGCGATTTCGGCGCGAGCCTCGCGATCGCCGACCTCAACGGCGACGCGTACCCCGAGCTCGTGGTGGGCGCACCCCGCGACGCGTCGGGCGGTCGCGTGCGGGTGTTCCGCGGCATCGTGGGCTTCTCGCCCGTGAGCACGGCGGACCCGCTGGTGCTCTCCGCGAGCGGGGCCCTCGCAGGCGGCGGCGAGTACGGCGCGGCGCTGGCCGTGGGACGCATCCGCGGCAACCCCACCACCGCGATGAACGGGCTCGTCGTGGGCGCGCCGGGCTTCGACGCAGGCGGCGCCACGAACCGCGGCGGCATCTGCCAGTACCAGCTCCGCAACACCGGCGGGGGCGCGCTCGTCGCCGACTGGACGCGCTGCAACATGAACCCCGTGGCGCGCGACAACGAGCGCTACGGCCACGCGCTCGCCGTGGGCAACTTCGCGGCGCCGCGGGCCACCGGCGACGCCGACGGGTTCTGCGCGTCGGGCGACGAGATCGCCGTGGGCATCCCCGGTCGCGACCGCACGTCCCCCGCGCTCACCGACGCGGGCGCGGTGCACATTCTCGGACGCGGCGACGAGGGCGGCGAGGTGCTCGCCGACGGCCGCATGATCTTCGGCGGCGACGCCTCGCAGTTCACCGGCCGCGCCCTCGCTGCGGACTACGTGCAGCCCACCGACTCCGAAGACCTTCTCCTCGGATCGCCCCTGCGCAACGGCTCGCGGGGACGCGTCTCGCTGACCCGCGCGATGCCCCTCACGGCCAACGATCCCATCTCCGGCGAGTGGCGCTCGACGGACTCCGCGGGCAGCAACTTCCGCGTGCAGCTCCAGTGGGATTCGAGCGCCGGACGCCTCGCGATCACCATGCTCCGGCAGCAGACCATGACCTTCCGCAACGGCGCGACGGTGTGCGCGGTGATGGGCAACACGCTCTCGGGCACCGGGCGCTTCGACTTCGACCCGATCCCCTGGACGACCACGCCGGTCACGCACACCGAGACCGTCGCGATCGACGTGTCCGACATCGTGGGCTTCGCGGCCAACGCACAGGCGCGGGTGACCTTCAACGCCGCCGCGAACACCTTCACCCTCGCGATCGACGAGGGCGCCGGCGTGCTCGGCATGGTGCCCGCGGCGTGCGACATCGTGGGCAACCCCTTCGTGTTCACGCGCTTCTCCGCGCCCACCTGCGACTGAGCCGACGCGGGGGACGGCGCGAGGTCGTCGTCACCGCGCGCGCTCCACCGCTGCGCGCGATCACAGAAAGCACCCGCCCTCGCCGCGGTACGTCGGCACCGAACACTCGACGCGGTCGCCGCGCACGAGGTGGTACGTGGCGAAGCGCTCCGCGAGCTCACCGGCCTTCGCGTGACGGAAGAACACGGGATCACCCAGTTCGAGCACCGTGCCCGCCGCCACACGGAGCGGCGTCTGCACCTCGCCCGCACCCTCCCACGCGAGCAGCGAGAGACCCGACGGAAGCACCGGCCGCGGGAGCCGTTCCCAGCCCGGCGTGCCCGAGGCCACGTAGCCGCCGCCGAGGCAGGTCACGACGTCGACCGCGGGCCTGCGCGTGACCTCCAGCGCGAAGAAGAGCGCCGCCTCGGGCGCCCAGCTCGCGAGTCCGTCGAAGAGCGTGCCGCCGAGAAAGGCCGAGCCCACGGTCACCTCGGTGAGCGCGGGATCTTCCGCAGACCACGCGAGGCTCCCGGTGCCGCCGCCGTTGAAGATCGTCGGCGCGAGCCCCGCGGCGTCGAGCGCATCGCGAATCTCACGCCGTCGCGTCCGCACCTGGGCGCGTGAAAGCCCTTTGGCGATGGCGTTTCCCGCGATCGGGAGGCCGCGCGCGTCGCGGTCGGCGAGGCCCGCGATCTGCGCCTCGTAGCCCATGAGCCCTTCGAAGCGCAGCCCCGGGAGGTCGGCCGAACGACGCGCGAGTGCGAGCACCTCGGCGGGGGTGCGAAGGGGCGAGCGCCGCACGCCGAGGGACGCGACCGATCCCAGCCGCGGAGGCCGCCACGCCATGTCGACATCGAGCACGACGGGCACCGTGCTCCCGTGCGCGACCGCGGCCTTCGAGAGCGCGTCGAGGTGCGCGGCGTCGTCGACCATGGCCGCCACGCGGGCGCCGTCGGCGTTGAGCGTCGCGAAGCGCGCGGCATCCCGGGACTGAAGCGTGGGATAGGCCACCACCACGTCGCGCATACCGCGCTCGACGAGAAAGGCCGCTTCCGCCGCGGTGAACGCGAGCACCCCGCCCGCGCGCGGCCCCAACGCGTCGAGGGCGCGCCGCAGGAGTTCGAAGCACCGGATGGACTTGCTCCCGACCCGCAGCGTCACGCGCGAGCCCGCGAGGAGCGCGCCGACGCGCGCGGCGTTGCGTTCGAACGCGTCGAGGTCGACGATCGCCGCGGGGAGGTCGAAGCCACGCAGCGCGCGGTGCCAGTCACGGTATCGTCGCTCGTTGCTCATGAGGGTGCGCGCGACTGTACTCGCTTCGCTTGCGCTCGCGGCGTGCGGTGATCCCGCGCCGCCTGCGCCTCCTGCGCCGACGCCCGCCACGGTGTCGATGGACTTCACCGGCCCGTTCTTCGCGGCGCCCTTTCCGAGCGAGCACCGGCGTCGCGCGGGCGGTGGCTTCGCGCTCGACGACCTGCCCGATCCGCGCGGAGCCGAGTACCTCCAGCAGATCGTCGCGCTCGCCCAGGAGGCCGACGGATTCGGCACCACCTCGGGCGTCTTCGTGACCACCACACGCGCGGTCGATCCCGCGTCGTTGCCCGACCTCGCGGCGAGCGTGACCGCGGGCGCGTCGGTGTTCCTCACGCCCGTGAGCGGCCCCGATGCGGTGCGCGTGCGGTACCCGGTTCGGGTGAGCGCGCGACCGACGGACAACCCCTCGGGCGCCACCAACCTCCTCGCGGCGGTGCCGCTCCAGGGCGTTCCGCTCGCGCCCGCGACGATGCACGCGCTCGTCATCACACGCGCCGTGCGAGACACCACGGGCGCTGCCCTCGCCGCGTCGCCGACGGTCACCGCGCTCCGTGCCGGTGCGACCCCCGCGGGCCTCGGAGACGCCGCGGCCACGGCCTACCGCGACGCGCTCCGCACGCTCGCGATGGGAGGCGTCGACCTCGATCGGGTGGCGGGCCTCGCGGTGTTTCGCACGGGCGATCCCACGGCGTCGTTCGCGGCGACGGTGCGCCACGCGCTCGCGCACACGCCCATGCGGGTCGAGGCCGCGCCCACGATGCGCGCGATGTACGACGACCACTGCGTCTACGAGTCGACGCTCGCCGTCACGTCGTGGCAGCAGGGCGTCGCACCCTACGAGACCACCGGCGGACGCTGGCGCCAGGGCTCCGACGGAACGCCCCTCGATCCGCATGAGGAACGTTCGCGCCTCGTGCTTACGATCCCGCGTCGCGCGATGCCCACGGGTGGCTTTCCCGTGGTGGTGTTCGTGCGAACGGGCGGCGGCGGCGATCGTCCGCTCGTCGACCGCGGCGTGCGTCGCGTCGCGGGCGGTGAGACGGTGCCGGGCAGCGGTCCCGCCATGGAGTTCGCGCGCGAAGGCTTCGCCGGCGCGAGCTGGGACGGACCACACGGCGGTCTTCGCAACGTGTCGCGCGGCGACGAGCAGTTTCTGATGTTCAACGTCTCGAACCTCGGAGCGCTGCGCGACAACGTGCGGCAGAGCGCGCTCGAAGCCGTGCAGCTCGCCCACGCGCTCGAAGGGCTGCGCCTCGACGTGCGCGCGTGCACCGGCGCGACGGCGCCCGATGCGATGGCCCGCTTCGATGTGAACACCATGGCCCTCATGGGGCACTCGATGGGCGCGTCGATCGCGCCGCTCGCCGTCGCGTTCGAACCGCGGTACCGCGCGCTGATCCTCTCGGGCGCAGGTGGATCGTGGATGGAGAACGTGCTCCACAAGCTCCACCCCGTCGCGGTGCGTCCCTTCGCCGAGGCGCTGCTGCGGTACAACGGCACGGGCATCCACCTGCGCGAAGACGACACCACGCTCTCGCTGCTCCAGTGGGCGCTCGAAGCGTGCGACGTGCCCGTGTTCGCATCGCGCGTCACCGGCGCGCCCTCACCGCGCCACGTGCTGATGCTCCAGGGCATCGTCGACCACTACATCCTCCCGCCCATCGCGAACGCCGCGTCGCTCTCGCTGGGCCTCGACCTGGCCGGGCCCGCCCTCGACGCGACGACGGCGGGCCTCGCGGACTTCGATCCCATCGAGCGCCTGCTGCCGCTGCGTGGACACGTCGCGCTCGCCGGTGCGGTGCGCGGCAACCGCGTGATCGAGGGCGCGGGCTACACGCAGGTCGTACGGCAGTACCGCGAAGACGGGCTCGAAGACGGCCACGAGGTGGCCTTTCAGACCGAGGGTCCGAAGCGCGACTACCGGTGCTTTCTACGGGGACTCGCGGGCGGTGTGCCGGGTGTGCCCGCGGCCGATGCGACGGCGTGCGCGTCGCCGTGAGCGGAGGGCTTCGCGCGCGGTGTTCTGCGACGACGGAGCGCGTGCGCGGGGGCTCAGCGGAGGCGGGGGGCGCTGCGCCGACGGAGCCACAGGAACGCCCACACCGGCAGCCCCAGCAGCGCGAGCGACGGGCCCACACGCAGCACGAAGAGGAGCAGCACCGAGACCATCGTGCGGGCCCCGACGACGCCGTCATGGAGCGCCACGCGGGCCTGCGCGGGCAGCGTCGCGGGGAGCGCATCGCGCGAGACCGTGAGCTCAAGGTCGACGGTGGCGAGGTCGACGCGTCCGTGGGCGTTGCGGGCCTCGGCTTCGAGCTGTTCGATGCGTGCGCGCGCGTCGCCGAGGGAGCGCTCGACGGCGAGCACATCGGCCAGCGAGCCCGTGCGCTGATCGAGGAGCGCGAGGAGCCGCACCTCGGTGGCGCGGGCCGCGTGGAGCCGCGCGTCGACGTCGGCGAGGGCGTCGGTCACATCGACGGCGCGGGTCTGCTCGTGGAGCGCACCGACCCCGTGGGCGCGCGTGAGGAGCGACCGGAGCGCGTCGAGCTCCGACGGGGGAACACGGAGCTGGAGCGTCACGCTGTCGGGGCCGCCGTTGCGCGCGGAGACCCATCCGCCGTGGGCTTCGGTGAAGCGGGCGAGCGCATCGCCGACCTGTCGCGCGTGCGAGGTGTCGTCGACGTCGGCGCGCAGTGACACCGTGATTTCGAGCGCGGCGTGGCGTGCGACGGGCGACGCGGGGCCGCGCGCTTCTCCACCGCGCGCATCGACGGAGGAAGCCGCGGGGGCGCGTCGTGCGGAGGTGTGGAAGTCACCCTTCGCGCAGGCCGCGAGCGAGAGGGGAACGACGAGGGCGAGGGCACGAATCGCAGTGCGCATGGAGAGACTCCCGGTGAGAGCGGTCTCCACAGAACGCCGCTGCGCGCGCGGGCTTTCACCGCGCGGCCCAACCTCGCACGAGGGCGCAGCGGTCACGGTGCGCGGCGCACCAGGGCCACACGAGCGCGTCGCGGAGCGCGCGCGGATGCACGTCGCCTGGCGCGAGCCCCACGCGTGCGGGGGCCCCCACCGGGTCGGAGAAGGTGCCGAAGAGGTGATCCCAGAGCGCGAGGGTGGAGCCGTAGTTCGTGCGGCCGTGCGCGTCGGGCGCGTGGTGCCAGCGGTGCAGGTCGGGCGTCGCGAGCACGTAGCGAAGCGGCCCCGCGTGGAGCCTCACGTTCGCGTGCTGGAGCACCGACACCGTGCCGCGGAACGTCGCGAGCATCGCCGCCGTGCGCGCGTCGAGGCCCAGCGCGAGGGGAGGGAGCAGGTCGGCCGCGAGGTTCCACGCGAGGTTCACGGGGTGGAGCCGCAGGCCGTTGAGCGCGCGTACCGACGCGGGCGCGTGGTGCTCGGCGTGAAAGCGCCACCACGACGGTCACTCGTGCGCCGCGCGGTGCATCGCGTACTTCGCCGCGTCGCCCATCAGCAGCGCCGCGGTGGCGGCCATGAACGGGTGCGACGCCGCGAGGGAGCCAGACACCGCGAGCAACGGCGCGAGGGCTGCGACCACGACCGAGAACGCGCGCGCCACGAGCGCCGCGAGCAGCACCCACGCGCCGTCGTCGAGGGCGTCGCGGGCGGAGGCGTTCCAGGTGCGGACGTGCGGCGCGAGGGCTTCGAGCGCCCACACGAGCGCGAGCGCGGCGACGAGGGAGAGCGTGGGCACCAGGGGCGCTGCGAGACCGCGGCTCAGGAGCGCGTGTGCGAGCGTGAGGGAGAGCCCGACGATGGCGGGAAGGGCCGCAGACGCCGCGGCACGGCGGAGGAGATCCGAGGGGGTGGGGTACACGTCACCGAAGACGCTGCACCCCCGCGAAGGACGCACACATCAGCGCGGAAGATTGCCCGGATGCATCGCCTCGACGACGGCCTCGATGCGCAGCATCGCCGTGTGGCGCCCCGGTGCGGAGAACGTTCCGAGCACGTCGTCGCAGTCGAACTCGAAGCCCCCGACGAGGTGCAGCACGCCCTCGGAGAAGCGCGCGTGCAGGTGCGCGAGCCCATCGGGCTGACCGAGCGGAAACATCACGATCGCCCGACCGAGCATCCCTTCGACGAGCTCATCGAGGGCGCGCGGATCGAGGATCACATCGAGCCCGTCGAAGCCCTCGGGCGTGCGCGGCGCGGGGCGCACCGTGCCCGCGAGCCACCAGGTCTCGTCGTCGCGCGTGAGCGAGAGGTTCCAGTCGGCGTCGGGCGTGTGGCAGTGGTAGGCCGTGAGGGCCGCGCGTTCGAAGCGGAACACCTCGTCGTCGATGCGAAGCTCGTTCATCGCGCGCGACGATATCCGAAGCGCGCCGCGGGTTCCGCGTTCACGACCGCGCCGCGCGATGCACCCGTTGCACGGTCCCGGTGATAGCGTCACCGCGTCGGTCTTTCTTGGATGTGCAACGGATGGGGGGAACGCCGTGAGCCTTCGATCGCGAATCGTGAACGTCGCGCGTGTCGTCGTGGTGCTCGTCGCTGCCGCGGGCACCGGCGGCGCGTGCGACGGAGGGTGTTCGGGCGGGCTCGACTCGTGCGGCTGTCAACGAAGCGGCCCCTGCGGCGCCGAAGGACAGCCCTGCTGCGGCGACGACCGGGTGGGCAACCCGTGCAACCGCAGGCTCGCGTGCATCGCGAACGTGTGCACCACACCGCCGCCCCCGTGCGGCGCCGAGGGAGAGCCCTGCTGCGCCAGCCTCTCGGGCTGCAACGGCGACCTGTCGTGCGTCAACCAGACGTGTCGCGCGTGCGGCGCCCTGAGCGGCTCCTGCTGTGCGCCCGACAACGCCTGCGTGCCCGGCGCGAGCTGCAACGATGCGGGCCTCTGCACGCGTTGTGGAGGCGAGCGAGAGCCCTGCTGCGCGGGCGCCTGCAACCCCTCGCGCCTGTGCGTGGTCGGTCGATGCGTCGCATGCGGCGGGCCCGGTCAACCCTGCTGCGCCGACGCGACGCGGTGCACGTACCAGAGCGTGTGCATCGAGCAGCCCGACGGCCCGCAATGCCGACACTGCGGCGAGGCCGACGAGCCGTGCTGCGTGGGCGTGCTGCGTTGCGCGATCCCCGAGCTGGCCTGCGCGCTCGACAACCGCTGCCACCCCGCGGCCGCCCGCTGTGGTGGCGAGGGAGGCCCGTGCTGCGAGCGCGGCGCGTGCGGGGAGGGCCGCGTGTGCACCGACCCCGAGGTGCTCGCCGAGCTCGACGCGCGCGACGCGGGCGATGGCGCCGTGCGCGACGCGGGCGACGTGCCGGATGCCGACGACGCAGACGACGTGCGCGATGCGGGCGATGCGGGTGACGTCGACGACATGGCGTGGGTGTTCGGCGTGTGTGCGCCCTGCGGTGCGATCGGCCAGCTCTGCTGCGCCGGATCGCGCTGTGTCGACCCGCGGAGCGCGTGCACGACCGACCGCGCGAGCGTGCCGACCTGCGGCCGTTGCGGCGGCATCGGGGCGCTCTGCTGCGCCTCGGGCGCGACCTGCGACGAGGGCGCGCAATGCATCGTGCGGCCGGGCCTGGCGCCGCGGTGCGAAGCGTTGCGCGACGCCGCCGTCGACGGTCGCTGACGACTGACGGCCATGAACGTCGTGGCAGGGGGCCGGGCCTCGCGTTGCGTCGCGATGAGCGCGTGTGCGATCGTCGCGCGATGAGCTCCTTCGCACGCTGCTCCCCGATGTGGTTCGCGCTCGCGCTGACGTGGGTCGGCGCGTGCAACGCGACGCCCGATGCGACACCGGCGCGCGTTCGCACCGCCGCGACCCCTCAACCCCGGGGCGTCGCAGCCTCGCTCGCGCCCTCGCCGGAGCGCATCGCGGCGCTTCAGGGGATCGACGCGGTCTGGATCGAGCGCACCCGCGTGGCGTTCATGTACGACGGCGCGGTGGCCTACGTCCGCGTTCGCACGCCGGGCGCGACGGGACCGAGCACGCGCGCGAACACGCACCCCGTCCGCGTGGTGCTCGGCAATCGCTCGGGGAGCCGCGGCGTCGACCGCGACCGCGACGGTCTCAGCGACGCGGCGGAGGCGGCGCTCGGCACCGACCCCGACGCGTTCGACACCGACGGCGACACGCTCCCCGACAGCTTCGAGATCTTCGGCACGGGCACGCAGCCCACCGTGGCCGACACCGATGGCGACGGCATCGCCGACGGCGCCGAGGTGAGCCTCGACGACCCGAGGACCTACGCCGACGACGACGGCGACGGCTTTCCGAACGGGCAGGAGCGCGCGGCGTTCAACACCGATCCGAACCGCATCGACTCCGACGGAGACGGCTTCGGCGACGACCTCGAATATTTCTTCGGCACCGCGATGAACGACCGCGCGAGCCCGACCCTCGACGGCGACGGCGACGGCGAACCCGACGACTTCGAGCGTGCGAACGGCACCGACCCTGCGAGCGCGCAGTCCGGTCAGTCCGACGCCGACAACGACGACGTGCCCGACTGGCTCGATCCCGACGCCGTGATGATGGCCCGCGTGCCCGGTCGCCGCGCCGCCGTGGCCGCGAACGCCATCGATTGCGGAACCCGGAGCGGCGGCACACGCGCCTCGCTCGATCCGCGAGGCCGTCGTCGGCGTGCGCCCGTGCAGTTCGCCTGATCGCGCCTCCGTCGAGCGTGCGCGCGACGTGACCCTCGCATGACGTCGCGATGGCACCGATGGCCTCGCGCGACCGCGGTCCTCGCGCTCGCGTTGTGCGCCGCGTTCGCGCTCGACCTCCGCACGCGCGTCGACCCCGGCGTGGGCCCCGAGGAACTCCCCTGGCGATGGGTGCTCGACGGAGCCTCGCCGCGCCCCTGGCAGTACGTCACCCACGCGTTTGTGCACGCCGACAGCGCGCACCTGACCGGCAACCTGGTGCTCCTCGTGGGGTCGGGCGCGGCCGTCGAGCGGCGTGTGGGCGCGGCGCGTACGGCGCTGGCGTTCCTGGCCCTCTGCGTGGGCGCCGCGGCGGGCTTTCACCTCGGCGACGGACGCGACCTCTACGGCGCCTCCGGGGCCGCGGCGGGCATGCTCTCCCTCGCGGCGGTGCTGTGGGCCGACGCGCGCGACGCCCACCCCCTCGCACGCGCGATCCCGCTGGTCGTCAGCGTTGCGTATTTCGGCATCGGCGAGGGGCTTCCCGCGCTCACCGGACACGCTTCACCCGCATGGCGCGTGCACCTCTGCGGCGCCCTCGCGGGACTGCTTCTCGGCGCTGGGGTGATCGTGTGGCGCACCCTCAAGGCGCGCACCCCACGCTGAGCGGTGCTCCACGTGTGGGCGGCCTCGCGCAGCGCGTCTCGTGTCGTCGCGACGGTCTCTCCACCGCACGCAGGTGTCAGGTCCGTTCGCGGTCGCACGTTGTGAGGTGCGTCCGGCGACGCCTTCGCACGCACGACAGAAGGTGCTCCGCGGCGCTCGCCTACCCTCCCGAGGCAGGGAGGAGATGCACCTCGGTGGCGGCCTGGAGATAGGCCATCCAGAAGTCGAGTCGCCTCCGATCGTCGTCCGGTGTCGGGCTCTCCCAGGTGGCCTTGCGTGCGCACACCCATGACGCGTAGATCCCTGCATCCCAGCGGTCGAGGTCGAGATCTTCGAGCCCGTCTCTCGCGAGATCCTCGCAGTCGCTCCATGCGACGGTGAGCGATGCGAGCGCTGCGTCGAGCAGATACATCCCCGAAAAGTCTCCCGGCCTCTCACCGGGAATCTGCTCGATGCGTGAGGCGAGTTCGTCTGCGAGTGTTCCGCATCGATCGCGAAGGCCGCCGCGTGCCGCATGGTCCGTGGCGGTCTGGATCGCGAGCTTGAACAGCCGCTCATCGCGCCAGTGCGGCGGTGGGTGCGTCGCGTGGGCATGTCGGGCCGACCACACCGACAGCAAGACCCTCCGGGCCCAGCCCTTTCAACGTGCCTTTTTCGGGGAACTCTTCGACTTCTCCTTGGCGG
>CAMFHP010000112.1 GCA_945952225.1 uncultured Myxococcaceae bacterium
ATCGGGCGCATCGGGCGCATCGGGCGCATCGGGCGCATCGGGCGCATCGGGCGCACATCGGGAAACACCATGCCGTGCGCGGGCGGCGCGCGGCCGGGGTTCCCAGAGTCACCCCGGGATCGGCATAGGGGCGGCCCCTCCGACGGGGGAGGAGCCGACCCCTGCCACACCACCGGACAAGCGGATCCGCATCCGGCGGTTCGGACCGTTGAGGTCACCTCGACGACAGTCGCACCAGTCCTTGTTCGTCGAACCACTTCGGAGACAGGTGTGCCGAGAGCTGCGCCGAGCGTCGCCACCATCCACCGGGTGAGCATGCGATCGACCATGCCGTGTCGCGGCGCATCTTCATCGCCTTGAGCTTGCGGTAGATCGTCGGACCTCGGGCCCAGTGTTTAAGCTGCAACGCTCGCAGACGACGACGGATCCAGCTGTCGAGATCGTCGAGCACGTTCGCCTGCTGCGTGCGCGAGAAGTAGCCCTTCCAGCCGCGCAGGTAGGTGTTCAGCTCCTCGATCACGTCGGACAGGCTCCGACCTCGCACGCGGCGTGTGATCGCTCGCACGCGCGCCTTGAACGCCGCTCGCGCCTTCACGCTCACGCCGCGTTTGACCTCACCGCCGTGGCGGTAGAGGTGGTACCCGAGGAAGCTGCGTCCCCAGGCGCTTGCGACCGCGCTCTTGGACTCGTTGATCCGAAGGTGCAGCGACGCGTACTGCTCGCGCAGAAAGGCCATCACCCGCTCGCCCGCCTTGCGCGACCGCACGTACACGTTGCAGTCGTCGGCGTAGCGAACGAACGCGTGGCCGCGTCGCTCCAGCTCCTTGTCCACTTCGTCCAGCATCACGTTCGCCAGCAGCGGCGAGAGCGGACCGCCTTGAGGCGTTCCCTCGTGTCGCTCCGTCACCACGCCGTCGGCCAGCATCCCGGCCTCCAGGTAGCGACGGATCAGCCCCAGCAGGCGCTTGTCCTCGATGCGACGCGCGAGCCGACTCATCAGCACGTCGTGGTTCACGCGATCGAAGAACTTCTCCAGATCGACGTCCACCACGACCCCGCGTCCCTCGGCGGCGTAGCGCTGCGCCGCCGCGAGGGCGTCGTGTGCGCTGCGTCCCGGTCGGAACCCGTAGCTGTGCGGTGAGAAGGTCGGGTCGAAGCGAGGTTGGAGCACCTGCAGAATCGCCTGCTGGATGAACCGATCCACGGCCGTCGGGATGCCGAGCGCTCTCGTGCCTCCTGAGGCCTTGGGGATCTCGCAGCGTCGCACCGGCTGCGGCTGGTAACGCCCCGCGAGCAGTTGCTCTCGCAGCGTCGGCCAGTGCACGCGCAGGTGGTCGGCCAGTCGATCCACGGTCATCCCGTCGACGCCGGGGCTGCCCTTGTTCTCCCTGACGCGATGGAGCGCGCGCATGAGGTTGTCGCGCGAGACGACCTCCTCGATCCGCGCGCCCGTGCCTGAGCGCTCGTCTTCGGTCTTCGCCGCGCGGTCTTCCTCACGTCGCGGCGTCTCGCAGGCTTCCCCTGCGTCGCGTCGCGGTCGCCCCGGTTGCCCGGGCATCTGAGGCGGTTTCCGTTCGAGAGTCATGAGCGATTCGCTCTCCGTTCCGTTCGGCCCTTCGCGCTCGCGCGCTACTACGGCCTCTGCTGACTTCCTGCTCCGTGCTCGCGCACGTCGCCCTTTCAGGCGCGAGGCAGGATCTCCCCGGGTAAGGGACGCTGGCTTTCGCAGCACCGCCGCCCGATCTACTGCGCCGTGCTCTGGTCTCGGGAGCTTCGCGGTCGTTGGCCCGCTCACCCCGCGCGGAACAGCCTCCTATCGGGTTCTTGTTCATCGGCTCGCCGCTTCGCTACCGGCTTCCTTCAGACGGGTCGTTGCCTCGCCGCCCTTGCCGCTCGCGTAGATCGCTGAGACCTGCTTTCTTCGGGACTTGCACCCGTGAGCCAGCGCCCATGCCGGGCGCACCAACGGTGCGAATCGCACCGGGCGCTGCCCGGCGCTCCCAGAAACGGGCGCAGCGGACGATGCAGCGTCGGAGGCCACTCCGACGCGACCGCACACACCAGCCCGGGGTGACCAACGGGAACCCCGGCGCATCACGCGCATCGGGCGCATCACGCGCATCGGGCGCATCACGCGCATCGCGCACATCGGGAACCCCGGGCACATCACGCGCATCGGGCACATCAGCACATCGCGCGCAGCAGACGCGCGTGGATCACCCCAGATCGCGGTCGTTCACCACGAGCGACGCGAGCGCGAGCGGCGCGACCGTGTACACCGCGAGCACCGCGAGCGACACGGCCGCGGGCGGCGCGGACATCACCGTCTCGCCGCCCATGAACCCGAAGGGAAGGCCCGACAGCACGCTGCCGTGGTACGCGAGCGAGAGGTACGAGAACTTCTCCCACGCGGTCGGGAGCGCGCCCTCGGTGAAGAGCAGCACGCCCAGCGTGACGAGCACCGGATGCTTCGGCACCAGCGCGCCGAGGGCCACCGCGAGGCTCACGAGGGCGACGGTCTCGGCGAAGAGTCCGAGCGGGATGCGCGCCAGCGAGGCGAGGTCGGCGGTGCCCGTGAGCGCGTTGGCCACCGCGAGGAGCGCGCCCGAGAGGAGCATCGCCGAGACCGCGGCAACGGCGTGTCCGAGGGCCTCGCCCACGAGCACCTGCGCGCGCGGAAACGGACGCGTGAACCAGTAGACCACCGTGCGGTTCTCGAAGCTCTCGCCCACGGGACCGGCCACCATCGCGGCGGTCATCAGGGGCGCGACGAGGCGCAGCGCGAGCGGTCCGCCAGTGGTGAGCGCGCCGTAGCCCTGCGCGCCGAACGCAGCGCCGAAGGCCGCGGGAAAGAAGGCCAGCGCGGCCAGGGCCCAGGTGCTCGGGCGCCGCGTGGCGCGCAGCAGCGTGGTGCGTGCGACGGTCAGCGTGCTCACGGGGTCGCGCCTCCGCGCGGGTCGGTGGTGAGGTAGTGGAACACCGCCGAGAGGTTGTCGTCGGGCGAGGTGAGCGCCGTCACCTTCACCCCGTGATCGAGCGCCAGCCGCGGAATCGCCGCGTAGCACCCGTCGGGGTCGCGGGTCTCGAACTCCACGCGGTCGTGGGCCGCGAAGCGCAGCGAGGTCACCGAGGGCATCGCCACGAGCGCCGACGCGAGCCTCCGCGGATCGCTGCACGTGAGCGCCACGCGGTGCGGGTGCCGGTCGATCATGCCGCGGATCGCGTGCACGTCTCCCTGCGCGAGGAGCTGTCCCTTGTAGAGCACCACGATCTGCGAGGTCATGGTCTCGACCTCGTCGAGAATGTGGCTCGACACGATCACCGCCTTGCCCCGCGCGCCGAGCCGCTGGATCAGCTCCACCATGTGCGCGCGCGCCAGCGGATCGAGGCCCGTCATGGGCTCGTCGAGGAGCACCACGTCGGGGTCGTGCAGCAGCGCCTGCGCCAGCTTCGTGCGCTGCCGCATGCCCTTCGAGTACGTGCTCACCCGTCGATCGAGCGCCTTCTCGAGACCCACCTCGTGGAGCGTCTCTTCGGCCCGTCGACGCGCGGTGGCGCCGTCCATGCCCGAGGCCTCGGCGAGCGCGGTCACGAACTCGCGCGCGGTGAGCTCTTCGAAGAACACCTCGATCTCGGGCGCGTACCCGATGCGCCGAAAGGTCTCTCGCGAAGGCACCGGCGCGCCGAACACCCGCACCGCCCCGCGGCTCGGTCGCACCTCGCCCGTGATCACCTTCAGGAACGTGCTCTTGCCCGCGCCGTTCGGTCCGAGGAGCCCGATGATTCCGCGCGGCACCGCGAGCGACACCTCGCGCAGCCCGAGCACGGGCCCATACCACTTCGACACCGCCGCGAACTCGACGACGGCCTCGCCCTGCACCGTGGGGTTCATCCGCGCACCACCTCCGCGCTGCGCACGCGCCACCACGCGACCGCGGTGAACACCGTGATCCAGAGCGCCAACGCCATCGCCGGCGCCGCGAGCGCCACGCCGTGCAACCGCGTCGGTCCGAGGATCGAGTCGCAGAGCGCCGTGCCCGCGTCCATCACCGAGAGCGTGGCGATCCAGGGCTTGCTCGTCGACGACGCCGCGATGGCCGTGACCATCCCCGACCCGAGCACCGTCGCGAGGAACATCGCCTGCGCGAGCCCGCGTCGCCGCGTGAGCGACGAGCACCCGAGGGCCACCGCGCCCAGCGTCGCGAGGCGCAGCGTGACCGCCAATGCGCCCACGGCCATGAGCTTCAGCGACGTGCCCACGCCCTCGACGAACACCAGCCGCTCGACCGCGTAGAGCGCCACGGTGCCGTAGCCGAAGAGGGCCGGCCACGTGAGCGCGCCCGCGAAGCGCCCGAGGAGGTACTGCCCCGGCGTGACCGTGCGCGCGAAGTGAAACTGAAACGCGCCGGCGTTGAGGTCCGCGGCCACCGCGGGCGCGCCGCACACGAGCACGAGCAGCAGCGTCGGGAGGTACTGCGCCGCGAGGGCGTAGCTCACCGCGGCCGCGTCGCGCGTGAGGTCCATGTCGAGGCCGTCGGCGCCGACGCCGTGCATCATGCGACGAAAGCCGTAGTTCACCCCCACCGCCGCCGCGCCGAGCGCCGCGCACACGAGCGCGCCCACCACGAAGAGACGCACCGCGCGGAGCCTCCACTGGGCCTGCACCGCGTAGCGCGCGATCACCGTGAAGCGCGTCGACGCCCCGAGCCGCGCGCCCTCGTACCGTCGGTACGCGAGGTCGTGGATCACACCCGCGGGCGATGGGTTCGGCTGTGTCATGTGAGCATCCGTACGAAGGCCTCGTCGAGCGAGGCGGTGCGCGGCGAGAGCTGGCGGATCTGCACCCCGGCGTCGGCGGCGCTGCGCCACACCGCATCGACGTCGCCCGCGCCGAGGGGCGGCACCACGAGCCACGTGGCGCGCGACGCGTCGAGGGCCTTCTCGGGCGTGCATCCGTGGGCGCGGAGGCTCCGTTCGAAGGCGTCGGGGTCGCCCTTGATGCGCACGGTGTAGCGCCCGTCGTGGCCGCCCAGAAGGTCGCGCAGGGGCGCGTCGGCCATGAGCCTCCCGCCCGCGAGCACGATGACGTGGTCGCACACGCGCTCGACGTCGTGGAGCAGGTGCGTCGAGAGCACCACGTCGCATCCGCGGCGCTGTTTGAGGTCGGCGACGAGGCCGAGCATCTCTTCGCGCGACGCGGGGTCGAGGCCGTTCGTGGGCTCGTCGAGAAAGAGCAGGTCGGGGTCGTGCACGATGGCCGCCGCGAGCTTCGCGCGCTGCTTGAGCCCCGTGGAGTAGCCCTCGACGGGCAGGTACCGCTTGTCGTCGATGCCCACGTAGAAGAGCGCCGCGTGCGCGCGCTCGATGGCCTCGCGCGGCGGGAGCCCCGAGAGCTCGGCCCCGTACGCGCAGAGCTCGACGGCGGACATGCCCGGCAGGTGCGCGTCGTCTTCGGGCATGTAGCCCACGCGCGCCCGCACCGCGACGGGATCGCGGCCGGGGTCGCGACCGAGCACCTCGACGCTCCCCCGCGTGGGCTTCGTGAGCCCGAGGAGGATCTTCAAGAGCGTGCTCTTGCCCGCGCCGTTGGGCCCGAGGAGCGCGGTGCGCCCCGGCGGGATGGCGAGCGTGACGTCGTCGAGCGCGGTGACGCCCTGATAGCTCCGTGTGAGCGAGGTGACCCTGACCTGCACGGCGCGGACGCTATCACGCAGGGTCTCGCCGCACGCAACTCGCCGACGAGGGCGCCGCGTCGCTTCTGGTAGCGTCGCGCGCGCCGTGGGTACTCCGAAGCGCATCACGTATTTCATCTCCTCGTTCGTGCAGGGCGGCGCCGAGCGCCAGCTCGCGGAGCTCATCAAGGGCCTCGACCGCGCGCGCTTCACGCCCTCGCTCGTCGTGTGCGAGCGCGACGATCAGCTCGGCGAGTCCCTCGACCTCGACGACGTGCGGAGCCTCGACGACCCGCTCTTTCCGACGCCGTGGGGGGTCGCGCGCCTCGCCCGCGCGCTGCGCGCCCAGCGCCCCGACCTCGTGCACACGGTGAAGGGACTCGAGAACGCGCTCGGTCGTGTGGTGGCCCGCGGCGTCGGGGTTCCGCGCGTGGTGGCCTCGGTGCGCACGCCCTCGCTCACGCGCGCGCAACGGCTCGGCGAGCGGCTCACGCATCGGTACAGCGACGTGACCGTGGTGAACTCCGTGGGCATCCGTCGCACGCTCCTCGCGCTGGGCTTCGCGCCCGACGAGGTGGCCGTCATCGAGAACGGCGCCGACCTCGAACGCTTCCGCCCGCTCACGCCCGAGGCCCGCGCGACGGAGCGCGCCGCGTGGGGCGTCACCGACGATCCGCTGTGGGTCATGCCCGGACGCCTCTCGCCCGAGAAGAACCAGCTCGCGGTGATCGCCGCCCTCGCCGCGCTCGACCGCCGCGGGAGGCTCCCCGCGTCGCTGCGTGTGGTGTTCGCCGGACGCGACTCGCTGCTCGTCTACGGCCGTCGCGTGAAGCTCGAAGCGCGCGTGCGCGGGCTCTCGTCGCGCTGCACCTTCGCGGGCCACGTCGCGTCGGTGGCCTCGCTCGTGGGCGCGGCCGACCTCGTGCTGCTGCCCTCGTGGTACGAGGGGCTCTCCAACGCGGTGATCGAATCGATGGCCTGCGCGGTTCCCGTGGTGGTGACCCCCGACGCCAACGCCGACGCGCTCGTGACCGATGGGCTCGAAGGGATCGTCGCGGCGTCTCCCTCGGCCGACGACGTGGCCCGCGCCCTCGACCGCGCGCTCGACCTCGATGTCATTGCGCGCACCGCGATGGGCGCCGCGGGGTACGCCCACGCCACGCGACGCTTCACGCGGGCGCGCATGGTGGCCGACACCGAGGCGCTCTACGAACGCCTCCTCGGGGTGTGACAGAGAACGTCAGCGCTTGAAGACGCGCAGCGCGGCGGGCAGCAGGAGCAGCGCGGTAGCGATGCACGCGAGCTCGCCGGCCATCGCGTACCAGCCGAAGGACTGGAGCGCCTGGTTGTCGGCGGAGAGCAGCGCGCCGTAGCCGATGATCGTGGTGAGCGAGCAGAGGAACACCGCGCCGCCCACGGAGCGCACGGCCTCGCGCACGTCGCCGCCCTCGTGCTCGATGCGGTCGTAGAGGTTCACCGCGTACTCGACGCCGATGCCGAAGGTCAGCGGCAGGGCCACGAAGTTCAGGAAGTTGAGCCGCACGCCGAGCCACGCGGCGCCGCCCACGGTGAGCAGCACGCCGCTGAAGAGCGACCCGAGCACGGCCGCGGCGGGGCGCGCGCGGCGCGTGGTCAGCAGCACGATCACCACGACGGAGAGAAACGCGGCGAGCGTGGCGCGGGGGCCGTCGCGTCCCATGCAGGCGACCATCTCGGCGAAGACCGTGGCGCGGCTCACGGTGGGCACCTCGCGTCCGTCGGGCATGCGGAGGCGGCTCGTGAGGCGCGCGACCTCCATGAGCTTGCGCCCGTCGCTCGGCGTGAACCACGCGCGGTAGTAGACGAAGAAGGGCGTGCCGAAGCGTCCGTCGCGCTCGGTGAACTGCTCGCGCACGAGGCTCGGGAGCTCCTCGGGCGCGATGGGTCGCAGGCTCTCGGGCGGACGCCACGCGTGGGCGAACTCGCGGTCCGCGGCGGGCAGGTGATCCATCACGGCGTCGAGGTGCGTGCGGATGCGCGCGAGGAGTTCGAGCTTGCGCGTCACGACCTCGGGCGCGCCGCCGAGGCGGTCGTACACGGTCTCGACGCGCTCGATGTAGCGACCTCCCGTGGTGGCCCGATCGCGCTCGATGAGCGACCGCGCGAGCGGGAGCACCTGCTCCATCGAGTCGGCGAGGAGCATGTCGGGGGCGCCGCCGCGCGCGGTGAAGATCTGGTCGCTCTTGAGGTTCCAGCGGCTCGCGCCGGTCTGTCGGCTGTGACGGCTCCCGAGCTTGCCGAAGTTGTACTCCCAGGGGTCGCGGAGATACGTCGGCAGCTTCGCCGCGGCCACGGCGGTGAGCGCCACGCCCACCACGATCACGGCCCACGGCGCGCGCTGGGTCACCGCACCGATCGCACTCGCGAGGGGCGCCTTCACGGCCTCGGGCTTCTTCTTCACAGCCCACCCGAGTCGCACGCGCACGCGCTCCCAGAGGGTCACCGTCGCGGGCAGGGCCACCATCGTCGCGGCCCAGCACGCGAGCATCCCGACGCCGCCGATGAGCCCGAACTGACTGAAGCCGCGGAAGCTCGTGACCATGAGCGATCCGTACGCGCCCGCGGCGGCCAGCGACGACACCTGCGTGCCCACGCGCACCGTGCGAACCGCGTCGAGGAGCGCGTCTTCGACGGAGTCTCCGTCGCCGCGGCGCTGGCGGTAGCGCGTGAGGTAGAGGATCCCGTAGTTGATGCCGTTGCCCGCGATGATCGAGCTCAGAAACGCGGTCGAGGCGTTGAGGTACCCGAACGCGCCCATGGCCACGGCGAAGGCCACGCCGAGGCCCGTGAACATCGCGAAGCCCACGTGCGCGATCGAGATCGCCGAGCGGAAGAACAGCGCGATGGAGCCCAGGATCAGCAGGATCGCGAGGCCCGACGAGAGCGCCACGTCGTTGACCAGCGCCTCACGCTCGGCGATGGCCGTGGGAATGTCTCCGCCGAGGCCGATCACCGCCTGGGGATGGAACCGCTCGGGGTGCAGCTCGCGCACGATGGACTGCACCCGCGCCATCACCAGGTCGCCCGTGCGGTCGCCGGTGCCCGCGCCGGGCGCGCGGATCACCACGGCGTAGAGCGTTCCCGACTCGTTGCGGAAGTACCCCGTGGGGAAGCGATCGGCCTCGCGCAGCGCGCCCGACACGCGCTCGCGAAAGCGCGCGAGGGGAGATGCGTTCGCGCCCGCGGCGGTCGCTGCGGTGGTGCCCGCGGTGGTCGGTGCGGTGGTGCCTGCGGGAGTCGCGGCGTCTGCGCCATGGTCGCTGCGACGGGCGCTGCACGGCTCGTCGTCGAGGTCGACGAAGCCCGGCTGCGCACGGCGGCGCGCGCGATCGAGCTCGCACTCGACCTCTTCGAGGTCGCCCACGTTCGCGAAGAGCCAGCGGCGCTGTTCGTAGAAGCGCCGGGTCTCGTCGGGTCCCTTCTCGACGGCGCGCACGAGCGTGCGGGGCAGCGCGCGGAGCTGCGGAACGAGCGCGTCGACGATGCGTCGGTTGGCGTCGGCGTCGGGCGACTCGACGACGATCTTCATGGTCGAACTGCCGCCGCCCATGCGCGAGAGCGTCGCGCGAAAGAGCCGCGCCCCTTCGCTCTCGGTGGGGAGCAGCTCGAGAAAATCGCCGCGCACTTCGAGGCGGCTCGCGAAGGCCCACGTGAGCGCGAGCGTGAGCACCACGCCCGCGAGCACGCGCCACGGCGCGCGGAACGCGAGGCGCGTGAGCGAGGCCAGCGCGCGGTCGGTGCGGTTCAACGGGGATGCGTCGTTCATCGTGTGCGGTGGGGAGTTGGGAGGTCGCGCACCGTGCGGACACGTCGGCGGATCGACGGCGATGGCAGCGCGCGCGAGCGTCGGTCGGTAACGCGCCGACCGCGCGTCGACAATTGGCTAGCGAGGTGGCCACGGCGCGCGATCCGCGTCGCACGCCGTCGACACATGGGGCCCACAGGCCGCACGAAACCACTATTTTTCCCGGTGTGTTGCGCGATTCGACCGCGACACGACGGCGCGCGTTGCGCTACGTGGAGATGCAACGATCTCGCTCCGGCGCGTGGCCGACGATGCGGGGTCGATCAGGTGATCGCGATGCGTGTGCTCGACATCACGAGTGCCTTCTCGAGTTCGTGCGGAGGCATCAAGCGCTACTACCGCGAGAAGGCCCGCGCGCTCCCGCGCCTCGGCGTGGAGTGCCACTTCGTCGTGCCCGCCGCCGAGCGCGGAACGGAGCCCTTCGGCGAGGGAACGCTCCACAAGCTCCCGGGGCCTCCGATGCCGGGCAACGCCGCGTACCGACTCTTCGGGTGGAACGCCGGCGTCGGCGATCTCATCCGCACGCTGCGCCCCGACGTGATCGAGGTCGCCACCCACTACGCGCTCCCCGACATGGTGCTCCACGCGGCGCGCTCGATGGTGCGACGGCCGCGCGTGGTGGGCTTCTTCCACAGCCATCCGCGCCAGGTGGTGGAGAACGTCGCCCACGCGCTGCCGGGCCCCGCGGGCGGCGACGCGCTCGCCGAGGGGCTCTGGCGCTTCTTTCGCGCGCAGCACACCCGCTACGACGCCACGCTCGTCGCCTCGCCCACGATGCTCCGCGAGCTCACCGCGCGGGGCTATCCGCGGGTCTGCGAAGTGGGCCTCGGCGTCGACACCGAGACCTTCGCGCCCTCGCCCGATCCCCGCCCTCGCGACGCCGCGCCCACGATCACCTACTCGGGTCGCTTCACCGTCGACAAGGAACTCCCGCTGCTCCTCGACGCCTTCGACCGCGTGCACGCCGCGACGGGCGCACGGCTCCAGTTTCTCGGCGACGGACCGCTGCGCGCGCGCCTCGACGCCTTTGCGCGCACGCGTTCCGCGGTGCAGGTGCGCCCCTACCTCGACACGCCCGCCGACGTGGCACGCACCCTCGCGGCGAGCGACGTGGTGGTGGTGCCGAGTCGCACGGAGACCTTCTCGCTCTCGACGGCAGAAGCCCTCGCGTGCGGCGCGCCGGTGGTCGGTCCCGACGAGGGCGGCGTGGCCGACCTGGTGCGCTTCGCGGGGTCGGGGCGGTGCTTTCGCGCGGGCGATGCGACCTCGCTCTCGGAGGCGCTGATCGAGGTGCTCCAGGGCTCGCGTGAGGTGCGTCGCGCGCAGGGCCTCGCGGGCCGTGCGCGCCTCGTGGAGCGGTACACCTGGGACGCGGTGATGGCGCGCATCCACGGGGTGTACGCGCGGGGCCTCGCAGCGCCCGCGCAGCTCTCGGTGTGAGGGTGCTTCAGCGCGGCGCGCGGATGCGCGCGATGAGCTCGGCGCGCAGGGTCGACGGGGCGATCACCGCGTCGAGGCTTCCCACACGGAGCGCGCGCTCGACGGAGTGGATCTGGTCGAACTCGCGGGCCACGGCGCTCTGGGCGCGGGCCTGCGCGTCTTTGAGGGCGCGCTCGTAGGCGGCTGCGGCCGCGGCGCGGGCGGCGTTCCTCGCGGCTTCGAGGGTCTTGCGCGCGGCGACCACCTCGGGGTCGGCCTCGGCGCGCTTGCGCACCAGACCGGGGAACACCACGGCCGCCGCGGGTCCGCCGCCGATGACGCTCGCGAACGATCCGTCGAGGGCGAGGGCCGTGACCGAGCCGTTGAGCGCGCGCGAGAACACCACGTACGCGCCGCCGTGGTAGCGAGACACCACGCAGAACACGAGAGGACCGCGGAAGTTCACCACCGCGCGACCGATCTCGGCGCCGTGTTCGAGCTGGAGGTGGCGCAGCGAGTCGGGCGAGCCGTCGAAGCCCGAGAGGTTCGCGAGCACCACCACGGGCCGCACGCCGCTCGCCGCGGTGATGGCCCGCGCCACCTTGCGCGACGAGAGCGGAAAGAGCGTGCCGCTCGTCCACTGGTCGGGGCCGTCGGCGGGCGACTCTCCGCGGCGCGGCAGGGGCTTCGACTCGATGCCGATGCAGCACACGGGATCGCCGCCGAGGCTCGCCTCCCAGACCACCGCGCTCTCGGCGCCCTGCCACGCGCCCCAGCGCTCCAGCGGCTCGACGTCGTGGTCGAGCACCGCGCGCATCACGGGACGGATCGCGAAGGGACGCTTGCGCCCGGGGTTCGTCGCCTCGTCGAAGATCTCGCCCACGGTGCGGTAGCCCTCGCTCCCATCGGAGACGTAGGGCGTGCACATCGCGTCGCGGTCGTCGCGGTCCGCGGTCGCGAGGCGTCGGGGCTTCGTCTCGCCGCGCGGCACCGTCGTGAGCGCGTGGTGACGGAAGAGAAGTTTGTAGGCCGCCGTGAGGTCGGGCGCGAAGTACTGCGCCTCGCCGTTGGGGCCCATGATGCGCTCGTAGCCGCCGATGCCGAGGTTGTCTTCCGCGGCCACGCTGCCCGCGTATTCGAGCGCGCGCTTGCCCGTGAGGAGCATCGCCCCGTGCGGCGTCATGATGAGCGCGCCGCGGCAGTGCAGGAGCATCGTGGCCTCGGCGTTCCAGTAGCTCTGGGCGCCGACGTTGATGCCATCGACGATGACGTGAATGGTGCCGCCCGCCTGCGTGAACTCGACGATGCGCGCGAGCACGCGGGCCGTCCAATCGAGGTTCTCGGTGCCGCTGTCCATCGCGATGCGCGCGCCGCTCGACACGGCCACCCACTCGACCGCGTAGCCCTCGCGCGCGGCGAGGTCGAGCGCGGCCACGATGCGTCGGCACTCGGGCTCGGCGAGCGAGCCCATGCCCCGCGTGGGGTCTCCCACGAGCAGCACGCGCGTGAGCCCGTCTTCGAAGGGGCCGAAGTGGTTGGTGAGAAGCCCCACCACGACGTGCGCGGTGTTGTGCCCGTAGGGGCGCTCCGCGGGCGCGAGGGTCACACCGTCGTCGGCGAGGTCGAGCTCGACGAAATGCCCGGTGGGAAAGGGCCCCTGACGGTCTTCGCGGGCCAGCGCGCGGATGAGCTCGTAGGGGTAGAACAGCCCCTTGCGGCGGGCCTCGATGATGCGTCGCTCGTTGGCCGTCACGGGCACGAGCGGCGTGTGGTGCGGCTCGATCATCGTGAGGGTGGCGCCGTGGCCCGTGGGGTTCGTCCACTCGATCTGGATGGGCCTGCCGTCGGGGCGCGCGGGGTCGGGAATGCGCCCGCGGAGCACCATCTTTTCGAGGCCGAGCCCCGCCGCGGCGGGCGCGAGGCGGCGCGTGACCGCGAGCATCTCGTCGCGCGTGAAGGTCACCAGCGGGCGGGTGAACACCACGAGGCGGTTCCAGAAGGGCTTGGGCTCGCGTCCGCGGACGGCCTGCGCGTCGCGCATCGCGTGGAGCGCCGTGAGGAACACCCGTTCGAAGCTCGGCACATACCGCAGCGCGCCGGTGCTCGGCTCGCGCACCGGGTCGATGCGCTCGGCCTCGACCACACACACCAGACGCTCGTCACTGGGATCGTTCTTGGCGCGCGCCACCGCGAGAAAGACCTCGCCGGGCGCGGGCAGCCGTTCGAGGTCGAAGGCCTTGAGCCGCGCGAGCTCGGTCACCTCGATGCGCGCGGGGTGGAGGTCCCTGTAGAAGCGGTCTTCGGCGAAGCCCTGCTCGCCGCGCACGAAGGTGCGACTGAGCCGTCCGAGCTCGACGTTGCCCCAGTTCACCGACACGCGCCGCACCTGCGCGGGCATCGCGTCGAGGGCGCGCGCGGTGGCGTCGCTCCCCTCGGCCTGCCACGCGGCGTCGGGTTCGGGCACGAACACGTCGATCTCGCGCGTGTCGCCGTCGAGCGAGAGCGCGTACGCGGCCTCGGCGGCCATCACGGGCGCCGTCGAGAGCAGCGCGAGCACGGGCTCTCCCGTGGTGATGTACACCGCCGCGGTGACGTCTCCGTCGAGGCGCTGCGCGCGCGCGGCCCCGCGGTGCAGGCGCTTCACGAGCAGGTCGAGGAGCGTCGCGCGGGCCTCGGCGCGGGCCAGCGCGGGCGAGGCGTGCACGAGCGAGAGCAGCGCGCCCTGCGGCAGCTCATCGAGCTCGGTTTCGAAGCGCGTGCGGGTGTCGTCGTCGAGGTCGGGCGCCGTGAGCTCGGCGAAGCCCCGCTCGGCCACCTGCGAGAGACGCGCGGCCTCCGCGAGCTGCCGCGGACGGTCGCAGAGCAGGTACACGGCCTGGTACGCCGACTCGGAGAGCGCGCGGTCGCGCCGCACCACGCTCGCCGCGAAGGCTTCGAAGCGCTCGCGCATGGCCTCGCGTTCGCGCTCCGTCGCATCGCCCGCGTCGTCGCGCAGCACGGCCTGAAACGCCGCCGTGAGCAGCCGATCGCGCAGGTCGAGGGAGGCGTGCGCCTGGAGCACCCGGAGCATCGCGTCGTCGTGGCGGGCCGCGGCGTCTTCGGGTCGCGCGCCGTGCCAGCGCAGGGCCGCGCGCACGTGGGCGACGAAGGCCTCGGGGGCCGCGCCCGCGCGCGTCGAGGCGGCGCGGATGTACTTCGCGAGGTGGTCGACGGGGAGCACGCCATCGGCCCCGCGCGAGGCGTCGAAGAGGCGCTCGTGCGCGGTGTACGCGTCGATGAGCGTGAGGAGCTCGGCGCGCGTCACGCGGAGCTTCGCCTCGCGCAATCCCGCGAGCACGGGGGCGAGCTCGCGCGGGGTCACGTCGTAGCCGAGCATGGCCGCGAGGCGCATCGTGGCCGCGGCGCGGTTCGGGTCTTCGGGCTCGTCGGCGGTGAGCGGCGAGAGCGTGGTGGCGGCGGAGCGCTCGGGGCCCGCGTCTCCCTCGACGATGGCGAGGCACTGGCCCGCGGTCACGCGCGACGCGGCCTCGACGAGGAGCCTGCCCACACGGCCCGCGACGGGGGCGTGCACGGCGAGCTCCATCTTCATCACTTCGAGCGTGAGGAGGCGGTCGCCCTCGCGCACCACGTCGCCCTCGCGCACGCACACCGCGGTGACGGCCGCGGGCACCGGCGCCACGACCCGTCCGTCGGAGGCCCGCGCGAAGCGATGCGCGACGCTGTCGCACTCGACGTGGAGCGCCGTGGGCGTGAGCACCGTCACGATCGGCAGACGCTGGTGGCGCAGCGTGAGCGTGGCGGTGTTGGGCCCGGTGGTCTGGTAGCCCACGTCGACGGTGCGTCCCGCGCAGGTGACGCGGTAGCGCTCGGGCCCGAGGGCGCGCACGTCGAGCGACACCGTGCTCCCCTCGACGGCGAAGCGCACCGCGCGGGCCTCGGGCTGGGGAACACCGGGAGGCAATCCGCGGTGGGCCTGACGCATGAGGTCGGCGACCTCTTCGTCGCGGGCGCGGGTGTACTCGCCGATGGCCGCGGCCACGAGCGCACCATCGAGGTGACGACGGCCGAGGGCCGCGCTGCGTCCCACGAGGTAGTGGTCGAGCCAGCGGGTGGTGACGCGGGCGTCGCGCACGTCGTCGCACGCGAGCAGTTCGAGCAGCAGCGCGCGGTTCGAAGCGCCGCCCTCGATGGCCACGGTGCTGCGCGCGAGGGCCTCTTCGAGGCGGGCCATGGCGTCTTCGCGCGTGGGTCCGATGCCGATGACCTTGGCGAGCATCGAGTCGAACTCGCCGGGCACCACGTCGCCCTGCACGAAGCCCGAGTCGACGCGCACGCCGGGGCCCGCGGCGAGTTCGAAGCGCAGCAGCCGTCCCGCGCTGGGGCGGAAGCCCTCGTCGGGATCCTCGGCGTTGAGGCGGGCCTCGATGGCGTGACCGCGCGAGGCGGGCAGCGTGACGGGGAGGTGCTCTCCGCGCGCGACCTCGATCTGCAGCGCCACCATGTCGAGCCCCGTGACGCTCTCGGTCACCGGGTGCTCCACCTGGAGCCGCGTGTTCATCTCCAGAAAGAAGAAGCCCGAGAGGTCGGGCAGCACGAGAAACTCCGCGGTGCCCGCGTTCACGTACGCGCTGGCGCGGGCCACGGCGAGGGCGGCCTCCTTGATGCGCTCTTCGAGCGGTCCGAGACCGGGCGCGGGGGCCTCTTCGAGCACCTTCTGGTGACGGCGCTGCACCGAGCAGTCGCGCGTGCCCACGGCGTGCGCGCGGCCGTGCGAATCGGCGATCACCTGCACCTCGACGTGACGCGCCTCGGGGGCGAACGACTCGACCAGCAGGGTCTCGTCACCGAAGGCCGCGCGGGCTTCGTTCGAAGCGCTCACGAAGGCCGGCGCCACCTCGTCGTCGTTGCGCACCACGCGGATGCCGCGACCGCCGCCGCCCGCCGCGGCCTTGAGCAGCACCGGGTATCCGATGCGACGCGCGTGACGGAGCGCATCGTCGGCGTCGACCACCGCGCCGCCGCTCCACGGGGTCACGGGCACGCCGTGCTGCTCGGCCACGCGCTTGCCGCCGATCTTGTCGCCGAGGAGGCGCATCGAGGCCCCCGACGGGCCGATGAACACCAGCCCCATGGCCGCGCACGCGTCGGCGAAATCAGGGCGCTCGCTCACGAAGCCCCAGCCGGGCCACACCGCGTCGCAGCCCGCTTCGACGAGCAGCCGAAGCACGCGCGGCACGTCGAGGTACGCGCTGCGGAGGCCACCGTTGGGGCCGGGCACGAGCGCGTCGCCGAGGAGCACCGCGTCGTCGGCCTCGCGCACGAACACGGCGTCGCGGTCGGGGTGCGTGTAGAGGGCCACCACGTCGAGGGGCTCGCGGCGACGCTTCGACCACGCGCGCGCGGCTCGCAGAAAGCGCACCGCGGCCTCGCCACGGTTGACGATGCCCACGCGACGGAATGGACGGTGAATCAGGCTCATCGGGGAGTTGCCTCGGGTCTTCAGCGTTCGGCCACCACGAAGGCCGTGGCGACGGCGCCCTCGTGGCTGAGAGAGAGATGCAGCCGCGCGACGCCCGCGCGCTCGGCGAGGGCGCGCACGCGGCCGTGGAGCGCGAGCGAGGGGCGGCGGTCGTCGTCGCAGAGCACTTCGATCTCTGCGAGGTCGGTGAGCTCCGCGGGGAGCGGCGCGGGCGCGAGGGCCTGCGAGAGGGCCTTGAGCGCGGCCTCCTTGGCGGCGTAGCGCGCGGCGAGGTGCGGCGACGGATCACCCGACGGACGCGACCGCGCCGTGGCCCGCTCCGCGGCCGTGAAGGTGCGCGCTTCGAACGCGCTCCCGGGCTCGCGCAGCAGGGCCACGAAGTCGGGGACCATCACCACGTCGACGCCGACGCCCGCGATCATGGAGGCTCCGTGGCTCACAGATCGCGCGGCGTGGCGAGGGGCGCGTCGGGCGCGGCGATGCGGTCGGCGACGCCGCCGGCCACGATGGGTCCGTCGGTGACGAGACGGCGCGAGGCCGCGTCGAGGAGCACGGCCTGCTCGGGGTCGAGGCCCGCGTACACCTCGTCGGCGGGCACCGCGAAGCGCTTGTCTCCGCGGATGCGCACCGCCGAGCGGCGCCCTTCGAGCACGGCCATCTCGTCGCGGAGCCGCGCGCGCTCACGGCCCTCACGGCGCCGCGCGTAGCGGGCGAAGGACTCGTCGTCGAGGGCCGCCAGCACGCGGTCGGGATGCACCAGACACACGATGCCGCCCACGTGGCCGAAGCCCAGCGAGGTGACGAGGCCCGCTTCGAAGCTCCCCGGCGCGAGCTGCACCGGCGCGTCGGTGAAGGCCACGGTCTCGTACGCGCGCATCACGGGGTCGGGGTCGTCGAGGTTGGGGTTGCCCGGAATCACGCCCGTCGAGAGCGCCTGGCACAGACCCGCGACCTGCCATGCCGCGGCGCCGCCCTTCGAGTGACCCGTGAGGGCCTTCTGCGAGACCACCACGAGGGGATTGCCCGGCGCGCGTCCGAGCCAGCGGAAGATGCGGTCGTACGCGCGGTTCTCGTTGGGGTCGTTCGCGTCGGTGGAGGTGTCGTGCTTCCACGCGGCGGTGACGTCGTCGGGGGTGAGCCCGAAGACCGCCAGCGCGCGTCGCAGCGGCGACACGCGCTCGTCGCCCATCGCGATGTCGTGGAGCAGCGCGCGACGCTCGGACTCGCACACGGCCTGCGCGCGCTCGGCGCCCAGCAGCGCGTCGAGCTCGGCGCGGCGGGCGTTGAACTGCTCCCACTGCGCCACGCGGCGCGTGAGGTCGCACAGCTCGGCGCCCGTGGCAGACCCGTCGCGCGCGGGGTGCTCCGCGGCCACGGCCATCACGCCGGGACCGGGCGCGGGAATGCTGCGATGGATCCCGTCGGCGTAGGAGCGCGCGAGGGCCACGACCGCGTAGATCGGCAGCCCCATGCGCACCGCGAGGTCGGCGCGCGCGACGAGCACGGTGCCTCCGCCCTGCGCCTCGACGAAGCCGCGACGGCGACGGTCGTTGGGTCGAGACATCTCGCGCGGAGGGATTCCCCGCGTGAGCATGTCGTCGGTGTCGCAGGTGGCGGCCATGTCGCTGAAGCCGATGGCGCCCTCTTCGCCGTAGTCGTCGTAGCCGCCCGCGACGATGAACGCGGCCTTGCCGCCGAGCACCTTGTCCGCGGCCTCTTCGAGCGAGACCGCCGCCGTGGCGCACGCGCCCACGGGGTGCACCATCGGGCCGTAGCTCCCGATGAGCGACTGCACCACCCACGCGGCGGTGACGTTGATGAGCGTCTCCTGCAGCGCATCGCCCTGACGCGGACGATCGAGCAGGTGGTCTTGATAGAGCCGACGGAGCTTCTGCATCCCGCCGATGCCCGCGCCCTGCGTGCTGCCCACGTCGGCCGGGTGCAGGTACTCGTAGAGTTCTTCGGGTTCGAGGCCCGCGGAGAGGAAGGCCTCCACCGTCGCCACGAGGTTGTAGAGCGTGGTGCGATCGACCTGCTCGGCGAGGTCCTTCGGAATGCCGTGGCGCACCGGATCCCAGCCCGCGGGGATCTGCCCGGCCACGTAGCGGTTGAGCCGCGCGGCGCGGGCGACCTTGATCACCGTGCCCTTGCGACGCACCACGAACCACCCGTCGCGCGCCGGGTCGAACACCAGCCGCGCGCCGTCACCCGCCGCGGCCACGAAGGCCTCGCCCTCGGCGCGTCCGGGCACGGGGAACACGAAGTCCTGTTCGAGCGAGACGTCGGCCCACACCGTGAGCGCGCGCGGATCGAACCCGCGCTGACTCTTCGCGTCGACGATGCGAATGCCCGCGTCGGCCACGAGCGCCTCTTCGTAGCGCGCCTTCACCTCGTGCTCGGCCACGGGATCGCCCGACGTCACATCGACCCAGCCCACGTACTGCCGACTGCGCTCGTACTTGATGCGCCCGGTCATCCACGCGAGCTCGATGCACGCTTCGAGGCTGAGCTCGCCGCGCGACTCGACGCTCCACCGCGTGCGCGCGCCGCCCCAGGGGCCGAGCTCGCCGATGCCCACGATCACGGCCACGCGCGACAGGTCGAGCGCGCGCAACGCCGACAGCGCCTCACGCCGCGCCCCGCTCGGCAGCGCAGGGAACGCGAAGTGCTTTTCGAAGCGCGCCCGCGGCGTCACCCGCACCGGCGCCGTCACCGCGCGACCGAGGGCCTTCGCCTCCTCCGCGCGCAATCCGTGGAGCCGCTTCGCCCGCGCCATGCGCGCCATGAGCTCGCCGCGGAGCGTGCGGGCCACGCCCGCGAGATCGCGCACACGATCCATCGCGCCGGTGAGGTCGGCCACCACGGGGTGCTGCGCCGCGAGGGCGCGCACGGGCTCGGTGCAGCACGCGCCGAGCAGAAGGCCCATCTCCGCAGCGGAGAACGTGCGAACCCCCGCGCGCGCTTCGAGGCCCGGCGCGATGGCGTTGTTCACGTTCATGAGCCCGGTGCCGCGCACCCACCCGATGCGCGCGCCCACCACCGACGTGTGACGCCCCCACGCGGCCTGCTCCGAGGCCCAGCGGTTGAGCATCGCTTCGAGCGCGGCCTTCGCCTCGCCGTAGAGCCCGTCGTTGCCGAACTGCCCGTGGTTGGGCGAGAGCGGCAGGAGCACGTGCGTCCGCGACTCGCGCACGTAGAGCCGCGAGAAGGCCTGCGCGCACTCGCTCACGAGCGCCTCGACGCCGTAGAGCAGCACGCGCAGCGTGGCCATGGAGCGGTCGCCGATCTCGGCCAGCGTGGCCTCTTCGCCCACGGCGCCGAAGGGCACGAGCAGGTCGACGAGCCAGGGCTCCTTCACCGTGCGCTGCGTGCCGCCCACGACGGTCTTCTCCGTCGAGACGAGCCACTGGATGAGCTTCTGGATGTCCTGCCGCGAGCCCTGGTTGAAGGGCACCACGGCGAGCTCGGCGCCGCGCGCGCCGTAGCGTTGAAAGAGCCTGCGGTAGAAGCGCACGCGCTCGGGCGAGTGCTGCGAGGTCGTGACCACCACGCGCGCCCCGCCCGTGAGCAGCAGCTTCACGAGCTCGATCGCGATGGAGCGATCGGACGCGCCCGTGATGAGCGCCGTGCGCCCCGCGAAGCTCACCTCGCCGCGCGCGATCGCGTGGAGCGAGCGCTCGTACGCCGCCGCCACCTCGGCCTCGTCGCCGCCGTGCAGATGGGGACGCAGCCGCGCGTGTCCCTCGCGCACGAGCTCCTCGGCCACGGCCACGGCGCTGGCCTCGCCGCGGGGCTCTTCGAAGTCTTCGAGGCGTCCGTCGTCGCGCACGGTCACCGCAGGCGACCGCGGAACCGCGTCGCTCTCGGCGTGCGGAATGGCCTTCGGATCGAGCGCCGCCGCGAGCGCTTCGAACACCGCGCGGGTCTTCTCGTCGCCGTCGCGCTCGGCGCGCGCGAGGGCCCATCGCACGGTGCGCACGGTGGCCTCGTCGGCGCCGCGCAGCACACGTCCCGTCGCCTCGCGCACGCGGGCGTCGTCGTAGGTTCCGCCGCGGAGCCCGTGGTAGAGCGCCCAGGCCTCGCGCCGGGCCCACGCCCACGCGCCGCTGAACACCACGGCCTTCTCGCTCGCAAACGCCGGACGGATGGCCTTCTCGTAGCTCTGCCCGTGCTCGGCGTCGTAGCGCGCGAGGCGGTCGTCGTCGTCGGTGCCCGCCTCGGCCTTCACTTCGAGCTCGGCCCACACGTCGCGACCGAGCGCGGCCTCGGCGAAGCGCAGCGATTCGAGGAAGGCCCCGCCCACGCCGAAGTACTTCGCCAGAAGCTGTTCGAGCGCCTTCGCATCGACGGTCGCGCCGCCGCCCGAGGCCCCACCACCACCGAGCGCGAAGCCCTCGTCGGCCGCGAAGCGCGCGAGCGCCGCTTCGAACCACGCCATCGCCCCCGCGCGATCTCCCGCCTTGGGAAGGGCCACCGGCGCGAGCGATCCCGCGCGCGTCGACTCGCCCGCGCGCAGCCACAGGGCCGCGCGGTTGAGGAAGGTCAGCGAACGTCCCTCGGGCACGCCGCGCGACGAGAGCGCCGCGAGCACGTCGCGGGTCGAGAGCGCGAAGGGCTTGAGCGCCGCCGTGACCTGCGCGCGGAGGTACGGTCCCTGCGCGCGGTAGCGCTGTCCGCCCGCGCGGGTGATCGCGTCGACGAGGGCCGCGAACGGGAGCTCATGCGCGCCATCGACGGCGCCGATGCCGAACTCCGCGCCGAGGTCGGCCATCACCTGATTGCGACGCGAGCTGTTGCCACCCGTGAGCTGCTCGATGCTCTCTTCGACGCGCACCTCGTCGGCGCGCACGCGGCACTTGAGCGCGAGCAGCGTGAGCAGCGAATCGCGCACCGTGAGGGGCGCATCGGCGATGGCCCCCGCGGGCGCACTCACCGCGGGCGCACTCGCAGCAGGCGCACTCACCGCGGGAACACTCGCAGCGGGAACACTCGCAGCGGGCGCGCTCACCGCGGGCTCGGCGGCCTCGGGGTCGTAGAGGTGAAAGACCGCCTTGCGCTCGGCTTCGACGTTGTAGACCGCCGGGGGATCGAGGCGCGACGGGTCCATGCTGAGCGTGGCGCGCACCATGTTGGCGGCGGTGGGCGCGACGCCGAGGCCGACCTCGATGATCCGCGCGGCGCCGAAGCGGTCGCGGGCGAGGAGCACGTCCTGCGTCTCGATCCAGCGCACGGGCGAGGCGAACTGGTAGGCGAGGCCTTCGATGAAGAGGGCGCGTCCGAGGCCCGGCGGGGGCTTCGCGTCGGCGTCCCAGCGGGCCTGGAGCGCGGTGAGAATTTCGCTCCCCGTGCACGCGGCGACCTCGTCGAGGTAGGCGCGCGTGAGGGCGAAGGGCGTCGCCACGAGGTTCGGGATGTACCGCCCCACGAGGCTCGTCACGTCGAGCTCCGCGGGCATGTACGTGTCCAGCCGCTCGCGGAACGCGGGCACCCCCGTGCGCAGCGCCACCGAGTGGAAGGGCACGTCGATGCCGGGCACTTCGAGGTACGAGGGCTTCGACCCCGCGGGCTCACGCGCGGCCAGCACGGCGCGCAGCGCGTCGAGCGCGGGCACGTGGCCCACCACGGAGTACTGCCGCCCGCGGATGTTGTAGTTCACCACCTCGCAGAGGAGCCCGGTCTCGCGCGCGATGCGGGCCACGAGCTGCTTCAGCTCGGCCTCGCCCATGCGCACGATGTTGGGGCGCACCACGGCCATGCGGTACGGCGACCGGCCCTGCGCGTCGCGGGGCACGAAGGTCTGCATCGTGAGCCCGCGCTGGTACACGCACTCGACCATCGCCCAGAGCGGGAGCGCGTCGGTGATGGCCCCGATGGCCGAGTACTCGCCCACGGAGTGACCGCAGAAGAGGGCGTCTTCTTGAAAGCATCCGGTCTCGCGGAGCTCGGCCACCTGCGCGATGGCCATGACCGCCATCGCCACCTGCGTGAACTGCGTGAGAAAGAGCACGCCCTGCTCGTGGCGGTGGATCTCGAGCCCCACGCGCATCTCGACGGGGTTCTCGCGCACGACCGTGAGCAGCGAGAAGCCCATGCGGTCACGGCAGATCGCGTCGGCCTCGTCCCACACGCGGCGCGCGGCGGCGGAGCGGGCGTAGCCGTCCATGCCCATGCCCGTGACCTGCACGCCCTGACCGGGGAACACGTACGCCGTCCGCGGCGCCGCGATGCGCACGCGACCGCGGAGCGCCAGCGCGCCCTCGTCGCTCCCGTCGCGCACGCGGGCCTCGACGTCGACGAGCAGATCGCCGCCCTCCATCGCCGTGTGGCGCGCGCGGAACTCCACCTCGTCGCCCGGCAGCACCTTGTCGGTGAAGCTCACCTCGACGCCGCGCACGCGCTCTCCGTCGGTGCCCGCGAAGCCCGCGGCGGCCGCGGCCACGGCGCGCGCGGCGGTCCACTGGCCGTGCACGATGGGGCGGTCGAAGCCCGCGAGGGCGGCGGCGTGGGCGTCGCGATGGAGCGGGTTGGCGTCGCGCGAGGCCTTGGCGAACTCGACGAGGTTCCACGGAGCGAAGGCGCGCTCGATGTGGGGCGCCGACGGATTGGGCAGCGCCACGACGCGATCGCGCGCGGGGGCGAAGTGCGCGAACCACCGCGCGGCCTCGGTCTCCGCCGCGTCGACACCGTGCCCCGTGAAGAGCACCGTGGCCACGAGGCGCGCGCCATCGAGCACCTTGCCGCGCACGGTGGAGTGGGCCTCGCCGTCGCGCACCTCGGTGTGCAGCAACAGGTCGACGGTGTGCGCCCGCGACGCGTCGAGCGACGCGCCCTGCTGCGCGTGGAACCAGGGCTTCTCGCGCAACAGATCGACAAGCGCGGGATCGCCCGCGGGCAGCGCGTGGCGCGCGTGCTCCGAGCGGAACCGATAGCGCCCCGACTCGCCCTGCACGAAGAACGTGCTCGCGATGGTGGCCCGCGCGGCGCCCGCCACGGTGAGCTGCGCCTCCACGCGAATGCGCACGCCGCCCTTCACGGGCTCCCACGCGACGAGGTGCGCGGTGACGTCGACGGCCTCGCCCTCGTGAATGACCGCGCCCACGCAGCGCACGGCGTTGTCGAGGTGCACGAGCCGCGAGGGATCCCACGGCACGTCGGGCACGAAGGTCGCGCGAAAGATCGCGTCGAAGGCCACGGAGAACGCCGCGTTCAACGGCAGCACCGGCGGACGTCCGCGCCCGCCGAGGTAGGCCACCGACGCGTCGCCCGAGGCCAGCGCGTACTCGCGCACGAAGTCGCGGTCGACGACGAAGCGCGACGTGACGCTCGCCCCCGCGGGCACGGGCTCGGCCTCGCCCACCATCGCCGCGCGGTAGAAGTCTCCCATCCGCACGCCGCGCGAGGGCGTCACCTCGCGGGGAAAGCGCCCCGCGTGCGAGAGGTCCCGTTCGAACGACAGCGCGAGACGCACCTCGCGAACGTGGCCCGCGTGCGTGGTCGGGAGCGCGTGCACGAGCTCGACCTCGCAGCGTCCAACGTCGCCGTCGCGGGTGACAGCGAATGACACGGCGTGTCCGCTGGCCCTGCGCACCGAGAGCTCGGTGAGGTGCCGCGCGTGGTCGAAGGTGCCGCTCCACCGGTCGCCCGCCTCGACGCGGAGCATGCGCCCGAGGGGGTTCGTGGTGAGCGCACCATCGCGGAGCACACCGGCCGCCGCGGCGAGGGGCGCGAGCACCACGGGATCGAGGGCGTCGAGCCAGGCCGCGAGGGCCGCGGGGCTCGTCGAGGGCGCGTGGGCCACGGCGGAGAAGCCCGCGTCGTGCGTGTCGAGGGTGAGCCCGAGCGCGTGGGCCGCGCGCGCCACGAGGGCGGGCTGCGACGACGACGACGACGGCGCCGGACGCGCGCCCGCGGCTTCGAGCTGCGCGACGCTGTAGGCCACGTAGCGCTGGAGGATGTCACCCACGGGCTCGTCGACCGCGGTGATGCCCTGCACGGCCTCGGGGCCCGGAATCACGAGCACCTGGTCGGCGTCGTAGCGGTCGTCGTGGGCCTGCCAGAGCGAGTCGCTCTTGTACCAGCGGCGCACGTCGCCATCGATGGCGGGCACGAAGTTCACGGGCTTGCCGACGCGCGCGCAGATGCGGTGCACGAAGAAGTCGGCGTCGGACTGCGAGAGCGTGGCGCGCGCCGCGTCGGGGTAGCGCGCGACGAAGCGGTCGACGAAGTCTTCGGGCGCGTCGAGGTCTTCGAGGCCCTGGAGCACCGAGCGTCCGGCCGTGTCGGCGAGGCGCGCTTCGAGGTGCAGCGCCATGTCGTAGACGCGCTGGCGGTATGAGCGATCGAGCCAGCGTCCGTCGTCGTAGTCGGTGCCGCGGCCGATGGCCATGAGGGCGACCATGCGGCGCAGCACGTCGGCGGCGGTCATCGCGGTGAGGTCGCCGAAGTAGGGCTTGGCCGTGCGCGCGAGGGCCGCAACGAGTTCGTCTTTGCGCGCGAGGGCCGCGGCGGCGTTGCCTGCGACCTCGTCGAGGAGCCTTCCCACGCGGGCCGCGGTGTTGTCGACGTAGTGGATGTCGGCGTCGAGCTGGCTCTTGCCGCTCGTCATGTCGCCCTTCGAAGCGCCCTGCGCGACCCACTCGTCGGTGCCCCGCGTCGAGACGAGCATGCGCTTCACCTGCGGCGAGGTCATGGCCTCGCGCGCGGCCATGGTGACCGTGCCGAGGAACACCGCGTCGACGGGCATGGGCGCGAGCCCGAGGCGCTCGCTCCAGCGGCCCGAGAGCCACTCCCACGCGTCGGATTCGCTGCGAATGCCGCCGCCCACGGAGAGCACCACGTTGGGCTGCTCGCGGAGCGCGTGGTAGCTGCCGCGCACGAGGTCGCGGAGGTCTTCCCACGAGTGGTGTCCGCCCGCTTTTCCGCCCTCGATCTGCACGCCGAGGGTGAAGTCGGGCGCGGCCTTCGCGATGTCGAGCACCGCGCGAATCTGCTTCGCCGTACCGGGTTTGAACGACACGAGGCCGAGACCGAGCGACCTGCATGCGGCGAGGATCTCCTTCGCCTCGTCGACCTCGGGAACGCCCGCGGAGACCGTGATGCCCTCGATGGCGGCGCCCTCGGCGCGGAGCTTCCGCACGAGGCCCTCGGCCTTCCAGTGGAGGTTCCAGAGGTAGGGGTCGAGGTAGAGGAGGTTGACCACGTACGCGGCGCCGGGCGCGAGGCGGCGCGAGAGTTCCTTCGCGCGCAGACGGAAGTGCCGCTCGGTGACCTGGCCTCCGCCCGCGAGCTCGCTCACGAAGCCCGCGTTCGCCGCCGCAGCGACGATGGGCGCCTCGGTGGTCGTGGGCGTCATGCCCGGGAGAAACACCGGCGCGCGCCCCGTGAAGCGCGTGAAGGCGTTGGAGAGTTCGACGGTGCCCGTGACCGTGCGGCGCAGCGTGGGGGCGAAGCGACGCCAGTCGGCACCGCGCGGGAGCTGCTCCTTCGGGAGCGCGACCTCACGGCGTCCGGCCTCGGTCGCGAGGGGGAACACATGCACGCCGAAGCCGCGGCAGTTGAGCGAGGTGAGCTTCGCCACCGCGTCGCCGGGACCGTAATCGAGCACGTGGGTGATGCCGTCGCGATGGCTCGCACGGAGCGCCGCGCAGACCTTCGACCAGCGCACGGGCTCGACGTGCTGCATGCGCACGAGGGCCGTGGTCATGGCCGCATCGTCGGCGGCCGCGCGGAGGTCGGTGCCGTCGTTGCCGAGCACCGGGAGACGCAGCGCCTGCGGAGAAAACCGGATGCCCTCGCGCGCGAGGTCGTCGGGCAGCGCGCGGCGTCCGTGTTCCATGTAGCGCGAGTGGAAGGGCGCCGACGCGGCGACGAACTCCCACGCGAACTCCATGGGGCGACGACCGAGACGGCCGCGCGCGAAGGCCTCGGTCTCCGACACGCGAAACGCCGCGAGCGCACGCGCGAAGGCCACGAGCGACGCGGGCGGACCGGAGATCACCTTGCGCGTGATTCCATTGTCGAGGGAGACATCGATGGGCAGAAGCTGCGGGTTCGCCGCGTGGAACTTCGCGAGCGCCTCGACGAGGAGTTCTTCGGTGAGCCCCGCGACGGCGGCCATGGGCGTGGGGTCGCCGATGCCGGCCTGCTCTGCGGCCGCACGCACCGCGGGCGGAACCGCCGCGAGCACGAACGACTCCTGCATCCGGTAGCCCTGCCAGAAGAAGTAGCTGGCGATCTCGGCCGCGCGGCGCGCGAGGTTGTGAAACGAGTGTCCCTCGGCGAACACGAGGGCGGCCATCACGCCCTGCGAGTGCCCCGTGGCCGCGGTGGCGAGCGAGCCCAGCGCGTCGAGGTCGAAGCCGCGCTCGCCCATCGCGACGAGGCGCGCGATCGACGTGACGAAGATGCCCGCCTGCGACACGAGCGAGCTGGTGAGCACGTCGTCGGGAGGCGCGCTCTCGGGGTGCTCGATCCAGCGCACGAGGTCGAAGCCGCGCGCGGGCGTGGCGATGGCGCCGAGACGCGGATCGCTCGCCGACGCGCGCAGGCGCTCACCCGCGGCGCGCACGAGGCTGCGCACGGCGAGGTGCGACGTGTGGAGCTCGCGCAGGGCCGGGAGCCACGCTGCGCCCTGTCCGCCGAAGACCACCGCGGTGCGCGACTCGCCCGCGCGAATGGCCGTGAACAACGGGGGCACCGTGGGCACCGCCGCGTAGTGCCGGGACTCCGGGCTCTCGGGAATCGACGACGTCCGCTCCGAGCCACCCGCACCATCCGACCGCATCGACATCGCCGCTCCCTGCGCGCGGCCCGATGCATCTCAAGCGTCATCGGTAGAGACGCGCGCGAGCGTCGCCCTTAGTCGAAGCCCCGCGCCACGATCAATGCGCTACATGCGATGCGCGTGTGCGTCGCGCGCGTGGCACGCGCGTTCGGGCCCATTCTGCTGCGGCGCAACAGCGGGCG
Source organism: uncultured Myxococcaceae bacterium (assembly GCA_945952225.1). Lineage (GTDB taxonomy): Bacteria > Myxococcota_A > Polyangia > Polyangiales > CAISKJ01. Next base: position 27,380 of record CAMFHP010000112.1, read on the forward strand.
CGTCGCGCGCGTGGCACCGGGTGATACCCGTACCGCAGGCGGTGTCACGCAACCGTGCGCAACGCGGCACCTGCCTGTGCGAGGGCGTGCGTGGCGACGCGGTGTCCGCCCACGGCCGTCGCGAGGGTGCTCTGGCCCGGAAACACACTGTCGCCCACGAGGTAGAGCCCGGGCTCCACGGGCGACGGCCAGAGGCCCTGATAGTTCGCGAGTCCCACGCGGCGCGGCACACCGCCGACGTAGCCCGCGGTGCGTCCCGTGAAGCGTTCGAAGGTGCGCGGCGAGGCGGTCATGCGGTGCACGATCGCGTCGGAGAGCTCGGGCGCTCGCGCGCGCAGCGTGTCGTCGAGGGCGCGCTGCACGGCGGCCACGTAGCGGCCCTGCGCGGCGTCGTCCATCGCGAGGAGCTTCTTCATGGGCACGTGCGTCGAGACGGTGACCGTGCGCGCGCCGTCGGGTCCGCGCGTCTCGTCGAGTCCGCTGATGGAGGCGAAGGCGTGGTTGCCCTCGATGAAGGGCCTGCCCACCTCGCGCACGAGTTCGAGGTGGTGGGCCTCGGGCCGGAGCTTCGCGTCGCGATGCACACCGAGGTAGAGCATCACCGCGCCCCATCCGTCTTCGACCTTGCGCGCGAGGCTTGCGACGTCGGCGGGATCGCGTCCGAGCATCGCCGCGAGCCTTTGCGGAAGCACATTCGCGACGACGGTCTTCGCGCGCACGGTGCCGCGTCGCGTGTCGGCGACCCACACGTCTCCGTCGCGCGAGAGGGAGCGCACCGCGTCGCTCATGCGCACGTCGCCGCCGAGCTGTTCGACCGCGCGAGCCATGGCGACGGCGAGGGCGCCGATGCCGCCGTGCACGTGGCGTGTGCCGCGCGAGAGGTAGTCCATGGCCGAGAGGGCGAAGGGCGCCTCGGCCTCGTCGGCGGAGACCTGCACGGTGATCTGGCAGAGCGCGTCGAGGTACACGCGCAGCGGTTCGAAGTGCGCGAGCCCGTGGTGGTCGAGCACGGCGCCGAGGGAGCGCGTGATCCACGGGAGCACCGGGAGATACTTCGGCGCGCGCGCGACGTGACGCAGCAGCGTGGCGGCGTCGAAGGGCGGCAGGAGCGACGGGTCGTCGAAGAGGGCCCAGAGCGCGTCGGCCACGCGGCGCTGATGGTCGAAGAACGCGCGGAGGCGATCGGAGGGCGCGCCGGGCAGCGCTTCGAACTGCGCCACGAGACGCGCGCGATCGGGCGGGAGCTTGAGCGTGAGCCCCTGCGTGCGGAGCTCGATGGCCGGATCGACGACGCGGGTCTCGACCTCCATGCGATGGGTGGAGATCCAACGATCGAAGAGCTGCCCCGGATCGAAGCCCGAGAAGAGCGTGGCGCCCGCTTCGAAGCGCCACGGCCCGCGGGTGAACGTGCTCGCGCACCCGCCCGGATAGCGCAGCGACTCACAGAGCACCACGCGCGCGCCGCCCTCCGCGAGGGTGAGCGCAGCGCCGAGCCCACCGAAGCCAGAACCGATGACCAGCGCGTCGACAACCATGGGTGGCCGTGCGATGCACGCGACGCGGCGCGCGGTTCGTCACCTGTCTCTTATACACATCTCCGAGCCCACGAGACAAGAGGCAATCT
>CAMFHP010000113.1 GCA_945952225.1 uncultured Myxococcaceae bacterium
CCGCCGATCCCGCGGTGCCGCCGGGAATCGGGCACGCCTCGCGGCACACGCCGCACGTTCCGGTGCCGCCGTTGGCGCCCGCCGCCGCGTGGCCGCCGCCTGCGCCCGCGGCGTCGTCCTGACCCGCGCCGCCGCCGCCGCCACCGTTGCCGTTGGCCGCGATGTTCACGTCGCCGAGCGCGAGCTGGCCCTCACCCTGGTATCCGCGCGCGCAGCGGTAGGTGCCGCCGTGGCCGCGTCCGCGGAAGCCGCGCCCGCTCATGTCGATGCGACCCGCGATGGTCGCCGTGCCCGACGCGTCGATCGCGAGAATGCCGCCGACGTTGCCATCCCACGCAGGCGCCGTGAGCGTGGTGCCCGCGGGAATGTTCAGCGCGTTGACCTCGGTCACCACGACGATCTGCGCGCGCGCCGCGCCGCTGGTCACGTAGGCCGCCGTCACCGCGGCGTCGAGCGTGAGCATCGTGCCCGACACCGACGCCACGCGCCGGTACTCGTACTGCCCCACGGGGCCCGACGCGGCCTGCGTCTGGTGCAGGAGCACGCGCTGTCCGGCCGCGAAGGTTCCGCGCACGTACGAGAGCGTGACCACCGTGCTGCCCGCGGCCACCGAGGCCGAGGCCGCCGTCGCGTTGATCGAGAGCGTGCCCGCCACCGTGAGGTCGGGGCCGCCGCCGAACGCGCAGAGCCCGCCCACGCAGGCCACGCCCGCGGCGCACGCGCGGCCGCAGGCGCCGCAGTTGTTCGAGTCCGTCGCGAGCGTCGACTCGCAGCCGTTGGCCGCCGAGAGGTCGCAGTCGGCCGTGCCCGCGGTGCACACGAAGTTGCACGCGCCGTCGGCGCACACGCGCGTCGCGTTGGTGCGCGTCGGGCACGTCACGCCGCAGCCGCCGCAGTTCGACGGATCGCTCGACGTGAACACACAGAGCCCGCCGCACGCGCTCTGCGTCGCCGGACACGACGTGGTGCACACGCCCGCCGTGCAGATCTGACCCGCGGCGCAGGAGGTTCCGCAGCCGCCGCAGTTGGCGCGGTCGGTCTGCGTGTCACGGCAGGTGCCCGAGCAGTTGGTCTGCCCCGTGGCGCAGCTCACGACGCACGCGCTCGACGAGCACACCTGGCCCGCCGCACACACGTTGCCGCAGCGGCCGCAGTTGTTGCGATCGTTCGTGAAGTTCGCGCACGTTCCACCGCAGGCGCTCTGGCCCGTGGGGCACGAGAGCGTGCAGCTCCCGGCGACGCACACCTCGCCCGCGCCGCACGCGCGGCCGCAGCCGCCGCAGTTCGCGCGGTCGGTGGTGAGATCACGGCACGAGCCCGAGCAGTCGGTGAGCCCGGTCATGCACGACGTCACGCACGCGCCCGACGAGCACACCTGGCCCGCCGCGCACGCGCGCCCGCAGGTGCCGCAGTTGGCGCGGTCGCTGTCGAGGTCACGGCACGAGCCCGAGCAGTTGGTGAGCCCCGTGAGGCAGCTCACGACGCACGTTCCAGCCGAGCACACCTGGCCCGACGCACACGCGTTGCCGCAGGCGCCGCAGTTCGCACGGTCGTTCTGCGTGTCGCGGCACGAGCCCGAGCAGTTGGTCTGCCCCGCCGCGCAGCTCACCACGCACACGCCGCCGGAGCACACCTGGCCGTCGGCGCACGCACGCCCGCACGCGCCGCAGTTCGCGCGGTCGCTCTGCGTGTCACGGCACGAGCCGCCGCAGTCGGTCTGACCCGCCACGCAGCTCGTCACGCACGCGCCCGACGAGCACACCTGGCCCGTCGCACACGCGGTTCCGCACGCGCCGCAGTTCGCGCGGTCGTTCTGCGTGTCGCGGCACGAGCCCGCGCAGTTGGTCTGCCCCGCCGCACACGACAGCACGCAGCTCCCCATGGAGCACACCTGGCCCGACGCGCAGTCGACGGAGCACGCGCCACAGTTGTTGCGATCGCTCGTGAGGTCACGGCACGACCCGCCGCAGTCGGTCTGTCCCGTCACGCAGCTCGTCACGCACACGCCGCCGGAGCACACCTGGCCCGCGGCACACGCGGTCCCGCACGCGCCGCAGTTCGCACGGTCGCTCTGCGTGTCACGGCACGACCCGCCGCAGTCGGTCTGCCCCGTCGCGCACGAGGTCACGCAGCGCCCGGCGGAGCACACCTGGCCCGCCGCACACGCGTTGCCGCACATGCCGCAGTGGGCGCGGTCGCTGTCGAGGTCACGGCACGAGCCGCCGCAGTCGGTGAGCCCGGTCACGCACGACGTCACGCAGCGTCCGCCGGAGCACACCTGGCCCGACGCACACGCGTTGCCGCACGCGCCGCAGTTCGCGCGGTCGCTCTGCGTGTCGCGGCACGACCCGCCGCAGTTGGTCTGGCCCATCACGCAGCTCACGACGCACGCGCCGCCGGAGCACACCTGGCCCGACGCACACGGGTTGCCGCACATGCCGCAGTGGGCGCGGTCGCTCTGCACGTCGCGGCACGATCCACCGCAGTTGGTGAAGCCCGTCGCGCACGAGGTCACGCACGATCCCGCGGAGCACACCTGGCCCTCGGCACACGACGTTCCGCACGCGCCGCAGTTCGCGCGGTCGCTCTGCACGTCGCGGCACGAGCCCGCGCAGTTGGTGAGACCCGCCGCGCAGCTCACCACGCACATGCCGCCGGAGCACACCTGGCCCGCGCCGCACGAGGTTCCGCACACGCCGCAGTTGGCGCGGTCGCCCTGGAGGTCGGCGCACGCGCCCGGTCCCGCGTCGCCGGTGCACGCGGTCTGTCCGGGCGGACACGAGAGACGGCACGCGCCGCCCATGCACACCTGGCCCGACGCGCACGCGGTCCCGCAGGCGCCGCAGTTCGCACGGTCGGTGGCGAGGTCACGGCACGCGCCGTCGCACGCCGTCTGCCCCGTCGGACACGACGTCACGCACGCGCCCGACGAGCACACCTGACCCGAAGGACACGCCATGCCGCACGCGCCGCAGTTGTTGCGATCGGCGTTGAGGTCGGCGCAGTAGCCCGCACCGCCGTCGCCCGTGCACGCGGTCTGCGCCGCGGGACAGCTCGTGGTGCAGCGACCCGCCACGCAGGCCTGGCCCGGCGCACACGCGGTGCCGCACGCGCCGCAGTTCGCGGTGTCGCGCTGCGTGTCGGCGCACGCGCGGCTGTCGCCCGTGCCGCAGGTGGTGAGGTTCGACGCGCAGGTCGTGGTGCACATGCCCGCGGAGCACACCTGGCCCGAAGGACACACGCGCCCGCACGCGCCGCAGTTGTTGCGGTCGGTGTCGGGGAGCACGCACACCTCGGCGAGCGCGCCGCCGTCGGGGGCGCCCGCGTCGGAGGAGGTTCCGCCGAGGGTGCAGGCCACCTGGCCCGTGGGGCACACCACGCGACACTGGCCCGCGCGGCAGGTCGAGCCCGCGCCGCAGACGTTGCCGCAGCGGCCGCAGTGGGCCTCGCTGCTCGTCGGGTCGACGCACACGTTGTTGCAGACGATCTGCGTGGAACTACAGGTCGGTGTGAGGTCGGTGGCGATGTCGGTCGCGGCGTCGCGACCGGCGACCACCGGGGACCCCGTGCACGCGGCCATGACGGCGAACGCGGCGACGAGGAGCCCCCAGGGCGTGGAGAGTGTTCTTCGTTCCATGGGTGATCTCGGGGTGAAAGGGACGGTCCGAGGCGGCCCCCTCACGTCACCGCGCGCCCGAAAGACACCGCGCCGACGAAGCCGCACACGTGCAAGGTTGTAGATCCAACGGACGAGCTTCGGGGAGTGACTTTCACATCCCTGCGCTGTGCGGAGATCCCACACGCGTCCACGGGTCACACAGCGGCGACGACCGGGATCACCACGCACGGATCGGGAGGGACGCGGCGCGACGCGACGACGCCCGGAAGACGCCGTCGCGCGCGGTCGGAGGGGACGGAGGGGACGCGAAGCGTCAGGGCGTGCAGGCCACGTCGCGGGCGACGAACACGGGCTGCGCGGCGCTGTTCGTCGCGGTGGTCACGAAGCCCGAACCCAGCGACGAGATGGTCGCGTGGTAGGTGCTTCCCCAGCCCGTGAGCGAGGCGCTCGTGCTGCCCACCATGGTCGGGTGCGCGGACATGGTGACGGTGATGTCGTCGCCGCTGCGGGCCGTGCTGCTGAACGATCCGAAGGGCGAGAGGTAGTCGTAGCCGCGGCGTCCCCAGTCACCGCTGAAGAACGCGCCGGTGTAGGGGCCCGTGGCGAGCCACGAGAAGGTGGTGCGGAGGTACGTCTGCGCGCCCGCCGTGAGGTGGCAGCCCGCGTCGCTGCCGGTGACGGCCACACGTCCGAGCACGGCGGCGCCCCAGGTGGCGCGCGTGTCGAAGAGGGCCTGGAGGTTCACGGCGCTCGGTCCCGAGCAGTTGAGATCGCCCACCACGAGGAGCTGGTAGGTGGCGAAGTCCGCCGTGGTCATCGAGCGCCACATGGCCTCGGAGGCGACGGTCACCACCGAGCCCGACGGGAGGTACGGCTGCTCCGCGGTGCCCGCGGGACCGTAGATCAGCACGCGCGGCGCGCCCGCGTTGCAGCGCGGACCGCACGTCCCCGCGGTGCACGTCACGGCGCCGGAGCACACGTTGCCGCAGCGTCCGCAGTTCGTGCTCGACGTGTTGAGGTTGGCCTCGCAGCCGTTGGAGGCCACGCCGTCGCAGTCGGCGAAGCCCGCGGCGCAGGTGAACCCGCAGGTGCCCGACGCGCAGGTCGTGGTGGCGTTGGCGCGCGCGGGGCACGCGTTGCCGCAGCGTCCGCAGTTGGCGACGTCGGTGGCCGGCGTGACCTCGCATCCGTTGGCCGCGGCGAGGTCGCAGTCGGCGCTGCCCGCGGCGCACACGTAGCCGCAGGTGCTGTCGGCGCACACGCGCGTGGCGCTCGTGCGCGTCGGGCACGTCACGCCGCAGCCGCCGCAGTTGTTGGGATCGCTCGCCGTGAACACGCAGAACCCGCCGCACGAGCTCTGCCCCGTGGGACACGACGTGGTGCACGTGCCCGCGGTGCAGATCTGGCCCGAGGCGCACGCGCGGCCGCACATGCCGCAGTTCGCGCGGTCGGTCGTGAGGTCGCGGCAGGTGCCCGAGCAGTTGGTCTGCCCCGTCACGCAGCTCACGACGCACGCGCCCGACGAGCACACCTGGCCCGCCGCACACACGTTGCCGCAGCGTCCGCAGTTGGCGCGGTCGTTCGTGAAGTCCGCACACGTTCCACCGCAGGCGCTCTGGCCCGTGGGGCACGAGAGCGTGCAGCTCCCGGCGACGCACACCTCGCCCGCGCCGCACGCGCGGCCGCAGCCGCCGCAGTTCGCGCGGTCGGTGGTGAGATCACGGCACGAGCCCGAGCAGTCGGTGAGCCCGGTCATGCACGACGTCACGCACGCGCCCGACGAGCACACCTGGCCCGCCGCGCACGCGCGCCCGCAGGTGCCGCAGTTGGCGCGGTCGCTGTCGAGGTCACGGCACGAGCCCGAGCAGTTGGTGAGCCCCGTGAGGCAGCTCACGACGCACGTTCCAGCCGAGCACACCTGGCCCGACGCACACGCGTTGCCGCAGGCGCCGCAGTTCGCACGGTCGTTCTGCGTGTCGCGGCACGAGCCCGAGCAGTTGGTCTGCCCCGCCGCGCAGCTCACCACGCACACGCCGCCGGAGCACACCTGGCCGTCGGCGCACGCACGCCCGCACGCGCCGCAGTTCGCGCGGTCGCTCTGCGTGTCACGGCACGAGCCGCCGCAGTCGGTCTGACCCGCCACGCAGCTCGTCACACACGCGCCCGACGAGCACACCTGGCCCGACGCGCACACGCGCCCGCAGGCGCCGCAGTTCGCGCGGTCGTTCTGCAGGTCGCGACACGAGCCCGAGCAGTCGGTCTGTCCCGCCACGCAGCTCGTCACGCACGATCCGCCCGAGCACACCTGGCCCGACGCGCACGCGCGCCCGCAGGTGCCGCAGTTCGCGCGGTCGCTCTGCGTGTCGCGGCACGAGCCCGCGCAGTCGGTGAGCCCCGAGGCGCAGCTCGTCACGCACGTTCCCGCGGAGCACACCTGGCCCGCGGCGCACGCGCGCCCGCAGGCGCCGCAGTTCGCGCGGTCGCTCTGCGTGTCACGGCACGAGCCTCCGCAGTCGGTCTGGCCCACCACGCAGGTCGTCACGCACGCGCCCATGGAGCACACCTGGCCCGACGCACACGCGTTGCCGCACGCGCCGCAGTTCGCGCGGTCGGTCTGCGTGTCGCGGCACGAGCCCGCACAGTCGGTCTGTCCCGCCACGCAGCTCGTCACGCACGATCCGCCCGAGCACACCTGGCCCGACGCGCACGCGCGCCCGCACATGCCGCAGTTCGCGCGGTCGCTCTGCGTGTCGCGGCACGAGGCCGAGCAGTTGGTGAGCCCGGTCACGCACGACGTCACACACATTCCGCCGGAGCACACCTGGCCCGACGCACACGCGTTGCCGCACATGCCGCAGTTCGCGCGGTCGGTCTGGAGGTCGCGGCACGACCCGCCGCAGCTCGTCTGCCCCACGGCACACGAGACCACGCACGCGCCCATGGAGCACACCTCGCCCGGCGCACACGCGCGGCCGCACATGCCGCAGTTCGCGCGATCGCTCTGCACGTCGCGGCACGAGCCCGTGCAGTCGGTGAGACCGGGCGTGCACGAGGTCACGCACGATCCGCCCGAGCACACCTGGCCCGACGCGCACGCGCGCCCGCAGGCGCCGCAGTTCGCGCGGTCGACCTGAAAGTCGGCGCAGAGACCCGGCCCGCCGTCGGCGCCCGCGCACGCGGTCTGCCCGAGGGGACACGACAGACGACACGATCCGCCCATGCAGACCTCGCCGTCGGCGCAGGTGGTTCCGCACGCGCCGCACGCGACGCGGTCGGTCTGGAGGTCGCGGCACGTCGAGCCGCACACGGTCTGGCCCATCGGGCACGAGGTCACGCACGCGCCCGCGGCGCAGAGCTGCCCCGAAGGACACGCCATGCCGCACGCGCCGCAGTTGTTGCGATCGGCCGCGAGGTCGGCGCAGTAGCCCGCCCCGCCGTCGCCCATGCACGCGGTCTGTCCCTGCGGGCAGCTCGTGGAGCACACGCCCGCCACGCAGGCCTGGCCCGGCGCACACGCGGTGCCGCACGCGCCGCAGTTCGCGCTGTCACGCTGCGTGTCGGCGCAGAAGCGCGCGTCGCCCGTTCCGCACGTGGTGAGGGTCGACGCGCAGGTGGCGGTGCACATGCCCGACGAGCACACCTGGCCCGCGGCGCACGCGCGTCCGCACGCGCCGCAGTTCGCGCGGTCGGTGTCGGGCAGCACGCAGAGCTCGCTCACGCCGCCGTCGGCCGCGCCACCGTCGGCGCCCGCAGCGCCCGCGGGGCACGCGAGCTGTCCCGTCGGACACACCACGCGGCAGAGGCCCGCCATGCAGGTCGTGCCCGCGCCGCACACGCGACCGCAGGCGCCGCAGTTCATGTCGTTGCGCGAGGTGTCGATGCAGGCCGTGCCACACGGGACCGTGCCCGCGTCGCAGGTGGGCGTGGTGTCGGCGGGTGCGTCCATGCCCGCGTCGGGGCGCGCGCCCACGACCGCGCGGTCGGTACAGCCCGCGAGGGCGACCGCGGCGGCCAGCACCGCAGCGGCCCACGGGGCGCTCAAGAGGGTTCTCATCGGTTGCATCTCCAGGGGATCGATCGGGCACGCTGCGGACGCTGTGACCGTGCCGATGGGACACGTTGCGTCGTGTCCCCTCCCTCGGAGACATCGACGCGGCCAGATGCGGCCGCCACATGCAGTGCGAGAGGAGTTTCACACCGGGAGGGGTGCGCTGTCACGTCGCAGGGTCGCGGACGTGAGGGGCTTGACCCCGTCGGGAATGTGTGACGTCAGAACGTGCCGGACACGGTCGCGGCGGCGCCGTCGGCGAGGGGTGCGACACCGAGCGAGGGGGCGCTGCGGTGGTAGACCTCCCAGCCGTGCTCGACGGGGTCGAGGCTGTGCATCAGCGCGGCGCCGGTGATGGCGAGCACGCTGCCCGCGAAGACGAAGGTGGTGCCGAGCGCGCGCTGCCCCGAGCGGCCCACCCCGTCGAGGGGATCGGAGAGGAGCAGCCCGGTGCCTCCGAGGCCCGTGGCGGCGCCGAGCACGATGAACACCCACGCGCCCACGCGCTGCGCCCGCGCGTTGCGTTCGGCGGCGGTGCGCCACGCAGACTCGATGCGCGCGGTGGCCTCGGCGGGCGCGAGGTGCTCGGTGGCCGCGGCGTCGCGCGCGTCGAGCACGGGGCTCCACGCGGTGGGGAGCAGCGCGCCGAGGCCCACGCCGAGGAGCGTTCCCACGCCGAGCGCGCCCACGAAGGCCCCAGCGGTCTCGTCGGAGGAGCGGTCACGGGTCGAGAGGCCGATGCCCAGCGCGAGCGAGATGCCGCCCACGACGCTGCCGGTGATCAACACGGTCCGTCGCTGGAGGCGCTGTCGTTCCTCTTCCCAGGCGAGCACGTCGAGGAGCCGCCGATGGCGCGCGACGGCGTCGGGCTGCGCACCCAACGGAGATGCGGCGACCGTTGCGCCGGGCGGAGGCGGGAGGCCGTCGGGACCCGCGGAGGCTCCCCACGGTGCGACGATGGCGGGCGGCGGCGTCGCGACGGGCTGCGCGCGCACCGACCACGGCACCAGAAGCATCGAGGCGAGGAGGGCGACGACCGGCTTGTTCACCCCGCGGACGCTATACCGCCCGCGCGGGGCGGCGCGATAGCGTCGTGGGTCATGCACGCCACGATGATGAACTTCCCGCTGACCATCACGCACCTGCTGGAGCGCGCAGCGCGGTACTCGCCGCGACGCGAGATCGTGTCGCGAAGGCACGACCGCTCGCTCCATCGCACGACCTGGAGCGAGGTGCGCGACCGGAGCTGTCGCCTCGCGCACGCGCTCGAAAAACTCGGCGTCGGCCGCGGCGACCGCGTGGCCTCCCTCGCGTGGAACCACAGCCGCCATCTGGAACTCTACCTCGGCGTTCCGTCGATGGGCGCGGTGCTCCACACGCTGAACCTCCGGCTGCACCCGACGGAGCTCGCGTACATCGCCCGTCACGCGGGCGACAAGGTGATCGTCGTCGACGAGACGCTGCTCCCCCTGCTCGCGAAGTTCATCGACCACGTGCCCTGCGTCGAGCAGGTGATCGTGCTGCGCGAGACCGACGCGCCGCTGCCCGACCGCTACTACGACTACGAAGCCCTGCTCGCGCCCGAGGCGCCGCACTACGACTGGCCCGCGCTCGACGAGAACGCCGCGGCGATGATCTGTTACACCTCGGGCACCACGGGGAACCCCAAGGGCGTGGTGTACAGCCACCGCTCGACGGTGCTCCACACGCTGGTGGAGTGCATGGCCGACACCTTCGGCGTGGCCGAGCGCGACGTGGTGCTGCCCGTGGTGCCGATGTTCCACGCGGCGGCGTGGGGCCTTCCGTTCGCGGCGGCGGCGACGGGCGCGAAGCTGGTGTTCCCGGGACCGCACCTCGACGCGCTCTCGATCACCGAGCTCATGGCCGCGGAGCGCGTGACCCTCGCGGCGGGCGTTCCCACGATCTGGCTGGGCATCCTCGCGCTGCTCGATCAGGACCCGAAGCGCTTCGACCTCTCGACGGTGCGCGCCATGGTGATCGGCGGCGCGGCCGCACCCGCCGCGATGATCCACGGGTTCCGCGCGCGCCACGGCCTCGACGTGGTGCACGCGTGGGGAATGACCGAGACCAACCCCCTGGGCTCCGTCGCGAAGGTGAAGCACGCGTTCGAAGATCAGGGCGACGAGGTGACGCTGCCCATTCGCGCGTCGCAGGGCTACGCCTCGGTGTTCGTCGAGACGCGCCACGTTGACGATCGCGGCAACGTGCTGCCCTGGGACGGCGTGCAGATGGGCGAGCTCGAAGTGCGCGGCCCGTGGGTCGCGAGCTCGTACCTCGCGGGCGAAGGCACCGATCGGTTCACGGCCGATGGATGGTTCAAGACCGGCGACGTGGTGACCATCGACGCCGAGGGCTACCTGCGCATCACCGACCGCGCGAAGGACGTGGTGAAGTCCGGCGGCGAGTGGATCAGCTCCGTCGCGCTCGAGAACGCGCTGATGAGCCATCCCGCGGTGCTCGAAGCGGCGGTGTTCGCGGGGCGTCACGAGAAGTGGGACGAGCGCCCCCTCGCGGCCGTGGTGCTCAAGCCCGGACGCAGCGCCACGCGCGAGGAGCTCATCGAGCACATCGCGCCCTCGTTCGCGAAGTTCTGGATGCCCGACGAGGTGATCTTCCTCGAACAGATTCCGCGCACGTCGACGGGCAAGTTTCTGAAGACGAAGCTGCGGGAGCTCTACGGCGACCTGCTGCTCAACCGCTGACCATCACGGCCTCCGCGGCGGTGCCTCGCACTCGACGGCGCCCCACGCGATGCCTACGTTCTCCCGTCTCATGGACCCGCAACAACTCACGCTGCGCTTCCGGCTCGGGCGAATCCCCGTGACCGTCGAGCCGATGTTCTGGCTCGCGATGCTGATGTTCGGATCGAACCAGCGCGGCCCCGCCCTCGTGCTCTGGATGCTCATCGCGCCGCTCTCGATCCTGGTGCACGAGCTCGGTCACGCGCTCACCGCGATGGCCTTCGGCGCGCGGGTCTCGGTGCGGCTCCACACCATGGGCGGACACACGCATTTCGACCGTCCGCTCTCGCGCGCGAAGGACGTCGCGGTGACCCTCGCGGGGCCCTTCGCGGGCTTCGCCATGGCGGGTCTCGTGTGGCTCGCGCTGTGGGAGTTTCCGACCCTCGCGCTGTCACCCAATCTGCGCACGGCGATGGGCATGGCGCTCTCGGTCAACCTCTGGTGGGGGTTGATCAATCTTCTGCCCGTTCCGCCGCTGGACGGTGGCCAGATCGCCCTCGCGGTGGCCGGTCCTCGGCATCAGCGTGTCGCGCGAATTCTCGCCGTCGTGGTTGCGGGCGCCGTGGTGGTGTGGTCCCTCTCCGAGGCCTCGCTCTACCGCGCGCTGCTCTTCGGCATGCTGGGGTATCAGAACCTCCAGATGCTCTCGCGGCGCACCGCGTACTGAGCGTCGCCGCGCCGCCCATGCCCGACCCCGCGTTACCTCCTCCTCCCCCGCCCCCACGCTCGCTCTTCGATTCGCTGCGCGAGGCCTGCGTGCTCGTCGACCACGAGTTCCGCGTCGCCTACGCGAACCGCGCCGCGCGCGAGGTGTTCTCGCTACGACTCCGCGAGGGGCAGCGCACGTCACTCTTCGACGCGGTGCCGGGCATCGAGCGCACGGCCGCGTTCCAGGCCCTCCTGCGGTGCCTGCGCACGGGTCGCGAGGAGCGCCTCGACCAGGAGCTCACCGTCGACGGCGTCACGCGCCAGGCCGACCTGCGCATCACCGCGACCGACGAGGGCCTGCTCGTGACCGCCCTCGACGTGACCGACCAGCGGGGGATGCTCGCCACCGAGTCCGCCGAGCGCGAGCGCTTCTTCGTGACGCTCCAGAGCATCGGCGACGGGGTGATCACCACCGACGCGCGGGGGCTGGTCACCATGCTCAACCCCGTGGCCGAGTCGCTCACGGGGTACACGAACGCGCAGGCCGTGGGGCGGCCCGTCGAAGAGGTCTTTCACATCGTGAACGAAGACACGCGCCTGCCCGTGGAGAACCCCACGACGCGCGTGCTCCGCGAGCACATCGTGGTGGGCCTCGCGAACCACACGTCGCTCCTCGCCGCCGATGGAAGCGAGCGCCCCATCGCCGACAGCGGCGCGCCCATCCGCGGCCTCGACGGATCCATCGTGGGCACGGTGCTGGTGTTCCGCGACCAGACCGAGGAGCGCGCCACGCAGGAGGCCCTGCGCCAGAGCGAGGCCGAGCTCCGCGCGCGCGTCGAGCTCCAGGGTCGCTTCAACCACGTCGCGCAGAGCGTGCCCGGTGTGATCAGCGCGTTCCGCCTGCTGCCCGACGGACGGCCCGTGATGCCCATGGCCTCGAAGGCCGCGCTCGACGTGTACGGCTTCACGCCCGAGCAGCTCGCCGACGACGCCTCGGTGGTGACCGCGCGCAACCACCCCGACGACGCCGAGGCCGTGATGGCCGCGATCCGTCGCTCGGCGGAGACCATGACCCCGTGGCACTCGTGTCATCGGTACCTGCACCCGACGAAGGGCCTGCGCTGGCTCGAAGGCTGGTCGGTGCCGCAGCGCGAGGGCGACGAGGTCGTGTGGCACGGCTTCGTGATGGACGTCACCGAGCGCATCGTCGCGGAGCACCGCGTGGCGCAGCTCTCGCGGATGTACCGCACGGTGGTCGACGTCGACGAGGTGATCCTCCGCTGCCACGACGAGCAGGAGCTCTTCCGCAGCGTGTGCGACGTCGCGATGCGGCTCGACACGTTCCGCCTCGTGTGGATCGGCACGCACGACCGCAAGGCCAACACGCTCGTGCCCCGCGCCGCGGCGGGGCCGCTCGCGTCGTTCCTCTCGTCGCTCCCCGGCAGCCTCGACCCCGCCACGCAGGACGGCCAGTCGATCGGCGCGCGGGCCTTTCGCGCGGGCGCCTCGTGCGTGAGCAACGACTACCTCCGCGACCCCTCGTACGCCGTGTGGCACGAGATGGCCTCGCTCGGCGGCATCCGCTCGGCGCTCGCGCTGCCGCTCCTGCGCAACGACCGCATGGCGGGCGTGATGGTGCTCTACGCCGCCGACGCCGAGTTCTTCGACGCGCAGGTGACCGCGCTCCTCGAATCGATGGGCAACGACCTCTCCTTCGCGCTCGACCGCATCGACCGCGCGAACACGCTCCGCGAGCGCGACGAGCAGCTCCGCGCGGCGCAGAAGATGGAGGCCGTGGGTCGCCTCGCCGGCGGCATCGCGCACGACTTCAACAACCTCCTCTGCGTCATCGGCTCGTACACCGAGTTCACGCTCGCCAACGCCCGCGACGAAGAGAGCGCCGCCGACCTGCGCGAGGTGCTCGCCGCCGCGCGACGGGCCGAGTCGCTCACGCGCCAGCTCCTCGCGTTCAGCCGCAAGCAGATCCTCCGGCCCGAGGTGATCGACCTCAACGCGCGCGTGGGCGACACCGAGCGCATGCTCCGTCGCCTCATCGGCGAAGACGTGCGCCTGGAGTTCCGCGCGGGCCGCGACATGTGGCCCGTGTGCGTCGACCCGGGGCAGCTCGAACAGGTGCTGATGAACCTCGTCGTGAACGCGCGCGACGCGATGCTCGACGGCGGCGACCTCATCGTCTCGACGCGCAACGAGACCCTCACCGAGCGCGACGGCGAGCTCGACCCCGGCGACTACGTGGTGCTCTCGGTGAGCGACACGGGCACCGGCATGGACGAAGCCACGCGCGCCCGCATCTTCGAGCCCTTCTACACCACGAAGGGACCGGGCAAGGGCACGGGCCTCGGGCTCTCGACGGTGTACGGCATCGTGGCCCAGAGCGGCGGCGGCATCCGCGTCGAGAGCGCGCCGGGCCGCGGGAGCCGCTTCGACGTGCTGCTCCCGCGCTCGCGCCGCGAGACCGTGGTGCCCGTCGACGCGCGCCGCACCACGGAGCGCCCGTCGGGTCGCGAGACCGTGCTCGTGGTCGAAGACGAAGAGGTCGTGCGGGCCCTCGCGCGAAGGATCCTCGTGGCCACGGGCTACACCGTGCTCACGGCTTCGAACGGCGCCGAGGCCGTGGCCCTCGTGGAGCGATCGAACGAGCCCATCGACCTGCTGCTCACCGACGTGGTGATGCCCGGCATGAACGGCCGCGAGCTCGCCACGCGGCTCACGCAGCTCCGCCCGCACCTGCGCGTGCTCTTCATGTCGGGCTACACCGACGACGTGATCGCGCACCACGGCGTGCTCGACGAGGGCATGCACCTCATGAGCAAGCCCTTCAACGCCGCGCTCCTCACGCAGCGCGTCCGCACGGCCCTCGACGCCTGAGCCCTCCGCGGTGACGGCCCTGCGCCCCTCGCGGTGATCGCCGCGCGGGGCGCTCGCTCACCCGAGGATCGTGTTCTCCTGGATGATCTCGCTCAGGCGGTCGACGCGGCGCACGTCGTCGTCGAGGGCCTTCTCCGCGAGTTCGAGCTCGCTGCGCAGGCGACGCACGCGCTCCTGGCTGTCGCGCATGCGCTTGTCGGCGATGTCGACGAGCAGCAGCGCCACGCGGCCGATGGTGGTCGTCGAGCGGTCGAACTTGTCGAGGGGCTTCGAGGCCAGCACCTTCGAGCGTCCGCCGCCCACGATCTCGATGCGGTACATCGGCCCGATGACCACGTTGATGCGGTCGTTCTGGGCGCCGTTCGCCACCTCGTGCGCGATGATCTCCATCTCGCGCAGGGGGTCGATGCCGCGAGACACCTCGTGCGCGACGGGAGCGGGCGCTTCGTCGGGGGAGTCGTCGGGCGTCACGGGTCCACCATGGAGCGCCGCGCGCGCAGCATGCGGCGCGGGGTCTGCGCGAGTTCGGGTTCGGCGTGGCGCGGCCGCGGGGGCCGACGCGAGGTCTCACACATCGACGGAGAGGTATTTGCGCCCTCGCCCCGCACCATCGCGGGCCCGGTCAGAGGCAGCCGGAAGACCATACAACGCCCCACGCGCCCCGTGCGACCGGGAGCGCGCCCGGCCGTCGACGGCCCGTGCAGGTGTTCCGCGCGCGGACCTCGGGGTCGCCGCGGGAGGTGCCTCGCGATGCAGGGACACACGTCAGTCCGAACGGCCGTTGCGCGCCCCTCCGGCACCCGCGAGGGCCTCGCGCGCGCACTCTCCCGGTGACCGCATGTTTGCGTTCCGTGCAGCGCCTTCAGGGCGTGCGGAGATCGAACGCCCGCGGACAAAATTCTGGGGACCGCGCCGCGCTCAGCGACAGACGGGCGCGAGCGTGCTGAAGCGCGCCGCGAGCGGGGTGTAGTCGTCGACGCGCGTGCCCCCGCGCACGTCGCCCGTGTAGCGGTAGTAGTAGGGCACCGCGACGCCGCCCGCGACGTAGGCCCCCACGTCGGAGTCGGTGTTGCCGAAGCCGTAGTCGGGCGCGCGGCCGAAGCGCGTGCGGAGCGCGGCGAGCTCGGCGGTCTTGAAGCTCTGCGCGGGCGCGCCCGTGGCCCCGGTGAGCCCCAGGGTCGTGTGCACGATGCCCCGCGGAAACCCGCGCAACGTGAGCCAGTCGTGCGTCGAGGCCGCGAGCCACTCGGGGCGCGCGGTGAGGTAGAAGACCTCCCAGCCCCGCGCGACGAGCGCCTGGAGCATCGCCGCGCCGCCCGCGTTGGCGCCCGGCGGAGGCCCCGTGAGCAGCGCGAGGAGCGCCGCGTTCTCGCTCTCGGTGAGCGTGCCGTCGACGTCGCTCACGACCACCCGCGCCCCCGCGGGAATCACCCGGATCCACTGGTCGGCGACGGTGTGATCGCCGCGCACCACGAAGCGGACGCGGTGCCATCCCACGGCGAGGCGACGCGCGGCGGGGATCTCGAAGTACACCCGTCCGCCCGTGTCGTTGACGCCCTCGACGGCGGCGTGCGGCGCGCTGTCGAGCGAGGTGCGCGCGGTGCCGAGCATCTCCCAGCGCGTGCAGTCGCGCAGGAGGTAGAGGTCGACGTCTTCGTCGTTGAGGTCGTCGTCGTTGAGTCCGTACGCGAACTTCGCGAGCGCCCACTGGGCCTCGCCCTCGCGGAGGAACAGGTCGCGTCCGCGATGGCGCGCGGATCCGAGCGCCACCGTGAGCCGCGTCGTGAGATGGCGCCACGCCACCGTCGCGCCCGGTGCAGGCGGCGGCGCATCGCACGCGGGAATCGGCGGACACGCGACGGACGCATCGGGCGCGCCCGCATCGACGGTGGATCCGTCGGAGATTCCCGACGCATCGGGCGAAGACCCATCGACGGTGGATCCGTCGAAGATTCCCGACGCATCGGGCGCGCTCGCATCGGGCGGAGACACATCGGTGGTGGATCCGTCGGAGATTCCCGACGCATCGGGAGCGGAGACGTCGGACACGGATCCGTCGGAGATTCCCGACGCATCGGCGGAGACCACCTCGTCGAGCGCGGCGGCATCGGGCGTGGGCGCTGCGTCGCTGCCGACCTCCGCGGACGCCTCGAAGAACCCGGCGTCGACGGGAGACACGGCCACGCCGCCATCGCCGCACGCCGCGAGCACACACACCACGGAACCGAGCCACACGCGCTTCATCGGGCGCGAGGGTCGCACGGAGCGCCGCGCCCTCGCGACGGTCGCCTTCGCATTCGGCGCAGGCGGGTTGACGGCCTCGTGCGCGGCGCGCGATACCGCAGGCGCTCGGTGAAGGGTCCACGTGGGCGTCGCGATCGTCGCGCGGTCCGTTGAGATGCGCCCCGCCGATCGCGGAGAACGCCTCGATGGAAGTCGCAACGCAGATGCCTCTGGAGAACCCGCATCAGGTGCAGCAGTGGCTGCAATCCATGATGCCGCAGTACAGCTACGCCGTTCGCGGGAGCTACGTCGTCGTGGGCAACGGCGCGGCGACGGGCGTGCTCATTCGCCCGGCGGGTCCGGGGCGCGCGAAGCTCGTGTGGGCCTTTCCGAGCATGGGCCTCCAGGTGGTGCTCACCCTGGCGATCGTGCTCACGGGATTGCTCCCCGGACTCATCGTCTTCGGCATCGTGTGGGCCGCGACCTCGGGCGGCGTGAACGACCTCCGTCAGCAGATCGCCGCGGCGCTCGCGGGCGCAATCCAGCCCGGCGCGCCGCTCCCGCCGTCGGCCATGGTGGGTTCGAAGCCCGGCGGCGGACTCCTCGTCGGCGGCATCTTCGCGGTGCTCTTCGCGCTCGGCGCCTTCGGCTTCGCGGCGAGCGAGTTCAGCGACGCCGACCGCTGCGACCGCTGGGCCTCGGAGCGCACCTCGTACGGGAGTTCGAGCTACGGCCTCGGCCCGTCGTTCTGGTCGGCGCGCGCGCGCACCCATCGCGAGCAGGGCGCGGCCTCCATCGGCGGCGGCGTCTTCATGCTCGTGATGGCCGGCGTGATGTTCGCGGCGCGCTCGTCGAAGCTCCGCGACTACAACACCCGCCTCGCCAACGCGCAGATGGGCGGCATGAGCGCGCCCGGCGGCTTCGCGCCGCAGCCGCAGGGAGGCTTCGCGCAGCAGATGGGTGGCGCTCCGCAGCAGGGCTTCGGGCAACCGCAGCAGGGCAACTTCGGGCAGCCGTCGCAGCAGGGCTTCGGGCAACCGCAGCAGCAGGGCAACTTCGGGCAACCGCAGCAGCAGGGCTTCGGGCAACCGCAGCAGGGTGGTTTCGGGCAGCCGCAGGGCTTTGCGCCCCCGCAACAGTCCAACGCCTTCGGGCAGCCCTCGCAGCCTGGCTTCGGGCAGGCCCCGCAGGGCTTCGGAGACCCGCAATCGCAGGGTTTCTCCCCGCAGCCGCAGCAGGGATTCGGGCAGCCGCAGCCGCAGCAGGGCTTTGCGCCCCCGCAACAGCCGCAGCAGGGATTCGGGCAGCCCCAGCAGGGATTCGCGCCGCCGCAGCAGGGGGGATGGGGTCCGCCGCCGAACCAGGGCAACGGTGGGGGCTGGCCGCAGCAGTAGTCCCCGTCTTCGTCGGAAACACGGCGCGCGGAGCGGTCGCGGGTAGAGTCCGCGCCCCGATGTACGCGCGCTCCCTCCTCGTGGCGCTGGCCCTCACGGCCTGCGCGAGCCACAGCCCTCCCCCACCGCCCCGCACCGCGCCCGCGCCGACGGCCGCGTCGACCCCCGCCCCCGCGCTCTACGCCAACGAGCCGACGGCGCACGGGGAGTCTGCGCGCCGCGCGCTCTCCACCGCCGCGCAACAGCTCCAGGCCGGGCAGTTCGACGAGGCCGTGTCGACGCTCCGCGCCGCCCTCGACGCCGCGCCCGACGAGCCCGTGCTGCGCCTGCGACTCGCGGTGCTCCTCACCGAAGACGGACACGCCGACGACGCCGTGCAGCTCCTTCGCGCGGGCCTCACGCAGCGCCCCGACGACGCCGACCTGCTCACGCTCGCGGGCGGAATCCGGCTCCGTCAGGCCCTCGACGGCGCCACCGTGGAACGCCACCGCGGCGAGGTCACGACGCGTCCGTCCACCGATGCCGCCGCCGAGGCGAGGCTCGTGCGCACGCAGCTCGAACAGGCCCGCGATGCCTTCGCCGAAGCCCTCCGCGCGCGAGAGAACCACCTCGGCGCCCTCGAAGGATCGGCCGTCGTGGCCTCGCGCCTCGACCAGCACACCGAGGCCGCACGCACGTGGCAGCGCATCGTCGACGCCACGCACGACCCCGACGCGACGGAGAACCTCGCCCGCGCCGTCGCCGCCGCGAACGACCACGACCGCGCCCGCACGCTGCTCGAATCCCTCGTGCGCGATGCGCCCGATCGCAGCACCGCGTGGGCGCTCCTCGCCGCGGAGTACACCCACGCGGGCCGCGCCGACGACGCGCGCGACGCCACGGCGCGCGGCCGCTTCTACCAGTGGATCGCGCCCTTCACCCTCGCGCCCGAACCCGCCCACCTCCGCGACGTGACCGCGCTGGCGGCGTGGTTCCCCGAAGGCGACGCGCAGCCCTCCGCGGCCGAGCGCGAGGCCGCCGCGAACGACGCCCGCGCCGTGCTCACGCGCCTCGCGAGCGAACACACGCCAGCGGCCCGCACGCTCCTCGCGGCCTTCGCCTGGCACCACTCGAACGACGCGCTCGAAGCGCTCGCGTGGGAGGGCCTGCGCGCCCACGGACCCGACGCGGGCGACACCGTGCTCGACCTCGTGCAGCGCGCGGAATCCTCGGCCACGATGCGCCTCTCGCTCGCGACGCTCGCGGCCATCCGCGATCCGCGCGCGTTCCGCGTGCTCGCCACCGTGCTCCCGCGCGACACCGGGCTGCTCCCCCTCGACGCGGCCGGGGCGCTCGATGCGCTCGGCGATCCGCGGGCCATCGAGCTCCTCACGCCCCTCGCCGAACGCCCCGCACCGCCGCCTCCACCCGACGCGCCCATGGGCCTCTCGGGTGGACGCTCGGCCCGCGCCCGCGCCGTGCTCGCCCTCGGCGCCTTCGACACCCCCGCGGTGCGCACACTCCTCACGCGACTCGTCACCGAGCGCGAGATCGACCTCGAAGCGCACGCCGCGCTCTACCGCCTCACCCGCGACCGCGCGCACCTCACGGCCATCGAGCGCGTGAGCGACCCCGTGGCGCGTTCGCGCGCGGTCTCGCTCCTCACGGGCTACGTCGCACGCATCGATACCCCCGAGGCCCGCGCCGCGGCCGCACGCGCGCAGCAGCCTTCGCCAGCGACGCCCGCACCGCAGGGAGCGCCGCGCACGCCCGCGCCACGGCGCCGTTGACGGGCTCACGCCGATGCGTTGAAACCATCGGTCATGCGCCGCTTCCTGCTGCTTCCGATCGTTCCGATGCTCCTCTGGGGCGCCGGGTGTTCCAGTTCGAACCCGCCGGCCACGCAGGATGGCGCGGTCGACGCCGTTCGCACCGACGTGTTCGTCGACATGGGCCTCACCGACGCGCCCACCGACACCACGGCCCCGCCGACGGACAATCCCCCGCCTCCCACCGACACCACGCCCCCGCCGACGGACAATCCCCCGACGACGGACAACCCCGCGCCCACCGACACCACGCCGCCGACGGACAATCCCCCGCCCGCCGATGCCGCGACGGACACGTCTGCGCCCGAGGCCTCCGTCGATGCCGCCGTCGACACGGGCCCCGCGATGGACGCCACCGTCTCCATGGACGCGACGACGCCCACGGACACCACCCCGGTCACGGACGCGGTCTCCGAGGCCTCGGCCGACACGGGTGACACGCGCTGTCGCAGCGACATGGACTGCGCGAGCAGCCCCCTCGGCCGCGTGTGCGAGATCGCCACGGGCGTGTGCCGCAGCGGGTGCTCGGTGTCGAGCCCGTGCCCCTCGGGGCAGACGTGCTGCGGCACCGCCTGCGTCGCCACGCAGACCGACCCGATGAACTGCGGCGCGTGCGGCGCGGCGTGCGTGATCGGCAACGCGACCCCGTCGTGCACCGCGGGCGCGTGCGGCATCGCGAGCTGCAACGCGGGCTACGCCGACTGCGACGGCGTCGCGATGAACGGCTGCGAGATCAACCTGCAGACCAGCGCGAACCACTGCGGCCGCTGCAACAACAACTGTGCGTCGCTCCCCGGCGGCGGCGGAACGTGCAGCGCGGGCGTGTGCGGAACCTCGTGTGCCGACGGCTTCGGCGACTGCGACGGCAATCCCTCGAACGGCTGCGAGACCGACGTGCGCTCGAACGCCACGCACTGCGGCCGCTGCGGCAACACCTGCGCGTCGACCAACGCCACGTCGCGGTGCCTCGCGAGCACGTGCTTCGTCGAGCGCTGCAACACGAACTTCGGCGACTGCGACGGCAACACGGCCAACGGCTGCGAGGCCAACCTCGCCGAGAGCAACGCCAACTGCGGCGCCTGCGGACGCGCCTGCAACACGGCCATGGGCCTCGGGTGCAGCCGCGGAACGTGCATCCCGACGAACGGCCTCGTGGCCTGGTATCCCCTCGACGGCGACGGCACCGACCGCGTGTCGGGCGGCACGGCGGCGACGGTGATGAACACCACGCCGAACACCGACCGCTTCGGCACCTCGCGCGGCGCGCTGACCTTCGTGCGCACCTCGATGGCGAGCCTGCAGGTGACCAACGCGCGGCTGCCGGTGGGCAACGCGGCGCGCACGCTCTCGCTCTGGATGCAGACCACGACGCGCTTCATGGGCGAGGCGGGCTCGCTCGCGAACTGGGGCACCACGGCGATGAGCCGACGCTACGGCCTGCTGTTGCTGCCCGACGTGGCGTACTTCGTGGGCGAGAGCGATGACGTCTCCGCGGTGCGTCCCATCACCGACGGGCGCTGGCACCACCTCGCGGCCACCTACGACGGCACCACGGTGACGCTCTGGATCGACGGGCTCTCCGAGGTGAGCGCACCCAAGGCGCTCAACACCGTGGGCACGCAGCTGCTCATCGGACGCGCGCTTCTCGACCACTACCCGGGGCGCCCGGTGCCCGAGTACTTCGACGGGCTCATCGACGACGTGCGGGTGTACGACCGCGCGCTCGACGGCCTCTCGATCAACGCGCTCTACCAGGAAGGCAACTGGCGCCCCTGAGCGTCGGCCGCGCGGGAACAGCCCCGCGGCGCCTGCGGTTTCCTCCGTCACACCGCGACGGTTACCGACCGTCCCCCTCTTCCGTCGGCGAGGCCGCGGCCCCATACGTCGGGGCCCTGCTGCGGTCTTGCAATCCCGCCGAGAACAACGCAGTTTCCCGCGCCCGGGGCTGTCACCCGACGCCCCCGACCGCCCGCAAAGGAACGACCTCCCTATGATCCCCTGGCTGCTCCAGAAGATCTTCGGCACCAAGCATGAGCGCGAGCTCAAGAAGATCCGCCCGCTCGTCGCCGCGATCAACGACCTGGAGCCGAAGCTTCGCGACCTCACCGACGACGACCTGCGGCGCAACACCGTGCGCTTCAAGGAGCGCGTGGGCAACGGCGAGTCGCTCGACAAGATGCTCCCCGAGGCCTTCGCGACGTGCCGCGAGGCCGGTCGGCGCGTGCTCAACATGCGGCACTTCGACGTGCAGCTCATCGGCGGCATCGTGCTTCACCGCGGGGCCATCGCCGAGATGCGCACGGGCGAGGGCAAGACCCTCGTGGCGACGCTCCCGAGCTACCTCAACGCCCTCGAAGGCAAGGGCGTTCACGTGGTGACGGTGAACGACTACCTCGCCACGCGCGACGCCGAGTGGATGGGTCGCATCCACCGCTTTCTCGGGCTCGACGTGGGCACGGTGGTGAACTCGCAGTCGGACCGCGAGAAGAAGGCCGCGTACCGCTGCGACATCACGTACGGCCAGAACAACGAGTTCGGCTTCGACTACCTGCGCGACAACATGAAGTACTCCGTGTACGACTGCGCGCAGCGTCCGCTGAACTACGCCATCGTCGACGAGGTCGACTCGATTCTCATCGATGAAGCGCGCACGCCGCTGATCATCTCGGGCCTCGGCGAGACGTCGACGCACCTCTACGGCGAGGTCACGAAGATCGTGCCGTACCTCCGCAAAGACGAGCACTACGTCGTCGACGAGAAGGCCCACTCGGTGCAGCTCACCGACGAGGGCATCAGCGAGGCCGAGGAGCGCCTGGGGATCAAGAACCTCTACGATCCGTCGCACCTCGAGGAGCTGCACGTGCTGCAGCAGTGCCTCCGCGCGCACACGCTCTACAAGCGCGACGTGAACTACATGGTCACCGACGACGGCAAGGTGGTGATCATCGATGAGTTCACGGGCCGCGTGCTCGCGGGTCGTCGCTGGAGCGACGGGCTCCACCAGGCGGTCGAGGCCAAGGAGTTCGTGAAGGTTCAGGAAGAGAACCGCACGATGGCGACGATCACCTTCCAGAACCTCTTCCGCCTCTACAAGAAGCTCGGCGGAATGACGGGCACGGCGGAGACCGAGGCCGAGGAGCTCCACAAGATCTACAAGCTCGACGTGGTGCAGATCCCGACGAACCGCGCGGTGCTCCGTCAGGACTTCGACGACCTGGTCTACAAGACCGAGCGCGAGAAGTTCGGCGCCGTGGTCGAAGAGATCGCCGACTGCCACGAGCGGGGACAGCCCGTGCTCGTGGGCACCGTGTCGGTGGAGAAGAGCGAGGCCATCGCGTCGCTGCTCCGCAAGCGCGGCATCAAGCACGAGGTGCTCAACGCCAAGCAGCACGAGCGCGAGGCGTACATCGTCGCGCAGGCGGGCGGTAAGGGCGCCGTCACCGTGGCCACCAACATGGCCGGTCGCGGCACGGACATCATCCTCGGCGGCAACGCGGAGATGCTCGCGAAGGCCGAGATGCTCCTCGCCCGCAAGGACCCGAACGCTCCCGAGAACCACGAGGAGTTCGAAGCCCTCATCGCGCGCTACAAGACGCGCTGCGAGGCCGAGAAGGCCGAAGTGGTCGCCGCGGGAGGGCTCCACATCGTGGGCACCGAGCGCCACGAGAGCCGCCGCATCGACAACCAGCTCCGCGGGCGCGCGGGCCGTCAGGGCGACCCGGGCTCGTCGCGCTTCTACCTCTCCCTCGAAGACGACCTCATGCGCATCTTCGCGGGTGAGCGCGTGCAGGCCATCATGGATCGCCTGGGCATGGAGGAGGGCGTGCCGATCGAGCACCCGTGGGTCACGCGCTCCGTCGAGAACGCGCAGCGGAAGGTCGAGGCCCGCAACTTCGACATCCGCAAGAACGTGCTCGAGTACGACGACGTGATGAACCAGCAGCGCAAGTCGGTCTACAAGATGCGCCGCGAGGTGCTCGAAGGCCGCTACGTGCGCGACGTGGCGAAGACCGACGACGAGGTCGAGGTGCGCGAGGTGGCGCCCAAGGGCTTCACCGAAGAGACCGTCGCCCACGTGCGCGAGGTGTGCGAGCAGATGGTGCGGCACTTCCCCGTGGCGCAGGCCCAGGCGAAGACCGACGACAGCGCGGAGAACGAGGGCTACCGCGGTCCCGTCGCGGGCCAGGCCGCGGCGACGCTCGACGAGATGAGCGCGCTCGACCCCGAGGCCGTCGAGATGGAGGCCTACCACTACTTCGGCGCGGCGGTGTCGCTGGAGAAGCACCGCAACGATCCGAAGGCCGCGGCGGAGGCCCTCACGAAGCAGGTGATGGCGTCGCTGCAGGATCAGCGCGAGCGCATGCTCGACCTGATCGACACGGTGAACGTGCACGACGTGGAGAAGTTCTGCCCCGAGAACGCCTCGCGCGACGACTGGGACACGCACTCGATCGCGACGCGCTTCAAGGAGCGCTTCGGCATCGAGCTCAAGGACGTCGACCACCTCGGCAACCGCGAAGACCTCGCCCACGCGATGTTCGCGCAGGCCGAGGCCCACTTCGAATCGCGCGGCAAGGACGTGCCCATCGAGTACCTGCTCCGCGCGTTCCGCATGCTGGTGCTCGAAGAGATCGACCGCGCGTGGATCGATCACCTCACGAACATGGACCACCTCCGTGACGGCATCGGGCTCCGCGGCTACGGCCAGCGCGACCCGAAGCTCGAATTCAAGAAGGAGGGCTTCGACATGTTCACGGCCATGATGGCCTCGGTCGATTCGAACGTGCTCTCGAAGCTGTTCCACACCGAGTTCCGTCGCGCGGAGGACGTCGAGCGCTTCGAAGAGCGCGAGACCGCGATGGCCGCGCAGCGCGAGCGCTCGATGCAGTTCAACCACCAGGACTCCGCGGGCCTCGAAGACGAAGCCGCCATGCAGGCCGCGCTCGAGTCTCTCGGCCTCGAAGCCTCGCAGGTGCAGACCGTCCGCCGTCGTCAGCCCGGCTCGCGTCGCGGGGGCAACACCAGCCTCCCGCCGCCCGCCGCGCCCGAGTCGTCGTCGCCCTCCGACGACGCACCCGCGCCCACGCCGTCGATCCCCGCGGAGAGCATCCAGGCCGTGCGCCGCAGCGGCCCCAAGGTCGGTCGCAACGACCCCTGCCCCTGCGGCTCGGGCAAGAAGTACAAGGCCTGCCACGGGGCCTCGCCCGAGGGCGCCGCCGACGGCGCTTCGACCGACGCCTCCGCGGACAACGGCTCGACTCCGCGCGACGCCTGACCCACTCTCGCGCGATGAGCGCGCGCTACGTCCCCTTCTCGCCCGGCAAGATCCTCCAGCTCCGCAGCCTGCTCGCGACGCCCCCGCGGTCGCTCGACGAGCTCGCGCGCGTGCGCTCGGTGCTCTCGGGCGAGGCGGTCTCCCTCGACGGGCTGCGCGCGCTCTGCGAGTCCGAGGTGGGCTTCACGGGACGCCTCGTGGGGCGCGTCGTTCCCTCGCTCTTTGCGCACGCGCAACGGCTCGTCACGCACACCGACGCCACGCTCGCCACGCTCGCGCCGGGCCTCGACGCCACGCGCACGCTGCCCCGCGACGAGGTCGCGGGATGGGTCGCCCACATGGTGCTCGGCACGCTGTCATCACCGGGGCCCGCGTACCCCGACGTCGACGCGGCGCGACTGCTCCACGACACGGCCTCGCAGCAGCTCGCGAAGCTCCGTTGTGTGTGCGCCTACTTCGACCGCATCGCCGACGGCGCCCCTCGCGGAACGCTCTCGGTCACACGCCGCACCGTGCCCGCGCGCACCGCGATGGAGTGGTCGATGGAGCCGTCTCCCCTCACCGCGCTCACCGTCGACACGCGGGGCGCCATCGAAGACGCCGACGGGCACCTTCAGGTCGATTTCGCGAACGCCTACCTCGGCGGCGGCGTGCTTCGTACGGGCTGCGTGCAGGAGGAGATCCGCTTCGCCGTGGCGCCCGAGCACCTCGCCGCGATGCTCGCCACGCCGCGCATGCGCGACGACGAATCGATCACGGTTCATGGCGCCGAGCGCTTCGCGCGCACCGCGGGCTATGCCTTCTCGCTGCGCTACGCGGGCGCGCTCCACGACCCCGCGCCGCGCGAGGCCGACGGCTCCGTCGACGTGGACTTCGTCGCCATCGACGCCATCGATTACCGCCGCGGAGATCCGCACACGCAGTTCACCGAGACTGCCATGCTGCGCGAGCTCACGAAGGCCCGCGCGGGCTTCGTGCGCGACGGGCGCAGGCTCCCCGTGGCGACGGGCAACTGGGGCTGCGGCGCCTTTCGCGGAGACCACGCGCTCAAGGCGGTGATCCAGTGGATCGCGGCCTCGGCCGAGGGACGCGCCGTGCGCTACTGCACCTTCGGCGACGCAGCGGTGGGCGAGCTCCAGGCCTTCGCCGACGGGGCGCGCGCGCAGGGGCTCACCGCGGGCGCGCTGTGGTCGCGGCTGCGTGCGAGGGTCGACGACGGCGGCCCCGGGCTCTACGCAAGGCTGTTGCGCTGACGGAGCGACCTTCGCGGTGACGCGCAGCGGTGACGCGCGCCGTCGAATCGTGCGGGGAGAATGGGCCTTCTGTGCGTCGCGAGCTTCGGGATAGAGTCCCGCGCTGCGACGTTTTGTCGGTGTCGCAGGGGCTTCCGGACGGGGAGGTCACCGCGTGCGCCGACTGCTCCACGGAGAGGAATCCCCATCGATGGCTGGTGCTGCACCGACGGCCAGACCCGCGCCGTTTCTCAAACCCCTCGACCTCGTCGACCGCGGCGTGCTGCTCGCCGAGAGCGCGCTCAGCACCGTGACCGTGGCCCTGATGCTCTTCGCCGCGGTGGCCGAGTCGACCTCGCGCGTGCTCACCACGACGACGACGCGCGCGGGCCTCGCGACGGCCCTCTGGGCGCTGGCCTTCTGGCTCAAGCTCTCGGCCCCGGCTGCGGCGCGCGCCTATGGCGTCGACCGTGAGGATCCGTCGGCGCCGACGCTCGCGCAGTCCCTCGCCGTGCGGATCTTCAAGAAGGACTTCGACCGCGGCCCGGCGCTCCAGCGCACGATGATGGCGGCGGTTCCGCTCGCGGTGGTGCTGGGCTTCGTCACCGAGGCGCTCATGGCGCGGGTGATGACCTTCGCGGGCGAGGTGCTCATGCACGGCACCATCTGGGCGGCCTTTCTCGGCGCGAGCTTCGCCACGCGCGGACGCCGTCACCTCGCGATCGACGCGCTCTCGCGCATGCTCCCCGACCGCGGTCGTCGCGCGCTGGTGGGTGTCTCCGCGACGCTCGGCGCCTTCGTGGCCTTCGCGCTCGCGACGGGCGTGTGGGGCTCGCTCGTCGAGGCCTCGCACACCGCCGACGAGGTCGCGCGGCAGAACCTCGCGAACCACATCACGGGCACCGTCGATCGCTCGTTCGAGTTTCAGTTCGTGATCCCCGGCGGCTTCACGCTCATCGGGCTTCGCCTGTTGCTCCACGCCTTTCACGAGTTCGTCGCGTCGTTCTCGGGCTTCAAGGCCCCGACGCCCGCGGTGACCGCCGAGCACGCCGACCCCGTGGCCGCCGCGCACGAGGGCGCGGGCACCGAAGATCCGCGCGAGCCGCCCGCCATCGACCGCGCGGGGCTCTCCGAGGCCGCCGTGGCGATGACCGCGCTCGTGGGGCTGCTCCTCGCGACGGCGGGGTCGACGGTGTTCCAGCCCGCGCTGTTGCTGTGCGCGCTCGCGGCCGTGTCGATCGTGGGACCGATGGTGCTGCGCCGTCAGGAGGGCAACACCTTCGACGCGCCGAAGCCCGAAGCGTACGTGCCCGTGACGGGCTCGGTGGTGCACTTCGTCGCCGCGACGGCCTGCGTGGTGGCGATCCTCGCGACGATGCGCTTCGGCCTCGCGCCGAACATCGCGAGCATCCCCCTCTCGGCGGGCGTGGCGTTCTTCGCGGTGATGGCCCTCATCGGCGCGCCGCTGTTCAGCTTCCTGGGCGGCCTGGGGCTGTTCCTCTTCGTGAAGTTCTTCCTCGCGTCGCAGAGCGCGGGTGACGCGGCCGCGCAGCACGTGAACCTCATCGGCAACGCCGTCGAAGACGTGCTCGGCAACCACTTCGCGCGCATGAGCGTGCTCGCCACGATCCCGCTGTTCACCCTCGCGGGCTACATCATGAGCGAGTCGAACATGCCGCGGCGCCTCGTGCGCGTGTCGCGCGCGCTCCTCGGGTGGATGCCCGGCGGACTCGCCGTCGTGTGCGTCTTCGCGTCGGCGTTCTTCACCATCTTCTCGGGCGCGAGCGGCATCACGATCGTCGCGGTGGGCGGGCTCCTCGTGCCCGCGCTGCTCAAGGACAACTACCCCGAGAAGTTCTCGCTCGGGCTCGTGACCACGGGCGGCGCGCTGGGCATCACCGTGCCGCCGTGCCTGCCGCTCATCGTGTACGGCATCGTGGCGGGCCTGCAGGAGCCCGCGCCGGGCCAGGAGCGTCTCGAACTGCAGAAGTTCCTCGTGGTGGGGCTCCTGCCGGGCCTCGTGGCCATCGGGCTCATGGTGCTCTACTGCATCGCGGTGGGCGTCGTCGCGAAGGTGCCGCGCTCGCGCTTCGACGCGAAGGAGGCCGGCGCCGCGATGTGGGAGGCCAAGTGGGAGCTCATCCTCCCGGTGTTCCTGCTCGTGGGCCTCGCGAAGGGCATCTTCAACCCCTCGCAGGCCGCGGCGTTCACGGCCTTCTATGTGTTCTTCGTCGAGGTGTTCATCTACCGCGACCTCACGGTGAGCAAAGACCTCCCGCGCATCATCCCCGAGTCGATGGTGCTCGTCGGCGCGATCTTCGTGAAGCTCTGCGCGGCCACCGTGCTCGTCGGGTACTTCGTGCAGGCCCAGATCGCCGACCGGCTCTTCGAGTGGCTCACCTGCGGCCCGCCCGCGATGGCCTACATGCAGGCCCACAGCGACTCGATCGGCACGTGCCGCGAGGCCGTCGACGCGCTCGCCCGCGCGCACCAGAGCGCCGGCGGACTGATCGATTCGAAGATCAGCTTCCTCCTCGCGCTCAACGTGTTCCTCCTCGTGATCGGCATGCTGATGGACATCTTCAGCGCGATCGTCGTGGTGGTGCCGCTCATCGCGGGCATCGCGCTGCACTTCAACATCAACCCGTATCACCTGGGCATCGTCTTTCTGCTCAACCTCGAGATCGGGTACCTCATGCCCCCGATGGGCCTGAACCTCTTCATCGCGGGGTTCCGCTTCAACCGCCCGGTGCCCGACCTCTACCGCATGGTGCTGCCCTTCATCGGCCTCTTCGTGGGCGCGCTGATGATCATCACCTACGTGCCGCAGATCACCCTCGTCGCCCTGCCCGGACACGGTGAGCC
>CAMFHP010000114.1 GCA_945952225.1 uncultured Myxococcaceae bacterium
GACACGCCGCTCCCCGACACGCTCTCGCTGGTGATTCCTCCGCGCGCCGCGCACATCGGCGCGTACGCCGTCTCGCGCTCGCTCCCGTGGCGCCTCCGTCGTGCGGTGGGACCGTTCGTGTTCCTCGATCACTTCGGCCCGATGCCGCGCCCCGTCGGATCGTCGGGCGACACGCGCCCGCACCCGCACATCGGACTCTCGACGGTGACCTACCTCTTCGAGGGCGAGCAGGTGCACCGCGACAGCACCGGCGTGGTGATGCCCACGTACCCCGGCGACCTCAACGTGATGACCGCGGGCCGCGGCGTCGTGCACTCGGAACGCTCCACGGGAAGGCCCTTTCGCGCACACCCCGAGGTGGTGCACGGGCTCCAGTTCTGGCTCGGGCTCCCCGTCGCACACGAAGACGACGCGCCCTCGTTCGCCCACGCCGACGCCGACGCGATCGGCACCGTCGACCGCGTGGGCGTGCGCGGACGTGTGCTCCTCGGTGCGTGCGATGGCGTGCGATCGCCCCTCGCGCATCCGTCGCAGCCCGAGCTCGTGGAGTGGATCGTTCCCGAAGGCGCGCTCCTCGACCTCGACGCGCGCGGCCGCGAGATGGGGGTCTACGTGGTGTCGGGCGAGGTCACGCTCGATGGGTTCACGGTGGCGCCGAAGCACCTCGCGGTGATCGCGCCGGAGCGCGCCGTGACGCTCTGCGCGCGCAGCGAGGCGCGGGTGATGGCCCTCGGCGGCCCCTCGCTCGACGGCCCGCGCCACATGGATTGGAACTTCGTGTCCTCGTCGGTCGACGTGCTGCGCCGCGCGAAGGACGACTGGAAGCACCAGCGCTTTCCGACGATTCCCGGCGACGAGCAGGAGTTCATTCCGTACCCCGACGCGGAGTGATGGCGCCATCGCGCCGCGGGCTGAAGCCTCCGGCCCTCCCGTTGGATCGCCTGCACCCCCCAGTTGGGTCGCCTGCACCCCCCAGTTGGGTCGCCTGCACCCCCCAGTTGGGTCGCGCGCCTGGCCCCCTGGATCGCGCACCTCCCCCCTTGGGTTGCGCGCGCGGCCCGTTGGATCGGCCGCACGGCCCGTTGGGTCACCCGTCGGCGCCGTTGGATCACCGCGCGTTCGTGTTGGATCACCGCGCGTCCGTGTTGGATCACCGACGCGCGGGCGTGGGATCAGGGTGTGGCGGGCTTCGCGCGCTTGCGGGCGCTGAGGTTCAGCCCGCGGAGCAGCGTGGGCGTGACCGTGAGCTGGAGGCCCGTCTTGCCGGCCTTGCGGGCGTCGGCGAGGTCGTCCCAGAGCACGCGCATGATGAAGTACAGACGCCCCTCGGCGGCGTTGATGGCGGGGCTGTCACGGTCGACCTGCGCGGGCGGCGGACGCGTCGCGATGGCGTCGTCGAGCGCCTTCGCCGCATCGCGGAGCGCCGTGACGGTGCCCTGGTCGAGGTCGAAGGCCGCGAGAGGAGGCGCCGCGGGCGGCGTGGCGGCGAGCCATTCCGTGATCTGCGCCGCGAGCTGACGGAGCACCGCGATGCGCGCGTCGAGGGCCTCATCGGGCGTGAGCGCGGTGCGCAGCGAAGCCGTCCACCGGGGGTGTGAGCCGACGGCGTTTTCGAGCTTGCGGCGCGTGCGCGAGAGGAGCGCGTCGGCCGCCTGCTCGGCGTCGTCGAGGGCGCTGGTGCTCGCCGGATTCGCCGCGACGGCGCGTCCGCTCATCAACGTGCCGAGCGCCGTGAGGCAGTCGAAGAACCAGCGCGCGCGCACGGCTGAGACGCCCGCGTCCGACGCGTTGGCGCCGAGGATGCGCGCCCACGCCATCGCGCCCTTGAAGGTCTCGGCGGAGCGGGTGGTGGTTCCCCGCGCGCGGCACGCCTCGTCGTCGTGCAGGGCGACCATGCCCGCGGCGAGCGCCTCGGGGAGCGGAGAGAACATCGCGCGAAGCGTCGCGAGCTGACGGAGCTCGCCGCGAACGTCATTCCCGGTGTCGGTCGCCGCGCGCTTCTTCGCGGTGACCTTGCGTGAAGTGGCCATGGTCTCGAACGCTAGCGATCGCATTCCACGACGATCAATGGCGAAGCGGTGCCGTCGCGAGATTTCGCAGGAGCAGCGCCACCCGCCGAGGGCTGAAGCCCCCGGCAGCGTGTGGAAAGCCCTACGTACGTGGGGGCTGCTCGATCGGTGTCCCCGATGGACCGTGCCGCGCCACCCGCCGAGGGCTGAAGCCCCCGGCAGCAAGGGGAAAGCCCCACCCCCGTGGGGCTGCTCGATCGGTGCCTCCATCGGTATCCACAGCGGACAGGCCCCGCATCGGGGCCTTACCCTTCACTGCCGAGGGCTTCAGCCCTCGCGGCCCACCGGTCCCGCGCCACGCGCTCACCGACAGCCCTCGGCCCCCGCTCAGCCCTCGGCGCACCCGCGCGGCGCGCAGCAGTCGCCCTGGCGCGGCGTGCACGCGAGCACCCGGCCCCGCGCGTCGCGCTCGATCACGCACACGGACTCGTACATGGCCCGCACGCGCTCGCGTCCACGCTGCACGCGCGACTTCATCGCCGTGAGCGACACGCCCGCGCGCGCCGCGGCCTCGCGCTGCGAGAGCCCTTCGAGCTCGGTGTACGTGAGCGCCTCGCGGTACGGCGACGGAAGCGCCTCGACGAACAGCGCCACGAAGGGCGCCATGCGCGCCTCGGCCTCGGTGAGCGGACCTCCGTCGTCGACGCACTCCGCCGACACCTCGGGGAGCTCATCGCGCACCTCGGGTCCGCGCGCGCGCCGTCGCAGATGGTCGATCACCGTGCTGCGCGCGACCTGGTAGACCCACGGCCCGAAGCGCTGCTCGTCACGGAGCTCGCCCACGCCGCGGTGCACGCGCACGAAGACCTCCTGGAGCACGTCGTCGACGTCGGACTGCGCCACACGCCGCGCCACGAAGGGCGCGAGCTCGGCACGCAGACGGGTCCACTGGTCGCGCGCGGCGGCGTCGATCACGCGAGGGGCCTCCGCGCCTCGATGGTGGCCGAGGCCACGTAGTCTTCGACGCCCGTGCCCGGCGCCCAGCCCGCGATGAAGCTCCGGCTCTCGGGCTTCACGGTCACCGTCACGTCGGTGAAGCCCGCGGACGTGAGCATCGCGCGCACGTCGTCGACGAGCGCCGCGCCCGACACGCAGCCCGCGAGGAGCTCGGCCACCTCGCGCATGGCGGGCGGGAGTTCCTTCAGCGCGACGACGTCGGAGATGGCGAGGCGACCGCCGGGCTTCAGCACCCGAAACGCTTCGCGAAACACCGCGGGCTTGTCGGGCGAGAGGTTGATCACGCAGTTCGAGAGGATCACATCGACGATGCCACTCTCGACGGGCAGCGCCTCGATGAAGCCCTCGCGGAACTCCACGTTCGTCGCGCCCACCTTCGCCGCGTTGGCCCGCGCGCGCTGCAGCATCTCGGGCGTCATGTCGACGCCGATCACGCGCCCCGAGGCGCCCACCTGACGCATCGCGAGAAAGGCATCGAAGCCCGCGCCGCTCCCGAGGTCGAGCACGGTCTCGCCGGGCTTCATCGCCGCGAGGGCCTGGGGATTGCCGCAGCCGAGTCCGAGGTTGGCGCCGTCGGGCACCGCGGCGAGCTCGTCGGGGGAGTATCCGAGGGCGAGCGATCCGTCGGGCGCGGGCTCGCAGCACGAGGGCGCGCAGCAGGAGAGCGCACGCTTCTTCGCGATGCGCGCGTAGTGGTCGCGCACGATGTCGTGTGTGGCGTCGGCGGCGGGCGCGGCGGGCTTCGCGTCCTGAGCGGGCGCGTCGCAGCATCCGGGCGGGCAGCAGGGGGCGGCGTCGGTCTTCGTCTCGGTCGTGGTGGTCATGGCGGGTCTCTCCGAAGGGAACGTTGCAGGCGCGATGCGCGCTTCATCCCCGAAGACGTCGACCGCGCGCCGAGGACGCAGACAATCGACGGCGCACGAACATCCCCATCGCGAGCGCGAGGAGGGCCCCGCAGCGCCCGCCGTCCGTGCGGGTGGGACGTGGGAGCGTGCGACAGCCGCAGCCGCCGCCGCCGGGCACGTAGCCCACGCCTGCGTCGCCGCGCGGAACATCCACCGACGCATCGCCGGGACGGACCACGCCGCCGTCGGAGACCGCGGGATAGAACGTTCCGCCTGCGCCGAGGGCGCCTTCGTAGAGCGTGGTGCCGCGGGCATCCTGCACACGCAGCGCGCCGCCGGGGTCGCCCTCGCGACGGAACATCACGGTGTACGACCGCTCGCCCGAGGGGTCGGCCACGCGCACGCCCGAGGCCGTGTCGTCTTCGACGAGCGACAGCGGCGGGAGCGCGTCGCGATTGGTGTCCGTCGCGTCGAACACGTGGAGGAAGTACTCCCTCGCGCGGTCGCTCACGGGCGCCGTGACCTCGACGCGGTATCCCCGGTTGGGGTCGATCGCGAGGAGCGGATCGACGGTCATTCCGTCGACGAGGTACCCGTCGACGACACTGGCCATGGCCGCGGTGGGGAGCAGCGTGCGCCCGAGGAGTCGTCCCGCGGCGCGCGAGAGCGAGAAGCGTCCGTCGCGGTCGGTCACGATGCGCGCGAAGCTCTGAAAGGTCGCGCGTCGCACGTCGCGGGGCTGCGTGCTCTCCACCCGATCGAAGACCACCACGAGCTCGGGGCGGAGGAGCACCACCTGGCGCGTGACCTCGCGCACCTTGGCCTGCGCGCCCGGCGCCGCGAACGCGGTGGAGTTGTACGCGCGGGTCACATTGCACGCCGCGTAGTCATGGAAGCGCGAGCTCTCGAAGGCCGTCACGCCGCCCGTGTCGAACTGCGCGCCCTCGGTGAGGTTGCCGCGGTAGAGCGACACCGTCGCGCGCGTGGTGCCCGCGTAGCTGAGCGAGCGCTGCCCGCCGTCGTTCACGCTCGGGAGCATCCGCGCGTTGGGAAAGGTCTCGCCCGCGCGCACCACGGAGAGCGTGTTCGCGTGCGCCGATCGCTGCGCGTACCAGTTGAGCCAGTGGTTGGTTTCGAAGCCGTCGTACGAGCCCGTGTGCACGAGCAGCGGCGCGCGTCGGTAGAGCTGGATCGAGCCCGCTTCGAGGTGCTGCCGCGCGGTGAACCAGTCGCCGCACGAGAGCGTGAGGTGCAGGGCGTCGTCCTCGTTCCATGACCCGCGCATGACCACGACGTCGGCCGCGGTGGGCGAGAGGTGCGCGGCGAGCGGAAGGTCCACCCGCGACGGGCGCGACGGGCGCGCGGACTCGTAGAACACCACCTGGTGCCACGCGTCGCGGCCCTGGTAGTCCTGGTTGATCGGGAGGCGCACCGACACCTCGTCGGCGAGCGACTGCGCGACGGTGGAGCCCGTTCCCCACGCGAGCATGTCGAGCACCGCGCGCTGCCCCGCGATGCCCGACGGGAGCTCCGTGGGCAGATCACCCGCCGCGGGAAACTGCAGGTCGGGCCGCAGCGCGTAGGCCTCGTAGCGCACCGCCGCGCCGAAGGGATCGCCCGCGTTCATGCGCGCCCACGCGAAGAGATCCTCGTCGGTGGCGGTGCTCCACGCGATGGCGAAGTACAGCGCGTAGCGTCCGGCCCAGGCGTTGAACCACGCCGGTCCCTCGGGCCACCAGCCGCGCGTGTAGCCCATCGCGGGCAGGAGCTGCGAGCGCCACCGCAGCGCCGCATACGCGAGGTAGCGCGTGGCGGGCACCATCGCGCCCTCGCCGGGATTGCCGATCGCGAGGCCCGCGAGTCCCACGGTGGCGGCCTGCGCGTAGGCCTCGGCGCTGAACACATCCTGCGGCTGGTGCGCGAGCGCGTACTCCGCGTACGACTGGATGTACCCGCGCATCGTCTCGCGGTCCGTAGGAGTGAGCGCGTCGTAGAGCCAGTCGTACGCGACCGCGAGGTGGAGCACCTTCGTGGCGTTCGCGAGGAGCTGTCCGCGCTCGTCGCCGCGGTCGACGAAGGTGCCCACGCGGTTGACCTCATCGCGCACGAACGCGAGCGCGGTGTCTTCGTTGAAGAGCAGGTAGCGCAGGGCGTTGTTGATGATCGTGAGCGGGGGATTGCGCCCCGACGGCGTCGACGGAACGGGCGCGGCCACACGACACGCGCGCACCCACGACGAGGTGGGCGCCTCGCAGCGTCCGCGGAGGGCCACGGGCGTGATCGCGCGCTGCCCTGCGCCGCTGAGAAAGATGCGCGGGTGGTAGTTGCGGAGCGTCTGCGCCGAGGCGGGCGCGGCGAGCGAGAGCGCCGAGGCGACGGCGGCCGCGAGGAACCCGGAGCGGTGTGTGAGTCGGGGCATTGCGCGCGGTCGGGGAGCCTATCGCACCGCGCGCGTGCGGAGGGTCACGGATGCGCGTTCGGATCGGAGCTCACGGAGATGCGGTAGGGGCGCACCTCGCCGTTTCGATAGCTGCCCACCCAGAGCTGATACATCCCGGGCTGGAACGCGCCCTGGATGCCGGGGTTGAGCCCGAACATGTCGTCGTTGCAGGTGATGCTTCCGTCGGGGCGACGGATGATGAGCGTGGAGTCCGCCGCGGAGGTCACGGTCACGAGCAGAAAGGGCTGCGGCGTGCGCACGAACATCTGGTGCGAGGGCGCGGACTGCACCCATCCGCGGCACGTCCCCTGACCGCGCACGCTGGTGGCTTCGAACTGCCCGTTGGTGCGGCCCATCACGGCCACGGGCCGCGCGGGGTTCGCCGGAAGGTTGATCGGACGCCCCGTGGGCGGCAGCGTCGGATCGAGGCTCCCGAGGCTCGCCATGCCGTTGTTGTTGTTGGGCTGCATGGGCTGCATCGGCTGCATGGGCTGCATGGGCTGCATGGGCTGCATCCCCGTTCCCTGCCCCGGTCGCGAGCCCTGGAGCTCGGAGAACGCGAGCTGGTAGGGCGCCATCTGGCCCTGCGCGTAGGTGCCCACGTAGACGTCGTAGCGGCCCGGCGGAAGGTTGTTGAGGTCGACGCCGGGGTTGGTGCCGTACGTGTCGTCGGCGCACCAGGTCTGGTTCACGCCGCGCACCATGAGGGTCGTGTCGGTGCCCGACTCGGCGAAGATGCGCAGGAAGCGGAAGCCCGTGGGCGTCTGCAGGATCGCGCTGGGCTGCGCGGGGATGAACCCACGGCAGTCGCTCTGCACGGTCTGGGCGCTCACCGGTCCGCCCGCGGTGCCTGCGAGGCGATGGGGATCGGGCATGAAGCCCGTGCGGAGCGTGACGGCCTGCGCGAGCGCGAGGGGCGCGGCGAGGGAGACAGCCGCGAAGGCTGCGAATGCGGGGAACGAAAGGTGTCTCATGGGTGTGCGGCTCTCTCCGGGGTGGACGAAGGGTCCCCCGCGAACGGCGCGTATCCTCGGTTGCGGCCGTCGCGCGGGTCAAGGGCCGTGACGGCGCACGGGGGCGCGCATTCACCGTCGCGGACGCGCGAAGACGCCGCCGCGCGACGGACGTTCCGACGCGCGGTGCGGTGAAGCGGGTGGGCGGTGCGGAGAGGGAGGTGCGCGCGTGTCGATCAGAGATCGAACTGCGCGCCTTCGAGGAGCTCGGTCACGCGGTGCAGGAAGTTGTTCGCCGCGACGCCGTCGACGATGCGGTGGTCGTAGGAGAGGGCCGCGAACATCACCGGGTGGATGGCGATGGTGTCGGCGCCGTCGACCTCGACCACCACGGGGCGCTTCACGATCTCGCCCGTGCGGATGATCGCCACGTTGGGCTGCGAGATGACCGCGGCGCCCACGAAGTTGCCCTTGAGTCCGGGGTTCGACACGGTGAACGACGCGCCCGCGAGCTCGTCGGCCGTGATGGTGCCCTCGCGGGCCTTGCGGGCGAGCGCGTCGATGTTCTTCGCGAGGCCCTTCACCGTGAGCTCATCGGCGTTGCGGATCACCGGCACGATGAGTCCGCCCGGCGTCTCGACCGCGAGGCCGAGGTTGATGTCGCGGAGCTTCACGTACGCGTCGTCGAGCACGCGGGCGTTGAGCACGGGGTTCTCGCGCAGCGCGCGGGCCACGGCGGCCATGATGAACGCGAGGAAGGTGAGCGAGACGCCCTCGGCCTTGTACGCGTCCTTCCTGGCCTCGCGGAGCTTCGACACCTTGTGCAGGTCGATCTCCGCGAAGGTGTACACGTGCGGCGACACCTGCTTCGAGTAGACCATGTGGTCGGCGATGATCCGACGACGGCGGTTGAAGGGAACCACCTCGTCGCCCGGCGACGGCACGTAGGGCTTCACGGTGAACGCACCGCGGGGCGCGGCCGCGGGCGCAACGGGCGCCACCGCAGCAGCGGCCTGCACGCGCGACGGCGCGGGCGCAGCGGCCACGGGTGCGGGGGCGACGGGCGCAGCAGCCACGGGGGCGGGCGCGGCGGGCTTCGAAGCGCGGGCCTCGACGGCGGCTTCGACATCGCGCGGGGTGACCCGTCCGCGCTCGCCGGTGCCCTGCACGGTGGCGAGGTCGAGGTCGTGCTCGCGCGCCATGGAGCGCACCTTCGGGGTGATGGGCGCGGTCACGGGCGCAGCGGCGGGCGCAGCGGCGGCGACGGGCGCAGGCGCAGGCGCGGCGGCCGACGCGTCGGTGTCGATCTCGAGGATCGCGCGGTCGACGGGGACCACGTCCTGCTCGTTGGCGAGCACGGCGCGCACGACGCCGCCCACGGGCGAGGGCACGTCGGTGTCGGCCTTGTCGGTCGACACGGTGACGATGATCTGGTCCTTCTTGATGAGGTCGCCCTGCTTGACGTGCCAGCGGCTGATGGTGCCCTCGACGATGCTCTCGCCGAGCTTCGGCATGGGAACGGGTACAACGGCCATGGGAGTGCTTGTTCCTTGCGCGATGCGTTGGGTGAGTCGTGGGTTCAGTGGGGTCTGCGCCCGCGGCGCGCAACCCTACCGACGACCCCGCGTCGCCTCAACGCAATTGTGCGGTGCGGCAGAGCCCTGGAGCGTTGCGCGATCAGCCTGCGCGCAGGCGCAACGCGTACAGCAGCAGCGCCGCCGCGCC
The DNA here is from genome assembly GCA_945952225.1 of uncultured Myxococcaceae bacterium. Lineage (GTDB taxonomy): Bacteria > Myxococcota_A > Polyangia > Polyangiales > CAISKJ01. The sequence goes on from CAMFHP010000114.1 coordinate 8,990, forward strand.
CCCCACGAGCAGCAGGCTCGCGAGCGCATAGATCACCACGGGCACACCGCCCTTCGCGGGTGCCTCCGGCGGCGTCGGAAACACCGGTCCCGGCGCGGCGCCGTACACCGGCGCGCCCTGCATCGGCCCCTGCATTCCGCCGCCCTGCATGGGGCCCTGCATCGCGCCGTAGTGCATCGGTGCGCCCTGCATGGGGCCCTGCATCGCGCCGTGGTGCATCGGTGCGCCCTGCATCGAGAACTGCGCGCTGCGGTCGGGCGCGGGCTGCATCGGCATCGGATGGGGCGCGCTGCGGTCGGGCATCGCGTACGCGGGTGACGGCGCGGTGGCCACGTCGGCAGGGCGCGGCGTGGGCTCCTGCGCGACGGGGCGCGGCGCGGGCTCGTGCGCGGGCTGCATCGTGGGCGCGCGCGGCGGCGGCACCGTGGCGCTCCCCTGCGGTGCGATGGGCGCTGCGCCGGGGCCGAAGCGCGGTTGAAACACGGTGCGCGCGGCGCCCGTTTCGAAGCCGTCTTCGTCGTCTTCGTCGTCGGCGGTGACGGGCGGCGCGGGCTTCGTCGGCGCACCCACCGGCACGATGGGCGTCGCGCGGATCGCCTGGATCTGCTGCGCGCCTGCGATGGCGTTGAAGGGCGACGTGGCGCCGTCGTCGTCGTACTCCGCGTGACCGCCTGCGACGGGAGCCTTCGGCGGAATGGACGCGGGCCTGCGCGGCGGCTGCACCTTGAGCGAGCGCGTGGTTCCACCGACCTCGTCGTCGTCGCCGCTGAGCACCACCACACCGCGAGCCTGCGTGCGCGCGGCCTGGGGCTGCGTCCCCGCGTTGCCGCGCGTGGGCATCGACATCGTGGGCGCGCGAAAGCGTCCGACCTTCTGCGTGGAGAGCTCGTCGGCCGAACGGTCGCGCGGAAGCGCGGTGGAGGGCAGCACGGGCTGCACGGCGCTGATGGGCGACGGCGGTCGCACCGGCGCTTCGACCACGGTGGTGGACATGAACGACGGCTCGTCGTCGTCTTCGAAGTCGCCGACGGTGGTGACGTTCGTGGCGCTCTCGCGCACGGCGCGGCGCTCGCGTTCGATCTTCTGCGTGGCCACGCCCGCGATGAAGGCCGACACCTCGCGCGCGGCGGCGATCTGCCCACGGAGCTCGTGCTCGATGGCGTCGGCGAACTCGGCGGCGGTGGAGAAGCGCTCGTCGGGGTTGGGGTGCAGCGCGCGCTGGCAGAGCGTGTCGAGCACGGGCGGCAGCGAGGCGTCGTAGTTGAGCAGGCTCGGGTACTCGCCCGAGAGGATGCGCCGCGCGGTGTCGAACTCGTTGTCGCCCGCGAAGAGGCGCCGGAGGGTGATGGCCTCCCAGAGCGTGACGCCCATGCCGAAGACGTCGACGCGACGGTCGAGGGCCTGACCGCGGATCTGCTCCGGGGCCATGAAATTGAGCTTGCCCTTGATGAGCCCGACCTGGGTGTTCGTGATGCGGCTCTCGGCCTTGGCGATGCCGAAATCGACGATGCGCGCGGTGCCGTCGACGCCCACCATCACGTTCTGCGGGCTCACATCGCGGTGGATGATCTTGAGTGGCGTGCCCGTGTGGTCGCAGAGCTCGTGGGCGTGGTGGAGCCCCGCGAGGGAGTCGAGCACGACGCGGAGGATGATCCCGAGAGGGATCCGTCGGCGGAGGTTCACGGCCATCTTCTCGACGTTCGAGAAGCTGTCGCCCTCCACGTACTCCATGATCAAAAAGATCAGGCCGTCTTCGATGCCGACGTCGATGATCGACACGACGTTCGGGTGCTGGATCGTCGCCGCCACCCGCGCCTCGTCGAGGAACATCTCGACGAAGGAATCCTCCTGCGAGAGGTGCGGGTGCATGACCTTGATGGCCACGAGTCGGCTGAAGCCTGCGGTGCTCCCCGGGGTCGACTGACGGGCGAGGTACACCGAGGCCATTCCCCCGGTGCCGATCTCGGCGATCACGTCGAACTTCCCGATGCGGGACCCGACCAGTGACGACCGTCCGTTGGCCTCTCGCGCGTTCATCGACATTCGACGACGGGCGCGACCGTACCACGGTGATTCGCGTCGCCGAAAGCGCGCCGTTGCAAAAGTGACGTGTGCCTACAACCCTTCACCCCGGCGACGTTTCGCACTGGTCGCCGCGGGGCGCGGTTCCCACGATAGGCGCCGCTCGATGAACCCTCCGCACGTCGTGATCCTGGGCGGCGGCTTCGGGGGTCTCGCTGCGGCGCGCGCGCTCCGTCGTGCGCCCGTTCGCGTGACCCTCGTCGACCGTCAGAACCACCACCTCTTTCAACCGCTGCTCTACCAGGTCGCGACGGCCGCGCTGAACCCCAGCGACATCGCCGCGCCGCTGCGCCACCTGCTCCGCGGACAGAAGAACGCGACGGTGCTCCTCGCCGACGCCCGCGCGATCCACACCGACCGCCGCGTGGTGGAGCTCGTCGACGGCGAGCTCGCGTACGACCACCTCATCGTCGCGACGGGCGCCACGCACTCGTACTTCGGCCACGACGAGTGGGCGTCTCGCGCGCCGGGGCTCAAGTCCCTCGAAGACGCGGTCGAAATCCGTCAGCGCTTCCTCCTCGCGTTCGAAGCCGCCGAGCGCGAGCCCGACGCCGACCGACGGCGCGCGCTGCTCACCTTCGTGGTCGTGGGCGCGGGGCCCACGGGCGTCGAGATGGCCGGCGCCATGGCCGAAATCGCGCATCACACCCTCGCCTCGGAGTTTCGCCACATCGACGCCGCGAGCGCTCGCATCGTGCTCATCGAGGGCGTCGACCGGGTGCTTCCCGCGTACACCGCCGACCTCTCGGCCTCGGCCCTCGACGAGCTCCATCGTCGCCGCGTGGAGGTGCGTCTCGGCGCGCGCGTCACCCGCATCGAAGACGAGTGCGTGCACATCGGCGACGAGCGCCTGCCCGCGTGCACCGTGGTGTGGGCCGCGGGCGTCGCAGGCTCTCCCCTCGCCCGCACGCTCGGCGCGCCCCTCGACCGCGCGGGACGTGTCGTCGTCGACGAGACGCTCACCATTCCCGGTCACCCCGAGGTGTTCGTGATCGGCGACCTCGCGGCCCTCACGCAAGACGGACGTCCCGTGCCCGGCGTCGCGCAGAACGCCATTCAGGGCGGCGAATACGCAGCGCGCTGCATCGCGCGTCGACTGCGCAACGAGACCGTGGAGCCGTACCGCTACCGCGACCTGGGCTCCATGGCGACGATCGGGCGTAACGCGGCGGTGGTCGACGCCAACGGCGTGCGGCTCACCGGGCCCCTCGCGTGGTGGGCCTGGCTCGTGGTGCACATCATGGCGCTCGTCGATTTTCGCAACCGCGTGTTCGTGCTGATGCAGTGGGCGTGGTCGTACCTGTCGTTCGGACGCGGCGCGCGGCTCATCACCCGCAAGGTTCCGCCCACGCTCATCTCGCGCGACGACGACCGCGACGACGACGCCCCCTCGAAGCCCGCCGACACGGCCGCCGCGACGCGCTGATCGCGCCACCTGCACACGTCTGCAACTGGAGACCCGGGGACACAAAAACGCCCGCGGGCGCCGCCGCACGAGGGGTGTGCGGGGCGCCCGTGGAACGAGCACCGTGACGGTGCGCGGGAGGCTCAGCCCGGGATGGCCTTGAGCGCCGCGGCGACGCCCTTCTCGACGCCCTGCGTGGCGGCCTTGTGGAGGAAGTCGTCGAGCTTCTGACGGAGCTTCGGGTTCTTCTGGAGCAGCGGGAACGCGCCCACCTTCTCGACGAAGCCGTCGACCACCTGCTTCGCGAACTCGTTGCCCTGCTCGGTGAGGAACGTCTTCACCGACTCGCCGTGCTTGGCCTTGAGCACGGTCCAGAACGGGTCCTTCGCGAGGCCCTTGTTGAGACCGACGGCGTGGAGCGTGCCCCAGGTCGCGGCGGTCTTGGTGACCCCCTTGGTCTCCTTCACGAGCCCCGAGAGGAACTTGCTGTTCTTCACCGCGGGGATGTTCTCGATCTTCGCGAAGACCGCATCGACGCCCTTGTCGATGGCCGCCGTGATGGCCTCCTCGCCGGCCTTCTGGAACTCGCCGCGGATCTTCGCCCAGTCGGGCTTGCGGCCTTCCTTCACGGCCGTCGCGAGCTCGCCCACGACGCCCTTCGCGAGGCCCGTGAGGCGCTCGCGGATCTTGTCGGGCACGCCCGCCTTGGTGAGCACCTTGTCGAGGCCCTTGGCGGCGGCCTCCTGGAGCTTCTCGGGCTGGAGCAGATCCTTGATGCGCGAGAGCCAGTCGCCCTTCTCGCCCTGGAGTTCGAGGGGCTTCGCGGCTTCGACGGTGGTCGCCACGGCCTTGGCCCCGCCGGGGTCTTCGCCGCAGTTGATCTTCACGAGCCCGCCGTTGATGTTCACGAGGCTCGACCCGAGCACGTGCACCGTCGACGAGGCCACGGTGATCTTGTCGGGCAGCAGCTCGATGGAGCTCCCGCCGACGGTGAACACCATGCTCTTCTCGGCGTTGAACGCGAGGTTGCTCGCGACGTGCACGGCGTAGCCCTTGCCGCCGTTGATCCGCTCGTTGCGGTCGCCCTGCACGAGGAAGCGCTCCATCCCCTGCACCTCGGTGGTGCGGTCCTTCACGATGGTGTTCTTCTCGTAGCCGTTCACGGTCTTCTGCCGGTCGTTGCCGACGAAGAGCGTGTTGTCACGGCGCACCACGATGTCGTGGTCGCGCTGGGCGTGGATGAAGATCTGCTCGCGGTCCTTGAGGTCGTCGAAGCGCAGCTCGTTGAAGCCGTCGCCGCCGGGCGAGGTGCTCGTCTTGATCGTGGTGCGCGTCTTCTCCTCGGGGAGCGGATACGGCACGTGGTTCTCGCCGTTGTAGACGCAGCCCGTGACGAGCGGTCGATCGGGGTCTCCTTCGAGGAAGGTCACCACGACCTCCATCCCCACGCGCGGGATGAACATCGCGCCCCACGCCGCACCGGCCCACGCCTGCGACACGCGGATCCAGCACGACGCGTTCTTGCCGCGCTGACTCGGCGTGCGCAGTTCGGGACGCTCCCAGTGGAAGCGCACCAGGATGCGCCCGTGGAAGTCGACGCAGATCTCGTCGTCGCTCCCCGGCTCGGCCATCACCGTGGCCGTCTGCGGGCCGTGCACGAGGGGCCGCGGCGTGATGCGCGGCGGGCGGTACTGCACCCCCGCGGGCGTCGCGACGAAGCTGTTGGCGTAGCGGTTTTCGAAGCGCCCCGCGCCGCCGAGCCCCTCGGGGATCACCTCGGACTCGGCCTCACGCAGGATGGCCTTCATGTGCTCGCTGGAGCGCGTGTCGTCGGGGATGTCACCCCACGCCACCGCCTCCTGACGCACCGACGTGACGAGCCACTCGTGATCGAGCTCGCCGCGCATGTGACCCGCGAGCTTGAAGCGCCCGCCGGGCACGATGCCCGTCACGTTCGAACGCCCGTGGGCCGTGTGCTCGTCGTGGCGGAGCTCCTCGTTGCGCACCTTCGCCGTGCGCGTGCCCTGGTGGCCCGTGTAGGCGTGGCCGCCTTCGTTGTACTCGCCGAGGTTGAAGCGCGCGGGGTAGTCGTACACGCCGCGAGCGCCCACGTCGTTCGGCGACTTCGTCGTGAAGTCGAGGAAGGACCGCGGGTGCGTGAAGTCGAAGTCGCGGAGCGTGACGCCCGTGGGGTGCGTCTTCCGGTGCCAGTCGAACCACTGCATCGTCTCCACGGAGGCCGTGGCGACGCCCGCGTCCTGCAGCTCGATGTCGCCGCCGTCGAGCGTGGGCACCTGCTCGTAGGTGTGCCCCTCGCCCGAGATCACCAGCGTCTCCGTGGGGCCCTCGTGCTTGAAGAAGAACGCGAGGCCCTCCTCCTGGAGAAGCCTCATCACGAAGTCGAGGTCGCTCTCACGGTACTGCACGCAGTACTCGCGCACGGGAACGTCCATGCCCGCGCCGAGTTCGAGCCCGCCGTCGCCCTGGTAGACGCCCGCGTCTTTGAGCACCTCGCGGATCACGGCGATCACGTTCACGTGCTGCCAGATGCGCGAGTTGATGCGGTGCGAGAGCTTGTAGAGCTGCGGCGCGATCGCGATGCGCGCGAAGCGGTATCCGCCGGTGCTCCCGAGGTCTTCGACGCGACGCACCCAGCCGCGCACGTTGCGAACGAGCGACGCGCGCACGATCTCGACGCCGATGCTCTTCTCGAAGAGCTCATCGACGCTCGCATCGAGGTTCGTCGTCGCGAGCACCACCGAGCACGCGTAGGGCTGTGACATCGCCTCGCGCGTGTGAATGTGCACCGGGCGCCAGCCGCCCGCGCTGCTCCCATCGACCACGTCGAGGTTCAGCTCGACATCCGGCAGAGAAGATCCGTCGAAGATGCTCATGCGCTCCGTTCCCGTGTCCTGAGGTGTGTGTGCGACGCGACGCCTCGAAGGGGTGGGCGATGGTACACGCGCCTCTCCCGCGAGAGAACACCCGCAGCGCGCTTCCGCCGTGCGCGTCGCATCACCGCGAGGCTGTGCGCGCAGCGTTCAACCGGTCACCCGTGTGTCCATCGCGTCGAGATCCTCGACGGCGCCCACCACGATGAGCTCGGTGCCCGCGAGGAGCGACTCGTGCGGCCCCACGAGCGCCACGTTCGCACGCCCGGCCAGCGCGCGACCGAGCACGGTCACCCCGGTGCGTTCGCGCACCCGCGCGTCGAGGAGCGAGCGTCCATCGAGCGCCGGGGGCCACGCCCAGGTGCGCACCGCGAAGCCGTCGGCGAAGCGCGCCGCGCTCGCGTGCACGGTCACGTCGCGCTCGTCGTCGGGCGGTGCGTGGTCGCGTCCCACGGCGCGGATCCACGCGATGCCCGCGAGGGCCGACAGCAGCGAGCCCGCCAGCACGCCGAGCTTCGCGAGGTCGATGTGCACGGCGTCTCCGCGGAAGGCCAGCTCATCGACGAAGAGCGACATCGTGAACCCGATGCCCGCGAGCATCGCGACCCCGAGCACATCGCGCCAGCGCGCGCCGCCGGGCATGGGCGCGAGGCCCGAGCGCACGCCGATCCACGTCGCGAGCGTGACCCCCACGGGCTTGCCCACGACGAGTCCGAGTGCGACGCCGAGGGGCACGGGGTCGAGGCGCAGCGAGGCCGCGGTGAGCGTCACGCCCGCGTTCGCAAACGCGAAGAGCGGAACGATCACGAAGGCCACCGCGCCGTGGAGGTTGTGCATCGCGCGGTCGAGGGGCGACTGCATCGATTCGAGGTGGCGTTCGAGGGCCGCGAGCGCGTCGCGTTCGGCGTGCGATCCCGCGCGGAGCTGATCGAGCGCGCCGTCGAGTTCGGCGAGCACCTCGTCGGGCGCGCGGGCGGGGCGCGGCGAGAGGCACAATCCGACGGTGACGCCTGCGAGGGTGGGGTGCAGTCCGGCGCGCGCGAGGGCCACCCACAGCGCCGTGCCGAAGACCGCGTAGGGCGTGAGCGCGCGGACCTGCGCGCGGGAGATGGCCACGAGCGAGGCCGTCAGCGCGCCCGCGGCGAGGAGCCACGGGACGCTCACGCGGCCGCCGTAGAACAGGGCGATCACGACGATGGCGCCCAGGTCGTCGAAGATCGCGAGCGCCGTGAGGAACACCATCAGCGACGGCGGCACGCGGCGCTTCACGAAGCCGATGACGCCGAGGGAGAACGCGATGTCGGTCGCCATCGGGATGCCCCATCCCGACGCGCCGGCGCCGCGTCCGGCGACGAGGAGGTAGAGACCCGCGGGGGCGAGCATTCCGCCGAGCGCGGCGAGGAGCGGCAGCGCGGCGCGCGCGGGGGTGCGCAGCTCGCCGGCCGACAGCTCGCGGCGGATCTCCATGCCCGCCACGAGGAAGAACAGCGTCATCAGCAGGTCGTTGATCGCGTGCTGGAGCGGCCACACGACGTCGTGCGCGCCGACGCGCAGCCCCACGGGCGTCTCGACGAGGTGGTGGTACGCGTGGGCCCACGGGCTGTTGGCCCAGAGCATCGCGATGAGCGCGGCCCCCATGAGCAGCGCGCCGCCCGCGGCCTCGGTGCGCAGAAAGCGCTGCACCGGCGCCACGAGTTGAAAGAGCGCGCGCCCCACGCGGCGGCGGGCCTTCACATTGTTTGGATCTGCAACCATCGGCGCGCCCCGCTCCGTACTACGAGTTCACGGCGCGGCCGAAGGGCAATCGGTCAGCGCGCCGCGAGGGTGCGGCGGATCCAGCGGGCCGCCTCGCGCATGCCGTCGACGCCGATCTGGCGGCCGAGGGCGGCGTTGTAGTTCGTGTTCGCGTTGATGTCGTAGGTGTAGCGGCGACCGTCAGCGCCCTCGACGAACTCGATGCCCGCGAGGTCGAGGCCCTCGGCCTGGCAGAGCGCCTCGAAGCGCTTCACGAGGGGGTCGTCGGCGGTGAGGGGCGACGGCGAGAAGGTCGCGGCGCCGTCGGCGGGGCACACGTCGGGCTGCTTCTTCTCGGCCTGGCACACGTCGCTCGGGCAGAGTTCGAAGCCGCCCGTGGTGGCGCTGCGCATCGCGAAGAGGAAGCGTCCACCCAGGAGCTCCACGCGGGTGATGAAGGGCTCCGCGGGCTGGATGTACTGCTGCACCACGACCTGTCCGTTGGGGTCGGGATCCCACGCGGTGTCGAGGCGCGCTTCGAGCTCGCGGTGGTCTTGAAAGAGCGCGATGCCGAGGCCCTTGCCGCCCTGGTTGTGCTTCACGAGGATCGGTCCCTCGAAGCGTCGCGCGGCGCCGAGGAGGGCCTCCCGTCCGACGGCCAGCACGGTGCGCGGCGTGAGGATGCCGTGGCGACGGAGCACGAGGTCCTGCTGGAGCTTGCTCACCTCGAAGCCGAAGGCGCGCGCGCCGTTGATCACCGTGGCGCCGTGCGCGTCGAGCCACGCGAGCACCTCACGCATCATGGCCACGCCATCGCCGTGACCGCGGGTGTGGGCCGAGGGGCTCATGCGGTTCCACCAGAGGCCCGCGGGGGGCGCCTCGGCGGGGTCGACGACGCCGCGCCAGACCTCCCACGGAACAGCGCGGAAGCCCTCGGCTTCGAGCCCCGCGATGACGGGAGGCAGCCAGTCGGGGTTCTCGTAGAGGAGATGTACGGCGGTGCGTTCGTCGGCCATGGTGCGTCGCCCTCGCGGCGTGCGTCGGTGGTGCGGGTGGTGGTGGTGAGGAAGAGAAACTTGGCGGCGCGAGGCGCTCAGCGCGGCGCGATTTCGAGCACGCGGTTGCCCACGGCGTCGACGACGTAGATCCATCCGCGCGCGTCGACGGCGATGCCCTGGAGCGCGCCGGGCTGCACCTGCGTGCCGAGGTCGAGCCAGTCGATGCGACGGCCCTCGCGGTCGAAGGCCGTGATGCGTCCCGTCTCGTTGTCGGTGACGTAGAAGCGACCGCCCGCGAGCGCGAGGCCCGAGGGCTTGCGGAGCCCGTTGGACGCGCCGTCGATGAAGGTCTCGAGCACGCCGCCGGACATCATGTTCTGCCGCGTTCCGTCGTAGTTCGGGAGGATGCGCGCGCCCATCTGCGCGTCGACGGGGTTGAGCATCGCGACGCGGTTCGCGCCGGGCTCGGAGACGTAGAGACGGCTGTTCTCGGCGTCCCACTCCGCGTGCGACGACACGCCTTCGGTGTACGTGAGCATCCCGTCGGCGTACCGGTACACGAAGCCCTGACGATGGTCGGTGCCGCCGCGCTCGTGGGGCCGCGCGAAGTCGTAGCGCGTGAGGCAGCGGTGCGCGCCGTCGACCACCCAGTAGACGTTCTCGGACTCCCACGCGATGCCCACCGCGTTGGGGCTGTTGTGCAGCATGTCGAGGTGCGAGTCGTCGCCCGCGTTGAAGAGCTCGTAGTTCGAATCCCAGAGCGTGGGGCCCATGAAGTCCGGCGGCGCGCCGCGCTCGGTCACCTGGTCGGTCTCCTGCGCGGTGGCGAACATGCCGGGCGCGCCGAAGGCCAGCGCCGCAGGCTGCGCGAGAAAGTGCGTGTGCCCCGGGCCGTTGTGCGTGACGGCCTCGCGGTCGGGCGTGCCGGGGTTCCGCACGATGGTCATCGAGCTGTCGGCGTGGTTGATCACCCAGAGCTGCTCGGGCGCCTGCGGGTTGAACGCGAGGTCGCGAGGCTGCGCGAGCCCATCGTCGGCGGTGGCCACCACGGTGATGCGCACGGACTCGGGCGTGTGCATCCCGGCGCCGAGCGCGGGCACCGTGGGCGGGGCCGGGGGCGCGTCGGCGGCCGCGTCGGCGACGGCGGCGTCGCGCGGGGGCGCAGGGGCGGCGGGCGTTCCATCGCCGCAGCCGAGGGAGAGCGAGGTCAGGGCGAGAAGCGCGAGCGGCGCGCGGCGCGGAGTGATCATCGTGGCAACGGGCTCCTGGCGAGACGACGGCGCGACAGTTCGTCGCGGAGTGCGTGTCATCGAGCCACGCGCACGAAAGCGCAAGGGCAACGCGCACAACGCATCGATTGCGAGGGCGCGTCGGCGGTGATGGGGAGGCGCGGATGCGGAGGGAACGCTGCGGACGCGGTGCGCGCAGCGCGAGGCGGAGGGGGTGGTGCGGGCTACTTCTTGTCGCCGACGACCATGGCGATGCCGAGGCGCTGGCGCAGGCGGAAGTACTCCTCGCTCATGGCGTAGAGGCGCAGTTCGCGGATGCGGTCGGCCTGCGGAACGATGGACTGATCCTCGGGGGTCGCGCGGATCACCGCGAGCGACATGGGGAGGTCGTTCGCGAGGAGGAAGCCTACGCGGTCGGCGGTGAGGTCGACGCCGAGCATCCAGCGCTTGAGGTCGAGGGAGGCGTCGCTGGCGACGATTTTCGACACGAGCGAGGTGAGCAGGTCGAGCTGGTTGCCCGTCACGAGCTGCTTGATCACCGCGGTGTTCTCGGCGACGGGCGTCGCGAGCTCGGCGGCCACGGGGAACGACGGCTGCACCGCGCGGATCGCCGCGAGGAGCCACGCGCGCAGGCCCGTGCCCGTGGGAACGATCTGGCGCACCTGGTGGCCCGCGCGGAAGTACGACAGCCGCACGCCCGCGAGGAAGGCCAGCGCCTTCGACGGTCCGCCCGCGAGCGCCGTGGCGCCGAGGAAGAGCGAGGGCGGCGAGGTCGCCGCGAAGTTGAGCCCCGAGTCGTGCTCGGGGAGCACGTGCACCGCGGGGGTCGTGAGCCCGAGCACACCGGCCGCGTAGTGAACCGTCTGGGCCATCTGGCCTTCGTCGGTCGCGGGGTCGATGCGGTTCGAAGCGCTCAGGCCGTAGTCCGCCGCGGGGAGCGCGCGGTCTTTGAGAATGGCCGGGGTGATCACCGCGAAGAGCGAGGTGATGAGCCCGTCCTGCCACGGGTGCGCGAGCTCGCGGGTCCAGCGCTCGTCGTTGAGCTTCTCCTGCGCGGCCGCGGGGCGATCGGTGCGGAACTTCTTGTAGAAGTTCTCTTCCTCGGGCTCGGCGCCCTTCACCGACACGAGCTCCTGGCACATGCACCAGGCCTCATCGGGCCGACGGGCCTCGGTGAAGATCTTCCGCAGCGCGTGGAGCGACTCGACGCGGAGCGGGTTCTTCGTGAGCAGCGCGCGGTGCGCGGCCACGGCGCGGTCGAAGTAGCGCTTCGTGTCGGTGAGGTAGAGCTCGGCGAGCTTCTCGTCGTAGTCGACCTCGGCGCCGCCGATCTCCGCGGCCTTCTCGTACTCCGCGATGGCCTCGGCGGGCTGGTTCAGCTTGCGCTTGTCTTCGTAGAGCCCCGCGAGGAGCGCGTGGAGGTTCGCGCGCGCGGCCTTCGGCGTCGACTCGGGCAGCTTGCCGAGCACCTTGCGGTAGCTCTTCTCGAGGCCCTGCCAGTCGTTCTTGGCGCCGCGGAGGTTCGCGAGCCCCTCGCGGGCGCGGTCGAGCGACGGGTCGTGTTCGAGCGAGAGCTCGTAGTAGTCGATGGCCTCGTCGACGCGTCCGAGGTGCACGTCGCAGAGCTGCGCGGCGGTGAGGTAGTACTTGCCGAGCTGCGCGCGGTCGCTCACGAGGTCCGCGAGGCGGAGTACCACCTCGACGAGGCGACCCCAGTCCTTCTCGTCGGAGTAGAGCTGCATGAGCCGCGTGAGGAGCTTGCGGTCGTCGGGCTTGATCTCCAGCGCCGCGGCGTAGGCGCGGGCGGCGCGGCCCTTCTCGCCGAGCTTCGAAGCGAGCAGCTCACCGAGTTCGAGGTTGCCGTCGAAGCGGGCCTGCTCCGTCGTGGCCAGCTCGACGCGCTTGCGCTTGAGCTTCACGACTTCGTCCCAGCGTCCCTCGTCGCCGTACACCGCCGCCGCGAGGTCGAGCACCTTCACGCTCTGCGGGTCGAGCTCGTGGGCCTCGGCGACGGACTTCAGCGCATCGCCGTTGCGACCCGCGCGCTTCTGCGCGTCGGCGAGCTCGTAGAGGGCGTTCACGCGCACCTCGCGGTCGAGGTCCTTCGCGTGGGACTTCAGCACCTCGGTGTACACGTCGACGGCTTCGTTCCAGGCCTCGGCCTCCCACGCCGCGTGGCCCACGGCGAGGAGCACCTCACGGTCTTCGGGCGCGATCTCACGCGCCGTGCGGAACGCCGCCAGCGCCTTCTCGCCCTCCCCCGACCGCGCGAGCGCCTGACCGTACTTCAGCGCCAGCGGGAGCCCCTCGGCGCGACCGAGCTCCTTCGCCCGCGCGGCGCGGCTCGCGAGGAGCTTCACCGCGTCGGCCCACTTCTCCTCCGCGAACGCGAGCTCGCCGAGAATGGCCGCGGCCTCGTCCTGCGTGGGGTCGAGGAGCTGGGCCTTCTCCGCCGCTTCGCGGGCCTTCTCCGAGTCCTTCACGCGCTCGCGGTAGATGCGCGCGACCTGGGCCCACAGCGACGCGCGCTGGTTGCTCCCCTCGGCCGCCTCGATCTCGCGCTGGAGCAGCTCGATCGCGCCCGCCGCATCGCCGCGCGCCGCGTAGAGCTCACGGAGTCGCGTGGTGGCCGCCACCGAGTCGGGGTCGGCGTCGAGGCACTGCTTGTAGCGCTCGATGGCCGCGTCGCGGTCGCCCTTCTCTTCGAGCACCTTCGCGAGCTTGAGGAGCACTTCGAGCTTCTCCGCGGGCGTCTTCGCCGCCTGCGCGAGCTTGTCGTACGCCTCGGTGGCCGAGCGCGTGTCGCCCTTGAGCCCCGCGATGCGCGCGAGCGCTTCGAGCGCCGTCGCGTTGCCCGCGTCGACCTCCAGCGCGCGTTCGAAGTTCTTCTGCGCGCGGTCGACCGCGCCGATCGGATCGAGCAGCACGCGACCCGCCGTCAGGAGGATCTCGGTCTTCTTCGCCGCGTCGTCGACGAGCATCGCGTGCCGTTCGAGCAGCGTCGCGAGGTCGTCCCAGCGGCCGAGCACGCGGTAGAGCCGACCGAGCCCGCGGAGGCCCGCGTCGTTCGCGGGGTCGAGCTTGATGGCCTCTTCATACGCGGCCGCGGCGCGCGCGTGGTCGACGAACTCCTCTTCGAGCAGCGCGCCGATGCGGTTGTGCAGCTCGACCTTCTGGCGCGCCGTGGCGACGAGGGCCACCTGCGCTTCGAGGGTCTTCAGCAGCTTCTCGTGCGCGTCGGTGCGGGCGTAGAGGCGCTCCATGCCCTTGAGCGCAGGCAGCGACGAGGGCGCGGCCTCGCGGGCGAGTTCGAAGAACTCCGCGGCCTTCTCGGTGTTCGAGAGGCGGTCTTCCCAGGTCTCGGCGATCTCGCAGAGCGCCTCGGCGCGGGCCTCGCCCGTGAGCGCGTCGGCCTTGCGGGTGAGCAGCCCGATGACGGCGTTCCAGTCTTCGGCGCGGAGGTACACGCGCTCGACGACCTCGATGGCCTTCGGGTGCGCGGCGTCTTCGGCCAGCACGCGCTCGGCGAACTCGCGGGCGCGGGTTCCGTCGTTGAGCTTCGTGTCGAGAATGTCGGCGGCCTCGGCGCGCGCGTCGCGGCCCTTCGGCGTCGATCCCTGCGCGTCGGCGCGCTTCATCAGCGTGCCCACGAGCTCGGGCCACTGCGACTGCTTGCGGTAGAGGTTCGCGGCCCCTTCGAGCGCCGCGTCGTTGCCCGGTGCGAGCGCGATGACCTGGTTGTAACAGGCCAGCGCGAACTCGGGCCGCTGGGTCTTCTCGGCGTACCACCGCCCCGCGCGGAGATAGAGCGGCACCTTCTCGGCGCCTTCGCGCTCCTTGATGGCCTCGGAGATGACCTGGAGCGGCTCGGACCAGCCCTTGGGATCGTCGCCCGCGACGCGCTCGACCTCGGCGGCGATCTCGTCGTCGCCAGGCGACTCGATGACGGCCTGCGTGAGGGCCACGAGGGCGTTCTCCGAGTCCTTGAGGTCGCGCTCGTAGAGCTTCGCGAGGGCCACGTAGCGCTTCGCACGCTCCTCGGCGAGCTGCTCCGACTCGATCTCTTCGAGGAGGATCTCGGCCTTCTCTTCGGGCGTTGCGAGCGTGCGGCGGATCTCCTGCACGCGGGCCTTCGCCACGTCGTCGCCCGCGTCGCCCTCGGCGAGGGCCTCGTACACCTTGCGGGCCGCGGCGAGGTCCTTCACCTCGGCTTCGAGCACGCGCGCCTGACGGAAGCGCAGGGCCTTCTTCGCCGCCGCGTCGTCGGTCAGGTCGGCCACGGCCGCGAGGGCCTCGGCCACGTCGCTCCACGCGATGCCCTGCGTGCCCGACTGTTCGAGCGTGAGGGCCTTCTCGTCGTCGCCCGGCGCGTCGAGCAGCGCGTTCTTGCGCGCCTCGAACTCCTCGCGGGTCACGTCTCCGCTGCGACGCCCCTTCACCGCGTCGAGGATCGCGTTGAAGAACGCGCCCGCCGTCGCGTAGCGCTCCGCGGGATCCTTCGCGAGGGCCTTGAGCACCACCGCGTCGACCTCGCGCGAGACCCACCCGCGGGGCGCGGCCTTGCTCGGCGCCTCGGGCGTCTCGTGGAGGTGCGCGAGCACGAGGTCGAAGCCGTTGGCCGACTGAAAGACCGGGCGCGCCGTGAGCATCTCCCACGTGAGCACGCCGAGCGCGTACACGTCGGAGCGCGCGTCGGCCGCGGCGCCCGAACGGATGCGCTCCGGTGCGAGGGCGCGGGCCGTGTTCACCAGCACGCTGAGGTTCGCGGGGTCGCCGCCCGCGCGGGCCCCGAGGAGGCGGTCGATCGCGAAGTCGACGAGCACGCCGGAGAGCTGTCCGTCGCGGCGCACGAGCATCACGTGGTCGGTGCGAATGTCACCGTGCGCGAGCCCCGCGGCGTGCACGCGGTCGAGGCCCTCGGCGAGCGCCTGGAGCACGTTGCGCGCTTCGTTGATGTGCATCGCGCCCGCGCGGCCGAGGCGGGCCGAGAGGAGCTGGCCGTCGATGGGCTCGTACGCGAGCCACGCGCGCCCGTCGGAGAGCACGCCCGCGGCGGCCACACGCTGCACGGCCGCGTGGTCGACGGACTTCAGCGCGCGCTGCGCCAGGAGGAAGCGGTGGAGCGCGCGGCGGTCGCGCACGCGGCCCTCGCGGAGCACCTTGAAGACAGCGGGTTTGTTCTCGGGACCGGTGGCCTGGTAGACCGTGCCGATGCCCTCGTCGTGCGCGCGCTTGGTGACCCGGTAGCCCTCGATGGTGGTGCCCGGCGCCACGTCGTCGGAGCCGCGGCCCTCGTACACGCCGCGGAGGCGGGCCTCGGCGCCGTGGTCCTTGAGGGCGACGGCGTCGGCGAGGGCTTCCTGCATCTCGTCGCGCCACGCGCGGTCGACGAGGGCGCGGGCGTAGGGACCCTTCGCGGCCCCGGCGGCGACGTCGTCGGGCGAGAGGCCCAAGAGCTCTCGCGTGATGCGGTGCATCTCGTCGAGGTCGAAGAGCTGTTCGAGTTCTTGACGGAGGATCTCAGCGGGCGTGGCGGATGCCATTGGAAGCGGTGACCTCGGGGAAAATAGGGGCGGCGCGCAGGCGCGGCGGGATCGTACACAAACACACGGGGTTGAACAGCCTTCCGCGCGGGCGCGGCGGGGCCGTCGCGGCGGCGCCGAGAGAGGTCGGCAGACGTTCTGTCAAGAGGCCGCGGGCGGGTTCTGTCACCGCGTGCGTTCGAGCAGTCGCTCGTAGGCGCGACGCACGGCGAGAAAGTCGTCGGGATCGCCACCGCGGTCGGGGTGCGTCTCCAACGCGCGTCGACGGAACGCGCGGAGCACGGCGTCGCGCGACGCGCCCGGTTCGAGACCCAGCACCGCCCACGCCGAGGCGGGCCGCACGGTGGACGCGTCGGTCGGAGACGTGGCACGCGGCGGGCGTTCGCGCGGCGGCGGAGGGACGGCCTCTCCGCGGAGGACGCACTTCCACGCGCGGGCCCACCAGGGGTCGATGGCCGTGAGGTGACGACCCGCGGCGCGCTGCGCATCGGCGAGGGCGTCTTCGTACGTGGCCGCGCCGCCGTTCGAAGCGTCGGGCCGACGGAAGGGGCTCTGCTGCGGCGCGTGCGTCCACCACGCGGCCCAGAAGAAGCGTCGGCGCTGCGTGGCGGTGATCGAGACGACGGCGCTCGTGAGCGAGGTCACGGTTCTTCCGTAGGGCGCGGCGGGCGTTCGGCGCGTCCGCGCGAGAGCTCGACGGGGTAGTTGCGCGCGTTGCGCTCCATCTTGGCGCGCACGATGTCGACGAGGTCGAAGCCCGCGCGGTCGCAGAGCAGCAGCACCGCGATGGCCGCGTCGGCGACCTCGTGGGCGACCTTCTCGCGCTGCGCGGGGTCTCGCACGAAGGCGTCGCTGCGCTCGTTGGGCACCCATCGCAGCAGCGACACGAGCTCGCCCGCCTCGGAGGCGAGCAGCATCGAGAGGTTCTTCGGGTCGTGGAAGGCGCTCCACTCGCGCGCGGCCATGAAGGCGCGGAGCTCGGCGATCAGCGCGTCGAGTCGCTCGGGGTGCTCGCTCATCGCGCGGAGTGCTTCACAGCCGCGCCCGCGCTGTCAACGTCACCGTCGCCCGCGGCGCGCGCGCAGCCTCGCGGCCATCGCCGTCACCACGCGCTCGCGGAACCATCGGTGCCCCGCGTCGGCCTGCATGCGCTCGTGCCACAGGGCCGCCGTCGCGACGGGCGCGAGCTCGACGGGCGGGCGCAACACGGCGAGGTCGAGGGCCGAGGCCACCTCGTCGACGAGCTCCTTCGGCGCGGTGAACACCATGTCGGTGCGCGCGATCACCCAGGGCACCGCGAGGAAGCTCGGCACCGTGAGCGCCACCGTGCGACGCACGCCCGCGCGCTCGGCCATCGCGCCCACGAGGCTCGGCGTTCCCGTGTTCTGGCGCACCTGCACGTGGGGATGCGCGGCCCACGTCGCGGCGGTCATGCGCCCCGTCGCGAGGGGATGGCCGCGCCGCACGAGCACACACCAGTGGATCGCGCCGAGCGGGCGCATCACGAGCCCCGGCGCGTCGGAGGGCGCGGGCGCGAGGGCCACGTCGCAGCGGCCCGACGCGAGGAGCGCGGCCATGTCGGGCCCCGGTGACACCACGTGGAGCACCACCGAGGGCGCCTCGCGCTGGAGCGTC
Organism: uncultured Myxococcaceae bacterium; assembly: GCA_945952225.1. Lineage (GTDB taxonomy): Bacteria > Myxococcota_A > Polyangia > Polyangiales > CAISKJ01. The sequence goes on from CAMFHP010000114.1 coordinate 26,507, forward strand.
GCGAGGAGCTCGGGGAGCGCGGGCGCGAGCAGGTCGGGACACGCGAGGGTGAAGGCTCGCGAGGCGCGCGCGGGCTCGAAGGGCTCGGCGGCGATCACCACACGCTGGAGCGCGGCGAGCGCGGCGCGCAGGGGCTCGGCCATCGATTGCGCGCGGGGCGTGGGGGCCATCTCGCGTCCGACGCGCACGAGCAGCGGGTCGCCGAAGCGCTCGCGGAGCCGCGCGAGCTGGTGGCTCATCGACGACTGCGTGATGCCCAGCCGCCGCGCGGCGCGGGTGACGTGGCGCTCGGTGAGGAGCGCGTCGAGGGCGGCGAGCTGGGCGAGGTCCGTTCCGTCGAGGGGGCTCACGGTGGCCGCGGAGCATCGCGCGAGACGGTCGGTGTGTCATCGATGGAGACCATGGTTCGCATGGCGATCATCGATTGGATTCATGGTGTGCGGGTGCGTACCGTCGGCGCCGTCACCCACTCCTGAGGGGAGCGAATCGAACCATGCGCGTCTTCATCACCGGCGGCTCGGGCTTCGTCGGCGGCCACGTCATCGAGCGCCTCGCGAAGGATCACACCGTGCTCGCCATGGCCCGCAGTGACGCGAGCGCCGCGAAGGTCTCGTCGTACGGCGCCACTCCCGTGCGCTGCGACCTCGACACGGTCACCGCCGACGACCTTCGCGGCTGCGACGCGGTGGTGCACTGCGCGGCCTTCGTCGAGCCCTGGGGCACGCGCGCGATGTTCTGGCGCGGCAACGTCGAGGGCACCGCGCGGATGCTCTCCGTGGCGCGCGCCGCGGGCGTGAAGCGCTTCGTGCACCTCGGCACCGAGGCGGCGGTGTTCGACGGCCACGACCTCGTCTCCATCGACGAGTCGCACCCCTACCCCGCGCGGCAGCGCTACCTCTACAGCGAGACGAAGGCCGAGGCCGAGCGGCTCGTGCTCGCGGCATCGACGGAGACCTTCGAAGCGCTCTCGCTGCGACCGCGCCTCGTGTGGGGACCGCGCGACACGAGCGTGCTCCCGGAGGTGTTGCGCATGGCCCGCGAGGGGGCCTGGTCGTGGCTCGATGGAGGGCGCGCGCGCACGTCGACCACGCACGTCGAGAACCTCGCGCACGCCGTCTCGCTGGCGCTCACCCGCGGTCACGGAGGCCGCGCATACTTCGTCGCCGACGAGGGAGAGCGCACGATCCGTGGCTTTCTCACCGAGCTCGCGGCGACGCAGGGCGTGGCGCTCGCCGATCGGTCGACGCCGGGGTGGATCGCGCGTCCTGTAGCGTCGATGGTCGAGGGCGCGTGGCGGCTCGTGGGGGCCGTGAAGGCGCCACCGATGACGGCCTTCGCGGTGGCGATGATGTCGCGCACGGTGACCGTCGACACGCGGCGCGCGCGCGACGAGCTGGGCTACGCGCCGGTGCGCGCCGTCGACGAGGGACTCGCCGCGATGCGCACCGCGCGTTGAGGGTGGGAGCGAGAGGTCAGTTGGGGAACGAGGCCACGTAGGCGCGGCCCGTGGTGCCCGCGCCCGGCGTCGCGGTGCAGCCCGAGACGAGGGGCGGGTTGAACGCGCCGTTGAGCCGGCACGTGGCGCCCGCGGAGATGCGGATGCGGCCGAGTCCGCCCGCGCCGCCGGGGGTGTTCGAGTAGATCGTGGCGCCGGTTCCGCCGGTGCCGCCGATGGCGCTCACCGTGGCGCCGCTCGCGATGTCGACGGAGGGCGCGTAGACGAACACCACGCCGCCCGATCCGCCGCCGCCGCCGCCGCCCACACACGCCGCGCGCTGGCCCGATCCGCCGTCGGCGAGGATGCGCCCCGTCGCCGCCACGGTGATCGTCGTGTGCGAGGCCACACGCAGCGCACCGCCGCCACCGCCGCCGCCCGTTCCCTCGTCGCCGCCGCCGCCACCGCCGCCCGAGCCGGGCTGGAAGGTCGTCGAAACGGCGAGGTCCGTGGCCGCCGCCGCGCCGATGGATCCACCACCGCCGCCGCCGCCGCCGTAGGGCGAGTATCCGCCGCGCACGACCGCATCGGTGCCCGCGGTGCCGTTGTACACCCCGATGCCCGCGCTGCCGCCC
>CAMFHP010000115.1 GCA_945952225.1 uncultured Myxococcaceae bacterium
TCGCAGTACGAAAAGCTCGCGAAAACTCAAGCAATTTGATGCAGCCGCCCTGGGGGATGCACAGACCACGCGGTCGCGCCTTCACGGAGCGGGCTCCGAGCCCACCTGAAGCAGCGTCTCCACATCGTCGCGTGGGGGCAGCGTGTCGGCGACGAAGGCCGCGTGAACCCGGGCCAACGCCGCCAGGGCGCTGCGCGGCGGACGTGGACGCATCTCGGGGTTCTCCAGCGCCACGCGCAGCGCGCTCGCCGCAACCGCACACCCCACGCACGCATGGCGCGCCCACTCGCCGTGCAGCTCGCCCATCCCATCGCAGCGCAGCGTACCGTCGGCGACCCGCAGGAGGCATTGCCGCAGCGGCAGCCAGGCCCGCACGACTGCGATGCGCGCGTCTTCTTCACGGGCGCGCTCGATCAGGCCCGCAATCGCGAACAGCGCCAGCGCACTGGCAGCGACCGCGACCGCGCGCCGTCGCCATCCCGACGTACCCGTGGGCAACTCACGCCCCATGCTCGCTCCCGGTTCGCATCGCCGCGCGCGTACCACGCGACGTACCGACGAGAAGGCCCGCGATTTTCTTGGCGTTCGAGGCGGCCGCGAGCGCCACAAGGTCTCACGCACCACCACCGTGTCTCCACTGCCTCCCAGGCGACGTCGGCTCCGCCACCCGAGCGCATCGATGGATTCTCAACGATCGCCGACACCGCGCGATGCGCCTTCCAGAAAGGCAATTCCGTGCATCGAGGCCGGTTTCGCGCACCCCTGACTCGCAATGTCCACCTGACAATTCACGGCACCGCGATGCCGCGATTGGTCACCGGAACCCGAAAGAGGGGCCGTGGCACCTCTGGGATTCTTGAGATTCTCCTGGGAATGGCGTGCACAGCGCAAGTGGCACGCACGGTGCTATCTGTCCCAACGGCGCCGCAACACGGCGCACCAATCCATCACCCCCACCAGGAAATCACACAATGCGCACGATGTCTCACAAGGGCTTTACGCTGGTCGAACTGATGATCGTGGTGGTCATCCTGGGCATCCTCGCGGCGGTGGCCATTCCCGCGTTCACCCGCTACGTGAAGCGTGCGAAGACCTCGGAAGCGCAGGGCAACATCGCCAAGGTCTACCAGGGACAGCTCACGTACTTTCAGGCCAACCTCGAACGTGGCGGCGTGAGCTACGTGAACGCGGGCGCGCTCCCCACCGTGTCGCCGTCGGCCAACAAGTACGCCGCCAACGTGGCCCTCTGGAGTGGCAACACCACGTGGACGAGCATCGGCTTCTCCCTCGATTCCGGGCACTATTACCAGTACAGCTCGCCCGGTTCGAACCTCGGATACACGGCGCGCGCGACGGGCAACCTCGACGGCGACCCCAACTACTCGACCTTTCAGCGCATCGGGATTCTCAACTCCGGTGAGACCCAGGGCACGATCATCCAGATCACCAACGAACTCGACTGAACGGTTCGAGCCCACGCAGCGCGCCGGACGTCGCCCCCATCGGCGTCCGGCGTTTCTGCGTGGGCGTCTCGGTCTGGGGTGATTGGGGGGGGTCAGCGGTTGCGCGCGTGGGCGCCCTGACGGTCGGAGAACTCCACGCGACGGTCGCGGGCCCACGTCTCCTCGTCGTTGCCCTCGGCGTACTCGCTGCCCACGGAGCTCGCCGCGAGGCGCGCGTCGGGGACGCCCAGCGCCACGAGGTAGTTCATCACCGACTGCGCCCGTCGATGGCCCAGCGCGAGGTTGTACTCCACGGATCCGCGCGGGTCGGCGTGGCCCATGAGCACCACGCGCCCGCCCGCTTCGCGGCGCAGGCACTCGGCCGTGCGTTGCAGCGCCGTGCGGGCGCGCTCGGTGAGCTGCGCGTCGTCGAAATCGAAGTACACGCGCTCGAAGCACGCGCCGCCGTCGGGCTGCACGGTGACCGTCGGGTTCGTCTCGGTGCGCGCCACCTGCGGCGCGACGCAGCGTCCGTCGATGCAGCGCCCGCCACCGCACGCGCCATCGTCGCGGCACTGGCGGCACACGCCCGCCACGCACACGCCGCCCGCGCACGAGGCGTCGCCCGCGCAGGCGTTCGAAGCAGTCTGTACCGGCGGACGCTGCGAAGACCCTCCGCAGGCCATGAGCCACAGCACCGCCATCATCGACATCGCACGCATCGGCTTCGTCATTGGAAACACCTCCTCGGGGTCGGTGCGCGCTCCTCACCACGAGGCGTGCCACCCGCAGCGACGCCCTGATTTCATGGGGTTTCTGTACCGACCACCGGGGAGACACCGGGCGCGTCCGTGTCCCATGGGGTGCAGCCACGTCGCACCCCGCAACGGGCGCTCGTCACGCGCGCACGGGGTCACTAGGATGCGCGCGCGATGCCCCGACCGACCACACCGCCGCCCGCGCCGTCCTCCGTTCCGCAGCGTTCGCTGACCGTGCGCGTGGTGATCCTGCTGCTCGGGATCATCACGGGCTGCGTGAGCGTGTACGGCTATTTTCGCGCGCAGCTCCGTCGCGCCGAGATGCTCGACGAGGCCCAGAAAGAGGTGCGCGACCACGGCACCGTGCTCGAAGTCGCCCTCGACGCGTGCCTCCGCGACCGCGACCTCCGCGACCTCAACGAAGTGGTGCAGGACCTCTCGCGCGCCGACCGCGTGCTCGGCGTGCTCGTGTTCGACGCGCGCAACAACCCCATCGAGTCGTCGGAGTCCGTGGCCGACCTGCGGCCGTACTTCACCGACCTCGCGGCGCAGTCGTTCCGCACGCGCAGACCCGTGGGGGTGCTCCGCACGCTCGATGCGCTGCACGTGTATGCGTATGCGTTTCCGCTCGGCGACCATCCGCAGGACACGCACCGCGGCACGGCCGTGTTGCTCCGCGACCTCTCGTACATCGACGCGAACATCGAGAGCACCACGCTGAGCACGGTGCTCCTCGGGCTCGCGCTCGCGCTCACCGTGGCCGCGGGCTCATGGTTCGTGCTCCGCGGCTCGGTGCTGCGCCCCGTGGCCTCGCTCGTCACCGCGGTGGAGCGCGTGAGCGCGGGCTCCCTCGACGAGACCGTGCCCGAGAGCGAGACCGACGAGGTCGGCCGCCTCGCCCGCGCGTTCAACCACATGGTCGTGTCGCTCCGCAGCGCGCGCGCCGAGCTCGACGCGCAGAACGAAGCGTCGCGCACCCTCGAACGCAGGCTCCGTCACGCGCAGCGCCTCGCCCTCGTCGGACAGATGGCCGCCAACGTGGCGCACCAGGTGGGCTCGCCGCTCAACGTCATTCTCGGCCGCGCCCGCTACGCCGTGCAGCAGGGCCCGCGCAGCGAGCGAGACGCGCGGCACTTTCAAGAGATCATCAACGGCGCCGAGCAGATCTCGCGGGTGATCGAGCAGCTCCTCTCGCAGGCGCGCAAGGCCCGCGGCACCGACGATGCGGTCGACCTCGCCATGCTGGCGCGCGACACGCTGCGGTTCGTCGAGCTCGAAGCCGAGCGCGTCGGCGTCGCCACCTCGCTCCACGCGCCCGACAGCCTGAGCGTGCGCGGCAGCCGCGAGGAGTTCGAACAGGTGCTCTTGAATCTCTGCGTGAATGCGCTCCAGGCGCAGCCCCGCGGCGGACGCCTGGAGATCTCCCTCGCCGAGGTCACCGAGCCCCACGGCGCGCGCTCGCTGGAGCTGATCGTCGACGACGCGGGCCCCGGCGTTCCGAGGGAGCTCCGCGAGCAGATCTTCGAACCGTTCTTCACCACGAAGGGCACCACCGAGGGCACGGGCCTCGGGCTCTCGATCTGCGACGAGCTCGTGCGGCGACTCGGAGGCTCCGTGCGCATCGACGACTCGCCCCTCGGCGGCGCGCGCTTCGTGGTGCGCGTTCCGCGGGGCCACGGTGTGTGAGGGCGGGCGCGTTCAGCCCTGCGACAGTTCGAGAATCACCTCGGGCGCACCGGGCGGACCGTGGGGCCCTTCGAAGCGCACGAGCCGATGGGGCGCGCGGGTCTCGTAGGCCATGTGGTACCGCGGGAGCAGGGGCCGCGAGAGTTCGGAGACCATTCTGGGCAGCTTCACCCAGTCGTTGAGGTCGGGATACATCGCCACCTCGGTGACCTCGAAGCGCCCTGCGGGCACGGTAACCGTGCGCGTGCCCGTCACCTCGACGTAGACCCGCGCCACCATGCGGTCGCAGATCCAGGCGTGCACCGAGCGGCGCTCGCGGTCGAAGGGCTGAAACCGCAGCAGAAACGGCAGGCTCACCTCGGGGAACGCATCGGCGGGCAACGGGAGCGCGGGGAGGGAGAAATCCACGCGCTCGCGGCGCGCTTCGCGGCCTGCGGCGTCGGTGAGGGTGCGCTCGAAGAGGCGCGCGCGGAGGCTCGGCTGCGCGTCGCACACGAGGCGCTCGTCGATGAGTCCGTGGCGGTGCTCCTGCGAGAGTTCGAGCTCGACGCGGCGCGCGCCCTCGGCGGTGACCACGCGGGTGCGCACGGTGGCGCGGTAGGCCCTGCCCGGCGGCAGGAGGTCGTGCGCGTCGAGCACGGTGTTGAAGCTGCGCTTCGGGCGGGGCGTGATCGCGTAGACGAGGTGCTCGTCAAGCGAGGCGGGCGGAACGAGATGGGCGCTCACACGCGAGAGGTATCACACGCTCCCGCGCGCACGCGCTGTGCGCTACTTCAGCAGGCCTTCGGCCTTCATCGCCGCCTGCACCGCGGGGCGCTTGAACACGCGGCCCGAGAAGGCCTGGAGCGCGGGGTACGGCGTGAGGTCGATGTTCACGGGGCGCGTCCATCCGAGCACGGTGAAGAGGTAGCCGTCGGCGACGGTGAAGCGGTCGCCGGTGAGCCACTCGCGGTTCGAGAGCTCGCCGTTGAGGTACGTGAGGCGCTGGGTGATCTGCTCGCGGGCCCAGGCCTTCACCTCGTCGCTCGCCTTCGGGCTGAAGAGCGGCGTGAACAGCTTGTGGAACTCCGAGTTGATGTACCCGAGCCAGCTCTGGAGCTTGTAGCGCTCGATGGTTCCGTTCGCGGGGGCGAGGCCCGACGCGGGCGCGAGGTCGGCGATGTACTGCACGATCGCGGGTCCCTCGGTGAGCACCGTGCCGTCGTCGAGGCGCAGCGTGGGCACCTGGCCCTTGGGGTTCACGTCGAGAAAGTTCTCGCCGCTGCGGGTCACCTTCGTGGCGCCGACGACGCGGTCGATCTCGAACTCGAGGCCCGCCTCGCGGAGCGCGATGTGGGGCGAGAGCGAACAGGCGCCGGGCATGAAATAGAGCTTCATCGGTGAGGTCTCCGTGCGATGGATGGGGAGTGCGCGGCCGCGCGTGCGGCGAGCGGAGATACCGCACCTCGGCGCGTGTGCACCATGGCCTGTCGCACGGGCGCGGTCGCAACGGCGTCGGTCGCGGCAGGCAACCGACGCGCGGGGAATGATGTTGAACGGGGAGGCGCGCGGGCGGCGCCGTGGCGGTCAGGGCGAGGCGACGACGGCGATCTGGAGGTAGTAGCTCGCGATGGCCGCGGTGGCGCTGTACGAGCGCACACACACGGCGTAGTCGCCCGCGGCGAGGCGGTTGAGCGCGCCCGACTGGAGCCCGTTGATGCGCGAGCAGAGCACCGACGAGGAGATGTCGTCGTTCTCGGCGATGCGCGTGCCCGCGGGGTTGTACACGGTCACCACGGTGTCGGCGCCGCTGCCGGGGCATCCGCCCGCGTTGTCGTTGGTCTCGACGAAGAGCGAGGCGTTCATGGGCACGCGCACGCGCATGCAGTCGACGTCGCCTGCCGTGATGGCCCCGCGCACGATCGAGCTCTGGAGGAAGGGCCCCTGCGCGGTGGCCGGAGTGTTGTTGGGCTCGGTCTCGGGGAAGGGCGCCGCGCACACGCCCGCGGTGAGTCCGCCGGGCAGGCAGGTGGCGCCGGTGGGGCACGTCACGCTGCCGTAGCGCCAGTCGCACGCGGCCATGTCGCCCGCCGTGCCCTGACACACGTTGCGACCGTTGAAGGCCTGGCAGTTGAGCCCCGCGTCGCACATCGGTCCCGTCGTGCGGCAGGTGGAGCCCGCGGCGGTTCCGTCGGCGACGCAGCGGCCGCCGGCGAACATGGCGTCGGGCGCGCAGCTCGACCCCGTGGCGCAGTAGTTCGCGTTGCCCGTGAGGTCACACTCGGCCCCGAGCGCCACCTCGGCGCGACACGTGGGCGTCGCGGCCGACGAGCACGTGAGCCCCGTGTCGCAGCGCGAAGATCCCGTGCGGCAGAGCCCGCCCGCCGTGCCCTGCGCGAAGCAGAGCGCGCGCGCCGGGTTCGACGACGTGGGCGCCGGACGACACGACGTGCCCGCGCCGCAGACGCCGTTCACCTGCGCGACGTCGCACTCGGCGTTGGCCATGAGCGTCGGGCGGCAGAGGCCCGTCGCGTCGGGCGCAGGGATCGCCACCGTGCACGAGAAGCCCGTGTTGCAGGGCGTACGGCCCACGAGGCACACGCCGCCGTTCGCGCCGTCACCCACGCAGGTGCCGCGGGTGTTGTCGGCCGCGCTCGCGATGCAGGTCGAGCCGCGGATGCAGAGATCACCCGCGACGCACATCGAGCCCACAGCCACGGGGCGCTTGCACACGCCCTCGCTCTCGGGCCCCGGCGCGAGCGCCGAGCACTGGAGGCCGGCCTCGCACGCGTCGCCCGCGTACCGACAGGGACCGTTCTCGGCGCCCGCCGCGTTCTCGCGCACGGTGAGTTCGAACGCGCCGGTCTGCGCGGTGGCGGGGGTGTTTCCGCGGCCGCCGACGACGATGTACACGCGCTGCCCGGCGGCGAGCGTGCCCGTCGTGGCCGTGGAGTGTCTCGCGTGGAGCGCCGCGGTGCCGGGCTCCGTCGTGTTGTCGTTGCAGGTGAGCGAGTGCGCCGTGGGGATGCACGCGCCGAGCACCGCGACGAAGGTGTCGAAGGTCGCGCTCGCGGTGCCCGCGTTGGCCGTGCTCACGCGCAGCGAGCCCGCGGCCCGCATGGTGTAGCTGTAGAGCATGAGCTGCCCGACGGCGCCGCCCGAGAAGCACGCGTCGGCGTAGTCACCGAAGCGATCGAGCTCGCTGTCGGCGTTGGTGGCCGTGACGTGGATCGCGCCGTCGCTGCCGGGGCGCATCGACGAGAGGTCCGTGGCCGCGGTGCACATGGGCAGCGGTGGGCGCGCGGGGCGGTCGACGGGCGCGTCCTGCGCGACGTCGGCGGCCGCGTCGGCCGGGGCCACGTCGGCGGTCGACGCGTCGGGCGTGGGAGAGGCTGGATCGCTGCTGCATCCGAAGGCCATCGTGGCGGCGGCGAGCAGCGCGATCGGCGACGTGCGACGGGGGAAGTTCATGACCGCGTTGGGCTCCTCGAAAATGGGCGCGAGGCCGACCGTCGGGCAGCGGCCCCGGGGCACACAAACCACCGCCACGGGCGCGGCGTCAACAGCGCGCTGCGCACCCGTGCGAAGCAGGGCTTCGGAGCGCCCCCGGAGACGCGCCCACAGAGGGACTCGCGGCGCGCGCGATCAACTGGTATGAGCGCACCCGCCATGAGCCCCACCATCGAACTGCGCCCCACGCCGAACCCCCTCTCCGATGCAGAACGCACCGCGCGGATGCAGTCGCTCGGCTTCGGTCAGACGTTCACCGAGCACATGGTGGTGATCCCCTACGAAGAGGGTCTCGGGTGGGGTCAGGCGGTGCTCCAGCCGTACGGTCCGCTGTCGCTCGACCCGGCCACGTCGGTGCTGCACTACGGCCAGGCGATCTTCGAAGGCTTCAAGGCCTATCGGCAGCCCGATGGGGGCATCAAGACCTTTCGCGCCGAGCGCAACGCCGAGCGCTTCATCGCCTCGGCGAAGCGCCTCGCGATGGCCGAACTCCCCGTCGAGCTCTTCATGGCCGCCGCCGATGCGCTCATCCGTCAAGACGCCGCGTGGGTGCCCTCGAAGGCCGGTGAGAGCCTGTACCTCCGACCGTTCATGATCGGCACCGACGCGCAGCTCGGCGTGCGCCCCTCGCGCAAGTACCTCTTCGTGCTCATCGCGTCGCCGTCGGGAAACTACTTTCCCTCGGGCGTGAAGCCCGTGACCGTGTGGATCTCCGAGGAGTACGTGCGCGCGGCCCCCGGCGGCACCGGCGCGGCGAAGTTCGCGGGCAACTACGCGGCGAGCCTTCTGGCGCAGGCCAACGCGCGCGCCGAGGGCTGCGACCAGGTCGTGTGGATCGATGCGGTGCACCGCAAGTACATCGAAGAGATGGGCGGCATGAACATCATGTTCGCCTACGAAGAGAACGGTCGGCCCGTGGTGGTGACCCCCGAGCTCACGGGCACGCTGCTCCCGGGCGTCACGCGCGAGTCGCTCCTCCAGCTCGCGAAGGATTTCGGCTGGGGCGCCGAGGAGCGCAAGATCACCGTCGAAGACTGGGACCACGACATCCGCTCGGGCCGCATGACCGAGGCCTTCGCGTGCGGCACCGCCGCGGTGATCACCCCCATCGGCCGCGTGAAGTCGCGCCATGGTGAGTTCGCCGTCCACCACGGCGAGACGGGCCCCGTCGCCTCGAAGCTGCGCAAGGCCCTGCTCGACATCCAGCACGGCCACGCGGCCGATCCGCACGGCTGGATGCGCGCCGTCGTCTGACCGTCGGGCGCTGTGTCTCCCGTTGCGACGGGGAGACTTCGCACAAGCATTTTCACCTCCTGCGAGGGCGGATCCGCACCGATGGAGCGGACAAAGCCCGACGCCTCCGTGCGAGCGCCCACCGGCGATCCCCGCGCGCCCGCGTCATCCCCCTCCACCGCCGCGAGGTGATCCCATGAAGCCAGCCGTGCACGTGCCTCCGTCCGGGCCGCAGACCTTCCGCGCGCCGGATACACCCGCCGCGGGCGCCAACGACAACGCGCGCGCCACGCCCCACGCCGCGCAGCCTCCGCAGCCCCTTCGCATCCCCGTCGCCCTCATGCCCGGCGCGCTCCTCGCCGCGCAGCAGATCCTCGCGCACCGCGCCCGCTGGCAGAGCGACCTGGGCCTCGACGCGCCGGACCTCCAGCCCCTCGACACCATGCTCCCCGAGATCAACGCCTGCGAGGCCGAGCTCACGAAGCTCCGCGTCGAGCTGGCGCAGCAGCAGTCGCGCCTCGATGCCATGCGCGCCGACGTGCAGACGGCCCTCCAGGGCGCCTCGCAGCGCGGGGAGTATCCGCACCTCGCGACGCTGTTCCAGACGCTCCGCAATCGGCCCGAGCTCGACGCCCTCGACGGCGCGGTGTGCGCGCTGCGCGTGAAGCTCCACCAGCGCGAGGGACGCTACGACGCCCTGCGCGCCGAGCTCCGCGGATACCTCGTGCGCGCCCACGACGTGTACGAGCGCCGCGCCCGCGAGCGCCCCACGCTGAGCGGTCAGGGAGGCGCCCTCGCGACGCTCTTCGCCGCCGTGCGCACGGTCCTCACGCGCTGACCCCGACGCTTCGGGGTGGAGTCGGGAACGCCCGCGGAGGTACCGTCGCGCGCCCATGCGTCGCGTCGTCTCCCGTGTGTTCCTCGCGTCGGCGGTGTGCCTCGCGCCCGCCGCATCGCTCGCGCAGACGCCCGCTGCGCAGGGCTCCGCAACGCCGCATCGCCCCCCCGCCACGCCCCCTGCCGACGACACCGCGGGACCGCTGCTCCGCGTGGTGATTCCCGGTGAGCTTCAGCTCCGATACACGGCGCTCACGACGCTCCCGCTGGAGACCACGCCGGGCCGCACCGACCAGGCCGCGAACCTCGGTCAGAACCAGTTCGTCGAGCACTGGACGCGCCTGCGCCCCGAGCTCTCCCTCGGCGAGCACTTCCGCGTCGTGGCGGCCTTCGACCTCGCCCGCGCGGTGGTGCCCGATGCGCCCGCGCAGTCCGTCGAACTCGCCCGCGAGCCCCGCACGTCGCTCCTGCCCTACGGCCTCTTCGACCTCCGTCAGCTCTTCGTCGAGTGGCGCTCGCCCATCGGGCTCCTGCGCGTGGGCCAGCAGGCCTACCACCTCGGCCTCGGCATCCTCGCGAACGACGGCGACCAGACGCCCCTCTTCAACGACTACCGCCAGGGAGACCTCGTCGAGCGCGTGGCCCTCGCGACGCGTCCCGGCGGCGCCAACAGCGATTGGGTCGTGGCCGTCGCCGGCGACCTCGTGTACCGCGACCGACTGGTGAAGCTCACCGACGGAGACATCGCGCTCCAGGGCGTGGCCTCGGTGTTCTATCAACCGCACGGATGCGCCGCGCAGTGCGACCGCCGCCGCGTGGGCGTGACGGCCACGTACCGCGATGTGTCCTTTGCGAACGGCACCTCGCTCACGGCCTTCGTGGCCGACCTCCACGCGCGCTGGCACTGGCCCGCGCCCGACCACGAGGGCACGGTCTTCGCGGGCTTCGAAGCGGCCATGGTGCTCGGCTCGACGGACGCAGCGCGCTCGCTCACCGCGGCCACGCAGCGCATCGTGCAGTTCGGCGGCGCGGCGGAGTTCGGCATCGAGCGCGACGGGCGCTACCGGCTCGCCATCGAGGCGGGATGGGCGTCGGGGGATCGCAATCCGCTCGACGACGTGCAGCGGCAGTTCGTGTTCAATCCGTCGCACCGCGTGGGGCTGTTGATGTTCCCCGAGGTGCTCGCGTGGCAGAGCGCGCGGAGCGCGTCGATCGCGTCGGACCCGTCGCTCGCGGCCCGCGCGGCCAATGGCGCGGCGCTGCTCCCGACGCAGGGCGGGGTGGCGGGCGCGGCGTATGTGAACCCCACGGCGCGGGTGAACCTCGGGCGCGATGTAGACCTCCGCGCGGGTGCGGTGATCGGTGTGGCGACGACCGATGTGGTCGACCCGGTGGCGGTGCAGCTCCAGGGCGCGGCGCGCAACTACCGCGGCGGAGACCCGTCGCGCAGAGACCTCGGCGTGGAGTTCGACCTCGGGGTGAACGCGCGCTTTCCGCTGCCGGGCAACGTGGCGCTCACGGGCGGTGTGCAGGGCGCGGTGATGCTCCCGGGCCACGCGTTCGACGACGCGGCCGGGCGCGCGATGCCCACGCAGGCGCTCGCGACCGCGCGGCTCGGGCTCACGTTCTGATCACAGCGCGCGACGGAGGGAACACTCTCCGACGGGCGACGGTTCCCTGCGTCCCGGTTCACACGACGACTGTTCCCGGGAGCGGGTTCTGGCGTACAACGCGGCCCACCGCTCCACCGCACCAGCGAGGACGACGTTGCCGCGCAAGGCCTCCACCGCCCCCAAAGCACCCCGCAGCGCGAAGACCGCGAAGGCCTCGGCCGACGACGCGTCACGCGCCCCCAACACCGCGAACGACGAGCCCGCCGAGGCGACGCGCGACGAAGACGGCCCCGAACCTTCGGACGATGACGAAGCGGTCGTCGGCGAGCTCGCGTCGGACCTGCCCGACGAAGATCCCGTCGATGTGGTCGCACCGCCGTCGCGCAGCGCAGGCGGAGGCCGTGAGCTCAACCGCTACGACCCCTTCACCGCCTACCTCTCCGAGGTGCAGCGCCACACGCTGATGACCCCCGAGGAGGAGAAGGAGGTCTCCACCCGCTACGCGCAGACCGGCGACGTGAAGGCCGCCGCGCGCATGGTGACCGCGAACCTCCGCCTCGTGGTGAAGATCGCGTACGAGTACCGCCGCGCCTACAAGAACCTCATGGACCTCATCCAGGAGGGCAACATCGGGCTCATGCAGGCGGTGAAGCGCTACGACCCGTACCGCGGCGTGAAGCTGTCGTCGTACGCGGCGTGGTGGATCCGCGCGTACATCCTCCGGTTCATTCTCAACAACTGGCGGCTGGTGAAGCTCGGCACCACGCAGGCGCAGCGCAAGCTCTTCTTCAATCTCAACAAAGAGAAGCAGCGGCTCACGGCGATGGGCATCGACCCCACGTCGAACGAGCTCGCGCGACGCCTCGACGTGCCCGAAAACGAAGTCGTCGAGATGGACCGCCGCCTCTCGGGCAACGACGTCTCCCTCGACGCGCCCGTGGGCGACAGCGAGGGCCGCGCGCTCTCGCGGGTCGAGATGCTCCCCTCGGGCGGCGCGGGCGCCGACGAGACCCTCGCGGGCGCCGAGATCGACGACATGGTGCGTGAGCGCCTCGTGGCCTTCGAGAAGACCCTCACGGGCAAGGACGTCACCATCTTTCGCGAGCGCCTCATGGCCGACGAGCCCGTGACGCTCCAGGAGATCGGCGACCGCTACGGCATCTCGCGCGAGCGCGTGCGCCAGCTCGAAAAGCGCCTGCAAGACAAGCTCAAGGTCTACCTCGAACACGAGCTCGGCGAGGCCATCGACCTTGGGTGACGGGGCGCGACCGCTGCCCGCCCTCTCCGTGGTCGCCACGCCCATCGGCAACCTCGAAGACATCACCCTGCGCGCGCTGCGCGTGCTCCGCGCGTGCGACGAGGTGCTCGCCGAAGACACCCGCCACACGCGCGCGCTGCTCCGCGCCCACGAGGTCTCGCAGCCCGTCACGCGCCTCGACGACCACGTCGTGCGCGAGCGCGCCGCGCAGATCGTCGAGTCGATGCGCCAGGGACGCCGCTACGCCCTCGTCTCCGACGCGGGAACGCCCCTCGTGAGCGATCCCGGCGCGCTGCTCGTGCGGGCCGTGCACGAGGCGGGATTGACGGTCGAAGCGGTGCCCGGTGCGAGCGCGGTGCTCGTCGCGCTGGTGCTCTCGGGCTTCGGCGGCGGAGGCTTTCGCTTCGTGGGCTTTCTCGCCCGCGATGGACACGACCGACGCGCGGCCCTCGCGGCGATGGCGCGCGACCCGCTCCCCACGGTGTTCTTCGAGAGCCCCGAGCGCACCGCCGACACGCTCGACGAGCTCGCCGCGCTGTGTCCTCCGACGCGGCGCGCGGCCGTCACCCGCGAGCTCACGAAGCTCCACGAGGAGTGCCTCCGTGATGCGCTGCCGGCCCTCGCGGCGCGCGTGCGAGAGGGACTGCGCGGCGAGGTCACCGTGGTGCTCGAAGGTGCGGCCCCCGAGGCGCCCGCGAGCGACGACGAGGCCCGCGACGAGGTCGACCGCGCGCTCGACACGGCCCTCGCCTCGGGCATGAAGCCCAGCGACGCCGCCCGCGAGGTGGCCCGCGCCCTCGGGCTGAAGCGCGCCGACGTGTACGCCCGCTGCCTCGCGCGCACGCAGCCATGAACCGCGACGCCCCGCGCTGGACGCTTCCCGTCGCCGCCCTCACCTCGACGGCGGTGTACCTCGCGACCAGCGCGCGGGCCGTGCTCGGCGGCGACAACGGCGAGTTCGCGACGCTCTTCGCCGAGGGCGGTGTGGCGCACCCCTCGGGCTATCCGCTGTACACCCTGTGGCTCCGCGCGTGGTCGTGGATGCCCGCGGCCTCGCCCGCCCACGGCGCGGCCCTCGCGACGGCGCTGCACGGCGGGCTCTCGGGCGCGGCGCTTCTCTTCGCGGCGCGCGCGTGGGGCGCCTCGCGCATGGGGGCGCTCTTCGCGTGGGCCGCGTGGTCCTTCGCGTCGCTGCCGTGGAGGCTCGCGACGCACGCGGAGGTGTTCTCGCTCAACGTGGCGCTCGCGCTCACCATCGCGGCCCTCGCAGCGCCCGGTGCGCCCGTGAAGGGAACGCGTCGTGTGGCACTCCTCGGTCTCGCCGCGGGCGCGGCGCTCGCGAACCACCTCTCGTCGTCGCTGCTCGCGCCGCTCGGGTTGTGGGGTGTGTACACGGGCCTCCGCGAGTCGGAGCACCGCGTGAAGTCCGCGCTCGCAGGCGTGGCTGCGCTGCTGCCCGGACTGCTCACGTACCTCTCTCTGATGTTCGTCGCGCGCCATGCGGGCGATCGGCTCGTGTGGGGAGAGACGGGCACCCTCCACGGCCTCGTGTGGCACGTGCTGCGAAAGGACTTCGGCACGCTGAGCCTCGCGGCCAACGGACGCCCGCCCGACGGACTCGCCGCGGTGTGGTTCCTCGTGAAGCGCGCGAGCGTCGACCTGCGCGTGGCCCCGGTGGTGCTCGGTCTCGTGGGCTTCTTCGCGCTGCCCGACGAGGAGAACAACGGCGCCCACACACGGGCCCGCGCGCTCTATGGCGCCACGCTCGCGCTCGCGGGACCGATCTTCATGGCCCGCTTCAACATCGAGATGACGGGCATCGGCGCGACGGTGGTCGAGCGCTTCCACCTCCTGCCCGAAGCGCTGTTGTCGGTGATGGCCGCGCGGGGCTTCGACCACCTCGCCGACCGCGCACCCCTCGGGCTCCGCGTGCAGGGTGTGCTGGTCGGAACGGTGGCCCTCGTGGGCTTCGCGCTCGCGCTCCCCGAGGTGCGCGACGACCATCGCGACACGGTGGAGGTCTACCTCCGCGACACGTTGCACTCGGCCCCGCCGAACGCCGTGCTGCTGGGCACGGGCGACCACCGCACGCTGGGCATTCCCTACGTGCAGCGCGCGCTCGGCGAGCGTCGCGACGTGCTGTTCATCAACCCCCAGCTCCTCTCGTTGGGACACTACCGTCGCCGCGTGGAGCGTGCCCTCGGACGACGTCTCCCTTTCCCCGAAGGAAGCTCGGTGTCGACCGTGGCGGTGGCCGAGACGGCGCTCTCGCTCGGGCGTCCGGTGCTGCTCACCGACGTGTTCTCCGCGGGCATTCCGCGCGCGCTGCCGACGTACCCCTTCGGCACGATGATCCGCGTGCTGCCGCGCGGTGAGCGTGTGCCGCCGCCCGACGCCATCCTCGGGGCCAACGACGCGCTCTACGCCCGCTTCGCGCTGCGCCCCGCGCGGGTTCCTCTGCCCCCGTGGCAGTCCGACGCGCAGACCACCTACGCCCGCACGTGGAGCACCCTCGCCGACCTGGCCGACCACGCGCGCCGCCCCGACGTCGCCGCGCCCCTGCGCGCGCGCGCCCAGCTCTACCAGCCCGCCGAGGAACCATGACCGAGAAGCTCCACCGCTCGCACGGCAGCGGCGCGTTCACGCCCGAGCAGTTTCGCGCGATCGGCGACGACTGCGTGTTCGAGCCCGGCGTGCTCGTGTGGCACCCGGAGAACATCACCCTCGGACGCAACGTGTACGTGGGCCACGGCGCGATGCTGAAGGGCTACTACCGCAACGAGATGCGCATCGGCGACCGCACGTGGATCGGTCAGATGTGCTTCTTTCACGCGGCCGGCGGGCTCACCATCGGCGCGCGCGTGGGCATCGGACCGGGCGTGAAGATCATCACCTCGGTGCACGCCGAGGCGGGGCGCGCGGTGCCCGTGCTCTTCTCGCCCATCGAGATGGCCCCGGTGGTGATCGAAGACGACGTCGACCTCGGGGTGAACTCCGTGATCCTCCCGGGCGTGACCGTGGGACGCGGCGCCATCGTGGGTGCGGGCGCGGTGGTGAACCGCGACGTGCCGCCCTACGCCGTGGTGGCGGGCGTGCCTGCGAAGGTGCTGCGCTTCCGGCCCGACGAGGCGCCGTGAGGCTTGCGCGCGACGCCCGACCTTTGCGATACGGCGCGCGATGAGCCCGTCGCACGAAGGTCTTTCGCTCGTCGTCTTCGCCTACAACGAAGAGGAGAGCGTGCCCCATGTGTTGCCCGAGATCCTCGCGTGGCTCCGCGCGCGGGCGCACCCGTGGGAGCTGGTCTTCGTCGACGACGGGAGCACCGACCGCACGCTCGCCCTCGCCCGCGAGGTGGTCGGCGACGACGCGCGATGCCGGGTGTTCTCCCTCGGCGCCAACCGCGGAATCGGCGGCGCGCTCAAGGCCGGCGTGACCTCGGCGACGCTGCCCTGGGTGACCTTCCTGCCCTGCGACGGACAGATCCCCGTGGGCGAGCTCGACGTGCTCCTCGCCGCAGCCGAGCGCACCGGCGCCGACGTGGTGTTCTCGGTGTACCGCGACCGCGACGACGGGATGCTCCGCAAGGTGCTCTCCGCGGGCGTGCGCGGGCTCATTCGCGCGGTGCATGGGGTGACCATGCGCTCCGACGGGCCGTACCTCTTTCGCCGCGCGCTCTTCAACGCGCGCGAGCTCGCGCCCGACTCGTTCTTCCTGAACTTCGAGTTCCCGATCCGCGCGCTGCGCCGCGGGGTCTCGCAGACCGTCGAGACCATCGAGTGCGTGCCCCGCCAGCGCGGCGTGAGCAAGAGCGCGCGCTTCAAGGTCGTGGCCCGCGTGGCCCGCGAGCTCGTCGACCTCCGCCTCCGCCTCGCGCGCGAGTAGTCACCGCCGCCGCACCGCGCGTTCGTGGCGCCGCGGAGTTCTGTGGTATGTGCGCGGCGCCGCCATGTCCAGCGCCCCTCCGCCACGCCCTGCGGGTCCGCGCGGCCCGCAGAAGAAGCTCGAATCCATCGACGTGCCCACTTCGAACGCGACGAAGTACGTGCCCTACGTGCTCGTCGGGGCCGTGCTCCTCGGGCTCCTCGCCACGATCCTCTACGCGCCCGCGTGGGCCGTGCCCGCGGCGATGGCGCTGCTCACGGTGGCCGCGCTGGGCCTCGGCTACGCGGGCTTTCAAGACACGCACGGCCTCCCGCCCGACGACAGCTTCCGCAAGGTCGTGGGCGGTGGAACGGCCGCGGTGGTGCTCGGCCTCGTCGCGCTCGTGGCCCTCACGCTGTATCCCCCGACGCCCTTCGGCACGGTGACGCTGCAGCGCGCGGGCGACTCGGGCACCGTGCGCGTCGACCGCGACACGCCCCTGCTCTTTCTCGACACGCGCGGAACCTTCGAGCCCGACGTGGGCCCCTCGGTGCAGGCGCAATACACCCTGCACCTCACGCGCGAGGGCACGGAAGAAGAGGTCTCCGGGGCCTTCGAACGCAGCGCGGGCCAGAGCCCCGTCGCCGGCGGAAACATGGCCGCGTCGGCGACCACCGAGGCCACCGCGGCGCGCCACGCGCTCACGACGCTCCACGGCGCGGGCACGTACACCATCACCCTCGACCGCCTGCCCGACTCGCTGCGTCCGCCGTTGCGCGCGTCGCTCCGCAGCGCGCTCCTCGCGCCGTGGATGGTCTACGGCCTCCTGGGGCTCCTCGCGCTCGTCGTGGTGGTGATCGACGCGGGGCTCTCGAAGCGCGGCATCGAGCCGACCTACGCCGCGTCGCTGCTGCTCCCGATCGCGTTCACCGCGTACCTGTCGCAGCACTTCAGCGAGGGCAACGTGGGCCAGTCGCTGTTCACGGCGTTTCTCATCGGGCTCCTCGTGGGCGGCCTCGGCGGCGAGGGCCTCGCCCGCGTGACGCGCAAGGCCCTCGGCTGATCGCACCTTCCGTTCGAAGCGCGGGGTTCCCTACACTCGCGCGATGCACTCCGACACCCGTGTGATCGTGCTGGGCGCGGGCCCTGCGGGGCTCGCCACGGCGGGCGCGCTCCGTCAGCGCGGACTCGACTGCGACGTCCTCGAACGCAGCGACGCCGTGGGGAGTTCCTGGCGCAATCACTACGAGCGTCTGCACCTGCACACGGTGAAGCGCTTCTCGACGCTGCCCGGTCACCCGTGGCCCTCGCACGTTCCGACGTACCCCGCGCGCGCCGAGGTGGTGCAGTACCTCGAAGACTACGCGACGCGCTTCGCGATCCGTCCGCGCTTCGGCGTGACCGTCGAACACATCGCACGCGACGGCGACCGATGGCGCGTGCGCACCGACCAGGGTGAGACGCGCGCCCGCGAGGTGGTGGTGGCCACGGGATACAACCGCGTGCCCGTCGAGCCCGCGTGGCCCGACCGCGAGCGCTTCCTCGGAACGGTGATGCACAGCCGCGCGTACCGCCACGGACGCGACTGGCGCGGACGCGACGCGCTGGTCGTGGGCGCAGGAAACTCCGGCGCCGAGATCGCGCTCGACCTCTGGGAGTGCGGCGCGCGCGTGTCGCTGTGCGTGCGGAGCCCCGTTCACGTCGTACCGCGCGACGTGCTCGGACTGCCTGCGCAGGTGAACTCGCTCTTCGTGATGAGCCGCCTTCCGCCGCGCGTGGCCGACCGCCTCTCGCTCGCGATGCTCGACCGCGTGGTGGGCGACCTGCGCCCCTGGGGCATCGCGCGCCCCGCCATCGGACCTGTCTCGCAGGTGCTTGAAAACAAGCAGATTCCGCTGATCGACGTGGGCACCGTGGCGCTCATCAAGCAGGGCAAGATCGCGGTGGTTCCGGGCATCGAGCGCTACACCGACGGCGGCGTGCGCTGCGTCGACGGACGCGACGTGAAGGCCGACGTGGTGGTGCTCGCGACGGGCTACCGCGCGGGCCTCGCGGCGTTCTTCGACGACCCCGCGCGCTACGTCGACGACCGCGGAGACCCGCGGCATCACGGCCCCGACGGCGGCGGCGAAGGGCTCCACTTTCTGGGCTATCGCAACCCGCTCACCGGCGCGCTCCATGACATCGCGCGCGAGGCCACGGCCATCGCCGACACGATCGCGAGGCGCGCATGAGCGAGCTCGATCACTGGCATCCGGTGCTGCTCTCGCGTGAGCTGTCGCGGTCGAAGCCGCGCGCGGTCACCGTCGCAGGACGCACCCTCGCCGTATTTCGCACGACGCACGGTGTCGCCGCCCTCGACGACGCGTGCCCACACCGGGGCTTTCCCCTCCATCGCGGAACGGTCGAACACGACGCGCTCGTGTGCCCCTACCACGGCTGGCGATGGAGCCCCGACGGACGCGGCGTGAGCCCCGGCAATCCCCGTTCGAAGCCCTGCGCCACGGCCTACGAATGCGTCGAACGACACGGCGCGGTGTGGCTGCGACGCGCGGGCGCCGACACGGCGTTCCCCTACCTCGACGTGGGCGGACACACGCCCGTGGGCACGGCACACACGCGCGTCGACGCGCCCATCGAGGTGGTGCTCGACAACTTCATCGAGGTCGAACACACGGGCGACGTGCACACCTTTCTCGGCTACGAGCGCGCGCGCATGGCCGAGGTCGAGAGCGAGACCACCGTCGCCGACGACAGCGTGCGCGTGTGGAACCGCGGCCCGCAGCGCCCGCTCCCCTCGCCCGCGCGCCGCGCGTTCGGCATCCCCCGCGAGGCCCTCTTCGTCGACGACTGGACCACGCGCTTCTCGCCCGTTCACTCGGTGTACGAGCAGTATTTTGTCGATGCGCGCACGGGCGAACGCGCGGGCGACGCGCTGCGCATCGCGGTGTTCTTCACGCCCGTCGACGACCGCCGCACCGACCTCGCGGTCTTCGCCTACACGCAGGTCGATCGCTCGGAGCGCCCGCTCGTCGAGGCGCTGCGACTGCCCGCGGTGATGGCCTTCGTGCGATGGGAGGTGTCACGCGACGCGAAGCTCCTCGCGCACATGGCCGACGCGCCGATCAGCCTTCGCCACCGCGCGCTCGGACGCTTCGACCGCGCGCTCGTCGCCTCGCGCAAGCTCCTCGATCGGATCTACCGCGGACGCACCGACGCGAAGCTCCGCGTCGTGGAGTGAGCTACGGATCGATCGGGTCCGGCGCGCCCGCGTCGTACACGGCCATGGCGGGCGGGGCCGTGGGCTCCACCGACGCATCGACGGGCTCGTGCCCCGCGTCACGGGTGCGCGTCTGGGCCTGCGCCTGCGCCTCGGCGGCGTGGATCATCGGCAGCCGCGTGCGCGCGCCTTCGAGGTAGCGCGGCGCATCGAGGATCTCGTACACGGGCCTGCCCTGCTCCTGCCGCTCGCGGTTCGTGTCGTGGAGCCAGCGGAGGATCTTGGGCACCGCGTTGACGCTCCACGCGTGCGTGTCGTGGAGGAGCACGGTGCCGCCCGCGTGGTTCGCGATGCCGAGGATCACGCGCTGCGCGACGGTCTCCGAGTCGCCCACCACGAGGTAGTCGTGCGGGTCGATGCTCCAGAGCCAGAGCTCGTTGTGGAGCGCGACGATGTGGCGCCGCACGTCTTCGTTGTAGGCCCCGTAGGGCGGTCGCATGAGGTGCGGACGCTCGCCGAGCACCTCTTCGATGAGGTCGGCGTTGTGGTCGATCTCGTACGCGATCTGCGCGGCCGTGAGCTGCGGCAGCACGCGGTGATGCACCGTGTGGTTGCCGATGATGTGCCCCGCCGCGGCCGTGTCGCGAAGGATGTTCCGCGCCCGCGTGCGGAGCGGCTCCTCGGCCTCCATGCGCCAGCCGCAGACGAAGAACACGGCGTGGATCTGCGCCTGTTCGAGCATGCGGAGCAGGCGATCGGTGGTGCCGGGGTTCGGTCCGTCGTCGAAGGAGAACAGCACCTCGCGCGCGCCGGGGCGACCCATGGAGAGATCCCACGCGGTGCGGAGATGGGCCTCGGGGTTGAGCAGCGGCGGCGGCCACGACACCTCGTCGGCGGGCGGAATCACCGTGCCGATGGGCTCCGCGCCACCACCATCGCCCTGCGCCACGATCATTCGCGGACGGACGCGCATCCTCGCGCGCACGCCCGCATCGACGAGGGCTTCGCGGTGCGCCTCGGGGGTGCGGCGCGTGTTCGAGATCGCCATGATCGCGCCCGTGGCAATGGCCGAGAGCACGGCGAGCAGAGCTGCCGCGCGGAATGCCAACACCTGTGCGCGTGAGCGGGACATCGATGCGAAGGCGCGGTTACTACCGCAGGGCCTGTCGGGAGTTCCACTCTATGGCGACGGGGAACCACTCACGAGTTCGAGGGTCGGCGGCGGACGGAGGAGAAAGTACAACCCCACGCCCACCCCCGCCGCGGCCACCCCTGCGCCGAACGCCACCCACGCCCACGGAAACGGCGCCGACGGCGGATACACGGTCTCGCCTCCGTTGCGCAGCGCGACCACCACACGCGCGACCTGATACTCCCGCGCGAGGCGCTGCAACGTCGGCGCATCGGGCGCATCGGGAAGCCCCGCGGGGTCGCCCATCTGCGCACGCAGGTCGCGCCCCGTGGCCTCGGCGAGCACGATCTCCGGGTCCGGCGACACGGGACCTTCGGTGTGCAGCGGCCCCGTCCACACGCGGTAGCCCGCGCGCACGAGGCGGAGGTAGTGCGTGCCCGGCGCGAGCCGCAGCGTCACGGGGGTGACGCCCTCGTCGCGTCCGTCGACCTCGATGCGCGCGCCCTGGGGAAGCGAACGGATCGTGCGAACGCTCACGCCCGAGAGCACCGCCGCGCGGCGCACCTCTTCGAAGAGCGCCTCGACCTCGGGCGGAAACACCGACGGCGGCAGACGCGACTCCGGCGCGATGGCGAGCGCGCGACGAAAGCTCTCCCGCGCGCCCTCACGATCTCCCGCGAGCACCGCGCACGCGCCCGCCCAGTGGATCACCTCGATGGCCAGCGCGCGCTCCGAGCGCAGCAACGACTCGACGTGCTCGGCGGCGGCCACACGGAGCGTGGTCGCGGCCTCGCGAAACGCGTAGGCCAGAAACTGCTCGCGGGCTTGAGAGAGCGCCGCGCGCGCCTGGTCTGCGTGGTGATCGGGCGCGGCCTCGACGGGCGCGGGCACCACCGCGTCGGCGGGCGCACGGGCGACGGCCCCCTGCTCGTGGAGCCACAGCACACGATCCTCGGCGCACGCGGTCGAAGCGCGTCCCACACAGAGCACCGCGAGGCACACGCTCAGGGGTCGGGCTGCGGACACGTCGTGCCTCCGCTGGGACCGAGCGAACACCGCGCGACGCGGGCCACGCCGGGCTGCGCGCACGCGCTCGACGCGGCGCTGAAGGTGCTCCGCGCGCGCTGCACCTGGGCGCACGAGAACCACGGGAAGCACACCGCCTCGGGCCACGCGTCCCCCGCACGCTGAAGCGTCTGCGTCGCGAGGGGAACGCCGCGCGCCGCATCGAGCGCCCCGTCGTCGAGCACCATGACCCGCAGGGTGTAGTTGGTCTCTGGCAGCCCCGCGAGGAGCACGGCCCCGCGCGCGCCGAGGCAGGGCTGCACGTCGGGCGCAGCGGGCACGATCGCCTGCGTGCGCACGGCGTAGTACCGCGGCGCATCGGCGGTGTCGGGCGTCGCCGAGAGCACCACACACCGCTCGCGCCCCGAGTCCTGGTAGAGCTCGGCGAGGAGCTGTTCGCTCGTGAGGTCGGGGTTGTCGTGGCACCGCGCTGCGCCGCCTCCGTCGACGGGGCCCGCGTCGGATCGCAGCGGCTCGGCGATCTGCAACGTGATCGACGTCACGTCGTCGCATCCCGTCGCGACAAGGCCGAGCAGAAGCGCCACGGGTCTGCGATCCATCGTGATCGTGCGGCGTTGTACCCGAAGTCGCGGTGCGAAGACCACAGGCACGGCGTGTCGCGGGCGGTCATCGCCGGTGTCGTCGCGAGTCTTCACCGACCGCGCCGCCGTCGCGTGGATGGAGGCCATTCGCGAAGGTGACAGCGGGTGCGCGCTACGGCACGCTTCGCGAAAGGAGCACCGTCCGAGCCCTCCATGCGTCGCGTCCTCTCCCACGTCGGCCTCGTGATCTCGCTCGCTGCGACGGGATGCGGCGCAGATCCCGACATCGACACGGCGCCCGAGGTCGTGCAGCAGACGGCGGACGCGCTCGAATCCGCGGTGTACGAGAGTTCCATCGTGCTCGCCGTCACGCGTGCGGTCGATGCCACGACCAGCGCGACGCCGCTCGTCGACGCGATCGCGCGGGCGCGGCTCCAGCTCACGGAGACGTTCTCCGCGGAGTGCACCACCTTCGATCGCGCGGGCACGTCGCTCACGGTCACGCTGCGCGGCTGCAACAGCCGCTTCGGACCGCGCAACGTCACGGGCCAGGTGGTGTACTCCTTCGCGCTCGCGCCCGAGGGGCTTCGCATCAACACCCGGCTCGTCGAAGGCACCACGCTGCGCATCGGCGGCGTGCGCGTGCTCTCGCTCGACACGACGGTGCGACTCCGCGGCGACCGCACGACCTACGCCACGACCATCGAGCAGAGCGCGTACACGGCGATCGGCGTCCACGGGCAGCGCGTGACGCGCGAGGTGGGCCTCGGCCCCGACGCCACGCCGGTCACGGCCACGTGGAACACCGCGAGCCGCTGCTTCACCTTCGACGGCGCGTGGAGCACGCGCGTGGGCCCGACCTTCACGACCGGACGCACGACGCGGGTGCAGGTGACGGGCTACCGCGTGTGCGCGCCCGAGCGGTGCCCGCAGCTCGCCGACGACGCGGTGGTGATCACGCAGGAGGCCTCCGGCGGCGGCGTGGCCCGCGAGGCGCGTGTGAGCTTTCTGGGTGGGAGCCTCGCGACGTGGCGAAGCGTGAATCCCACGGGCGCGGGCACCTTCTCGCTCTCGTGCCAGAACTGAGATGACGGGCGCGCGTCCATCGCCCACGGTCACGGGCGCTGCACCGCCGGGAACGCGCATCGTCCGCAGCCTCGGCGAGGGCGGCATGGGCGCGGTCTGGCTCGCGGAGCGCACGCTCGACGACGCGGTGGTGCAGCGCGTGGTGGTGAAGCGCCCGCTGCCGCCCGCGAACGACGGCGCCCACGACCTCGCAACGGCGCACCGACGCTTCGCCCACGAGGCCCGTGCGCTGGCCCGCGTGACGCACGGAAACATCGTCCGCCTCCTCGACGCGGGTCGCGACGCACAGGGACCGTGGATCACCCTCGAACACATCGACGGCGTCGACGCCCACGCACTCCTCGCAGCGCTCGATGCGATGGGCGACGCGCGCCTCGACGCGCTCGAAGCCGCGTGGGTGGTGCACGAGGCCGCCCGCGGGATGGACGCGGCCCATGCCCTTGTCGATGCGAGCGGCGACCCTGCGCCCGTGCTTCACCGCGATCTCTCGCCGCAGAACCTCCTGCTCTCGCGCCACGGCGAGGTGAAGGTCACCGACTTCGGCATCGCGTGGGCTGTCGACCGCGACGCGCGCACCACGACCGGTGTGGTGGTCGGCAACCTTCGCTACATGGCCCCCGAGCAGCTCGAAGGACGCGCGCTGGGGCCCGCCACCGACGTGTACGGCCTCGGACGCGTGCTCGAAGAACTCCTCGATCGCACCGCGCCGTCCCCCTGCCGCGACGCGCTCCGTGACGTCGCCGTTCGCGCGACGCGACGCTCGCCCGACGAACGCATCGCCTCGATGGGTGCGCTCCTCGACGCGCTTCACACCGCGGCGCCCACACTCTGCACGGGACGCGTGCCGCTCGCCGCGCGCGTGGATGCGCTCGCACGCGCTCGCGACCACGTGCACGCGTCGCTCTCGCTGCTGCTCGCCACCGAACGCGACGACACCGCGTCATCGCCCCTCGCCTCGCCTCCCCCGGCACCGCACCCGCGCACGGCGCCGTCCCCCGCACTCGCCCAGCCCCAGAGCGCGCCGTCCCCCGCGCCAGAGTCGCGCGTGGATGCCCCTTCCGCAGCCTCGCAGGTCCCCGGACGCGCAGACGTCGCCTCGCCATCGCCGACGCCCCGCTGGGGTCTTGCCGCGCTCGCCATCGTGCCCGCGCTGGCCCTCGCGTGGTGGATCCGGTCGCCCGCGCGCCCGGTGTTGCCGCCCGCGGTAGCCGTCGCCGCCGCGACCCCCGATGTCACGCCCCGATCGGCGCCGCCGGTCACTGCGCCGCCAATCGCGACGCGCCCCGTGCTGCCCGTGCCGATGCCTACGGTGCGTGTGCCGATCGCGAACGAGCCCCGCGACGACGCGCGACCGACACCGCGTACGCCGCGCGCCACGACCTCCGACGCGTCCGTCGTCGCGGCGCCGATGCTCCGTGCCGCGACCTTGCGTGTGTCATCGATCCCCTTCGCGTACGTGATCATCGACGAAGGAGGGCCCGTCGGAACGCCGCACGCATTCGAACTCACACCAGGCGTTCACCGGGTGCGGGCACGTTTCGAGACCTCGTCGGGAAGGGTCGAGGTCGAACAGCGTGTCGACCTCGCGGAGGGCGAGACGCGCACGCTCGGACTGACCCCGAACGTGCGCTGAGCACGACGTCGTTCAGTGGCGTCCGCGGCGGATCACCACGCGCCCGGGGCCCGGAGGGTTCACCACGACGGTGTCGTTGCGACGGCCCGGACGGTCATGCACAACGACGCGCCCGGGGCCCGGAGGGTTCACCACCGTGGTGCCCGGCCCGGGAGCCACCACGACCACGCCAGGGCCCGGAGGGTTCACCACGACGGCGGGACCCGGGGGGTTCACCACCACGGGATGATGTCCATGCCCCGGCGCACGCACCACCACGCGACCGGGCCCCGGAGGGTTCACCACCACGCGCTGCGCGAGTGCGGTCGAGGGGAGCGAGGCGATCGCAGAGAGCACGAGCAGGGTCGAGAGCACGGCGCGACGAATCATCGGGAAACCTCCAGAGGTTCATGTGTTGAGCGGGTCGGGAGCGCGACGTTGCACGCACCGAGCCTCTTCGCACAACCTCCAGATTTTCAGGGGGCGTCGAGCCGCGCAATCGTCGACGCGAGGACGGCCCGCAACACATCGCGGCGCGCAGGCTTCAGCACCGACGGCGCGTCGTCGACAGGCCACCACCGCGCGTCGCGAAGCTCGTGGTGGGCGAGCAGCAACGTGGGATTCGGATCGGTGAGGCGCGCAGCGAAGTAGCGCACGGCGAGCGATCCCTTCTCGGAACACTCGTCGAAGTGTTCGTCTTCGCGCAGGTCGAACTGGAGGCGCATGAGCCCGGTCTCTTCGAAGAGCTCACGAAGGGCGTTGTCGATCGCCGACTCACCGCGGTTGCGCTTTCCCTTCGGGAAGCCCCAATGCCCTTCGGGGGTCTGCACGAGCAGACAGGTGAGCGCCTGCGCCTCGCGTCGGAGAACCACGACACCTGCGCACGGCGGCGCCGTCTGGGAACGTTGAACTGGCATCGTGGAGGCGACGCGGCTCCTCTGGGTGGGGCGGTGACTCTCGCGAAGATGCGTTCGAAACGCAACGGACCAGCCGCGCGAGCGACCGGTCCGTTGTGAGACGCCGCCGGGGGCAACGTCGTGGCAGAGCCTCGTGAGAGACTACTTCTTGCCGGTGCCCTTGCCGGCCGCGGCCTTGCCCTTGCGGTCGCCCGAGTGCCCGTGGAACGTGCGCGTCGGAGCGAACTCGCCGTACTTGTGACCGACCATGTTCTCGGTCACGTACACGGGCACGAACTTGCGGCCGTTGTGAACCGACACGGTGAGACCCACCGCGTCGGGAGCGATGGTGCTCCGACGCGACCAGGTCTTGATGACCTTCTTCGACTTGTCCGCAGCAGCCGCCGACACCTTCTCCTGGAGGTGCTGGTCGATGAACGGACCCTTCTTCAGCGAACGAGGCATGGGTTGCTCCTCAGCCCTTGGCGCCGCGACGCTGGATGATCATCCCCTGCGTGCGCTTGTTGTGACGGGTCTTCTTGCCCTTGGTGAGCCAGCCCCACGGCGAGCAGGGCTGACGACCGCCCGACGTACGGCCTTCGCCACCGCCCATGGGGTGATCGACGGGGTTCATCGACACGCCGCGGTTGTGCGGACGACGACCGAGCCAGCGCGAGCGACCGGCCTTGCCGATCGTCACGTTCGCGTGGTCGAGGTTGCTCACCTGGCCGATGGTGGCGCGGCAGTCGAGGTGGATCTTGCGGATCTCGCCCGACGGGAGGCGCACCTGCGCCCACTCATCACCCTTGGCGATGAGCTGCGCGGCGGCGCCGGCCGAACGCACCAGCTGAGCGCCCTTGCCGATCTTGAGCTCGATGTTGTGGATGACCGTGCCGAGCGGGATGTACCGAAGCGCGAGCGCGTTGCCCGGCTTGATGTCCGCGTTGCGGCTCGACACCACGGAGTCGCCCACCTTCACGCCATCGGGCGCGAGGATGTAGGCCTTGACGCCGTCGGCGTAGTGAAGCAGCGCGATGCGCGCGGTGCGGTTCGGGTCGTACTCGACCGCCGCGACCTTGGCGGGAATGCCCACGCGGTTGCGCTTCCAGTCGATGACACGGTAGCGCTGCTTGTGGCCACCACCGCGGAAGCGGCTGGTGATGCGGCCGTAGTGGTTACGACCGCCGGTGGAGGTCTGGTGCTCCGTGAGGCTCTTCTCGGGAGCCTTCTTCGAAAGCTCCGCGAA
Source organism: uncultured Myxococcaceae bacterium (assembly GCA_945952225.1). Lineage (GTDB taxonomy): Bacteria > Myxococcota_A > Polyangia > Polyangiales > CAISKJ01. Next base: position 26,977 of record CAMFHP010000115.1, read on the forward strand.
CGAGGCCACGGTGTAGTACCGGCGCGCGGGCGTCCGGGGACGGAAGGTCTTGATAGGCATGGCGTCTCTCTACAGCCTCACGAAGCCTCGAAGGCCGCGATCTTGTCGCCGTCACGCAGGGTGACGATGGCCTTCTTCCAGTTCTGGGTCTTGGCGTAGCCGCGGCCCATGCGCTTCATCTTGCCGCGAACGATCAGCGTGCGAACGTTCGTGACCTTGACGTTGAACGCGGCCTCGACGGCAGCGCGGATCTGAAACTTGGTCGCCTCGCGCGAAACCTCGAAGAGCACCTGGTTGTGCTCAGCCTTGAGGTTGGCGCCCTTCTCGGTAAGCACCAGCGGGCGACGCAGGATGTTGGGAATCGAAGACATCGTGCCGTTCTCCCTTACGCGCTCAGCCGCGTCTCGAGGGCCTTCGCCGCGTCCTTCGTGAGGATCAGCGTGTCGTGCCGCAGGAGGTCATAGACGTTCACGCCCTCGGGGGGCAGGAAGGTCGCGTTCTCGAGGTTGCGCGTCGAGAGGCGGAGCTTCTCATTCGCGGCCGTGTCGACCACGACGGCCTTGCCCGCCGTGGCGAGCGTGCCGAGCGTCGACTGCACGGACTTGGTCTTGATGGTGTCGAGGCTCCAGCTGTCGAGCACCTTCACGCGGCCTTCCTTCACGAAGAGGGAGAGCGCGTGGCAGAGCGCGCCGGCGCGCACCTTCCGCGGCGGACGGTAGCTGTAGTCGCGGGGCGACGGCACGTGCACCTTGCCGCCCTTGGCGTAGATGGGCGCGCGGATGTTGCCGTGGCGGGCGTTGCCGGTGCCCTTCTGCTTGTAGAGCTTCTTCTTCGAACCCGCGACGGCCGAACGGCCCTTCGCGGCGTGGGTGCCCGCGCGACGCGACGCGAGCTGGGCCTTCACCACTTCGTAGAAGAGGTCCTGGTTGATTTCGGTAATCCCGAAGACGGCGTCCGAGAGCTCAATCTCTCCCGTCTGCTCGCCCGCAGTGTTGTGAACGCTGAGCTTGGCCATTGGAGTACTTCTCCCTCTCAGCTCTTGATTTCCACGTCGACGCCCGCGCTGAGGTCCAGCTTCATGAGCGCGTCGAGGGTCTGCTGGGTGGGGTTGACGATGTCGAGCAGGCGCTTGTGCGTGCGGATCTCGAACTGCTCACGCGACTTCTTGTCGACGTGCGGACCACGCAGCACCGTGTAGCGGTTGATCTTCGTAGGAAGCGGGATCGGTCCCGCCACGTCGGCGCCCGTACCGCGGGCGGTCTCGACGATCTCCTTCGCCGCCTGGTCGAGCAGGTTGTGGTCATACGCCTTGAGGCGGATGCGGATCTTGGTAGCGGCCATCGAACGTATTCCTTCGCTGAGGTAAGTCTCTTCAGTGTCGGTGGGAGAGAAGAGGGGCGCCGACCGGGGGCGGTGCTTCTACCACCCCCGGGGGCCCCCTCGTCTACCCCAATCCGTCACTCGATGATCTTGGTGACGACGCCGGCGCCGACGGTCTTGCCGCCCTCGCG
>CAMFHP010000116.1 GCA_945952225.1 uncultured Myxococcaceae bacterium
ACCCACCTTCGGGCTTCGGGCCACGCGCGAAACCACCCTCACGCTTCGGCGCATCACCGTCACGCTTCGGGCCGCGCGAGAACGAACGCTCCGCGCCTTCTGCGCGAGGCGCACGCGAGAACGAACGCTCCGAGCCCTCGGGACGAGGACCACGCGAGAAGCCACCCTCACGCTTCGGCGAATCACCCTCGCGCTTCGGGCCACGCGAGAACGAACGCTCCGTGCCCTCGGACTTCGGACCGCGCGAGAACCCACCCTCGCGCTTCGGTGCGTCGCCATCACGCTTCGGACCACGCGAGAACCCACCTTCGGGCTTCGGACCGCGCGAGAACGAACGCTCCGCACCCTCCGGCTTCGGGCCGCGCGAGAAGCCTCCCTCACGCTTCGGCGCATCGCCGTCACGCTTCGGGCCGCGCGAGAACCCACCTTCGGGCTTCGGGCCACGCGCGAAACCACCCTCACGCTTCGGCGCATCCCCGTCACGCTTCGGGCCGCGCGAGAACGAACGCTCCGTGCCTTCTGCGCGAGGCGCACGCGCGAACCCGCCCTCACGCTTCGGCGCATCGCCCTCGGGCTTCGCCGCGCGAAGGAACGACGGCGCGCGCTTCTGCTTCGGCGCCTCGACCTCGTTGCCGTGGTCGTCGAACACCGGCGCGACGCGCTTCACGGCGGGCTTGCGCGCGGGACGCTTCTTCGCCGCCGCGGCCTCATCGGGCGCCGGACCGTCGAACGCGCCCGACTCGATGGGACGAAGGAACGACACGCGCAGCGCCGTGACCTCCTTGTCGGTGAGCTCACGCAGTTCCCCAGGACGCAGGCCCTCGGTGGTGATCCCCGCGAACGACATGCGAATGAGGCGCATCACGAAGAGGCCCGTCGCGTCGGCCATGCGGTGGATCTGCCGGGTGCGTCCCTCACGGAGCGTCACCTGGAGCCACGTCGCGCCCGCTCCCGTGGTCGAGTCTTCGCCCGGCGGCGCGAGACGAAGCACATGCACCTCGGCGGGCTTCGTCTTCATGGGCTTCTCGTCGGGGTCCGACTCCGTGGGGTAGAGCATCACGCCGTTGCGCCACGCATCGAGCTGCGCGTCCGTGGGCACGCCGCGCACCTTCGCGACGTAGACCTTGGGCACGTGGTGCCGCGGGTGGAGCAGCGCCTGCGAGAGCTCGCCGTCGTTCGTCACCAGCAGCGCGCCCGACGTGTGGAAGTCGAGGCGCCCCACGGGGAACACCCGCGCGTCGAGCGACTGCACCAGCTCGGCGATCGTGGGGCGTCCCTCGGGGTCGCTCAGCGTCGTGACCACGCCGCGCGGCTTGTGGAGGATCGCGTACACGGGCTGTTCGAGCACGATGCGCCGCCCATCGACCTCGATCTTGTCTTCGTGCGCGTCGACGCGGAGCCCGAGCTCCGTCGCGAGGCGGCCGTTCACACGGACGTGGCCGTCGACGATGAGCTGCTCGGCATGACGGCGGGAGGCGATGCCGGCGCGGGCCAGCACCTTCTGGAGACGTTCCTGATTCATGAATCCTCGATGAGTGAGCGTGCGCGCGGACCGCGGTCCTACTGCGCGGGCGCGGCGGGCGCGGCGGGCGTTGCGCCAGGCGCGGGGGTCGTGGCCGCAGGCGTCGCGGCGGGAGTCGTGGCGCCGGGCGCTGCGGGCGCGTTGGCCGCGGGCGTGGCCGTCGACGGTGCGCCCATGGTGCCGTCGTTCTCCGACGCAGCGGTCGACGCGTTGGCGCTCGCCGTGGGCTGCGCGCGCGTCGGCGCGAGGCGGTCGGTGCGGTCCCAGCGGTCGGCGCGGCCGTCGTGGTCGTAGTCCCAGCCCATGCGCACGACGTGGGCCTGGTTGTCGTAGAACTCCCAGTAGTCGGGGCGGAAGTCGGCCGCGTTGTCGCTCTGGAGTTCGCGCTCGGCGCGGTACGGACGATGGTTCCGGTAGTACACGCGCATGTCGATCATGCCGTCGCGGTTCGTGTCGAACTCGCGGCGCACCACCTCGCCATTGTCGAAGTAGGTGATCACATCGAGCTGGCCGTCGAAGTCGCGGTCTTCCTCTTCGCGCAGGGTGCGGCCCTGGTCGTTGTAGAAGCGGAACACGTCCTTCGTGCCGTCGTGGTTCAGGTCGACCTCGCGGCACACCAGCACGGGATGGGCGTCGAGCGCCTCGCCCACGATCTGGAACACCTTGCGCACGTCGGGGATCCCGTCGGCGTTCGTGTCGTACTCGCTCGCCGAACGCCCCGCGCCCGTCGCGTCGCAGCGTCGATGGTCGTCACGCGACACGTTGTTCTGGATCGCCGCGGGCCGACGAATCGCCACGCGCCGCGCCGTGCTCGCCGTCGACGAGCAGGCCGTCGAGAGCGCGAGCAGACCGCACATCCAAACCGTCGTGGAGAGCTTCATCACCGGGCCTCGCGGGTCTTCTGCGCCGCCGGAGCGGACGTTGCGGGAGGGGTCGCGGGTGCCGTCGTCGCGGGCGCCGTGTTCGTCGCGGGAGCAGGCGTCGCCGCGGGGGTCGCGGGCGGCGCGGGCGGGAGCGAAGCGGCGCTGCTCGCGGCGGGTGCACCGGCGTCGGGGGCCGCGTCGGGCTCGCCGTCATGGTTGGCGTCGATGGCCGAGTAGATCACCGCGCCCGTGTCGTCGAAGCGCTCCCACGTGTCGACGCGCGTGTCGCCGTCGGCGTCGCGGCGGAGCTCGATGATCCGACCGTTGCGGTAGTCGCGCCAGGTGTCGGTGCGGCCGTCGAAGTTCGTGTCGAGAATGTCGCGCACCGGGAGGTTGTTCTCGTAGGTGGCCACCACGTCGATGCGACCGTCGAAGTCGTAGTCGTCTTCGACGCGGGTGACGTTGCCGTTCGAGATGTCGAACCAGCGGTAGATGTCGACGCGGCCGTCGAAGTTGGCGTCGGTCTCGCGGCAGCGGGGGTGCCCCGCCTCCATCACCGTGCGCACGTCGGGCTGACCGTCGCCGTTCACGTCGAGCGACTGGATGTCTCCGCCCGAGGCCACGCAATCCTGATGGGGCATCGGCTCGCCCTGGGGCTCGTGTCGCGTCTCGGCGGCTGCCGCACGGCGTCCCGTGCCGCTCGTCGCGTTCTCCCCGCTGCACGCGAGGAGGCCGACCACCACCCCGAACCACACACCGCCAGCTCTCATCACGCTCTCCATCCGGAATTCAATGGGTGCGTACTCTAGAGAGACTCTCGCGCCCGGCGCAAGCCAACAGGTGGCCGCGGGTTTCGCGCGCGACGCTGCGCAACCGACCTTCCGCCACCGCGTCAACAGGTTGCTGCGAGGATCGGCAATAAATCAGTGAGGCTGCAATTATCCCCTCGCGGGAGGCCCCGGGTCAGGCGCGCATTGACAGTGCACGTACCGGCATCTAGGGTACATTCACGGTCTGGGATCAAGCGATGCGCAGCCACGAACACGACAGAGCCGGGACCCTCGCGGCGACGGCCCACGCGCACGACGACGCTCAGGCAGGCCCTACGGTACCTTCCTCCGACCCGCCGGATGACTGGCGGAGACCGGGACGACGAGCGATGGCCCGCAAGAAGGTCTCGACGACCATCTACATCGAACCCGAGCAGCTCGACCTCCTCAAGCTGCTCAACGAGCGCACGAAGGTGCCCATGGCGGAGTACATCCGCGAAGGCATCGACCTCGTGCTGCGGAAGCACCAGGACAAGCTCCCGGGCCAGCTACCGCTTGACGCCGTGGGCGCCGCGCCCCGCCTCAAACCCGACGGCAACGGTTGAACGCCGTCCGCGTCTCGCCGACGCGCGCCCGCACCGTCACGTAGGCACCCGCCGCTCCGTCGCCTCGGTCCTCGCCCGGTCTTCTTCTCACCCACGCACGAAGGTTCAACGCCGCACGGCCCCGACCTCGGGTCGCCGTCGCTTCGCGCACTGCGCGGGTGACGCGCGCACGACGGATCGTGGTAAGGAGCGCCGCACTACGGCCATGCCGATCGACCCGTCCCGCATCCGAAACTTCTCGATCATCGCCCACATCGACCACGGCAAGAGCACGCTCGCCGACCGGATCCTTGAGTACACGGGCGCCCTCTCGCAGCGCGAGCTCGTCGACCAGTTCCTCGACAAGATGGACATCGAACGCGAGCGCGGCATCACCATCAAGGCCCAGCACGTTCGCCTCGCCTACAAGGCCGACAACGGCGAGACCTACCAGATCAACCTCATCGACACGCCCGGACACGTCGACTTCACCTACGAGGTCTCGCGGTCGCTCCAGGCCTGTGAGGGCGCGCTCCTCGTGGTCGACTCGACCCAGGGCGTCGAGGCCCAGACCCTCGCCAACGTGTACCTGGCCGTCGAGGCGAACCTCGAAGTGATCCCGGTGCTCAACAAGGTCGACCTCCCGTCGGCCGACACCGACCGCACGCGGGCCGAGATCGAAGACGTCGTCGGCATCGACTGCGCCGAGGCCGTGCTCGCGAGCGGCAAGACCGGCATCGGCATCCGCGACATTCTCGAAGCGGTAGTGAAGCGGGTGAAGGCCCCGAAGGGCGACCCCAACGCGCCGCTCCGGGCGCTGCTCTTCGACTCCTGGTACGACTCGTACCGCGGGGCCGTGGTGGTGGTGCGGGTCGTCGACGGCACGCTGCGCAAGGGCGACAAGATCTACCTCATGGCCACGCAGCGCGAGTACGAGGTCACCGAGATGGGCGTGTTCTCGCCGCACCCGGTGGCCCTCGAAGAGCTCGGGCCCGGTGAGGTGGGCTTCGTCGCGGCCAACATCCGCTCGGTGCACGACACGAAGGTCGGCGACACCATCACCCACGCGAAGAAGCGCGCGGAGGCTCCGCTGCCCGGCTTCAAAGACGTGAAGCCCATGGTGTTCGCGGGCATCTATCCCACCGACAGCGCGGACTATCCCAACCTCCGCGACGCCCTCGAGAAGCTGCGGCTCAACGACGCGTCGTTCCGCTTCGAGCCCGACACGTCGGAGGCGCTCGGGTTCGGGTTCCGCTGCGGCTTCCTCGGCCTGCTCCACATGGAGATCATTCAGGAGCGCCTGGAGCGCGAGTACAACCTCGACCTCATCATCACGGCGCCCAGCGTGGTCTACAAGGTGCGGCTCAAGACCGGCGACACCGTCGACGTCGAGAACCCCGCGCGCCTCCCCGACGCGGGCAAGATCGACGCGATCGAGGAGCCCTTTCTCAAGCTCACGCTGCACACGCCCACCAACGCCGTCGGCGCCATCATGCAGCTCTGCCAGGACCGCCGCGGCACGCAGACGGGGATGCAGTACGTGGGCACCGAGCGCGTGATCCTCACGTACGAGATGCCCCTCAACGAGGTGGTCTTCGACTTCTTCGACAAGCTCAAGAGCGCCTCGCGCGGCTATGCCTCGATGGACTACGAGCTCCTCGGGTACCGCGAGGGCGCCCTCGTGCGCGTCGACATGATGGTGAACGGCGAGGCGGTCGATGCGCTCACCGTGATCATCCACAAGGAGAAGGCGCACAAGCGCGGGCGCGAGCTCGCGGAGAAGCTCAAGGAGGTGATCCACCGCCAGCAGTATGAGGTCGCGATCCAGGCGGCCATCGGCGGCAAGATCATCGCCCGCGAGACCCTCGGTGCCCTGCGGAAGAACGTCACCGCGAAGTGCTACGGCGGTGACATCAGCCGCAAGCGCAAGCTCCTCGAGAAGCAGAAGGAGGGCAAGAAGCGCATGAAGTCCGTGGGGTCCGTCGAGATCCCGCAGGAGGCGTTTCTTGCGATCCTGAAGGTCGACTGATACGACCCGCGACCTTCACCGCCTTCCCCCTCCTTCGTCTCCCTCCACCGCGCCGAGGCATCGACCCCTGATGAGCGAGAACACCTGGCAGGACCGGCTCTGGTACCTCACCTGGTACATCGTCATTCCTGCCGTGCTCGCCTCGGCGCTGGTGTTTGGCCTGTCGGCCATGCGCGTGATCGAAGCGCCCGATCCCTGGCGCTGGCTCCTCGCGTTCGCGGTCTTCGAGATCGTGGTGCTGGGCATCCGCGACCGGCTCTACGGCGCGCGATCGGGCGACGCGCGGAGCTTCCGCACCGTGGCCGCCGAGGCCCGGGAGCTCCAGCAGGAAGGTGAGCGCCTCTCGTCGCGGCACAAGCTCTCCGACGAGCGACGCGCCGAGCTCGACGCCAGCGCGAAGGCCCTCGCCGACGCCCTCACCGCCAAGAGCGCGGAGCAGACCGTGAAGGCCCTCCAGGCCTACGACGCCATGCTCACGAAGCACCTCGGACACGCCCGCAAGGGCACCGTGCGCGAGTACACCGAGGCCATCGTGTTCGCGGTGCTCGTGGCCGTGGTGATCCGAACCTTCGTGGTCGAGGCGTTCAAGATCCCGTCGCCGTCGATGTACCCAACGCTCAACGTCGGCGACAACATCTTCGTCAACAAGTTCATCTACGGGCCGCTCATCCCGTTCACCAACCGCAGGCTCTTTCAGGGCCGCAACCCCGAGCGCGGCGACGTGGTGGTGTTCGTGTTCCCCGTCGACCCCTCGAAGGACTTCATCAAGCGCGTGGTGGGCGTCGCGGGCGACCGCGTGTGGGTGCGCGAAGACGGCTCGGTGCAGGTCAACGGACGCACCCTCGACCGCTGCGAGCTCGGTCCGTGGCAGGGCGACGACGGCGAGGGAACCACCCACGGCGAGCAGCCTCCGCGCCGCGTCTTCGCCGAGCAGGATCCCGCGCATCACCGCCGCTACCTCACCATGTACTCCCGCGATCCCGCCGAGCGCGAGTCGTCGGTCGCCGAGTACTGCGTGCGTGAGCCCTGCACCGTGCCCCCGGGCCACGTGTTCGTGATGGGCGACAACCGCGACAACAGCTACGACAGCCGCTACTGGGGCTTCGTGCCGGTGCAGAACATCAAGGGCAAGGCCCTCTGGATCTGGTGGTCGAACGTGCCCGGTCCCGGCTGCGGACTGCGCTACGAGCGCTTCGGCCAGGACATCCTCGGCGAGCCCCGCGTGCCCGCGCCGCTCCAGTCGGGCTACGACGCCTGCGTGCGCCGTCACTGATCCGCGCTTCTTCCTCTCCGCCCTCCACAATTCGAGACGATCGCACCGCGGCGCGGACAATTCCCCCGCAGGTGACGCTCGCGGCGCGCAGAGGTGCGACGCCGCACGCACGCGTCGCCCGAAGGGGAACGGAGCCTCATGAAGGTGCGTGCCGGGCTGCGCGCTGCGCTGGCCCTCGCGATCGGTCTGTCTGCGCGTGATGCGTCGGCGTGTGGCGGGTGCTTCCACGAACCCGCGGCGGCGTTCTCTGCGCGCGCCTCGGTGGTCACCGATCACCGCATGGCCCTCGTCCTCTCGTCGGCCGAAACCACGCTCTGGGATCAGCTCTCGTGGGCGGGGAATCCCGAGGATTTTGTGTGGGCCCTTCCCCTCGCCCACGCCGACACCGCGCGCGTCGCCGTGGGTGACGACGCGCTCCTCGATGCGCTCGACCTCACGACGGCGCCGAGGGTGCGGGCGCTCGTTCCGTCGGGGTGTGCGGGCGATGCGTCCGTCGATGGCGCGACGGCGGGGGCGATGGTGCGCGAAGAGGTGCGGCTCGCGCTGCGTCCTGCGGTGCGTGTGCGCGATCCCGATGCGCCGCCGCTGCCCATGGAGCTTCCACCCGAGGCCACGGTGGGGCCCTACGAGACCGTGCTGCTCGATGGCATCTCGCCGGGTCAGACCCTCGAGGCGTGGCTCACCGCGCACCACTACGCGGTGCCCTCGAACGGACGCGCGGCGGTCGATCACTACACCGCGCTCCAGAGCGGATGGGTCGTGCTGCGGTTGCGTCCCGGCGAGGGCGTGGCGCGCATGCGTCCCGTGCGGATCACCCTCGACGGCTATGTGCCCACGCTCCCGCTGCGCATGATCGCGTCGGGCGCGGGCGATGCGCTCGGCGTGACCCTCTTCGTCGCCGCGGCGGGACCCATGCGCGTGCGCGGCGCCGATGACCTGCGCGTGTCCACCAACGACCTCGCATGGAACCTCACGGAGCAGCGCTCCAACTACGACGCGGTGTTCGCGCGCGCGCTCGCCACCGATCGTCCCGCGTGGGTGACGGAGGCGGTGGTTCCGTGGCGCGTGACGGCCTCCGAAGACGCCGCGCGGCTCGTGGCGGCGGGCGGTGTGGTGACGCGGCTGCGCACGCTTGCGCGCCCCGCGGTGCTCGGTCGAGACCTCGTGCTCGAAACGTCGGAGTCGCCGCCCTTCACGATCGCGGCGAACGCGCGGATCACGGGCGTTCCGCGCTGTGGCGCAGTGGGCGATGGCGGTGCGAATGCGCTCCCTCCCCTGGTGATCGGGCCCGAGTGCGCGTGCGCGACGCCCGGTGCGCACGGTGGCATGCGGGGTGGTGCGCTCGCGGGTCTCGCGCTACTGGGTGTGGTGCTCGGGCGACGGCGCGCGCGGGCCTCGCGCGGGTGAGGCGTTCGTCGGGATGGTGCCTCCGCTGGCCATCGGTGGCGTGCGCCGTGGTCTGTTGACACCTTCACGCGCCGTGTGGTGAGGCTCTCGGTGCCGTGGCCCAGCAAGCACTTCGCATCGCCCCCTCGATCCTCTCTGCGGACTTCTCTCGCCTCGGCGACGAGGTGCGCGCCCTCGACGCCGCGGGCGCCGAGTGGGTGCACGTCGACGTGATGGACGGGCGCTTCGTGCCCAACCTCACCATCGGCCCCCTCGTGACCGCGGCCGTGCGCAAGGTCACGAAGCGCGTGGTCGACTGCCACCTCATGATCGTCGAGCCCGAGCGCTACGTGGGCGACTTCGCGAAGGCCGGCGCCGACGTCATCACCGTGCACGCCGAGGCGTGTCACCACCTCGAACGCACGCTCCAGCAGATTCGCGCGCTCGGGTGCCGCGCGGGGGTCTCGCTCAATCCGCACACGCCCGAAGACGTGCTGAAGTACGCCCTCCACGCGGCGGACCTCGTGCTCGTGATGAGCGTGAACCCGGGCTTCGGCGGGCAGAAGTTCATCCACGCGGTGCTGCCGAAGATCCGCGCGATCCGCGCCATGATCGACGCCTCGGGGCACGCCATCGATCTTCAGGTCGACGGAGGCATCGCGCCCGACACCGCGCGCGCCGCGTGGGAGGCTGGGGCCGACGTGTTCGTGGCGGGCAACGCCGTGTTCGGCGCGAGTGACTACGCAGCCGCCATTCGCGCGCTGCGCGTAGACCGTGGGGGGCTGTGATGGCTGACGAGCGACAGGGCGCGATCGAGACCCTCTTCATCGCAGGACGCGCCACCGCGCGGAGGCTCCAGAAGAGCCGCATCGTCGTGGTCGACGGCCCCGACAAGGGCAAGAGCTGGGAGTTCGAGAAGCCCGTGTGCACCCTCGGGCGCAGCGCGGTGTGCGACCTTCCGCTCAACGACCGCGCGGTGTCGGGCACGCACTGCGAGATCGAAGCGGTCGAGGGCGGATGGGTGCTCCGCGATCTCGGGAGCACCAACGGGTGCTTTCTCGGCGAGGTGCGGCTCCGCGAGGCCGTGCTCCCGCTCGGTGCGCGCGTGCGCGTCGGCGCCACCACGCTGCAGATCGAGCCGGGGCGCGGGAGCGTCGAGATTCCGCTCAGTCAGGGAGACCGTTTTCACGACCTCGTGGGGCGCTCGGTGGCGATGCGCCAGGTGTTCGCGCAGCTCGAAAAGATCGCGCCCCTCGATGTGACCGTGCTCGTCGCGGGGGAGACCGGCACGGGCAAGGAGCTCGTGGCCCGCGCGCTCCACCGCGGTTCGAAGCGCGCGTCGGGTCCGCTCATCGTGCAGGACTGCTCGGCCCTGCCCCGCGACCTCGTGGAGAGCGTGCTCTTCGGCCACGAGAAGGGCGCGTTCACCGGCGCCACCGAGCGCCGCGCGGGGAGCTTCGAACAGGCCCACGGCGGCACGCTCTTTCTCGACGAGGTGGGCGAGCTCCCCCTCGACCTGCAGCCCAAGCTCCTGCGCGTGCTCGAACAGCGCGAGGTGCGACGCGTGGGCGGATCGACCACGCAGGCCGTCGACGTGCGCGTGATCGCCGCGACGCACCGCGACCTCCGCGCGATGGTCGCCGCGGGCACCTTTCGCGAAGACCTCTACTACCGCCTCGGCGTGATGACCGTGGAGCTTCCGCCCCTGCGCGCGCGCCGCGACGACGTTCCGCTCCTCGCGCAGTCGCTGCTCGACGGGTTCTGCAAGCGCTACCCCGAGATGGGCCCGCGGAGCTTCGCGCCCGCCGTACTCGACCGCCTCGCGTCGAACCCGTGGCCCGGCAACGTGCGCGAGCTTCGCAACGTGGTCGAGCGCGCGGCCTCGCTCTGTGACGGTCCGGAGATCACCGTCGACGACCTCATGCCCGCGGGGGTGATCCGTCCGCCCGTGGCGCCCGTCGCGACGATGGCCGCGCGCAGCACCGACGCCGTGATCGCAGGCGCCGCCAGCGGACTCGGCGAGCAGGGCGTGCCCGACGAGCTCGCGGCGCTCCCCTTCAAAGACGCGAAGGCACGCGTGCTCGAAGCCTTCGAGCCCTCGTACCTCCGCGCCCTGCTCGAGAAGCACCGCGGGAACATCACCCGCAGCGCGAACGCCGCGGGCCTCACGCGCTACCACCTCCGCGAGCTCTGCAAGCGCTACGGCCTGCGCGACACCGACAACGAACCCGAGTGAATCGCCGTTCAGCGCGAGGCGACGGGCGGGTGCTCCGTCGGCGCCGTCGCGTTGCGGGTCTCGTTCGAAGGGCTCACCACGATCTCGACGCGGCGGTTGTTCGCGCGCCCTTCGGCCGTGGTGTTGTCGGCCACGGGACGCGACGCGCCCGCGCCCACCGCGGTGATCGTCGACGCGTCGATGCCGCGGGTCACGAGGTAGTTGCGCACGGCGTGGGCGCGCGCGAGCGAGAGGCGCTCGTTGTCGGCGGGGTTGCCGCGGGCGTCGGTGTGTCCCTCGACCACGAGGTGACGCGAGCCCTGCGCCTGGAGCGCGGCGGCCACCTCGTCGAGGCGCTGCTGCGCGATGGGGAGCAGCACGGATTCACCCGAGGCGAAGAGCACCTCGCCCGAGAGCGTGATCACGGTGCCGCGCTGCTCTTCGCGCACGGCGGCCACACGGCGGAGGCTCTCCATCGCGGCGTTGGCGCGGCGCTCGGCGTCGGCCCGCGCGAGGCGCTCCCGTTCGAGCTGCTCGCGGGTCTGCGACTGCTCGGCGCGCGCGGTCGCGAGGGCGGCCTGCGTGTTCACGAGGTTCTGCGCCACGGCCTGCTGGCGCTGCGCGTCGAGTTCGGACTGGCGGGCGACGGCCTCGGCGGTCTCTCCGCGAACGCCCGCGAGCTCGGCGCGGCGCAGGGCCACGTACGAGAGGTCGCGCACCTCGGGCGAGCGCGGCGACGAGGCGTAGGCCTGCTCGGCGCTCGCGAGGCTCTGCTGCGCGGTGTGGAGGTCGACGAGGGCGTAGCGCGAGGCGGGGCCCTGCTGGGCGCGCTGCATCGCCGCGCGGGCCTGGAGCAGCTCATCGGGCGGACGCGCCGTGGCGCACGCCTGGAGCGAGAGGAGGCCGACGAGCGAGAGGGTGATCGGAAGCTTCATGGCGATGACTCCTGGGCAGATGCGATGAGAAGAACGGGTCAGCGCGCGGCGGGCGCAGGGGGCGCAGGGGGCGCAGGGGGCGCAGGCGGAGCGACCGGTGCGGGCGCCATCGAGGGCTGCGCGGCTTCGGCGCGGGCGCGGGCCTCGTCGGCGGCGCGGCGGGCGTCCTGACGGCGCGCGAGTGCGCCTGCGAGCTCGGCGTCGGACTGCGCGCGGAGGAACATCCGGTCGGCGGCCTCGATCTCGCCATCGCGCGAGAGGTTGTCGGCCTGCGCGTACTCCTCCCGCGCGTACTGGAGGTGCAACGCGCCCGTGGGTTCGCGGGCCGCGCCGATGGCCGCGGCGGCGCTGATGCTCGCCTGCGTCGACGCGAGGTGCTGCGAGGTGGTCTGCGTCCCGGCGCATGCGCCCAGCGTGGCGACGACGGTGGCGAAGAGGGCGAAGGCTGCGCTTCTCATGGTGACGACTCCCGGTGTGTTGGGTTCTGCGAGGCCCATCACCACGCCGCGTGCCACACGCAAATTCCGCTTGCTTCTAGCCCTCTGCGCGCGAGGGCACCGACAGCTTCGCCACAGGCCGTGTGCGGGTGGAGCGCTCCGCCACGGGGCGTTCCGGCGCCGTCGCGGTGCGCGCCGTGGCAGCGCTGCACGCCCGCACGAGAAGGCCGCGCGGTGTTCTCCCGATCGCAGTGTGTGAGAGAGGAACGCGCGCGAGAGGCGCCGACGGCACGGCCTCTGCTCAAGCTCCCGGGCGCCGAGAACGCCGCGTGCGACCCGGTGCACCGCGGGGCCTCGATGGGCCCCCTCCACCGACGACAAGGAGCGATCGCATGAGCCTCATCGCCGTACTGCTCGCCGACGGATTCGAAGACGCCGACTACCGCGTGCCCGTAGAGCGCCTGCGCGCGCACGGCTACGAACACCGCGTGGTGGGCGCCGAGGTGGGGCGTGTGCTCCGGGGCGTTCACGGCATCGAGACCGCGCAGGTCGAAGAGTCCCTCGCGTGCGCCGATGCGCGGGACTACGTCGCGCTGCTCGTGCCCGGTGGCGCCTCGCCCGAACGGCTGCGCGTGATGCCCGCGGCCACGGCCTTCGTGCGGAGCTTCTGCCGTGACGGACGTCCCGTCGGCGCCGTGGGCTTCGGCCCGCTGGTGCTCCTCGACGCGGACCTGGTCTTCGGTCGCACGATGACCGCGCACCCGGCGGCGCGTCAGCGACTCGCGCTCCATGGCGCGCGCGTGGTCGACCGCGAGCTCGTCGACGACGGAGGGATCGTGACGGCGCGCGGTCCCGAAGACCTGGAGGTGTTCTCCGTGGGGCTCTGGAGCGCCATCGAACGTGGCGCGTCGCCGCCCGGTCTTGCCGACGAGGCACTGCGCGACACGCTCCCGATGGAGCTCGCCGGGGTGCTCCCCGCGTGGCGTGGTGAAGAGATCGAAGAGGGCGGGCTGCGCGACCCCGGAGGCCGCGCGTCGGGGGTCACGTTCCGCGGATGAACGTGCAGGTTCCCGCGTCGAACCAGCGGTCGATGGCGGGCGAGGTCGACATCACGTGCCACGCGAGCGCGCCGTTCACCGCGGTGGCGAACTGCGGGTCGAACTGCACGTGCAGCTCTGCGTTCGCGGGCATTCCCGCGGCGGTGAGCGAGGCCCCGAGCTGGCGCGTGGTGCACACGGGCGTCGGCGTGGGCATGGGGTTCTCGACGCGACGGCACACGCCCCAGATCGTGCGGTAGTTGATGCCCGACGACGTGAAGGTGAACTTCTTGATCGAGTCGCGGCGCACGCTTTCGAGGGGCGACGAGACGCGCGACGGCGAGAAGTACTCGACCACCACCGTGTGCGACGAGTTCGACAGGTCGACGGTGCCCGTGGGGCTCATGCCGTTGATGTTGATCGAGCTGAACACCGCGTCGCGCTGCCAGTCGCGCGCGAGCTCGCCCGCCACGCGGATCATGTCCGCAGGGTCGGCCGCGCGCTCGTCGATGTTGTGCGAGCTCAGGCTGTGCTGGCCCGGCATCGAGATGCGTCCCTTCGAGAGCATCCGCACGCCGATGCTGATGAACGTCATCATGAACACCACGCCCACGATGCCCGCGATGCGAAGCCCTCCGCCCGCAGGGCGCGGCGCGGGGAACCCTCCCGGCGGATACGGCTGCGCGTAGGCTCCACCGGGCTGCGGAAAGCCACCGGGCTGCGGAAAGCCACCGGGCTGCTGACCGAACTGCGGCTGTGCGGGTGCTCCGCCGAACTGCGGCTGCGCGGGCGCTCCACCGAACTGGGGCTGTGCGGGCGCTCCGCCGAACTGCGGCTGCTGACCGAACTGCGGCTGCGCGGGCGCGCCACCGAACTGCGGCTGCGCGGGTGCGCCACCGAACTGCGGCTGCGACGGCTGCTGACCGAAGGGCGGCTGCGCGGGTGCGCCACCGAAGGGCTGCGGCGGTTGCGCGAGGGGCGCGCCCGGCGGCGTGGCCATCGCGGGAATGGCGACGGTCGCGGCGATGGCGGGCTGCTGCGGCGCGGCCTGCGCGGCGCCGGGGGCCATCTGCGCGGGTGTGTTGCACTGGGGGCAGTAGGCGACGCCGGTGGCGGTGGGAATCCACACGGTCGTACCGCAGCGGGTACACGGGGTCTGCACGAAGGGGTTCATGGCACCTGTCGACCCGGGCGCTTCGCGCGGGCGCCGAAACACGCTATCACCGCGCCCGCTGCGACGAGAAGTGTTCCGCGCGGCATCGAAGGGTCACCGATGAGCGACGCAGCGAACGAGGCACCGAACGATCCCGCAGCGCGCGGCCCCCGCGAGGCGCCCTTCACGACGAAGGCGGTCTACGGTGCGCTCGTCGCGCTGCTGCTGTTCTCGTGCGTGGCCTGCGTGGTGGGCACCGTGGCCTACGGATACTTTCTCGAAGTGCGCTCGCTGCGCTGAGCGATCACCGCGCGATGGTGACGTCGACGTTCGCGCTCTCGCGCACGATGCGTTCGAGGGTGCTGAAGAGCTCGTCGCCGCGGCCCTTGTCGTCGAGCCAGGTGCGGGTGGAGGCGTCCCAGTTGAAGTGCCAGGCGCGCGAGCGGGCCGCGAGCCAGACCTGTCGCGTGGGGCGCTGGGTGTTCACGATGCACTTCGAACGGTCGCGGAAGGTGATCGTGAGCACGTCGCCTGCGAGGTAGGCCTCGACGTCGTCGGGGTCGATGGGGTCGAAGGCGTCCTGGATCTTCTTGAACGCCTCGTCGGCGAGGCGGAGGTACGTGGGTTCGTCGAGCATGGGGCGACTCTCTCGCGTGGCCTGCGCGGCGCACAAGAGCCCACTGGCTTCGCCGAGGCTTCGACCCTAGTCTCGCGGGCCCGATGAGCTCGAACGAAGGAAGCTTCCGCCGCTTTCGCGGCACGTTCTCGTACCTCACCAGCGACGCGCTGGAGGCCGCCGTCAACTGCGCCCTCGCCCTCGAAAAACCGCTGCTCGTGAAGGGCGAACCCGGCACGGGCAAGACGCTCCTCGCCGAGGCGCTCTCCGCGGCCCTCGATGCGCCGCTCCTCACGTGGCACGTCAAGAGCACCACCCGCGCGCAGGAGGGGCTCTACGTCTACGACACCGTCGCGCGGCTCTACGACTCGCGCTTCGGCGACGGCGACGTGAAGGACATCCGCCGCTACATCAAGTACGGGCCGCTCGGCGAGGCCTTCCGCGCGGAGCAGCGCGTGGTGCTGCTCATCGATGAGGTCGACAAGGCCGATCTGGAGTTTCCCAACGACCTGCTCCACGAGCTCGATCGCATGCGGTTCCGCGTGAGCGAGACGGGCGACGAGGTCGTGGCGAAGCAGCGCCCCGTGGTGGTGATCACCAGCAACAACGAGAAGGATCTGCCCGACGCGTTCCTCCGTCGGTGCGTGTTCCACTTCATCGACTTCCCCGAGCAGGAGCTCATGAAGCGCATCGTGGGGGTGCACCACCCGAACGCCGACCGCGCGCTCGTCGAGCAGTGCCTCTCGGTCTTCTACGAGCTCCGCGCGATGACCCGCCTGCGCAAGCGCCCGAGCACGAGCGAGCTCATCGACTGGATCGCCGTGCTCCAGCGCGCGGGCCTCACCTCGGTGAAGCTCGATCGCGAGCTGCCCTTTCTCGGCGCCCTGCTCAAGAAGGAACAGGACCTCGCGGCCTTCGCCGATCAGCTCTCCGGCGGGCGCAAGTACCGGAGCTGACGGAGGCCACGCGGATGTTCATTCCCTTCGTGTACGAGCTCCGCGCGCGCAAGGTGCCCGTGGGCACCCAGGAGGTGCTGAACCTCACGCGCGCCCTCGAAGCGGGCCTCCACGAGAGCTCGCTCGACGGGTTCTATGAGGTCGCGCGGGCGCTGCTCATCCACGACGAGAAGCACCTCGACGAGTTCGACGTGGCCTTCGCGGGGTACTTCCGCGGCGTGGCCTTCGACGCGAAGAAGATCGCCGACGAGATGCTCGAATGGCTCCGCGACGTGAAGCAGCTCCGCGAGCTGAGCGACGAAGAGAAGGCCATGATCGAAGCCCTCGACCCCGAGGAGCTTCAGCGCCAGTTCGAAGACCGGCTCAAGAATCAGAAGGAGCGCCACGACGGCGGCAACCGCTGGATCGGCACGGGCGGCACGTCTCCCTTCGGCCGCGGAGGCTTCAACCCCGCGGGCATGAGCGTCGGGGGCGGCGGCGGCAAGACCGGGGTGAAGTCCGCCGACGCGCGCAAGTACAAGGGCTATCGCAGCGATCTCGTGCTCGACCTGCGGCAGACCGAGATCGCGCTGCGCAAGCTCAAGGCCTTCGTGCGCGAGGGGGCCCTCAGCGAGCTCGATGTCGAAGGCACCATCGACGCGACGGCGAAGAACGCGGGCGAGCTCGAAGTGGTGGTGCGTCCGCCGCGCAGGCCCGACACGCGGATCATCCTCGCGATGGACGTCGGCGGATCCATGGATCCCTTCGCGCAGGCGGTCTCGCAGCTCTTCTCCGCGGCGAAGAAATCGACGCACTGGAAGGAGCTGCGCACCTACTACTTTCACAACTGCGTCTACGGGCGGCTCTACCGCACGGAGCACTTCGGCGACCCGATCACCCTGCCCGAGCTCATGCGCCAGTGCGACGGGCGCTACAAGCTGGTGATGGTGGGCGACGCGCTCATGGCGCCGTACGAACTCCTCGCGAGCGGGAGCGCCGCCGAGGGAGAGGCGCCGACCGCGGGCGTCCACTGGCTCCACGCGCTGCGCGAGCACTTCAAGCACTCGGTGTGGCTCAACCCCGAGCACCCGCGCGACTGGAAGGGCAACACCATCGAGATCATCCGCGGGGTGTTTCCGATGTACCACCTCACGCTCGAAGGGCTCGGCGAGGCCGTCACCGAGCTCCTTCGTCGCAAGTAGCGGTCACCCGCGCACAACCCTTTCAGGGAAGGCCAAACAGCGGAGCGCCCGCGCGCGTGACCAGCACGTCGTGGAGGTTCGTTCCGTCGCCGAGCGCGCCGCGTCCCCAGCACACCACCTGGCCGTTGCGACGGCGCGCGCACGTGTACGAGCCCGCGGGCGAGACGTGCGTCGCATCGGTGAGTCCGAGCACCGCCGTGGGCACCGTGGAGACCACATCGCTCGTGGTGCCGTTGCCCAGTTCCCCGTCGGCGTTGGAGCCCCAGCAGCGCACCTCGCCCGTCGCGCGCACCACGCAGGCCGTGAGCTCTCCCACGCGGGCCTCCACCGCATCGCTCACGCCCGTCACCTCGGTGGGACGCGCCCCGAGCACCGTGCTCGCGCCCCAGCAGAGCACCGTGCCGTTGCGGCGGCGCGCGCAGGTGCCGTTGCGTCCTGCGTCGACGGCCACCACGTCGGTCACACCGGGCACCGCCGTGGGCGTGGGCGTGCTCATCGGCGTGCTCGTGCCGAGCCCGAGGCGCGACGTGAGCCCCCAGCACACGACCGTTCCACCGCGGCGCAGCGCGCAGGAGAACTCCGCGCCCACGGCGACGTCGACCGCATCGGTGAGGCCCGTGACCGTGCCCGCGAGGCCGCGGTCGGTGGTGCTCCCGTCGCCGAGCTCGCCGTAGCGGTTGTTGCCCCAGCACGCGACGCTGTTGTCGGCGCGCACCACGCAGGCGTGTTCGGACCCCGACGCGAGGTCGATCGCATCGCGAACCCCGAGCACCGGTGCCGGTCGCGTGTGGGGAATCTCCAGCCCGTCGCCGAGCTGTCCGTACGTGTTCGCGCCCCAGCACTGCACGCGTCCGTCGCGGTGGCGCGCGCACACGTGACCGCTGCCGTGGGCCACCTGCACCACGTCGGTGAGGCCCGCCACGAGCGCGGGCGCATAGCGGTTCGACGGCGCGCGGGTGTCTCCGTCGGCGAAGAACGCGATGCCTCCCCAGCACGCGAGGCGTCCGTCTTCGCGGAGCGCGCAGGTGCCGCCGGGGAGCCCGTGGAGGTCGAGCGCGCCGCAGTCGCCGCCAAGGCAGCGCAGGTCCCAGGGATGGCCGAAGAGGGGCATGCGCGAGGCCACGTTGCTGCCGCCGCCGCTGCGCGTGAAGTTGGCGCCGTAGTACACGAGCGCCTCGTCGCGGCGTCGCACTACGAGGGAGCCCGAGGTCGTCGCGAGGCGCGTCGCGCCGGAGATTCCGGTGAGGGCCACGGCGTAGCCGCTGGGGTAGGTGGGATCGCCGAGGATGTCCCTCGCCTGACCGCCCCAGCAGTAGGGGGTGGTTCCGTTCGAGAGCACGCAGAACGATCCGCCGTTGCCCACAAGGCCCGTGGCGTTGAACACGCCGAGCACGGGAGAGGGCGCGATGATGCCGCCGGGGTCGGCGGTGCCCGCGTCGGAGGCCACGCCCCAGCACAGCACACGTCCCGTCGAGAGCCCGGCGCACACGGTCTGCTGCGAGATCACGAGCGACGTGGCGGCGGTCACACCGGGCACGCTCACGAAGGTCGAACTGCTCGCGGCGGTGGTGCTCCCGAAGGCGCCGGAGAGGTTGCGTCCGATGCACTGCACGACGCCCGTCTCGCGCAGCACGCAGGTCACCTGGGTGCCCGCGGCGACCTGGAGCACACCCGACGGCGCGAGCTCACGAACGCGCGCCACGCCCGCGCCCGCCTCGCCGTAGGAACTCTGTCCCCAGCACACGACCCGTCCGCCTGCGAGCACGGCGCACGCGTGCGAGGCGCCGACGCTCACCTGCTGCGCGCCGGTCACGCCCGCTACGTCGGTCGCCGCGGAGACGCGCGCGACGGTGGACTGTCCGAGACGCTCGCCGGTGTTGTCTCCCCAGCAGGTGACGGTGCCGTCGAGGCGCAGCGCACACGAGGCTCCGTCGGCCAGTGCGAGGGCGCGCACGTCGCGAACGCCCACGGCGCGCACGGTGGCGAAGTGGGTGTCGGTGCTTCCGTCGCCGAGCTCACCGTTCGCGTTGGTTCCCCAGCAGCCGACGGTGCGGTCGCGGAGCACGGCGCATCCGTGGGTCAGCGTGAGGGCCACGTCGAGGGGCTCGCCGGGCACGCAGACGCCCGCGGCGCAGCGGTGTCCGCCGACGCAGGCGGCGCCGCACGCGCCGCAGTTCGTGGGGTCGTCGGAGAGCGCGGTCTCGCAGCCGTTCGAAGGGTCTCCGTCGCAGTCGGTGTAGCCGCGCGGACAGGGGAAGCGGCCCGCGTCGGGGTCCGCCGAGTCGGGACGGGTCGACACGTCGAGCGCGTCGGCGGTGGATGCATCGACAGCGGGCGCGTCGGGCGCATCGGGCGCATCGGGCGCATCGAGCGCGTCGGGCGTGGAGGCATCGAGCGCATCGGGCGCGTCGGGCGCATCGGGCGTGGAGGCATCGAGCGCATCGGGCGCGGAGGCATCGGGCGTGGACGCATCGGGCGCGGACGCATCGAGCGCGGACGCATCGAGCACGTCGGGCGTGGAGGCATCGGGCGCATCGGGCGCGGGCGGGAGGTCCTGCGTGGGGAGATCCTGCGTGGGGGCGTCCTGCGTGGCGGCGTCGGGCGTGTGGACGTCGGGGCACGGGTTCACGTCGTTGGCGTTCACGACGCTTCCGCCGCCGCACGCGTGCAGGGTCACGGAGAGCGAGAGAAGTGCGACGAGCGGAGCATGAGGAGGACGCATGACCGCGACGCTACCGCCGCACACCACGTTCGATTGCGGAGAACGAGTGTCCGCACACGGCCATCGGGTGGAAGGAACACGCGCAGCGCGCGGGGCGCGGCGGGGTTCCCAGAAGGGGGCGGAGCGGGCGAAGGTCATGCAGCGTCGGAGGCGAACTCCGACGCGACCGCGCACAACAGCCCGGCGGTGACCAACGGGAACCCCGGGCCACGCGCGAACGCGGACGGCGCGCGGGGAGCGCCGGGGTTCCCAGAGTCACCCCGGGCAAGGGTGGGAATCGCACCGGCAGAGCCCGGCGCTCCCAGAAGCGCGCGGAGCGGGCGAAGGTCATGCAGCGTCGGAGGCGACTCCGACGCGACCGCACACAACAGCCCGGGGTGACCACCGGGAACCCCGGGCCACGCGCGAACGCGGGCCACGCGCGGCGGGCGACGCGCGAACGCGGGCGACGCGCGAACGCGGGCGACGCGTGGCGGGCGACGGACGAACGCGGGCGACACACGAACGCGGGCCACGCGCGAACGCGGGCGACGCGTGGCGGGCGACGGACGAACGCGGACGACGCGCGGCGGGCGACGGACGAACGCGGGCGACGCACGAACGCGGACGACACACGAACGCGGGCCACGCGCGAACGCGGGCGACGCACGGCGCGCGACGCGGGCCACGCGCGAACGCGGGAGACACGCGACGGGCGACACACGAACGCGGGCCACGCGCGACGGGCCACGCGCGAACGCGGGCCACGCGCGAACGCGAGCGGGTCGCCCTCAGCGCGCGGGGCACACGTAGTCGACGAGCGTGTCGAAGCGCAACGTCTCCTCGGAGAACATCACCTCGGTGTGACGGATGCGGGTGATGCGGCCGCGACCGTCCCAGGTGTAGCGGTAGCGATCGGAGACGTTCATGTGGCCACGGGCCACGATGCGTCCTGCGCGGTCGCGCGTGATGCCGAGCTGCCGATCGCCCCACTCGGACTCGCAGCGTTCGCCCCCGTCGGGCGTCGCGCGGCACGGTGCTACGGAGACGCCCGAGACGACGCCCTGCGAGACCCACGTCCGCGTGACGGTCCGTCGACTCCCGGTCGCATCGGGCAGCGTCTCCCACCACGCCGCGCGACCTCCTTCGAGGTGCCAGATGGAACGGAGGGTGCCGGAGACGTGGCCCCTCACGGTGTCGGCGGTCCAGGTGAAGGTCGTGGTGACTGGCGGGCGGGTCGCGAAGGTCTGCGTGGACGCGGTCATCCGTCCTTCGAGATCCCAGGTGAAGGCGAGGTGCCCGCGTTCGTGCCCGTCGACCGCCTGAAGCCGCCCGGCGGCGTCGTACTGCAACCGGGCCTCCCAACGCGGCATCGTTCCCAAGACAAACCGGGTGCGGCACGGGCGATCGGACGCGGGGAGCACCGGGAGCACCACAGGGCATCCCACCTCCGCGCCTTCTGTCAGCGAGCCCGAGGCCGCGAGCACCGTGCAGAGCGTCGCGAGCGAACGGTCGATGGCGCGCTCCTGCGCGACCGCAGGAGACGCAACGAACGGGAGGAGTGAGCAGAGGAGAACCGTCGAGGGTGTGCGCTTCATGCGCGCGAGGCTATCGCGTGCGGAAGTGCGGGGGCGAGCGGGCGAAGGTCATGCAGCGTCGGAGGCGAACTCCGACGCGACCGCACACAACAGCCCGGCGGTGACCCACGGGAACCCCGGGCGACGCGCGCGCGCCATCCCGCGGTGTGCAGAGCCCCCTGGATTCACCATCCGGGCGCCCCTCGCGCTGCGCAGAGCCCCCTGGATTCACCATCCAGAGGCATCCCGCGGTGTGCAGAGCCCCCTGGATTCACCATCCGGGCGCCCCTCGCGGTGTGCGGAGCCCCCTGGATTCACAATCCGGGTGCCTCTCGCGGTGTGCGGACGCCCCTGGATTCACGATCCGGGGGCGCCGTGCGCGCTCACGGGGTGGGCGGCGCGGGCTTCTTCTTCTTCGGCGCGGCCTCGGACGCGGGGAAGAACGTGTCGACCCACGACGCATCGAGCTTGCGGTCGCTCGCGAGGGTGGCGAGCGCGCCCTCGACGCCGAGCAGCACACGGTCGGCGTCTTCGCGGAGGGCGACGGTGCGGGCGGTGGTGCGTCCGGCTTCGGCGTAGGCGTCTTCGCGGGCCGTCACGGCGGCCTCGCCGAGGGAGAGGGCCTTCTTCAGCACGTCGTGGTGCGCCTTGCGGATCGCCGCGGGCGTCTCGTCGGCGGCCACCCGTCGCACGAGGGCGCGCAGCAGCGGGAGCTGGCTCTCGAGCGAGGGCTTCGTCTCGGCCACGAGCCCGTCGGGAAAGAGGTGCTGGTACACGGGATGGGCGCGGTCCTGCCGGGCGGCGGCGAGCGCGTCGTGGTGGAGCTCGGTGGTCGCGCGATCGGCGCCGTCGTCGCGGCGTCGCACGAGGGCGTTGCAGCGTCCGATGGCGCGGGCCCGCGCGCGGCGCTCGGTGTCGAGGGCCTCCCAGCGGACCACGAGGGCATCGACCTTGCGGGCGAGCGCGGCCACCTCCTTGTCGCCATCGTCGGCCGCCAGACCGAGCGCGTCGGCCACGGCCGCCACATACGAGAACACGTCATCCCACGATCGAGCTGCGAGTGTGCGTCGTCCCATCGAGTCCTCCCGTTGCCCGCGGTGAAGGGCAATCCGCTGCGTAGGATTCGACGGCCGTCGCAGGAGGGTCAACGGCGAAGTGCGCGTCGCGCGGGGATGTCCCCCTACGCCGCGAGGATGCGACGCACGCCCGCGCAGAACGCGCGGAAGCTCGGAGACACGTTGCGCGACTCGCGGAGCAGCGGACCGACACGGCGCGCGCCGTCGATCTTCTGGTACGTCGGCACGAGCTGGCGGAGCTCGCCCACGGGGTTCGACAGCAGGTCGGGGTTGCGGAACTTCTCGCGGCTCGCGTGCGCGCGCAGCGAAGGGTCTCCCCAGGCCTCGGCGACGGCGTCGAGATCGCCGAGCACCCACGACTCCAGCTCGCGACACGCAACGCGCACGAGCGCCTCGCGGCCCGATCGGCCCACGAGCTCGACGAGGCCACGGCGCACCGCGCGACAATCTCCGGCGTCCTGATCGCGGAGCACCACGAAGCGCGGATCGGGCGCGCGCCACGCGGAGAGCTTGCGCGGGATGTTGCGTTCGAGGTCCTGCTTGCCCTCGAAGGTGAGCACGGTGAAGTCCACGGCGGGATCGACGATCTGCGGGAGCAGCCCTGCGAGCAGCGCCTTCGCCGACGGTTCTTCCACGAGCACCACCTGCGTGGTCACGTCGGGTCGACCTCGGAGAAGAGCCCCTGCTTCCAGAGCCATCCGAGCTTGTCGCCCTCGGCGACGAGGGCCGCCACCTGCGCGTCGTCGCTCGCGCGCACGGCGGTGGTGTACCCGTCACGCTTCACGAGCCACCAGACCTCCGACGGCTCGACCGCGTTGAGAAAATCGGGCGAGTGCGTCGAGACGAACACCTGTCCGCCGCGGTCGGCGTACGCGCGAAACTCCTCGGCCAGCTCGGCGAGGAGCGACGGGTAGAGCTGGTTCTCGGGCTCCTCGACGCAGAGCAGCGGGTGCGGCGCCGGGTCGTAGAGGAGCACCAGGTACGCGAGCATCTTGATCGTTCCATCGGAGACGAAGCGCGCGAGAAAGGGGTCTTCGAACGCGCCGTCTTGAAACTTCAGGAGCACGCGTCCCTCTTCGGTGACCTTCGACTCGACGCGGCGGAGCCCCGGCACCCGTCGCGCGAGCGTCGCGAGGATGCGCGCGAACACCGCGGGGTGACGCTTCTGGAGGAACGCCACGACGTGCGAGAGGTTCTCGCCCTCGCGCGAGAGGTGCTCGGCGTAGCCCGCCTCCTGCTCGGCCTGCGCGCGGCGGATGTGAACGTCCGAGAGGTGCCAGCGCTCGATGAACTCGCCGAGCGCCACCGCCGCGGGGTATCGCTCGAACTGCGCGAGTCCCTTGAGCGCGAGGAGGTCGGCGCTCTTGAGGCTCTGCGCTTCGCGCGGGAGGTCTGCCTCGTCGCGCACCGTGTCGTCCTCGCGGGTCACCGCGTCGCCGCGTCCGCGCGAGAAGTTCAGCAGCGTCCACGGTGCCTCGTGGTCGCCGCGGTGACGGGTGAGCACCTCGCGGATCACCACGGGGCGCCCGCCCTCCTCGTCGACGACGAGCTCGTAGGTCAGCCGCGTCGAGGGCTCGTCGTTCGCCCCCGCACCGAGGGTGAGCTCGATCTCGATGGGCCCCGTCGCGCCGCGGGTTCGCACCTCTTCGAAGCCGCGACTCCCACCGAGGCGCCCGAGCGCAGCGGTCACGTTGCTCGCCATCGCGTCGCGCAGAAAGTCGAACACCGCGAAGAGCGTGCTCTTGCCCGTGCCGTTGGCGCCGACGACCACGCAGAAGCGCGTGAGGTCGCGGAGGTGCAGGTCGCGAAACGCCCGGAAGTTCTTGAGCCGCAGAGCCTCAAGGCGCATGCGCGTCACCCGTTGCAGCCGTCGCGTGGAGCATCGCCGCGAGACTGCCACACGGGGCCGCGCCGTCGAAGCGCGTTCCCCGCGCGCTACGAGCAGTTGAAGCTCGCGTTCACCGTGCGCACGGTGCCGCCCTGGAGCTGCGCACACGACGTTCCGCTGAAGCGGATCTCGCGGTTCGTGCTGTCGGTGTAGGCCCACCCGTTGGCGCCGCCGCGGGGCACGGTCGCGCCGTCGAAGGTCACGGTCACCAGGTCGGGCCGCGTGGGCGTCGCGCTCAACCGGTACGTGCAGCTCGCCGCCGCCGCCGTGATCGCGCGCAGGGCGCCTTCGAGCTGTGCCGTCGAGGCCGCCTCGTAGAAGCGCACGAGGCCCGAGCGCGCCCGCCCGCCCGCCTCGGCGATCGCGTTGAGCGGCACGTAGAGCGACGTGTCTCCGCCGGGAATGCCCAGCACGAACGTGTCGACGCCGAGCGCGCGGATGCGTCCGACCTGGGCCACCACCTCCGCGAGCCCCGCGCCGCAGTTGGGCGCGCCGTCGGTCGCGAGCACCAGAAAGCGTCGACGCGGCGAGGGCGTCGTGCGGAGGTAACGCTCCGCGGTCTGGAGCGCGCCGAAGGTGGGCGTGAGCGCCGAACGGTACGGCCCGCGCACGGCGAGGTACGACGCGATCACCGTCGCCGAGGGCTGCACCACGGGCACCTGCGGCGAGGCCGCGACCGCGCACGCGTCGGGCTCGGGATAGATGATCAGCCCCATGTACAGCGACGTGTCGAGGGGCGGGAGCACCGCGCGCACCGCGGAGACGAGGGCGTTCCAGCGGGTGGTGCCGTCGCTCGTGGGCGTGGTCATCGAGCCCGAGCGGTCGACGACGAAGAGCACGTCGGCGGGCGTGGTCGTGAGCGTGAAGCGCTGGCCGCCGGTCATGCACGGCTGGCACTCGGGGAGCGCCGTGCAGCGCGCGTCGGTGCAGTCGACGCGTCCGTTGCAGTCGTTGTCGACGCGGTCGGAGCAGGTCTCCGTCGAGGGGAGCGTCTGCATCTCGCAGCTTCCCCAGAACGAGCCCGCGGCGGTGCCCGGCACGCAGCGCTGCACGCCCGCGCGGCACGCGCCCACGTTGGCCGTGCCCGCGGGGCCCTCGTAGCAGGGACGCGTCTGATCGAGACGGCACTGGCACCCGTCGTCGACGAGCGCGTCGCAGTTGTTGTCGAGCCCGTCGCACACCTCGGGCGACGGGAGCACCTCACCCGCGCACGGTCCCCACGCGGCCTGTCCCGCGGCGTTCATCACGCAGGTCTGCATGCCGTCGCGGCATGGTCCCACGGCGCGCGTGCGCGACGGGCCGCTGTAGCAGACGCGCGTGTCGCCGAGGCGGCAGAGGCAGCCCTCGTCGATGACGCCGTTGCAGTTGTTGTCCTGCTGGTCGCACATCTCCAGCGCGGGCGCGCCCGAGCCCGTGCACGCGCCCCAGGTGCCGAACTCGCCGACGCCCTCGCAGGTCTGCGATCCGCGGGTGCAGGGTCCGCGTCCCGCCTGCGTGGGCACACCGACGAAGCACGCCTGCACGTCACCGGGAATGCACGCGCAGTCTTCGTCGACGCGTCCGTCGAGGTCGTTGTCGAGGCCGTCGTCGCAGCGCTCCGCGGTGGGCACGTACGCGCCGTCGGAGGCCGTCGCGTCGACCGCGGCGGAGGCATCGCGCGAGGCGCCATCGACGGCGCTGTCGAGGCCCACGGGCGGACGGTCGCGGGTGGTGGAGGTGTCGACGTCGGCGCCCGCGTCGGAGGGATCGGCCACGACCACGCCCGTGTCGGCGTTGCATCCGAGCGCGAGGGCGGCGGCGGTGACGACCACGAAGGCGCGCGGGGAGCGGTGCATGGCGGTGCGTGGATCCCTTCTGCGCGGGGCGCGCAGGGACCGTTGTCGCACACATCGCCGGGGCGGTGGCACGGTGAAAGCGTCTGTTTTCAAGGCGCTTCGTGGGGGAACGGTGACCGCTGCTCACGCGCTCACCGCGGGCCTTGCGTGGCGCGTCGCATCACGCGGCGGAGCGACGGTGACGTGGCCACGGTGGCCATCGGTGGCGCGGGCGCACGCCATGACAGCGCGGTCAGTTTCCGACGGAGAAGCCCGCCTGGAGGTCGGCGCTCCAGAGGGTGGGCGCGCCGAGTCCGACCTCGCCGGAGGCCGCGACGAAGAACCACGAGCGGAGCTGCGCGCGCACGCCGACGCGGGCCGAGAAGCCGAAGCGCGAGGCGTCGTAGCGGCGGCTCTGTCCGTCGACGGTCATCTCGGCGGAGACGTGTTGCAGCGCGCCGAAGAGGTCTGCGTAGGGCGTGATCGCGCCGAAGCTGTACTCGCCGCCGAGGCCGAAGCGCACGGCCCACGCGGAGAGGTCGCGCGGCGTCACGTCGTGCTCGTCGACGCGGGCGGAGGGAATGGTTCCCCAGGCCGTGAAGGGCAGGTCGAAGCCCACGGTCATGCGCACGTGCGAGATGACCCCGCGGGCGTCGTAGCGGAGGCCGTAGCCCTGCACGCGGTCGAAGGGCGCAGTGCGGAAGGCTGCTGCGAGGGAGGGTCCGCCGTTGGCGGGCGCGAAGGCCGTGGCGCTGTGGTCCGACGCGGTGACGAGGAAGCCCATCGTGGCTTCGAAGTGGTCGGCGTTGGGGCGCGGATCGGCGCGCGCGGCGGTGGTGGCGAGGAGCGTGGCGAGCGAAGCGGTGAGAAGGGTGAAGCGCATGGCGCGCCGCGAGTGCAGCGCGAATGCCACGGGGGCGATGCGCGGGTCAGAGCCCGAAATTGACGCGCGCCCCGAGGTCGAGGGAGACGGGCGTGGTCTCGGGCAGCACCCAGAGCGAGGGCGAGAGGATGTCGAGTTCGAGGCGGACGCGCCGCGCGAGCTGGATCGAGAGGCCCGCGGTGATGCGGAACACCGGGCCGTTGTTGGGCAGGTAGCCGATCTCGGCGCGCAGCGGGATGAAGAGCTTCGACGTGGACGAGAGGTCGACGGCGGTCTCGACGCCGGCGCTCAGGTAGATGTTGGAGACGCGTCCGTCGCGGCCGTTGAGGTTCGCGTAGCCGAGGGTGGCCGAGAGGCCCACGCGGTCGGCGGGAAAGAACGACAGGCGCGTGGCCACGAGCGCGTTCACGAAGGCGTCGCGACCGGGCCCGAAGGAGACGATGGGGCCGGCGCCGAGCTCCCAGCGGCGCGGGTGCGCGCGGAGACGACGCGGACGGCGCGGGGTCTCGACGGTCACGGGCGCAGGGGTGGGCGTCGGGGCGAGGACGGAATCCGGGGGCGACGGCGGGCGCGCGTCGGGCGACGGCGGCACGAGCAGCGCGGGCAGCGCGGCGCGGATCGCGTCGGCGAGGAGGAACTGCGTGGCGGACACTTCGCGCACGCGCTCCTGCGACTCGACGGCGACACGCACGCGGAGGCGCACCACGTAGAGGCCCTGCGCAGCGCGCACTTCGGCGGTGGCCGACACGGGCGTCTGGAGCGCGCGGTTCAGTTCGAACATTCCCTCGACGGGCACGGGGAAGGGCAGGCGGATGCGCCGCGCGGCCTCGTGCAGTTCGGGCGTGGGCACCACCGCGAAGTGCTGCTCCGCGATGGCCATGCGCAGCACGTTGGTGACGTACGTGGCCGCCGAGGGATCGACCCCGAGAGGCGCGGCGTCGATCACGGCGATGCGCGGTCCCTCCTGCGGCGCGGGCGTCGGCGCGGCCACGAGGCCCGCCGCGGGCGCATCGGACGCACCGGGCGGCGGCGGCGGAAGGG
>CAMFHP010000117.1 GCA_945952225.1 uncultured Myxococcaceae bacterium
GACCGCCAAGGAGAAGTCGAAGAGTTCCCCGAAAAAGGCACGTTGAAAGGGCTGGACCCTGAGACTGACCGGTATTATGTGACTGCTGGCCTCGACGATGGGATCCTCGAACTCAACTTCCAACTCGCCTCCGTCGACACTGAAGGGAGCCCACTGCTCGACGAGCATGGCCGCCCCGTCCGATCTAAGCATCTTTCCGGCTCGGAGGAGATTCAACGAATTTTTCATCACTTTGGTGACCGAATTGAATCCGTATACGGCCATTGGAGGCACGGAACAAACATCAACGAATTCAACCGACTCTATTCAACAGGCACTTTAACTCCTGAGGCAGCAGCTTCCCAGACCTGGACCGGACTCCGAGTAACGAATGCAGGATACAGAAGAATTACATTCATCGAACCGACTACATTCCCTGCCCCGGGTGTCAGGGTCGATGTGGTACGCGTTCTCTTCAAGAGGTAGCCAACCATGAACCGAGCAAGTAAGATGCCCGACGAGCTCGTCGACAAAATTCGCGACCTCTATCGCCGTGAGCGATCCTTCGCCACGGTAGTTCACTTCATGCGAAAGGACGGGCTCTCCAACCGATATTTTTCCTACCAGTTGATGCTTCTCGATACCTTTCGTCTGCGCGTGGGGCAACTCTCGATGATGATGTGTTGGATCCCGAATGAGCGCCCAACTTCCAAGTACCTCACGGACGAAGAAGT
This sequence comes from uncultured Myxococcaceae bacterium, assembly GCA_945952225.1. Taxonomy (GTDB): domain Bacteria; phylum Myxococcota_A; class Polyangia; order Polyangiales; genus CAISKJ01. Next base: position 714 of record CAMFHP010000117.1, read on the forward strand.
CGACGCAAAGATGGTCCCCGAGATCGAATCGCGCCGGCACCTCTGGGATCGTCCTGCATGCGAAGACGACCTTCCTTGAGCCCGTGGCGTCGCCCGCGAGTGCGGCCTTTTCGTAGGGTGCGGCTGAGACCGTTCCAACCAACTGCGCGTCGGACTTGCGTAGAGTCGTCGCAGTGCTTGGCACGCCACGGCCGGACGGATCTCTCCCTCCAAACGACATTCCTCCAGACAGAAGGAACCGGGGCTACTGACCATGTCAGATATCAACCCTGCGGGGCACGAGTATCGTGAGATTCGTGCACTGATCCATCGCTGTGCTCCTCCTGTTCGCGCTGCGATCTACCGAGTCGAACTTGCTCGGATCCGCCCAGTGGTATGCCAGTTCTTTGGCATCGACACAGGTCTCGACCAGGCCGAAGAACTGCTCGAGCTCGCAATGCGCAGCGACTTTCCCGGCAACAGCCTTGCGGATGCCGTTAGAGAGCGAACAGAAGGAGTGATCGGCGCTCTCTACGACGCTGACGAACAGGGATATCCCATGATCGCGGCAAAGGCCGTGAGTGCCTCACTTTGCGATCTCAGTCCGCGGGATTGGGACAAGAAGGAGGATTGTCCTGGGCACCTCATCGAGCTTGCGGAGACTATTCACGGTGTCGAGGCGCTCGTCCTTGAATCCCGCTGGCAACTTTCCATGATCCATCGACTGGTCAACGCCAACGACATTCGTGAATCAGTTCTCGTGGCGGCCGCAGCGGAACCTGCATGGATGGCCGTATTCCGCGCGGACAACCCCGTCCCCTACGGGTTTCGTGGACCAACGGCACGCTCTTCGTGAGACGCAGGGCAGCAGCATCAAATCTCACGTGATTCCAAGCGAAAGCACATGTTCGAGATCGTCGACATTGCGCCCTGCCTTGGCGCGCTTCGCGGCGATCCCTCGAACCCGCTTACCACACCGACAGGTGTCATCTTTATGGAGCAGCGCGAGCGCCATCGCGCGCCTGCTCGCGAGGTTGGCCGCGGCATTCGCGTCATGAACCGAGCATCGGTCCTCGCCCATCTGGACGTCGAGGCGCCAGTGCAGACCGTTCTCGACCTGCCAGTGCTCACGCGCGCTGGCCATGATCCGTCGCGCGGTGGGCGGAAGACTTCCGAGAAGCACGTGCAGCTCGCGCGAAACCTCCGTCTTCACGGCGCGCGTGTGCTGGATGAACGTGATGCTTTTGAGCCCAGGCCACGGCTCTCCTGGCAATGGACACGCGCTCGCCGGGATCGACCATGCCTCGCGGATCTCGACACGATAGGACAATCGTCAGCAGAGGATGATCGGATCGCCCGACGAACCGAGGATCGCCTAGCGACTCAAAGTGGTGCTTGATCTGGCTGGATCTCCAAATGATCTAGCATCAAGAAAAGCTCGCAAAACCCAGGCGATTTGATGCAGCCGCCCTGCGGTATCCCCAAAGGCGTAGCAGGATCCCAGCAAACAAATTGGACAATCGTCCAATTCTGCTGCCCCGACAAAAGTTCCTCTGGGAAGTCGTAGTGGGGTTGGTCCCGGGTTCATAGCTGCGATATTCATTGGTGCCTCGCCCGTGTGCGTTGTCTCGCAACGCAATCTCGATTGCGCGCAAACCAAACGGCAACTTCTTGCCCGTCTACCAACAGTGATACTTCGTCCGCTCCAATATCACCAATGCGGTATTCGCGATCACCCCTTGCGACGCCTGAACGCACCCAACCTGTTGGTGAAGCCACATATATAGATCGGAGCGGAGACTCGCAGAAGATCGCTTCCTTCCAAGCAAGGTCGACCGATATTCGTGCAATGCACGCTACGAATTCTGTTTGTTGAATGGATCAAGCACATTCCCCTACCGCACTGGCGCAAATACAACTCCCGGCATTCAGCACCAGCAGATGATCGAAGTTCGAAGACCGAATGGTGAAGAAGGAGCCAATTTCGCACTTCCCTCAACCGACATACACCTCGTGGGGATGCACCAGCCGGTAGCGCAACCATGATGCCTACGATGGACGAACACATGAGCGACCAAACGCACATGTCGTGACATTTCTGTAACCGTCGATCATGCATAGGCATCCCCACGCGTTCTAGGCCTATCGATACGTGCAGCTCTCAAACCAAGTCCAGGCTGTGAAGCGGTTCGATTTCGTCGGCCACATCTCTGCAGGGTGCAATTTGTAGTGTGTTTCGGCAGCCAAATGCAACATGAATTCAACTGCCAAACCGGAGAGTTCGAGACTGGCCGACAGGACGGCCCCAGGGCGGGCGCCCCCATCTGCTTGAGTTCTCGGGCAATCGAGATGGGGGCGATTCACGGAGAGTTCCAGTCGCCCGAAGGTCGGCGCGGTGCTCGCAAAGGATTTCGAGATGCTGCATGACCCTCGCGTCGCGCGTGGCCGTCTTCATCTGCTGCTCAACGTCGTTGTGATCGCCCTGCTCGGCGTGATCTATGGCGTGGAGGGCTGGGATGAACTCGAAGTCTTCGGCGAGTCGAAGGAGTCCTGGCTAAATGCCTTCCTCGACCTGACGCACGGGACGCCCAGTGCAGACACGTTTCGCCGTGTGTTCGAGGCGTTGCGGGCGTCGGAGCTTGCGACCCGTATGCAGAGTTTCGTGCGCGAACTCGCGGGGCCGTTCGGGGGAAGGTTGTCTCGCTGGACGGAAAGTCGCTTCGGGATGCATTGGCGTGCGGATTCGGCAGAACGGCGCTTCATGCGGTCCACACGTGGGCCGGTGAGCAGCGTCTGGTGCTCGGAATCGAGATGGTCGAGGGCGCTGGGCAGGAACGTGAGGCCATCGAACGCCTGCTGCCCCAGATCGATCTTCGAGATGCAGTTGCCACCTTCGACGTGCAGTTGTGCGAAGACGAGTGTCCGATCCGTCACGAACACGGGGCAGCGAACTTCGCCCTGCTGCGTCGGATCGCGATCATGCTCCTCAAGCGCAACACGACGCTCAAACGAGGTGTGAAGGGGAAACTGAAGGAGGCAGGGTGGGACCACGAGTTCCTTCTCCACACCCTCACGCGCGGATTGCATCAAAACGAAGGGAATCGGTGCACCCGCCCTGCGTGGACCGGCCCGCTTTCGAGCCGCTCGTCGCGCGTCCTTGCATCTTTGCGCCCCACCCACGAAAGTTCGAGTCGTGATGCAGAACGAAGCACTTGAACGGGCTATCGAATCGGCTTCCCATTCACTCTTGATCGACCCGGTTGGCCACCTCATCCTGCCTGCCCGCGCAGCGGTGTATCGTGCCCTTGGCACGGGGCGACCTCCCAATCAATCGGCTGCCTCAACGCTGCCGTCAGGCCAGATCAAGCGTGCCTACCTCTTCCTCGAAAGCATCGAAATGGTGCACGCTCAAGCAATGCCGATGCTGAGGAGCGAGGTTCACGGGCTCCTCGAACCTGTAAGGCGCCATCTTCGATACGGCGGTGAGCGGGATGAACTCCGGAGCACGGCATACGATCTGGAGTCTCGAATCGAAGCATTTCCTCAGAAAAACATTCGGGACTTTTCGGAGATGTATCTGCTCCAGGCCGTAACCGCGACGATGAGAGCTGCGATGGGTGACTGGACGGATCCAGGTGACGTCACGGACTCTTCGCTCGACCGCTGGGACGCTCCGATGTACATGTCGTGGGTGTTTAGCGGCTGCGCTCCATGGGAGCAATCGGCTACCGAGCCGCACACGGTGAATGCACGTCGAACGTTCTGGCGGGAGTTTCTGAGGAGTGCCCGGCGGATCGGCGCAAGAGGCCTCTAGTTTCGTACTGACGCCGTTGAGGCAGCAGACGTTCGAGGGCCATTTCACGAGGTAGAACTCCATGAATCGGCTGACACAGATGCCCGATGCAACAGTTGACATCCTTCGAGATATCTATCGACAGAGCCACTCCGTTCTGGCGGTCATTCAGTACATTCTTCGTGAAAGACTCGGCGACTCGTACCTCGGCCATGAATTGATGGTGAAAGAAGCATTCCGACTTCGCGTGTCTCAGATGGCCTGGATGTCTTGGTGGTTCGCATCTCCGCATCCGGACCAGATGCACATCACGGATCAGGAACTGGACGCAAAGATGGTCCCCGAGATTGAATCGCGTCGACATCTCTGGGATCGCCCTGCATGCGAAGACGACCTGCCTTGAGGCCTTGCGCGTCCCCCAACGACGGTTGCATCAAGTCGCTTGAATTCGCGACTCTTTCGTGGGGCGCGGCGCGTTCCCAACGCATGGAGGCGTAGGCGCGCACGGCCCGCGCACTACACGATCTCGACGCAGCGGGCGGCGATGCCCGGCGCACGGTGAGAGCGTCATGTCGTTGCGCGTTGCTCACCGCAGCGCGACTCAAGGCGAGCGCCACGCGGCCTCCCCTGCACGTGACCACCCCGCGGGAATGCGCTGCGCAGAAGGACTTTCGCGCGCTGCTGCGAGGTCCGCGGACAACGCGATACGCTCCGCCGATGCGCGACCTCGATGCGTTTCGCCGTCGGCTCCTTGCGGCCATTGCACTCGCGGGAGCCGGTGCGCTCCCGGCGTGTTCGCGCGCGGTGACCGGCCTCGTGAGCCCCGCGGACGCCGCGCTCGATGCGCCCGCGGACGACAGTTTCTCGCGCGATGCCGCTTCCGACCATGAGCCCACGCTCGACGCCCTTCTCGACGACGGAACTGCGATCGACGCGCCCTCCGACGACGGACCCGCGATCGACGCAGTCTTCGATGCCCCCGATGGCGACGTGCTCGTGTGCGGTCCCTACGGCCGCTATCGACGCATGTGTCTCTCGACGGCCCATGCGCTCTGGAAGGCGCGCAACCCGCCGCACGATCCGCTGCCGGGCGTGGACGCAGGGCTGCCGCGCGATGTGCCCGTGGAGAGCCTGGGCCCCGGAGGATGTCCCGCGCCGGGCCTCGTCGAAGACAGCTGCTGCAACCCCGCCGAGACCGTCGCGTTCGTCGAGGGCGGGTGCTGCTACGAGTGGTGCCAGAGCGCCTGCTGCGGGCGTCCGCTCACCGTCGAGGGCGCACCGCGCACGGCCTCCTGCATCGCGCGCGAAGACTGGGGCGCCACGCGCGAGGGACGCACGCACGACCTCGACGCGATCACCCGCGCGGCCCTCGCCGACGCGTGGGCCGACGATGCGTTGCTCGAACACGCCTCCATCGCAGCCTTCGCGCGCCTCACGTTGGAACTCCTTGCCCACGGTGCACCCGCAGACCTCGTGCGAGACGCGCAGCGCGCGGGCCTCGATGAAGTGCGCCACGCCACCGACTTCTTCGCCCTCGCCACACGATTCGCCGACACGCCCCGCGGACCGGGCACGCTCGACCAGTCGGGCGTCTCGGTGCAGCGCTCACTCGTCGAGCTCGCCGTCGATGCGGCGCGCGAGGGATGCCTCGGCGAGACGCTCTCGGCCCTCTTCGCAGCCCGACAGGCCGAGGGCGCCACCGACCCCGAGACACGCGCCCTCCTCGCGCGCATCGCCGACGACGAGGCCCACCACGCCGAGCTCTCGTGGCGCGTGGTCGCGTGGGCGTGCGCCGTCGATGCCCGCTGCCGTCACGCCGTGGCGTCGACGCTGCGCGCGGCCCTCGCAGCCCCCGATGCGCTCCCGCGGCCCCGTCCGCGCCCGCCGGGTGTCGCGCCCGACGTGTGGACCGCGTTCGGTCGCCTCGCGCGCCGTGAAGCCGACGCCGTCGTGCGCGACGCGCTGCGGAGTGTGCTCGTTCCGTGTGTCGCGGCGCTGTTCCCCGTCAGGGATGCGCCGACGAATACATCGCGCTCGGTGACCCGGCCCGCGCCCTGCTAGCGTCGTGCGCCATGCGCTCCCCTCGCCCTGAGTTCTCTGCGCGCGCGCAGGTCGCGCCGTGGCTCGTGTTCCTCTTCGCTGTGTCTGCGTGCAGCACCACGCACCGCACGCCCGCCCACGAGCCAGCCCCGACGCCCGCCCCCTCGACCACGCCCGATGTGGCGCCCGCTGCGCCCCGCGACGCCGCCGCCGATGCCGATCCGTGGCAGGGCGCATCGCTCCTCGATCGGGCCCGCGCTCGCGTGGGCGCCTCCGTCGCCGTCGCGTGGCCCGGCGCCGGCGGATTCAACGACGTCACCGCGTGGGCCGGCGTGTCGCGGACGCCCTCGTCGCGTCCCGAAGACCGCGTGATCGCGTGGTACCGCGAGCACGACGAGAACAGCGGCGGCAGCGCGCGCGAGTATCCCGTCGGCCCCTTCTCGCCCACCGCACTCGCCACGCTCGACGTGAACGGAGATGGACGCGTCGAGCTCCTCGCGTTCGGCGAACGCGCGCCCGTGCAGGACGGCGCCGGGGGCTCGGTGATGGTGTTCGACCTCGCGGCGGAGCGTGACCAGGCCGAGCATCTCGCGTCGGCCTCGGCGGCCCTCGATGGTGCGCACTCCGTCGACGAGGTGCGCGCGCGGCTGCCGCTCTCGAACGGTCTCGCGCTCGCCGACCTCGCGTCGGCCACGGCGCTCTCGGTCCTCGGACGCCTGTCGTTCTCGTCGCCCGCGCAGCTCCGCGCGGTGATGGTGCCCGCGGGCACCGAGCTCTGCACCGTGGCCACTTCGAACGGACGCACCACCCAGCGCCAGTGCCGTCGCCTCACCGCGCGCACGCCCGATGCGACGCTCCTGCGCGACCTGCGCGGACCCATCGAAAACGCCTTCGCCCTCGGGGTGCTCACGCTGTCGTGCGAAGCCAACGCGCGCGGCGAGACCTGCACCGCGCAGCATGCCGCGGGCGGTCAGCGCGTGGACTTCTCGTTCACCGGAACCGGCGCCGCACGCCGCCTCGCGCGCGTCACCTCGACGGAAGACCTCAACGCGGGCGAGTGATCCGCCGCGCGCCACCGGGCGTGTGCTCCCGCGCTCCCTTCCACGGATCTACGGACGAATCGCGCGCAGCGGCCCGGCCAGCGCAGGCGCGGCCTCGCTCATCCTGTCGATCAACATGCGCGGCTCGGTGGTGCCGAGGGCGCCGAGGTCGCGCGACATCCGCGTGCGTGCGAGCGCCCAGAGCAGCGTCGCGATCACCGCGCGCGGCAGCCTCGCGAGGGCGCCGAAGACCGCGGGCGTGGGCGTGTGTCCGAGCGCGCGCACGAGGCGAAAGCCTGCGGAGAAGGCCTCCGCGTGCGCCACAGCCTCGCGCCAGGTGATGCGCCCGCGCGCGTGACTGATCACACCGACGGCCATCATCGGCGCGACGAGGGCCGCGTGCGTGCGGAGCCACGCGTGCATCGAGGTCTCGACCGCCGTGGGAATGCCCGCGTCGGAGAACACCTGCGCCCACGTCGCGTCGGTGGAGACCGTGCCCGCGCGCACCTGCGGGTGGATGCGTCCGTCGACGAGGAGCGTGAACACGCCCATGGGGAATCCGAAGGCGAAGCGCGCCGCGCCCACCGCGTCGACGAGGGGGTCGAGGGGCTCGAAGGTGTTGAACATGAACATCACACGACGCGCCGCGCTCTCACGGAGCGCCGGGAGCACCGCGCCCACCTGCGTCGCCAGCACGGTCACGAGCACCAGGTCGTACGCGATGGACGTGTCGAGCGCCGCGGCCACTGCGACAGGCGCGCGCTCGCCGTCACCGCGCACCACGGCGCCGTCGCGCTGGAGCGTTGCGAGCCGTGCGCCGCGCGCGACCACCGTGACCGTGTGACCGGCGCGCGCGAGGTGAAAGGCGAAGGTGCTTCCGATCGCACCGGGACCGACGATGGCGAGGTTCATGGGCCGAACCGTAGCCAGCGCCATCCCCTGCGAAAACACACAGTCATGCAGAGCGTGTCTGCGTTTCTGCAACCCCGCGTCGGGGGGGTTCAGGTCAGGTGGCGCGCGATCTCGGACTCGATCTCGCGCAGCGCCACGCGGATGCGCGGGGTCTTCTTCGCGTCGCGCAGAAACACCAGGAAGAGGTCGACGGGCGGCGGCGTCTCGTCGAGTTCGAGCTCCACGAGCGAAGGGTTCGTCGCGCCCTGCGACCGGTTGAGCAGGCCGATGCCCACGCCCGCCGTCACCGCGTGCTCGATGGCCGCGTACGCGTTGGTGCGGAACACGAAGCGCGTCGCGCCGTAGCTTCGGAGCCATCGCGCGTGCAGCAGATGGTCGAGCGTGCTGTCGAAGGCCACCCAGTCGTGGAGCGGCGCCATCTCGCGGCGCAGCACCGCACCGGGGAGTCGACGGTCGACGTAGTCGCGCGCGGCGAAGAGGCCGAGCGGGGCGCGTCCCATGCGCTTCGAAACCACCGAGGGGGAGGCCGTCGGCACGATGCGCACGCCGATGTCGGCCTCGCCGCGCGCGATGTTGGCGTTGCGCGACTCGGAGATGAGCTCGATGAAGAGCGACGGGTGCTTCACGCGAAGCCTCGCGAGCGCCTGGGTGATGGGACGCACGAGGCCCTCGCTGAGCGACACGCGCACCGTGCCCGTGATCGTCTCGTTGCGGGCGTCGCGGCGCAGCGAGGCCAGCCCCAGTTCGAGCTCCTCGCCGAGCGCGACCAGGCGGAGGGCCATCGGGTCGAGGCGCGCCCCGTCGTTGCCGCGGTGCACGAGGGGATGACCGAGCGCGTGTTCGAGCGCCTCGATGCGGCGTGCGACCGTCGTCGGCGCGACGCCGAGCGTCTTGCCCGCCGCGAGAAAGCTCTTGTCTCGGTGCACCGCGAGGAGGATGCGAAGGTCGTCCCACGAGGGCGTGTCGGTGCTCATCGGTGCAACACCGTACGACAGCGCTGTGCGTTTTCGCAGAGGGTCGCCGGGCCCACGAGGGCGCCGCGAATCAGCGCGCGGGGAGCGCCACGGACCCCACGCCGCCGTCGACCACCTGCGGCGTCGGCGCGCGTTCGAGGCGCACCTCGGCGGGAGGCTCCACGACCACGGCGACGGGCGTCACGGGAACGGGCTCGGCGACCGCCGCGGGGGCGCGTGCGAGGGCGTGCGTCGACGCGATCGACGACGATGCGGGCGCGCCGCGAGACGCCCAGCGCGTGCCGCCCCAGAAAGCCAGCGCGAGGGCGCAAACGGCGGCGGCGACCTTCCACATGGGCTGCCAATGGAAGGTGCGGGGCGACGGCGCGAGGGGCGCGTGCGGGCCCGTGTCGGCGATGGGCGAGAGCGCGGGCACCATCACCACGCGACGCGCGCGGGCCGAGGAGCGTCCGGCCTCGGGCGCGGGCTGCGTGCCGGGTTGCGCGCGGGGCGGCGGCGCGGCCTGTGACGACGCGGGGAGCGTGCCGGGCGGAGAGACCAGCGTGGCGTGGTGCGGGTGCGGAAAGGGCTGCGTGGTCGTGAGGTCGTGCGGCGCCTCGCGCGTGCCCGGCAGCGCAGGCTCGCGGCGATCGGTGCGGAAGCGGGCGGCGCGCGGCGGGGCGTGCGACGCGAAGGCCGAGCGGTGGTCGTCGGGCAACACCGTGGCGTGACGCGCGTTGCGTTCCTGCGCGCGCGGGTTGAGCACGGTGCGTTCGTCGTCGTCGTCGGGCGGAGCGTTCGGCGCGGTGCGCACGGGCGCTTCCGTCGGCGCGTCGCCGTCGGTGTCACCGTGCCAGAGCTTCGTGGTGCGTCCCCGGGTGCGCTCCCCATCGGTCATGGTCTTCGCACGCTATCGACAGCCGCGCGCGGACACAATCACCCATTGCGGGGAGGCGCGCGGTGCGCCGTCAGAACGTTCGGCTCCACGCGCTGTTCGCGATGCGGTTGCCCGACCCGTTGATGAACTCCACCGAGAGGGTGCGCGTCGTGGGGTTCGCCCGCATCACGGTGTAGTTGTGAACGCCGCTCACGAGCACGGGAAACTGCGCGGCGCGCACGTCGGGCGGCGAGTCACGGTCGGCGCCCGCGGGGCCCATGATGACCTCCCACTGGTTGCTCCAGGTGCCCGCGGGTTCGACGCGGCAGACGCCGCCGAAGTGCACGTCGCCCGAGAGCCACACCACGCCGCGGAGGTTGTTGTTCACGATGTGGTTGAGGATCTCGCGGCGCTGCGAGGCGTAGCCGTTCCAGTTGTCGGAGCCCGCGCCGCCGCGGTCGACGATGGGCACGGAGTTCACGATGAACTTGAACACGCAGGGCGACGCGCGGAGGCCCGCCTTGAGCCAGTCCATCTGCGCGCGGGAGAGGTAGTACGACGTTCGCGCGGGATCGCCCGAGCGCGTGGAGGGACGGCGCTCGCTGCGGCAATCGAGGATGAACATCTCCGCGGTGCGTCCCCAGCGGAAGCTCCGCCAGATGCGGTTCGGATCCGTGGTGTTGCGACGCGTCGCGCGGAACTCGAAGAACGCCGTCCGCGCTGCGGCCAGACGCGCCGCGGGGAAGGTCTCGGGGTTCCAGTTGTTGGCGACCTCGTGGTCGTCCCACGTGAGGTACATGCCCGTCGAGCGGTGCAGCGCGCGGAGGCCCGCGGCGCCCCAGTTCTCCTCGTACTCCGCGCGGTACTGGGCCAGCGTCATCGCGTCGGCCCCGTGGTCGGTGTACGTGTGGTCGCCCGCGTGGATGAAGAAGTCGAGGTCCGTGCGGCTGCCCGCGTGCACGAGCGGCGGATGCGGACGGAAGTTCTGGTTCGAACACGACGTGCCCGCGAAGGTCATCGTGACGAGCGCGTCTTCGGCGGGGGCGGTCTTCACGCGACCCACGGGGCTCCGTCCCGTCGGCGACGCGGTGGGCCCGGTGAGGAACGCATAGCGATGCTCGCGACCCGCGCGCAGGCCCGTCACCACGGCGCGCACGAAGCCCGCCGACGAGGGCGTCACCACGCCGTTGAAGCGCACCGCCGCGATGCGCGTGCCGTTCATCTCCAGCACCCGCAGCGTGAGCGCGCCCGTGCCTTCGAACTTCGTCCAGAAGATCACCGAGGTGTCCGTCGCGTCGCCCGCCATCACCGACAGCGGAAAGCTCGCCGTGCGCTCGGGCAGCGTGCGGAAGTCGGGGTTCGCGATCCCCGCATCGACGCCCGTGTCGCGCAGAACATCCACCGCCGCATCGCGCGCAGCGTCCGCGCCCGTGTCACGCGGAACGTCCACACCCACATCACGCGCGGCATCGACACCGAGGTCGCGGGGCACGTCGCTCGCGGCGTCGAGCGCACCGTCGCGGGCCGCGTCGACACCGCCGTCGAAGCCCCCATCGACCGCGCCGTCGGAGCCCCCATCGAAGCCCGCGTCGACACCGCCGTCGGGCGCTGCATCGTCGCCCGCATCGGCCGCAGAGGCATCGTCGACGTCGTCGCCTGCGTCGTCGGGTGACGCGTCGTCGTCGCCGTCGAAGGGCATGGCGTCGTAGACGGGATCAGGGCCCCCATCGGCCGTGGGAATGATCACCTCGTCCTCGTCGGCGCACCCGGCCGCGGCGGCAGTTCCAGCGATCGTGAGGAAGGTGCGTCGCGTGAGCTTCATGGCCCTTCGACCCCTATCACACCTCGCGCGTCGCCTCGCCGTGCACGATGGCGGCGCGCAGCAGCGACGCGAGCAATCCGCCCGTCGTCGTGCGCGTGAGCCGGTGGTCGTCGTGCACCTCGACCAGCACCGCCGTGGGCGACGTGGCCGCGAGGCGACGGGAGTCTTCGACGGGCACCACCGCGTCGTCGACGCCGTGCACGAGCATCACGGGCAGGCCCACCGGGAGCGCCGTGGCCCCGGCGAGCTTCACCGCGGCGCCCGCGAGCATCACCGTGGGGCGCGTTCCGTAGCGCGGATCGAGGATCATGCGGGCGAGCACCGCGGCGCCGAACGACGAGCCCACCACCACGTCGACGGGCTGCGCGTCGAGCGCGTCGAGGCCCTGCGCCGTGGGGAGCGCGAGCGCGTCGAGGTAGGCGGCGGCGTCGTGCGATCCGGCCGCGAGCAGCGCGGAGACGCCCGCCGTGTGGAGCTGCGGCGCGACCACCTCGAAGCCCGCCGCGCGGAGGGTGATCACCTTGGTGCCGAGGGGCCCACTTTCGAGCCCGTGGAGGTACAGCGCCCGCGGCGCCCGTGGAGTGTCGGTCATCGTGCGAGGGGGCATCGCTCCGAGCGCCCGCGACGGTCAAGCGCCATCACGTGAGCAACGCGCCCGCGGCGGTGCGGCGCACGGCGAGGGTCTGCGCCTCCACGTCGTCGAGAAAGCGCAGCGCCCCCTGCTGCGCGCCAATTCCATCGCCCAGCGGCGCGCGTAACACCGTGGCCCCCGCGCGGATCGCCACCACGCGGCGACGCGACGTCGCCCAGATCGCCGCGAAGGCCGCCGCGAAGAGCCAGAAGCCCAGCGTGAGCCCGGCCTGGTCGTCGGTGCCCGCCGCGCGCACGGTGAGCCCGCAGAGGCCCAGCGAGGCCGCGATCACCAGCGCGACCGGGTGCGCGTGGTCTTCGATGCCCACGGACTCGATCGCGTCGATGGGCACCGAGCGAAGGCCCCGCGCGAGGCCGTCGCCCGTCGTGAGCCACACGCGGTGCGTCGTGAGCGTGAACGCGCCCCAGCGGGTGAGCTGCATCTCTCCGTGAAGTGATCCTCTTCGCATCGTCTCTCTGTCTCCCCACTTCGCGAGGCCGCCCTGCAGTGCGCGCACGACGCCCCCGACGTCCCCCCTTGGAACGGGCCTCGACCGATCTCCGTCTCGACCGCCGCGGACCCTAACACAGCCGATGTTCCGTCGGCACCCGGGGTCGGCAACCCGTTGCGCCCCGCGGAGACCTGCGTCCGCCGCGACGTGCACGCACCTCCCCCGTTCAGGGGATAGGGCACCGCGCGCGGAGGTGCAGCGCGCGTGCCTCGCGGGTTCTCCGCGGACGATGCGTGGTTCGCACAGCGGGCCCTGTGCAGCGCGCGCGTCGGGTGTGTCGCCGCGCGCACGCATCGCGGTCGTGCACGAGACCGTGGCGCCCCGTCGGGCGGCCGCGCGATGATCGCGACCACGATGCGCAGCCGCGACGAGCAGATCGAGCACCTTCTCGGAGAGAGCACCTGGGCGTGGGCGTGTGAGCAGCTCCCGCGCGGCGTGTCGATCGACGACCGTCAGTACGGGGATTTCATCTCCGTCACGCCCGACGAGGTGCTGGCCCATGTGCTCGCGCAGGGCTTCGATCCGCGCATCGTGTGGACACCGCGCGACCCGCCGGAACAGCGCGACGAGCGCCTCGCCATCGAGCCCCGCGACGGGCAATGGAGCGTGCACTTCGCCGAGCGCGGCACACGCCGTGACGAGCGCCTCTGGCTCGATCCGCAGGACGCCGTGCGCGATGTGGTGATGCGCCTTCTGCATCGCGCGTGGGTGACACTCAACCACCGCTACTGGCACCGGCACCACCCGACGCTCGATGCGCTGCCGCCCTTCAGCGCGCCGTGGCCCGACGCGACGACGTGACGCTCAGTTGCCCCAGGGGGTGACGCGGCGGAGGTATCCGCGCTCGACGAGCTCACCCATCGACATGGGCTGCACCTGCTGGATGCCGCCGCCGGGCTGGTTGAACCACGGCGCGATGGATCCCTCTTGAATGGGGTACGGGCGCACGACCTCGTACACGTTGTAGGGCTGGTCGTAGGAGGTCGGCGGCAGCGCGCGCGATTCGAAGGGCGTTCCCTCGGGCGAGGTGAAGCGTCCGCCCTCGCCGCCGAAGCGGTCGAAGCGTTCGCCCACGCGGGTCATGCGCTCCTTCGGGTCGCCCTGAAAGCCATCGCGTTCGGGGTAGCGCCACGTTCCATCGGCATTGCGGAAGTTGCGCGCGTCGACGTGCGTGCCCCGCGGCGGAGGACGCATCCCCGTGCGCTGCGGGGTGCGGGTCGTCGGGCGTCCGCGGCCCACGCGCGCGCCGAGGAGGTTCATTCCGAGCTCGCCCGCGTTCTCGACGGCGTCTTCGCTGCCGCCGAGCATTCGCGTGATCGCCGCGGGCGCACCGGCCACGGGACCGAGAAACCAGATCCCCATGGTGTTCGCGTTGCGACGTTGGTCCGCGAGGTACTGCTCCTCGGCGGGGGAGTACGGGCCCCAGAGGTTCTGCTGTCCGGGGTTCACCTTCTGCGAGAGCTCGTTGATCTCCGAGCGCAGCGCGAGCGACTGCTGCGGCGGCAACGGGTTGCGTCCCGACGCGTGGTCGGCCCATCGGCGCTGCGCCTCGGCGAGACGCTTCGCGTTCGGGTCTTCGCCCGTGGGGTTCTCGTGCGTGCACACGCGGCCCAGCGTGCCGTTGCTCGCGTACGAGGGCGTCGGGGTCTCGGCCATCGCAGCGCCTCCGTCAGCCCGACTTCACGTTCATGGAGCAGAGATCGCGGTGCCGCGCGACGCGTCGCCCTTCGGCCCGCACGCCCGGCGCACCTTCGAGGATCACCACGTCGCCCGCGCCCTGCGACACGCCGGATCCGACGCCCGCGCCCGCGTTGCCCACGACGCCCTGCACCACGCTGTCGACCATGAGCACGCGCTCGCCGCGCGCGCGGACGGTCTTCGCGTACGCCGACCGCTCGGGCGGCAGGGTGCGCGCGATGTCGAAGGGAACCACCGCGCCGTTCACGACGCAGAAGTCGGGCGTGATGCTCACCACGCGGAATGCGTGCTCGGCGTCGGCGATGTGTCGTTCGCTCATGGCGTCAGGGGCTCCGCGGTGCAGACGAGGGCGTTGTGGATGCCGCGCGCAGGATCGAGCACGAGGCGCCAGGTGAGCATCACCTCGCGCGCGTCGAGGTCGATGTGCACGGTGTCGAGGGGGAGCGCTTCGTCGAACCACGTTCCCGCGTCGTCGGTGAGGCGCGCTTCGACCGCGATCGAGGGCAGCGCGAAGGTGAGCGCGTCGCCCTCGCCGGTGAGCCCCGCGAGGGTCACGGTCTCGTCGCCCGCGAGGTGCGCGGGCATCACGAGGGGCGGCGGCGCGCACTGAAAGAAGCGCGCGTCGAAGTCCGCGGGATAGTCGACGGGAAGTCCCTGCGCGAGGTCGTCGCGGCACTGCTGCTTCCACGCGTCGTCGTAGGTTCCCGCGAAGGCGAGGCGCGAGGGGATCCACCGTGCAATGGGGCCGAAGCCCGCTGCCTCGACGGGCGCGTTGGGCACGGTGACGGGCGCATCGGGGAGTTCCCACTGCGGGGCGGCGAGGGTGTCGGGCGCGTCGGGTGACGTGAGCGTGTGCGGATCGACGAAGCCGAGTCCCGCGGGGTTCGGGCGATGCACGGTCCAGCGTGTGGGGTCGTCGCGGTCGGGCCACGCACCGCCCCACGCGAGCTCATGGCGCACGGGAACTGCGTCCGTAGGGGTCGGTTCCGAGAGCGTCCACGAGCGGTCGGCGGTGCGTCGCCACACGCGGGGCCCGGTCACGTTCACCGTGTGCTTCGCGAGGGTGAGCGCGCCGCGTTGTACGCACACCGACGCGCTCCACCGTGCGACGGCGCGACCGTGCGGCGCGCGTGCGGTGCCCGTCACGAACACGTCGGTGGTGGGCTTGCAGAGCACCACATCGCCGGCCTCGCGCAGCCCTCCGCGTTCCGGTGCGTCGTCGCGGAGGTACGTGTCGGCGAAGACCACGTCGCGCTGCGTGGGCGCGAGCCGCAGCGGTCCCGCGGTGAGGGCGAAGGTTCCCTTCACGACGACCACGTCGAAGAAGCGACGGCCGGGGCCCATCTTGTCGTACGCGAACACGACGAAGGGCGTGAGGTTCGGCGTCGTGCGCAGCGTGGGCTCGGGGACGGTGAACCCGCCGTTCATCGCGAGGGAGTATCTCCGCGCGCAGTGTCGGGCGGGAAGATGGGGTCGCAGTGATCATCTGCGCGCGTGTCGCGGCGACGTGGTGGAGCCCTGTCGCCGAGGGGGCGCGGTTGGTTTCAAGCAACGGCGTCACTGCCGCGCATCACCCATCGCGCATCACCCATCGCGCATCACAGCGCATCACGTGGCGTCGCTGCGCCCCGTCGGTCCCGAAGGTCACCCCGGGCTATGGCGAGCGGTCGCGTCGGAGTTGGCCTCCGACGCTGCATCACACGCTCCGCGCGCTTCTGGGAGCGCCGGACGCAGTCCGGTGCGATTCCCGCACGAGCCCGGTGGTGACCGCAGGGAACCCCGGCCCGCGACCATCACGCACATCACGGCCCGCCACCATCACGCGCATCGCGGTCCGCCACCATCACGCGCATCGCGGTCCGCCACCATCACGCGCATCACGGTCCGCCGCCATCACGCACATCACGGTCCGCCGCCATCACGCACATCACGGCCCGCCGCAATCACGCACATCACGGCCCGCCGCCATCACGCACATCATCAGCGTGGCGTCGCTGCGCCCGGGGTTCCCGAAGGTCACCCCGGGCTGGTGTGTGCGGTCGCGTCGGAGTTCGCCTCCGACGCTGCATCACACGCTCCGCGCGCTTCTGGGAGCGCCGGACGCAGTCCGGTGCGATTCCCGCACGAGCCCGGTGGTGACCGCCGGGAACCCCGGTCCGCGACCATCACGCACATCACGGTCCGCCACGATCACGCGCATCACGGTCCGCCACCATCACGGCACGCCGCCGTCACGCACATCACGGTCCGCCGCCATCACGCACATCACGTGTCCGCGACCATCACGTGCATCACGGCCCGCCACCACCACGCACATCACGGCCCGCCACCATCACGCGCATCACGGCCCGCCACCATCACGCGCATCATCAGCGTGGCGTCGCTGCGCCCGGGGTTCCCGAAGGTCACCCCGGGCTGTGGCGAGCGGTCGCGTCGGAGTTGGCCTCCGACGCTGCATCACACGCTGCCCGCGGTCACGCTCCGTGCGATCAGGGCTCGTCGCTGAGCATCTCGCTGCGGTCGACGGTGCCGTTGCCGTCGCTGTCGACCTCCATGCGGAGGCCCGCGCCGTCCCCGGTCCAGTCGGCGTACGCGAACGAGAGCACCGACGACGCCGTCGACGCGACACCCGCGTGGTGGAACACCGTGACCGTTCCATCGTCTGCGACGCGCTCCATGTAGAACTCGAACGCGGGCGCCGACGTGCTGCCGTCGAAGCGCAGGCGCGCGCGGCTCGCCGCGGGATCCACCGCGAGGCGCAACACCTGGCCCGCGGTCACCGCCGACGAGCGCACCTCGATGAGGTAGTCCGCGCCCGGACGCTGGAAGGCCAGCACCAGCCGCGGCGTCTCGTTGCCCGACGCGCGGTACGCGAGGTCCGGCGCGTCGCTGCGGAACGTCAGCGTGTCGCGCTGCATGGGATCGAGGTTGAGCCCCTCGACGCCGATGCTGAAGCCCGCGCCCGTCACCTGCACCTCGCTCTGCGACGCCGACGTGAGCGTCGAGCCGTCGAGAGTGATCGTGAGCGTTCCCGTGCGCGGAAGGGTGAACACCGGCTCCGGGCTGTCGGCGTTGAGGCCCGAGCGCACCGAGGCGTACGAGGCGCCGGGGATGTTGTTGACGAGCGATCCGTCGGTGACCGTGCCCGTGTGGCGGCCCATCTCGTCGGCGATGTCGAGGTTGCCATCGCCCGTTGCCGCGACCTGCACCGAGCCGCGGCCCGTGGTGCCGCTCATCGTCTCGACGTCACCGCAGAACGAGCACGTGTGCGGCAGCGCGAGGCGCGGCGCGATGGGCGCGAGCGCGAGCGTGCGGGTCATCGCATCGCCGCGGTACGGAACGGGCGTCTCGCCGGGCGTCGCGGCGGTGGTGTAGCTCCAGGTGTTGGCCGTGAGGTCGACGGTCACCGTCTGCGGCATGCCCGGGAAGTTGTTGTCGTACACGAGGATCTCCGCCGTCGTCGGCGTCGGACGGCGCACCGCGTAGGGCGTGATCGCGTGGCCGTGTCCGCGACCGGGGCTCGTGTAGACGCCGAGCACGTGACCGCGGAAGGAGCGTCCCATCACGAGGTCGCGTTCGAGCTGCTCGACCACCTCGCGCGGCGTCTGCGACTGCTCGTTGGGCAGCGTGCTCTGCGTGACGAACCACAGCGCGATCTCGCGCGTGAGCGCGTCGTTGCCCGTGCGCGAGAGCGCGTAGCCGTTGGCGCCGCCGAAGGCCGTGGGCATCTGCGCGCCCGAGTACAGCAGCGACGAGAGCACCGCGAGGCCCTCGCAGTGGCCGCCGTTCATGCCGTTGTTGTTGCGCTCCATCCACTGGCGCGCCGCAGGCGTGAGGTTGCACGTGCCCGTGGCCGCCGCGCCCTCGCAGACCTGCGGCCCGAAGAGACGGCGCATCTCGACCGCGGTGAGGTTCACCACGCCCATCTCGTTCGAATAGTTCTGGAACATGAATCCGTCGGTCATCGGACGGAAACCCCAGTCCGCACCGGCGCCCCCATCGGTGGGCTGCGACGCATCGGTGGGCTGCGACGCATCCGTGGGCTGCGACGCATCCGTGGGCTGCGACGCATCGTCGACGTGCGAGTCGACGGCGGCATCGGCGGCGGGCGTCGAGGGCGTGGCGTCACCGCACGCAGCGAGCAGGAGCACGGGCGAAAGCAGCAGCGCGAAGGAGAGGGGATGGCGGGTCTTCATGGCCGCGAGGCTTCGCCCACACAGCGAGCGCGCGCCATCGGCGCAGGCGGTCGAATCATTTCGAGTCGCGCGGGTGCGCTTCGAAGCGCCGGGGATCACGCGGCGTCTGCGCGCACGACCGCGCGGGGTCGAATCATTTCGAGCTTGTCAGCGCGAGGCCCTCACACCGCACCCATGCGCCAGAGCTCCGGTTCCCTGTGCGAGCACCGCGGCACGGAACGTTCATTGTGGCGCGCGGCCATCCCATGGAATCCACCATGCGCCGCATCGTCCGCCTGTTCCCGCTGACCTTCCGCTGCCCCGCGTCACCGACCTGACGCCCGCGGCGTCACCGCGGTGACGGACGCACGCACTCCCCGGCGGGGACGCACCTGCGCGAAAAGCCTTCGCGCACAGGGCCTCCGCGCATTCTCCCGTTCTGGCACGGCCATTGAACCATGGTGTTCCTGCCGCCCGCCGCTGTGGGCGCGTTGCCCCCTACGGCACTCGCAGGAGAACGACGAGATGAACATCAGCAACGTCCAGGTCGGTGGGGCGTTCGGCGTGCCGAGCTCGATGCCGTCGTCGGTCACACCGCGACGTCCCGAGCCCGACCGCGGGCTGGATGTGGGCCGCCCCGGCACCCGCCAGATCTCGGGCATGGCCCAGCAGATGAACCACCTCCAGGAGCTTCAACAGCAGGACCCTGCGCGCTTCGTCGAGGCGGTCACCCAGATCGCCGACGTGCTTCGCTCAGCCTCGCAGTCGCAGCCCGCGAACGGCAGCGTGCTCCGTCGCGCCGCCGACGCCTTCGCCGCCGCCGCGCAGACCCGCGAGATGCCCGCCCTCACGCCCCACGCCGCGACGCGCTCGCCGAGCATCGCCCCGCCGCCGCCCGACAACCCCTACGGCGCCCGCGCGGGCTACGCCAACGCCTACGCGCAGCCCACCACCGCGGCCTCGTGGCAGACCATCGAGAACGCCATGCGCTCGGTGCTCGAACAGCCCTCCCGCTGAATCCACACACGCGCTTCAGCCTCTGCGCCGCGAGGCCGTTCACACCGGCACACGCCCGTCGCCTCCCTCGCGCCTGGAGCCCGATTCGCCGATGCGCCGCCACGCCCTTCTGCACCCCGTCGTGTTCGCGCTGCGCCTCGCCCTCGCGCTCGCCCTCGTGTGGCCACGCGAGGCCTCGCCGCAGGCCCTTGCGCCCCCCGCCGACCGCGACGACGACACCGTGCCCGACGCGCTCGAACGCGACGACCACGACCGCGACGGCGTTCCCGATGCGCGCGACGCCGACGACGATGGAGACGGCGTTCCCACGCGCGAAGAGCGCGGCCCGCGCGGCGATCGCGACACCGACGGCGACGGCGCCCCCGACCGCCTCGACCCCGACGACGACAACGACACCGTGCCCACGCGCGACGAGCGTCCCGAGGGCGCGAGCCGCGACACCGACCGCGACGGACTCGCCGACCACCTCGACGACGACGACGACGACGACGGACGCCCCACCGCCGCCGAGCCCGACGGAGACACCGACCGCGATGGACTGTGCGACCGCCTCGATCCGCTCGACGGCGAAGACCCCACGCGCGACGCAGCGCCCGGCACCGTGGCCGCCGACGTGACCTTCGACGGACGCCCCGACGTGCTCGGCGGCGCGCCCGCAGCACCTCCGCGCGACCCCTCGCGCAGCGCGCCCCGTGAGGCGATGGCGCCGGTGTCGCGTCAGCCCGCGCGCACGCGGTCGCGGCCGTCGCGCTTGGCCTCGTAGAGCCGCTCGTCGGCGCGCTTGAGCACCTCGCGCAGGTCGCCGCCCGCGTCGTGCCACGTCGCCACGCCGACGCTCACCGTCGTGGGCAGCGCGAGCTCGCCCGCGTTCACGGGCGTCGCCGACACCGCCGCGCGCACGGTCTCGGCAGCACGCAGCGCCGCGGCCTCGTCGGTCTCGGGGAGCAGCACGGCGAACTCTTCGCCGCCGAAGCGTCCGAGCAGCGCGCCCTCGGGGAGCGCCGCGCGGATGCGTCCGGCCACGTCGGTGAGCACCGCATCGCCCGCGAGGTGACCGCGCTCGTCGTTGACCGTCTTGAAGTGGTCGACGTCGATCATCGCGACCGACAGCGGACGCGCGCCCGACGCGAAGGCCGCCTCGGCGCGTTCGAGAAAGTGACGACGGTTCGCGAGGCCCGTGAGCGCGTCGGTGGTCGCGAGGCGCTGCACCTCGCCGAAGAGCTGCGCGTTCTCGATGGCGATGGCGGCCTGGCCCGCGACAGCTTCGAGCAGTTCGAGCAGGTCGTCGGTGAAGTGGTGCGTGCGCGAGTGCGTGAGTGTGAGGATGCCGAGGATGCGCCGACGCCTCCACACCGGGAGGCACACCGCGGAGCGCGAGCTCTGCCCGTTGTTGTCGATGCGCAGCCAGCGCGGGTCGAGCTGCGTGTCGTCGACCTTCGCGGGAACGCCCGTGAGAAACACCTCGCGCGCGAGCCCGCGTTCGAGCACGCGGCTGAGAATGAGCTCGTCGGCCTCGTAGGGCTTGTCGTTGCGCACGGCGATCTTGCGCTGCGCGCGTCCGCGCTCGTCGACGAGGATGATCGTGCCCGCGGTCGCCGCCGCGAGGCGCACCGAGCGGGTGAGCATCTCGCCGAGCACCTGGTCGAGGTCGAGCAGCGAGGTGAGCGCCGTGGTGATGTCGAGCAGCAGACGCACGACCCCCACCGGCGCGTTGGGCGGCGCAGTCGGAATCGAAGGTCGATCGTGCTCGCCGGAACTCACGGGGGCGCAAGGGGTTACCCGCGCGGTGCGGTGGGGTCAACGGGCTTCGAAGCGATTCGCGGACACGCTCCATCGCGGCGCGAGGCGCGGCACCGCAGCGGGGCTCCAGCGCGTCGCGAGGTCACGCAACGGACGGTCGCCCGCGTCCGAGATGCCCAGCGTGGCGAGGAGCTCACCGCGCAAGGTGTCGGGCGAGACCCCGCGCTCGCGCAGCGTGCGGATGCCCATGGCGCCGTGGCGTTTGGCGAGGCGCTGCCCGTCGTCGCCCATCACGAGCGGGAGGTGCACCCACGCGGGAACACGCGCGCCGAAGCTCTCGTAGAGCAACACCTGCCGCGGCGTGCTCGCGAGCAGGTCGTCGCCGCGCACCACCTCGGTGATCTCCATGGCCACGTCGTCGACCACGACGGCGAGCTGGTACGCCGCCACACCGTCGGCGCGGAACACCACGAAGTCGCCCACCTCGTCGTCGACGCGCTGGGTGAACGTTCCCGCGATGGCATCGCGCACGGTGACGGTGGTGTGGGGCGCGACACGAAAGCGCCACGCCACGCCGCGTCCCTTCGCGCGCGCCTCGGCGAGCACGGCCTCGGGATCACGCCGCGCGCACGTTCCCGGGTACACGGGCTCGGCGCCGTGGGGCGCGCGCGAGGCCTCTTCGACCTCGCGTCGACTGCACGCGCAGGGATACACACGGCCCGCGGCGCGCAGCACGTCGAGGGCCTCGCGGTAGAGGTCGGCGCGCTCGCCCTGTCGGTAGGGCGCGTGCGGTGTGTCGGCGTCGGGGCCCTCGTCCCACGAGAGTCCGAGCCAGCGGAGGTCGTCGAGCATGGCCTCGACCGCACCGGGCACCGCGCGGGTCACGTCGAGGTCTTCGACGCGGAGCACCCAGCGTCCGCCGTCGCGCCACGCGGCGAGCGCCGAGGCGAGCGCCGTACGCGCGCTCCCCACGTGGAGGGCGCCCGAGGGGGTGGGCGCGAAGCGTCCGCGCGAGATCATCGACGAGGGCCGTGGGGTGCGGTGATAGGGTCGCCGCCGTGCGCGCGCGGCCGAAGCTCAAGGTGTATCTCAGCCCCTCGCCGGTGCGTCCGGGCGACACGCTCACGGTGACCGCGGTGCTCACCGCGACGCGCGAGACGCCGGTGAAGGGCATCGATTTTCAGCTCGTGTGCGACGAGCGAACGACCATTCCGCACGGGCAACACTCGTCGTCGTACCAACGTCAGCACTTCGCGCTCGCCGCGCGCCATGGTGCCATGGTGCTCGCGCCGGGAGAACATCGCTACCACGCGACCTTCGTGGTGCCGCCCAACGCGCCGTGGAGCTACGAGAGCGACCGCTCGCGCGTGGCCAGCGAGCTCACGGTGAAGGTGGGCATTCCGTGGTGGCTCGACGCGAAGGGACGCTACGTCGTCGAGGTGGTTCCCCCCGTGCGCGCGGGCACGGCGCCGAGGCCCGGACTCTTCGCCACGACCCGCGAAGGCCCGCTCGGACGCGAGCTCTACGCCGAGTGCTCCCTCGACTCGGTGCTGCTCGAACCGGGCGGCGTGGTGCAGGGCCGCGTGTCGCTCTCGAACGTGGCGGGCGCGCGCGTCGAGCGT
This sequence comes from uncultured Myxococcaceae bacterium, assembly GCA_945952225.1. Taxonomy (GTDB): domain Bacteria; phylum Myxococcota_A; class Polyangia; order Polyangiales; genus CAISKJ01. The sequence goes on from CAMFHP010000117.1 coordinate 23,524, forward strand.
GTCACCGCGGCCCTCGCGATGAGCGAGACCCAGCGCGTCGACGGGTACACCTACGACTGGGTGCTCGGGCGCTACGAGTTCGTGCTCCATGAGGGCGCGGTGGCCGATGGCGAGGCGATTCCCTTCGGGCTCGCGCTGCCGCGCAACCTTCCGCTCACGCAGCGCACCGCGTTTCTCGACCTGAAATGGACGCTGGAGATTCGCGCCGAAGGACCGTGGCGCACGCGCGATCTGCTCGCGATCCCCGTGACGCTCGTGCCGGCGGGCACCCTTCCCTCGGGGTCGATGCGCGCGATGGCGCCGGCCGTGGGGCGCGCGCGGAGACAGCAGGTGTGGGCGCCCGCCGCGCAGAACACGGGGCTGGTCTACGAGCCCGAGCGCGACGCGGTGGCGGGCTCCGTGGGCGACGTCTCCCTCACGATCGCCGTGGAGCAGCGCGTGCGAGACGGACTCTTCACCGTGGCCACGCTCCGATGGCCCGCGCCGGGCATCGCGCTCTCCGTCGGCCCCGCGCGCTGGAACGACCGTCTCCTGCGCCGCGAGATCGATGTCGGCGACCGCGCCTTCGATGCGCGCTTTCGCGTGCGCGGACGCTTCGCCGACCAGGTGCGCGCGGTGCTCTCGCCCGCGGTGCGCGCGCGGCTCATGCCCATTGCCGACGTGCGCCTCGAAGACGACCATGCCGTGCTCTCGGTGCCCGGCGCGCTCTCCGATCCGTCGGCGGTGGTGCGCTTCTTCGCCGACCTCCGCGCGCTCGCCGCAGACCTCGACGCGGCCGTGGCCTCGGTGCCCGTCGCGCCTCCCGCAATCGAAGCCGCCGACGCGTGGCGCGCGTGGGCCCGCGGTCATCAGGCGCGCTTCCGTCCCGGGCCCTGCGCGATCGACGGGGCGCGCCTCGGCGTCGACCGCGTGGATCTCTCGTGGACCTGGTCCGACGAGGGCGCGCCCACGGGCACCGCGCTGGTGATGCACCTCGATCCGCCGCTCGCGAACGCACCCGATCCCGCGGCCCTCGACGAAGCCGCCGCGCCGCTGCGCGCGCTCCGACGTGACGCGACGGTGCTCGCCGATGCGCACACGATCACGGTGACCGTGCCCACGCGCGAGGCCGATCCCGCGGCGCTCACCGCGGTGCTCGACGCGCTGCTGCGCGCGGGCCGCAAGCTGTTGAACCGCGGAGACGCCGCGCCCTATCGCTGACCGGCGAGCACGGCGCGCGCGAAGTCGATGCCCGTGAGCACGCCCCACACGCGGCGGTGGTCGACGGCGATCACACGGCGCGCGCGGGTGGCGGCGGCGTTGGCCGCGGCGCGTCCCATCGTGGTGCGCAGCGGGAGGCAGAGGATCGCGTAGTTCATGCGCTCCTCGACGGGCGTCGCGCCCTGGTCGTCGCGACACTGGAGCGCCTCGACCTGGGTGAACACACCGACGGGAGACTCCTCGTCGTCGAGCACCACGAGGCCCGCCACGCGCGCATCGCGGAGGCGGTCGGTGGCCGTGGCCACGGTGTCATCCGCGCGGACCGTGAGCACCGGCGTGGACATGAAATCCGAGAGGGGCGCGGCGACCTTGCGGTGGCGCACGACCTCCATCGCGTCACGCGTGCTGAACACGCCCACGAGGCGCTCGCCCGCGGTGACGTACACGCGGTGGATGTGGCGCTCGACGAGGAGCGCCGCGGCGTGGTCGACGGTGTCGTCGGGGCCCACGGTGACGGCCCCGCGGGTCATCACGGCGGAGACGGGCTGCTCGGGGAGCTGGAGCAGGCGATGGCCGCGCTGCACGCCGTCGTCGACGCGTCCCACGCGCAGGAGGTCCGTGCGCGAGAGCACACCCTGGAGCGTTCCCACGGCGTCGACCACGGCGAGCGACGAGAGCGTGTACTCGCGCAGCACGCGGTGGGCTTCGTGGATCGACGCGTCGTCGCGGATCGTGCGGACCGGCGACGACATGAACTCGGAGACAGACGGTTCGCGCATGGCGACGACGCACTTCGCAACGGCCGGACCACGCACAACGCCCGTGTTTTCTGGGGTGCTCACCGCAGCGGGTGCGCGCTCGCGAACGAGGCGACGCGCGGGCGATCACGATGTGCGCGCGGGCGATGCTTCAGGTGTCAAAGACCTCGTCGGGGCGCAGGAGCCACGCGACGAGCACGGGGTCGGGGTCGAGGCCCGCGACGTCGACGAGGGCGAGCACGATCTCTTCGCGCGTGGCGCCCGAGGGAACGCCCACGGAGGCCCAGAGAAAGCCCGGCGGCGCGCGCCACGCCCGGCCGCGCTCCACGCGGAGCTGATCGCGGGACTCGTAGAGCATCACGTCGACGAAGGGCGGACGGAGGTCGTCGAGCACACGACGGGCGAAGCGCATGCGGTCGAAGCGCGTGCGCACCCAGCGGCGGACGCGGAGGTCCTGCACTTCGTAGACGTGGTCGAGGTCGTCACCGGGACGGCGCGGCGGAGGCATCGCGGGCGCCGCGGTGTACCGCAGGGGCGGCGGGCGCGCACGGCGATTCCCCGTGCGGATCGGGCTGTGATAGAGCCCTCGGCGCACCATGAAGCGACTCCCCCGACTGACGAAGAAGGAGCGCAAGGCCGTGAAGGCCGCGCAGGCTCCCACCCCGCACGACCACAGCCACGACCACGACCACGAGGGTCACGACCACGACCACGAGGGACACACCCACGAGGCCCGCGCGATCCCCGTGTCGCCGGACCTCCCCGCGAACACGCACCTCCACTGCGTCGCGTGCGGCAAGCACCTCGACACGGCGGGCGAGCTGCGCGCGCGCGGATCGCGGGCCCTCGGCGGCAACACCTGGCTCTCGATCCGCTGCGCCCACGGCACGGAGTTCTACGCGTGCAACGGGTGTCTCCCGAAGGCGCGCGCGCTCCTCGACGAGCACGACCGCACGGGCCGCGATGTGCGCGCCGCGTCGGCATGGCACTGACCCGAACGTCCATTCCTGAAGGGCTCCGGTGGCTCCATGAGCTCCCGGTGCCCGCGTTCGTGCCGCACCGTCGCCTCGCGAGCGGACACCTCCAGACCGTCACCCTCCCCTTCGTGCGTCCGCCTCCCTCGACGGAGGGCGAGCGCCTCGAGGTGCCCGTCGTGGGCGGACACCTCGTCGTGCGCCACGACCCCATCGCGAACGCGCGCGGCGTGGGGATCATCCTCCACGGCATCAACGGCACGGCCTCCGAGTCCTTCGTGCTGCGCATGGCGCACAAGCTCCAGCGCAAGGGGCTCGCGACGATGCGCGTGAACCTCCGCGGCGCGGGAGAATCCATGCAGACGGCCACGGGCATGGTGCACTCGGGGCTCACGCGCGACCTCGCCGCCATCGTCGACGCGGCGCGGGCCCGCTACGACCGCGTGGGCCTCGTGGGCTTCTCCCTCGGCGGACAGATCGTGCTGCGCGCCGTGGGCGAGTGGGCGGCTTCCCCGCCGTCGGGTGTGTGCGCGGCGGTCTCGATCAGCGCGCCCATCGACCTGCGACGGTGCTCGGCCTTCTCCGAACGGCGCGCGGCGACGGTGTACCGCTGGTTCATTCTCGCGCGGCTGCGGGCGCGCTACCGACGGCTCACGCACGCGATGCCCGCGGGCTTCACCCGCGACCGCGTGAAGCACGTGCGAACGATCCGTCACTTCGACGAGGCGGTGATCGCGCCGCTCCACGGATTCCGCGACGCCGACGACTACTACGCGCGGGCGAGCTCGCACCACCTGCTCGACGGCGTGACCGTGCCCACGGTGCTCGTGCACGCGTGCGACGACCCGCTGGTGCCCGTCACGCCGGTGCTCGACGCGATGCGCACGGCCGCCCCCGCGGTGCGCTTCCTGGTGACCGAGCGCGGCGGCCACGTGGGCTTTCTGGGCGATGCGATTCCGCCCGGCGACGACGACCGCTTCTGGGCCGAGTGCCGCGCCGCCGATGTGCTCGCGGCGGCCATGCGCTGAGCCGCGCAGCCGCACGCGCCATCGCGCGGTCCCGATGCGCCATCGCGCGGTCCCGATGCGCCATCGCGCG
>CAMFHP010000118.1 GCA_945952225.1 uncultured Myxococcaceae bacterium
GGACATGTCATGTCTGGTGAGCGCGCTCACGATGCCCACGTTGAAAGGGCTGGTCCACGTGAGCGCACGCGGCGTCGCGGTGATGCACGGTCCGCCGCACGCGCCGACGAGTTGCAGATCGACCGGCGAGCTCATCGCGCCCGCGCGCTCGACGCTCGCCCTCGCCGACACGGAGAGCGTCGATCCCGTGTCGAGCGCGACCGCATACCAGTTCGTGGGAGCGCGGCGCACGTTGCACGTCCCCGGCTCGTCACCGAGTTCGAAGAAGCTCGCATCGGTGCGCGGCGTGAGCGGTTCCGCCGTGGCGCAGGTGGCGTGCGTGCCCGTCGGACCGATGCGCGGCCACACGCTGAAACGTCCGCGCGTGTCCGCCTGCTCGGCCCCGACCGCGACCTGAAACGTGCGCGCGTCGGAGCCTGGGTTCGTCCACCACACGAGGAGCGTTCCATCGTCGTCGCGACGCGTCTGCAGCGGCACACACGCGCCGCCGCAGGTCGTCACGACGCGCACCGTCGGCAGCGCACCACCCCCTTCGGGACGCACGCGCACGACCGCCGACCCGCGCGGCCCGACGCGCATCGGAATCCACTGCACCGGACCCGCCGTGGCGAGTCCCTCACAGCGCGGCGCGTCGTCGGTCTGGGTCTCCGTCGAGAGCGTGTACGCACCATCGAGCGGACCGAGGAGCTCACGCCCGCACGCCGCACTCCACCCGCGCGTGGTGGGTGCATCGATGGGCAGCAAGACGTCGCCAGACGCATCGCGCGCTGTGTCGGCAGGCGCACCGTCGGTCGGTGCAACGTCGTGGAGCCGGTCATCCGGCGTGTTCAGGTCACACGCGCCCACGAGCGCGGCCCCCAGCGCGATCACACGAAGCTTCATGGTGCGCGCGAGGCTACACGCGCCGCGCGCGCAGCCACAACCCACGCGCGCTCAGCGCGGCGTAAACCGCAGGCCGAGGCCCACGCGAGGCACGCCGGGAACGCCGCCGGGCTGCCACAGCACGGTGTCCGCGAGCTCCGTCGGTTGCAAGCCCACCTGTACGCGCGACACGTCGAACGGCGTCGTCCTCGCCTCGGCGCAGTAGTGGAACTCGATCACGCCGTTGGCGTAGAGCCGCACCTGGTGGTTGAGGAAGTCTCCCCCGCGCCCCGTGGTCTCGAAGGTGATGTGCGCCGGTGAGCCGCTCACGGTGTGCCAGCGGTAGTCGCTCAACCACGTCCACATCGCCGGGTCGTGCAGCGGTGCGATGAAGTTGGAGTAGAACGCCGCGGGAATGCGCGGAGCACCCGGCACGTAGAGGGCCTGGAATCCGGTTCGCACCGTGGTGTCGAGCCAGAGACCTGCAAACTCGGCCCGGCACCACCCGCGCATCGGCACCCCGAAGTACGGGAACTCGAAAGGCAGCGGTCGGAAGTACGAGCTCGCGCGCTCGATGTAGAAGGTGACCCCTTCCGGCGTGCCATCACTCATGTCTTCGCAGGCGGCCGCGAAGGTCGAGACCGCGTACGTCGGACGCCCCACCGTGAAGCGCACATCGACGGCGCGATCCTGCACGGCGCGCGGAAGGCTCATCGCCACGATCACCTCGCGCGCCTCGGTGGACAGGTTCGTCCAGAGCGCGGCGCCGTCACTCCACGGCGCGCCATCGAGGTCGAGACAGCGTGCCGTGTCGCAGCCGTCGAGCAATCGGAAGCGCGCCGCACCGCGCACCGTCAGCATCTGTCCTGCGCCGACGCGCACCGCGTAGAAGAGCGCGCCGGTCTCGCTCGTGGCGCCGCACGGCGCGGGCGTCGCCGAGAGCAGCAACGGTTCTCCGCGGAACGTGTCGCCATCGTGCACGCGCATCGCGCTCGCGCACACCTGATGCGACGGAGGCGTGCCCCTCGTCGCGCCGAACTGCTCGGTCCACACGTTGGCCCGCGGAACGCCCGTCGACGCGACGATCACCTCGCGCGGTGTGGTGCCGGTGTTGGTCCACCGCGCTTCGGCCGTCGTGCTGTCGACCGTCGACGTGCCGAGGCAACTGCCGCCGCATCCGTCGAGCACGGCGAGGCGCTGCTGCCCCTCCTCGCGAGGCCCCGCGAGCGCGAGCGTCTCGCCCGGCCCCACCGTCGCCCGGTAGTACAGCGCACGCGCGTTCGACGCCGCCGCACACGCGGGCGGCGCACTGGCCGACCACACCGTTGTGGCCGTGGGACGCCCTCCGACCGCGGTGCCAGTGACCGTCGGCAGGAGATCGATGGCGTCACGACACTCGCCGTGAGACGGCATGGGCCGCACCTCGGTCGAGGCCCTCAGCCCGTAGCCTTCGTTGTACGGATCGGGCTGCGTGAGCCCGAGGTACACCCGCGTCGGATCACCTTCGTTGAGCCAGTCCATCGACCGTTGCGCCGTGGCGATGCAGCTGCCCCCGCACGTCGCCATGAGCGACAGGTCGGCGCGCTGCAACAGCGACTCGTCCGTCGAAAAAGACATCGACGCGGCGGTCGCCACGAGCCGTCCGCCATGCGGCACGGCGTAGGAGTGCCACACCGTCGGCGCGCGGCGCGCGATGCACGTTGCAGGTTCATCGCCCACCTCGCCGCGCTCCCGCCCGTAAAGGCGGAGGTCCACGGAGGCGGTTGCGCAGGTTCCATGGGCGCTCGTCGGAGCGACGTCGGCCCACACCCAGAACTGACTGCGCACGCCCGGCGCCTCGTCACCGACGGCGATCTGGTAGTCGTGCGGCACCGCATCGCCGTTCGCCCACCACACACGCAACGTCCCATCGGGGTCGCGCGACGAGCGCACGGGCACGCACGCGCCGCCGCAGTCGACGACGACACGCACCGACGGGCGCACGCCCACACCATCGGGCCGCACGCGAAGCACCGCCGACCAGCCCGCCGGCACGCGAAACGGACGCCACCGCACGGGCCCCGCAGGCGACAGGCCCGCGCAGGTCGGCGCATCCCCCGTTGCGACCGCCGTCGAGACCCACCACTGCCGCACGATCGTGTTGAGGGCCATGCGTCCGCAGCGCGGGTCCCACTCTTCGGGGAGACTGCCGTCGAAGCGTTGCGGCAGGCCGCCATCCGCGCTCCCGTCGAGCGCCGGGCCGTCGAGTGCAGGGCCGTCGAGCACAGGGCCGTCGAGCGCGGGGCCGTCGAGCGCGGGGCCGTCGAGCGTGTCCGCATCGCGGGGATCGCTCGTGTCGCCGTGCACGTCGCGCCCAATCGCATCGCGCGCTGTGTCGGCGAGCGCACCGTCGGTCAACGGCACGTCGCGGAGCGCATTGTTGGAGGGATCGAGGTCACACGCGCCCACGAGCGCGGCCCCCAGCGCGATCACACGAAGCTTCATGGTGCACGCGAGGCTACACGCGCCGCGCACGCAGCCACAACCCGCGCGCGCTCAGCGGGGCGTGAAACGCACGCCGAGGCCCGCGCGCACCGCATCGGGAACGCCCGACGTCCACGCGAGCGTCTGCAACGGCGTTCCGCCCTGCATGCCCACCGCGGCGGACGAGGCGTCGTACACCGCACCGCCCTCAACCTCGCAGTAGTGGAACTCCACCGCGCCGTCTTCGTAGAGCCGCACCTGGTGGTGCAGGTACGGCGCCGTGCGGCGCTCCGTGGTGCGCACGTCGAGGGTGACGTGACGACGCGCGCCCTCGACGGTGAGCACCCGCATCGCGCCCTGGAACGGAAGCTGCGCGGCCCCATCGGAGAGCGCGCTCACGAAGGGCCCGAGCGTCGCATCGGGAAGCGCCCCCGACGGACCGCTCATCGCCGGAAGCACCCCCGGCGTCACGGCCTCTGCGAACGACAGCCCGCCGCGGTACGTGAGCCTCCACGCGCGCATCGTGGCGCCCCAGAAGGGCATCGCGAAGGGGAGCGCCTCCCACGACGATCCCGTCGACCCGAGGAAGGTCGTGCCGAAGCGCACCTCGCGCCCCGCGCTCACGTCTTCGCACTGCGCGGGAATCGCGCGCATCGTGTACGCAGGCCGCCCGATGGCCACCCGCACGTCAACCGCGCGGTTCTGTCGCGCACGCGGAAGGCTCATCGCCACCACCACCTCGCGCGCCGCACTGGATTCATTGCGCCACACGAGGCTGTCATCGCGCGCGGTCGCGCCATCGAGGTCGAGGCACGTCGTCGTCGCGCATCCGTCGAGCAGCCGGAAGCGCCCCGCGCCCCACACCATGAGCGTGTCGCCCGCCTCCACGCGCGCGGCGTAGTAGTACGCGCCCGTCTCCTCCGTCGCACCGCAGGGCGCCGCGCCGTCGATCAACACCGGACGCTCGCCCGTGAGCACGGTCCCATCGGTCACACGGAGCGCCGTCGCACACCGCGTGCGATTCGCGGGTGCGCCGCGCGCCGCGGTCATCGCGTGGGTCCACACGTTCGCCGTCGGAACGCCCGTCGCCGCCACGATCACCGCACGCGCAGTGGTGCCGGTGTTGGTCCATCGCGCGTCGGCCTGCGCGGCGTCGGCGGTGGCGGTGCCGAGACACGCGCCCTCGCATCCATCGAGCACGGCGAAGCGCTGCTGTCCGTCACCGCGCGCGCCCGACACGGCGAGCGTCTCGCCCGCGCCCACGGTGGCCCGGTAGTACACCGCGCGCGTCGCGCTTCCACCCGCGCACGAAGGCCCCCCGCTCGCGGACCACACCGTCGTGGGCGCCACCACGTCGACGAGCGCCGCGGCCGTCTCGCAGCGCGCGTTGGCGGGCGCGCGGAGCACCGTCGCATCGAGCGTGTACCCGCCCACGGCATCGTTGGGATCGGGGCCGGTGACACCGAGTCGCGCGGTGACGGCCGCGCCCTCGTTCATCCACTCGACGGAGGGACCCACGGGCGCCACGCAGGTGCCCGCGCAGTCGGTGAGCACGTGGAGGTCCGCGTAGCGCGCCATCGCCGGAAGCCGAATGAACACGGGCTCCGTGCGCGCCACGAGTCGATCGCCGGTGCCCACGCTGAACGCGTACCAGCTCGTAGGCCCCTGCCGCGGCGTGCACGTCGAGGGCGCATCCCCGAGCCGATCCGCGGGCGTCGGAAACACCCGCGTCGTCGCCTCCGCCGTCTCGCAGCGCGCGTTGTCTCCCGTAGCCAGCACGCGCGGCCACACCCAGAATCGCCCGCGCACGCCGGGCTCCGCGGCGCCCACGGCCACGCGATAGACGCGCGCTGCGCACGTGTCGTTGCGCCACCACTGGAGCTGCGATCCATCGGCGTCACGCCGCACGCGCACGGGCACACACGCGCCGCCGCAGGCGTCGAACACACGGAGCGAGGGCGTCGGTCCATCGCCATCGCGGCCCACACGGATCACCGCCGACTGCCCCGCGTCGACGGAGAGCGAGATCCAGCGCGCGGGCCCTGCGGGCGCGAGCGATCCGCACGCGGGCGTGGTGCCGTCGAGGCCCGCGGTCGAGAGGTGATACTGGTAGAACGGACGCGTCGCCGCCGCGCCATCACAGCGCGCAGCCCAGTGCTCCACGATGCCCGCGTCGTCGAGCGGGGGCTTTCCGTCGGGCGCCTCGATCACATCACCGACGGACCCATCGCGCACGTCGCCCACGACGTCGTCGCGCACGTCGTCGGACCCATCGCGCACGTCCTCGGACCCATCGCGCACGTCGCCCACGACGTCATGGCGCGCATCGAGCGCGACGCCCCCGTCGACCGCCTCGTGACGATCATCGCATGCGCCGACGAGCGCAGCCCCCAGCACGATCCCGCGCAGCTTCATGGCGCCGCGGAACGTATCGCGCGAACCGCGGCGATCCCACACGCGAGGTCAGAAATCCGTGCGGGATTCCGCTACCCGCCGCGTCGCGCACGCACTTCACGCTGCACGTCGGCGGGGAGCGCGGCGATGTACTCCTCGGAGAGCGCGCGCAACACCTCGGTGGGCAGCGCGAGCGCGACGTGCTCCGGCGCCAGACCCGCGAGCCGTTCCTCCGGCGCAAGACCCGCGAGCCGTTGCTCCGGCGCGAGACCTGCGAGGCGTTGCTCCGGCGCCAGACCCGCGAGGCGCTGTGCCGGCGTGAGGTTCCGTTGGAGACGCTCGACGAACTCGTCGTAGCCGTACAGGTCGGGGGTCGCGCTCGTGCTCATGCTCTCACCTTCAACGCTCCAATGATGGGCCATCCAGCGGCGCGCTTCCATCGTGCGCATGGGCTGCCCCGCGAACCATCGCAGCAGGTCATCGTCTTCGCGCTCGGCCACCGCGCGCAGGTCGATCACGACGAGCGGCAGCATCGATCCCGCGACCAGATGGTACCCGCTCGGCGCCTCGTGAAGCGCCAGGCCCAGGTCGTCGAGCTCGTCGCACAACGCCTGATTCACCGAAGGAACCGCGAGGATCAGTGTCACCTCATGCGCCGCGATCCGCTCCGTGCGCGAGCCGTCGTCGCGAAGCACCCGACGCTGATGCTGCGTGCGCCAGAGCATCCCGTACGCGACGAGGCGCGAGAGGTCGCCGTGCTGAAAGGGCCACGCGATGCTCTTGTACTCCAGCAGCCCCACCACGACGATGAAGCGCCACATCTCACGCAGCGTCGCGCCCGTGTCACCGGGGTCGTGCGGTCGGTCGGCCCACACCTCGATCACATCGTCGACGCGCAGCGGCTCCGACGTGAGCTGCACCTCGCCGGTGACCTTCGCCCAGCGCGGCGCGCGCTCCTGGAGGAGCCCGGTGAACGGCGGGTGCCATGCGGTCTTCTTCGCGCTCATCGCGACCGCACGTCAGCGCGCGCCGTGCCACACGCGGATCACGGCGTTTCTGCATCATCGGGGGTGGCGGCCGCCATGGCAGGCGGGTGGCGGAGGGGTGGCGGACCGCCACCTGCGCGCGACGCGGATCGTTCCGAAGCCACGGTCGATCCAACGCACCGACACGCGATCACGCCGCCTCGCGAAGCGCGCTACAGCTTCCAGAGCAGCGAGAGATCGAGCGCGATGGCGTCGAAGGGCTCGGCGCGCACGACCTGGTCTCCCTCGAAGGTGTCGACCTCCAACCAGCGGCCGTCGACGAGGCGATAGACCTCCAGCGTGCGCGCGCGGGGATCGACGAGCCACGCGTGCGCGACCCGCTCGCGACGGTAGATCCGTCGCTTCTTCCCCCGGTCGGCGGCCTGCGTGCGCTCCGAGAGAATCTCGCAGACCCAGTCGGGTGCGAGGTCGATGTGCGCGGGCGCGTCGTCGGCGAGAAAGTCCTCGGGCACGCGCGTGCGACGCCAGCCCGCGAGGTCGGGCACGACGATGTCGGGCAGCGCGCCGAGGTGCAGCTCGGGCTCCGGGAGGAACACCCAGCCACCGGGGCCTCCCTCGCCGACGTCGAAGGGCCCATCGAGCCGCGCCGCGAGCTTGCCTGCGGCCCGCGCGTGCTGTCGTCGCGGGCGCGGCAGCAGCGAGAGCTCGCCGTCGATCACCTCGGCCACCATCGACGCGGGCGCACCGAGATACCCCGCCACGACCTCCGCGCGGAGCCTCGGAAACCGCGTGTCGGGCGGCTGCGACGGGGAGTGCGACTTCGGCGCGACGGACATTCCGCGAGACTACCCCACGCCCTCGTGGCGCGATGCGCGCGCGTTCGAAACGAACAACGCCCGCGCAGGGCCCATCACCGGGCACCGCGCGGGCGTCGTCACGCGTGCGCTACTGGAGCACGGGCAGCGAGCGGGTCTTCGCCACGTTGGCCTCGGCCACGAAGCTCGGGATCTGGTCGAAGTTCAGGTAGCGGTACACCTTGTCGGCCTTCGACTGCAGGTCGTTGGCGTACGTGAGGTACTCCGCGGGCGTGGGCAGGCGCCCCAGCATCGACGCCACCGCCGACACCTCCGCCGACCCGAGGAACACGTTGGTGTCCTTGCCGAGGCGGTTCGGAAAGTTGCGCGTCGAGGTCGAGATCACCGTCGCGCCGGGCATGGTCTGCGCCTGGTTGCCCATGCAGAGCGAGCAGCCGGGCATCTCGGTGCGCGCGCCCGCGCCGGCGAACTGCGCGTACACGCCTTCGTCCATGAGCTGCGACTGATCCATGCGCGTGGGCGGCGCCATCCAGAGGCGCGTGGGCACGGGCTTCGAGAACTTCTGCAGCAGCGAGCCCGCCGCGCGAAAGTGCCCGATGTTCGTCATGCACGACCCGATGAACACCTCGTCGATCTTCGTGCCCGCCACCTCGGAGAGCTTCTTGATGTCGTCGGGGTCGTTCGGGCACGCGAGCAGCGGCTCGGTGATCTGGTCGAGGTCGATCTCGATGACCTTCGCGTACTCGGCGTCCGCGTCGGGTTCGAGGAGCACCGGGTTGGCGAGCCACGCTTCCATCTTCGCGGCGCGGCGTTCGAGGGCGGCGGCGTCCTGGTAGCCGTTCGCGATCATCGAGCGGAGGAGCACCACGTTCGAGCGCAGGTACTCGATCACGGGCTCCTTGTTGAGACGGATGGTGCAGCCCGCGGCCGAGCGCTCCGCCGTCGCGTCGCTGAGTTCGAAGGCCTGCTCCGCGGTGAGGTTCGGGAGCCCCTCGATCTCGATGATGCGACCGTTGAAGACGTTCTTCTTGCCCTTCTTCGCGACGGTGAGATCGCCCGTCTGCAGCGCCGCCCACGGGATCGCGTTCACGAGGTCACGGAGCGTGATGCCGGGCTGCATCGTTCCCTTGAAGCGCACGAGCACGCTCTCGGGCATGTCGAGGGGCATGATGCCGAGCGCCGCCGCGAAGGCCACGAGCCCGCTGCCCGCGGGGAACGAGATGCCCAGCGGAAAGCGCGTGTGCGAGTCGCCGCCGGTGCCCACCTGGTCGGGCAGCAGCATGCGGTTGAGCCACGAGTGGATGATGCCGTCACCCGGACGCAGCGCGACGCCGCCGCGCGTGTGCATGAAGTCCGGCAGGGTCTTGTGGGTCTCGACGTCGACGGGGCGCGGGTACGCCGCCGTGTGACAGAACGACTGCATCACGAGGTCGGCGGAGTAGCGCAGACACGCGAGCTCCTTGAGCTCGTCGCGGGTCATGGGGCCGGTGGTGTCCTGCGAGCCGACGGTCGACGTGGCGGGCTCGCAGTACGCGCCCGGACGGATGCCGTCGACGCCGCACGCGCGTCCGACGATCTTCTGCGCGAGGGTGAACCCGCGGCCCGTGTCGGGCGGCTGCACGGGCTGACGGAAGGTCTCGCTCGCGCCGAGCCCGAGGGCCTTGCGGGCACGCGTGGTGACCGAGCGGCCGATGATGAGCGGAATGCGTCCGCCGGCCTGCACCTCGTCGAGGAGCACCTGGGTCTTGAGCGCGAAGGTCGAGATCGTCTCGCCCGCCTCGTTGGTGATGCGCCCCTCGTAGGGCCACACGGTGATCACGTCGCCCATGGCGAGCTTCGTGACGTCGCACTCGATGGGGAGGGCGCCGGAGTCTTCCATCGTGTTGAAGAAGATCGGCGCGATCTTGCCGCCGAGCACCACGCCGCCCGCGCGCTTGTTGGGCACGTGGGGAATGTCATCGCCCATGAACCACAGCACCGAGTTGGTGGCCGACTTGCGCGACGAGCCGGTGCCCACGACGTCGCCCACGTAGGCGAGCGGATGGCCCTTCTTCTTGAGCTCGGCGATCTGCGCGACGGCGTTGGTGATGCCCTCGCGCGGGTTCTTGAGCATGGCGAGCGCGTGGAGGGGGATGTCCGGGCGGCTCCACGCGTCGGTGGCGGGCGAGAGGTCGTCGGTGTTGGTCTCGCCCACGACCTTGAAGACCGTGACGGTGATCTTCTCGGGCACCTTCGCGCGGCTCGTGAACCACTCGGCGGCGGCCCACGATTCGAGCACCGACTTCGCGTTGGCGTTGCCCGCGGCGGCCTTCTTCGCCACGTCGTCGAAGGCGGCGAACACGAGGAGCGTGCGCGAGAGCTGCTTGGCGGCGACGCGTCCGAGCTCGGCGTCGTCGAGGAGCTCGATGAGCGGGTCGACGTTGAAGCCGCCGAGCATGGTGCCGAGGAGCTCGGTGGCCTTCACGCGGTCGAGGAGCGGAGAGGTCGCCGTGCCCTTCGCCACGTCGGCGAGGAAGGCGGCCTTCACGCGGGCGGCGTCGTCGACGCCGGCGGGCACGCGGTTCGAGAGGAGGTCGAGCAGGAACGCCTCTTCACCCGCGGGCGGGCTCTTGAGCAGCTCGACGAGCGCCGTCACCTGGGACGCGTCGAGGGGGAGCGGAACGACACCCTGTTCGGCACGCTTCGCCACGTGCTCGCGGTACGCCTTCAACATCGCAGTTCTCCGTCGTTGAGATCACGGCCGCGCAGCAACGGCGCCCATCGAAGACGCCCTGCGCGGTGCATCGGTCGCGGCGGAACCTAACGCGCGATCCCCATGCACGGAATTGGATTGTTTCGATGGTTTCCATGCGAGGCTTGCATGGATGGATCTGCTCCTGCTGCGCTCGTTTCTGGCGGTCGCCGAGCACCGGACGATCACGCGCGCCTCGCGGGCGCTGGGGCTCACGCAGCCCGCGCTGACCCGTCGTCTGCAGCTCCTCGAAGAGGACGTCGGCGCGCAGCTCTTCGAACGCAGCCGCCGCGGCATGGCGCTCACGGACGCGGGCCGTCTGGTGTGCGACGAGGCGCGCGTGCTGGTCGACCGCTACACGGCGATGCAGGAGCAGGTGCGCGCGCGCTCGACGCTCGAGAAGGGCGTGGTGCGCATCGGGGGCGGCGCGACGGCGGTGTCGTTCCTGGTTCCGCAGGCGATCGCGCGCTTTCAGAAGAGCCACCCCGGCGTGCGCTTTCACGTGCGCGAAGCGGGGAGCCGCGATGTGGAAGCCGACGTGCGCGACGAGCGCATCGAGCTGGGGATCGTGACGCTCCCGCTGCACTCGAAGGAGTTCGACGTCGACCCGCTGCGCCGCGACCGCATCGTGCTGGTGGCGGCGCCGGACCATCCCCTCGCCCGCCGCCGCCGCGTCGACGTGAAGGACCTCGCGGGCCACGCCTTCGTGGGCTTCGAAGCGGGCAGCGCGATCCGCCAGCTCATCGACACGGCGCTGCGCGAGGCGGGCGTCGAGGTGAACGTGCAGATGGAGCTCCGCTCGATCGCCGCCACACTGGAGATGGTGGCGCACACGCAGAGCCTCGCCTTCGTGAGCCAGCTCGGCGTCGAGGGCCGCGACACCGGCGTGACCGTGATCGACGTGAAGGGGCTGGCGATCCACCGGGGCCTGGCGCTGATCCGCAAGATGGGGCGGCCGCTGTCGCCCGCGGCGCGCGCGTTCTCCGCGCTGCTGCTGTGATCCGCGCGGGTGGGTGCAGGTGCGAGGCGGTGCAGTGGGCCGGGGGCGGTCGTGCAGTGGGCCGGGGGCGGCGGTGTAACGGGCGGGGGCGGTCGTGTAACGGGCGGGGGCGGCGGAGTAACGAGCGAAGCGTGCGGTGCAGCGGACGGGGGCCGCGGTGTAACCGGCGGGGCGGGCCGTGCAGGCGGCGTCACGCCGTGTCGGACTCGAACGCGAGGCGGGACAGGTCGTCGACCTTCAACGTGATGTCGGGACCGCGGATCGCGATCGACTCCCCGGCTCCATACGCGCGCAGGAGCCATCCGCCGTCGTCGACGCGCGCGTAGTGCTCCACGAGCACGCGTTGCGACGACACCATCACGTAGTGGCGCAACGAGGGAATGGAGCGATAGCCCTCGAACTTCTCATCTCGATCGAAGGCTTCGGTTCCTGGCGAGAGGACTTCGACGACGACGGACGGGTTGCTCACCACATCGGTAGTGCCAGGCAGGAGGGAGACGCGTCCACAGACCGTGGTGACGTCGGGATACACGACGCCCTGCGTTCGCGGGATCCAGACCTTCTGGTCCGAGGTCATCACGCGGCATCCGGTGCCTCGCAGGGCGTGGTTGAACTCGGTGATCACATTCGCGCAGATGACGTTGTGCGCAGGCGTTCCACCCGCCATCGCCACGACGGGAAGGACCTCCCCGTTCCAGAGGATGTGCCGCTCCATCGCGACGGCCTCGCGCGCGAGGTATTCGTCGAGGGAGACGCGCGGACGGGGAGCTGCGGAAGGCGCCATCGCGGCGGTGAGAGTACGCCATCCGGATGCAGCGATCACCCATCACAGCGGGGCACGGCGCGCGCACACGAGGACATTGACGTCACGCCACGTCGGACTCGCACGAGCGCGCGAACGGCACCGCGCAGCGGCGGTTGTCTGCGACGGAGCTGCGCGCGTAGTGTGGTCGGACCATGCTCCCGAAGCGCCCGGTGGTCTCACTTCGATACGGCACGGCCCTTCGCCGTGCGTTCGGCGATGCGGACGTCTTCTCGGCCTTCGTCGGTGATGTGCTCGACGAGCCGGTGCACGTCGCGAGCGTGCGAACCGAACTGCGCGGAAGGGCGCGCCTGTCGGTTCCGACAGCGATCGCAGGCCTCGGTGGCGACGAGGAAGCGCGACGACTGCGCGTCGAGCTCTGGGCGCTCCGCGAGGTGGCGTACCGCGAGCGTGCGGCGCGCGCGCATGCGACGGCGTGGACCGACCGCGCAGCGGCGCCCGGTGCCATGGCGACGCGGGTGGTGACCGTCGTCGTGGTGGTTCCACTGGAGCGCGTGCCTCGGCCCGGCGAGCGTGCGGCCCGCTACGTCGATGCGCTTCCCGCGGTGTCGGAGGAGGGCACCGAGCACGATGGGCGGTGCGTGTTCGTCGCGCCCTGGACCACGACCGACGAGGTGCCAGCACGGCTGCGCGCGTGGTTCGAGCTGTTCGTGGCGTGCGACGTGGGTCAGGCGCCAGACGACGCTGCGTGCGATGCGAGGACGCGGCGGGTGCTCCATGCGATCGAGCGTCGCGCGATGCGCCTGGCCGAACTGGAGGCCGCGCTCGACGAGTCGCTGTGGGAGGAGGAACTCGCGCGGAGGTACCACGAGGCCCGACGGCGAGGGTTCCGTGAGGGGCTCATGAAGAACGCGCTCGCGGCGATGTCGGAGCGCGGTCTCCTCGTCGACGCCGCGGTGCGCGCGTGGGCAGAGCGCGCGAGCGTCGAGGAACTGCGCGAAGTGGTCGCCGCCCTGCGCGGCCGCGGAGGGGGACGCGCGTGACGTCGGGTCGCGGGCCTACTTCCCCTGCGCGACGACCGCGCGGAGGTGGAACTCCTTGAGCTTCGCGTTCCGGTCGCTCGCGTCGATCAGCGCTTCGAGGTCGTCGCCGTCGAGCAGCACCACGAGGCTCTGGCCGCCGCGTCGCGTCCACTCCTCCATCCTGACGGTCTTCGCGTATCCCTGGAGCGCGACGAAGAAGCCGAGCGTGGAGCGTCCAAAGCGCCGGTCGACCTTGAGTTGAAAGAGGTTGAGCTCGTCGGACCCGACGGGTTTCGACCAGTTCTTGCACTCGACAAGAAGGTAGTTTCCCTCCTTCTGCCAGAAGGGGTCCGTCGAGGCGTTCTGCACGATCACGTCGATCTCTTCGAGCTCGTTCTGTCGGTTGACGTCGGCGTATGCGAAGCCCTCGATCGAGCGAAAGAGCAGCAGCATCAACGTTTCGAGATGCGCGCCCTTCTTGTTCGCATCCTTCTCCGTCCGAGCGGCCGTCCAGAGCGCGCGGATCTCGGCCTCGCGCTTCTCGCGCGAGAGCGCGGCGAGGGCCCTCTCCCGCCACGGCTCCATCGCGTTGCGCACCTTGACCCGCAAGAGGGCGTCGATCGGTCCACCCTTCTGGAGGTAGTCCCACGCGCCGTCGGCAAAGGCGCGTCGCACGGCCACGGCGTCGGCATAGCCGGTCACCACGATCACCTTCGCGTAGGGAGCCCGCTGTCGAATGACGTGAAGCAGGTCGAGGCCGGAGTCGGGGTCGTCGCGTCCCCGCAGGCGTTGGTCGAGCAGCACCACCGCCCAGTTCGGCTGGGCGAGCGCAGCGACGGCTTCGGCGTGCGTGCGCACGGCGTCGCTCTCGAAGCCCTCCTCCGCGAGGATCTCTCGATACATCGCGACGATGTCCTGCTCGTCGTCGATGATGAGCACGCGACCGACAGGGCTCGGGGTCATGATGCGCTCCGTGTAGAGGCGGGCAGCAGCAGTTCGAAGCGCGCGCCACCCATGTCGCTCGTTTCGTAGCGGATGGATCCGCCCAGTTCGCGTGTAACGACGTCACGAACCAGCGCGAGCCCCTGCCCCTGCCCCCCATCGCGCAGGGTGAAGCTCGGCTGAAAGATCGCCTCGCGGTACAGCTCGGGCACACCGGGTCCGTCGTCGTTCACGGCCAGCATGACGTGCCCGTTCGTCACAGCGAGGTCAACGCGGATGCGGACCGGGCGCTCGTTCGTCGACTGCACGGCGTTCCGCAACAGATTCACGACGACCATGACGAACCGATGCCGGTGTCCGTTGACGCGAGGCGTGCGCGCATCGGGATCGAAGGTCAGCCGTCCCGCGACGCTGCCATTGAGTTCGGAGATCGCATCACGCACGGCCGCCGCAGGGTCGAAGTGTTCGGGAGGCGCCACCGCGAGGCTGGCGGCGTCGGCCATCTGCGTGGCGAAGCGCACCGCGCGATCGATGTTGCGGTCGACGCGCTCCTGGTACTGCTTCCAGCCGTCGTCGGGGGCGTGATGCGAGAGTGAGTCGTAGAGCTTCCGCAGCGCGTGCTGCACCGTCCCTCCACCGGCCTCGCACGGGCTGCGTTGCCCACAAAACCCCGTATACAGCGTTGAAAGCCGCGGTGTGGAGCCCGGTCCGCGGGAAGGGGCGAATACGTCGCTGTACTGTGTGTCCAACGGCGTGGGCCGTGTCATCGCCTCCGCGTTAGGGTGACCCGCCGCGAACGATGCGCGATGGCCGGGGACGCCGACGCATTGAACGATCAGCCCACGATCGCGTCGAGGAGCTGGCCTACATAGTCGGGGCGATCTTGAAAGAAGACGTGCTGTCGTGCGAACTCGCTGACGCCCGCGGTGCCGCGCCAGTTCACGTCTTGAATTCGCGTGTTCGAGATGATGAACGAATGCAGGCTCACCTGCGGGTCGCCGAGCTTCGATTCGATCTCCTTGATGCGATTGTGAAGCTGGATCTTCGCGTCGTTCATCGTCTCGAGGTTGCGAATGCCCTTCGGATCGATGAAGGCGATGTGCTGATGTGAACCCTGCGTCACCCACAGAATGAAGTCGGGGAAGAAGCCCCCTTCGTCGAAGAACCCGACGCCCGACACTGCGCGATTGCGCAAGAGGTACATCCCGCGCGCATCGAACCATGTCGGGTGCTTCGTGCACCATGCCTTCAGGTCTTCGACGAACTGCCCTTCGCCCTCGTTGAGCGCAACAGGCTTCACCGTGAGGCCGGTGGCCTTGCTGTTGGGCACCCAGAGCAAGGGGCTGAAGAGGTGGCGCCCGAACACGATCGCCTTGAGCCGATCGCCGGCCTCGCCCTTGAGCGTCTCCCCGATCTTTCGCACCTGGTGGAGCAACGTGTCGTTCTCGACCGAGACCGTCACCTGATAGCCCTGGCGCGTACCGTCGCCGACCTTGAGCAGCTGGAGGTTCGGGTCCGTCGGCACGATCGAGGCGTACTCGATGCGCTGTCCCTCCCACGTCGAGCGCGACACCTTCGCGATGCGCTCCATGTACTTGAGCAGCAGGGCGCGCGCGATCTCCTGCCAGTCGCGAGTTCGGTACGGATCGTCCGGGGAGAGCGTCTCGGGCGGCGCGAAAAGCGTGTACCAGCGCGCGTCACACAGCACCTTCACCACCGCTTCGCGCGTCACGGCGATCTGCGTCCATCCCTTCGACGCGCGGTATGCATCCAACGCCTCGACGAGTTCATCGAGGTCGAGACACGCCACGTGCGCGGCGTCGAACGAGACCCGGCGCTCCAGCGCCTCATCCTTCGACTCGCCCGCCATGTTCATCTGCATGGCGCGCAGCCGCGGGTACCAGTCGACTTTCACCGGTCGCTTGACGAGATAGTCGCTCACCTCGCCGAAGCGGGGGCGGTCGGCATCGCACTGCCACACCTCGCCCTCTCGAACGCGAATCGTCTTGAGCGAGGGCTCCGTCGGCAGAGGCGCGAAGTCGACCGCGATCTCGACGACCTCTTCCTCCGGCGTCACCTCCTCGTCGCGAAGATACGCCTCGAAGGCCGCCATGTAGTCGGCGCTCACGCCGAACACCTGCAAGGTCTCGAGGCGACGGAGGTGCTTCGGCACCGGGGGCACCTTCGCCGCGAGCATCGCCGACGAGCGCTTGAGCGAGTTGCCGTAGCCGCGCAGGCGCACGCCGCGCCCGAAGAGCTGAATGATCTGCGAGCCCTCGCCCTTGCCGATGTTCATGAGCCCCATGGTGCTCACGCGGGCCGTGTCCCACCCCGTCGCAAACTTCTGCGACCCGATGAGCACGTTGACCTTCGTTTCGCCCGCGCGCAGTCGATCGAAGATCGAGGTCGCCACGGGTCGGTCGACGAGCGCGAAGGTCTCTCGGTCGCTCGTGCGCAAGAGCTTCATGAGCCCCGTCGCGTCGCCCACGTTCACGAGCCCGAAGGGTTCGCCGTCGCCGAGGCGCAGCGCGATCTCTCCGTCGGTCCCCTCCAAACGCTCGACGTGAAGCTTGGCCGCCGCGGGCGCGTGGAACACCCGCTTGAGCACGTCGCGGTACACCGCTTCGCCGCTCGCGGAGCGCTCGACGAGGTACGGAAACTGATTGTCGAAGAGGTCGCGCCCGCGGGCGTCGTGGAGGCCCGCCTTCGAGGCGAGCAGAAGATCCAGCGCGGCGACGCTCTCACCCTCGTTCTTCACGAAGCGCGCGAGAAAGCGAAGCACGCGCTGCACATCCGAAACCTTCGCGCCGTGCACCATGCGCACGGCGTTGACGCTCGATCCCACGAAGATCCACAGAGGCCGCTCGATCTGAAACGCGCGTACGTCGGCGGGCGAGTCTTCAAAGATGCGAAGCTGCTGGTAGAACGCGAGCAGGCACGCGACGAGGTAGCGGTGGTGCAACGCCTCTTCGCCGCCGTCGTCGACGTTCAGCACCCTGAAGTCTTTGCCGTAGCCGTCACCGTAGAAGCGCCGGTACGCGTAGTCGAATACGACGGCGCGCGCATAGTCGGCCTCGAGCTCAGGCTTCTTCGCGGCCTTCATCGCCTGCCCGAAGGTGGCCGAGTACTCGAACGCGAAGCCCTTCGCCGAGAGACGGTTGCGCAACCCGCGAATCACGTCGCCGCCCGCGCCGTAGTGCCCCTCGTCGATGAGCACGAGGTTGTTCGCTTCGAAGGCGTCAACCGCCACGGTCTTGTCGCCGTTGTCTTCTGCGAGCTTCGACGACTCCAACACTTCGACGGCGCGTCCGCGAAAGAGCCCCACCGTCGCCGCACGCACGAAGGCCGCCGCCGTGATGCCCGAGCGCGCGAGCTCGTCGAGGTGCTGCCGTGAGAGTGACTCGTTGGGCGTCACCAGCAGCGTGCGATTGATCGTCGCGTGCTTCTTGAAGCGCTCCAGCGCGTGCCGATACTGGAGCAGGTTCATGTGCATCAGCAGCGTTTTGCCGGAGCCCGTCGCGCACCAGAGCGCCAGCGTGCGCAGGTCGTCGAGCTCGTACCCCGGGAGGTTGTCGCCCGTGGTGCGACGATGCTCGGTGACCCACGCGTCGAGCTCCGCACGAAGCCCCTCGGGGTCGCGAAACCATCTCTCCAGGTAGAGCTCGACGAAGAGCAGCGAGAGGTACTGGTAGTACTTCCAGCGAACGTCGCCCGCGCGGGTGCGAGAGATCGCCCGTGTGTGTTGCAGAATGTGCGCGTCGAAGCGCAGGAGGTCGTCGACGGTCGCCGCCGTCACCGTGGACTGAAAGGTGTCGGCCTTGCCCGGCACCGCGCGACGAATGGCGTACGTACCCACTGCGTCGGGCGGAGGCAGGTACGCGATGAGCACGCGACAGAAGCGCGACACGCCCTCTTCGTCGACACCTTCGAGGTCGGGATCAACGAGGCGCGCACGCAGGGCTTCGAAGCCTTCGGCACCGAGCGTCGCGAGCAGATACTGAAACAGCACCAGCCGCTTCGAAAACGGCAGGATGGAGGGTTCGAGCTTCTTCGGTTTCGCCTTCGCTACCGGGGGCTTCGAGGGCGCAGGCTTCGGTGCAGCGGTCTTCTTCGGCGGCATCGGTGCGCTTCCTGTCACGCCGAGGGCGCGTCGAACATCCGCTTCAGAAACACGGTTTCCGTGCGCTCCGCACGCCAGTGTGCCTCCTTCGGCCGGTGCGTCTCGATGCCGAACGCGCCGTTCACGTACACCACGTCGAGCTCCGTCGAGGCGTTGTAGGGCGACGCCTTCCACCATGCGTCGAGCTGGTCGACGTCGACCGCCTCGACGTCGCGCCACAGCACCAGCGCCCGCTCACCGCTCGGCAGCGTGCCCGTCACCGTTTGTACCGCGCCTGTGCGATCGAGCTTCGTCACCGTGAGCCCGACGAGCCAGTTGAAGGTCTCGACGAGGTCGACCGTGACCGTACGCACGTCGTCGCCATGCGACACCCGCAGCGCCCGATCGAAGGGGTGTGCGAATGCGGCGCCGTCGACCAGCGAGCCCTGGCCTCGCGTCTCCCAGCGGAGCATGTACTGAAGAAAGTACTTCTCGCGAAACGCGGGCGTCGCCTTCGCCAGCAACGTCTCCTGGTCGGCGTTGCGCTTCGGCTCCAGGTTCTCGAGCGCATCTTCGTACGACTCGATGCGCACGACCTTCACGATCGCCGACACGCCCTTGCGCGACGTAGGTACGCCGTCCTTCCACGCGTCGGCGTGGATCACCTTCAGGATGCGCGGCTTGAGCACCGTGTCGAAGTGGATGCCACTCTCGACGAGGACGAAACGACGGTGACCGCCATCAGAAGTGTTTTGGCGAAGCACACCGTGTGCGGTGGTTCCCGAACCCGCGTGGTAATCGAGCACCAGATCTTCGCGTGCGGAGCCGACCGCAACGATACGCTGCGCCAGCTCGACCGGCTTCGCGAAGTTGAACGGAACCTCGCCGAAGAGGTCGGTCAATTCATCTCGGGCGTTCTCATAGTTGAGTCCCTTATCGAGCCAGATGGTCTTCGCCTTCGTTGTCGCACCATCAGCAGGGATGTAGTCCTTTCGAAATACCCTCCATGCTCCAGTTCGAACCAAGCGTGCGGACAGAAGATGGCCCTCCTTGCGAACCTTGTCTGGCGTCCATGACCAGACGCTCTCGCCCTCATCAGAATTGAGAGGCCACACCTCCTGCGCATGCATGGCATCCCTCTCGAGCGACACGTCGCCCGTTGCGGGATCGACGTACAGCGGATACCACTGCCCTCCTCGATTCTCCGGATTGAATGCTGGATTGCGGATTCGAAGTTCGATCCACCGGAAGGATCCACCCTCATCTTCTTCGGAGTACTCAGCGAGCATTCGTGCGTCTTTGGGAATGTCCACAGCGACGCTTGCATCGTCGGATGTTCCGTACATGACCACGTACTCGTGGGTTTGCGCGAGATGCGACCCTAACATCCGTCCCCGCGGGTTCGACTGCACCACGACCGTCGCGATGTGCGTGAAGGGGCTCTGTTGTTGCAACGAGAGCAGGCTCCCGAGTTCGCCATCGTCGATGCTGAGAAGCAGCGCGCCGCTGCGGACGCGGAGCAACCGATGTGCAAGGTCGAACCGGTTCTCCATGAACGTGATCCAACTCGAATGCTGGTAGCCGTCTTTGTAGGCGAAGCCATCATTCCCCGTGTTGTACGGCGGGTCGATGTAGATGCACTTCACCTTCCCCGCGTAGCGCGCCTGCATGAGGTTGAGCGCCTGAAAGTTCTCGCCGTGAATGAGCACTCCGGTGGTGCTCTCGTCGAGGTTGTCGATCGACGCGAGGAGCCTCGCGGTGAACTCCCTGGAGAAGAGCGCCGTGTCGACCACGAGTGAGGGGTTCTCCCGGAGGAACTCCGTCGTCAGTGCGCCATCGCCGCCCGCCCACGCGAGGCTCTTCTCGATCTTGTCGATGGCGAACAGGCGCACCCACTCAGCGCGCTGCGCGTCGTTGGCGAGCACCTCGGGCCAGAGCTTCTCGGGAACGCGATCGAGGGTGATGCACCACGAGGTGTCGAACACGAACTTCTTCTTGAGCCAGAGCGTCTTCTGAAACTCTTCGAGCTGCCCCAAGAAGTCGATGAGCTTGTGGGCCACCTCGCGCAGCACGCGAATCTTCGCGAGGGCCTGCTCCACGCGCTGCGTGCCCTGCCGCTCCACATCGTCGAGGTGAAAGATCTCGTTCTTGATGAAGACGTCGAGCTCGCGTCGAAGAAACGCGCGCAGGTTCTTGTGAATGAAGTAGTCGAAGTCGTTGCGCTTCGTGAAGCGCTCGAGGTGCTTCTCGATGACCGTGCGCTCGGCCTGCTTCTCGGTGGGCGCGGTTGCGAAGAGCTCGCCGTACCAGTCGCCGAGGCCCGTCGCGCCTGCGCGCAGCGCCTTCACCGTGGCCTCGTTGCACGCGCTCTGCGTGGGCGCCTTCTTCTTCCTGGTTGCCCCCTCGGCCGCGGCGTCGTCGCGCGCGTCCTCGGCCTCGTCGCCTTCTGCGACGCTCTGCGCGGTGGCGGCGACGCTGCGATAGGCGAATCGAAGTACGAGCTCGGCGCCATCGACGTGCCACGCGGGGTCGGCGAGCACGAAGCGGCGCTCGTTGCCCTGCGCGGCCTTCACGTTGTCCTTCTCGGTGGAGCCCGCCACGACCTCGAAGCGTACGCGCCGGGCCGTCTTCGGCAGGGTGAACGAGTAGCGTGAGAGGCGCTCCGACGACTTGATGTAGTACTGGTCGTGGTTGGCCCAATGGAGCTTGACCTCTTCGCCCTGGTACGGGATCGCGTAGACGTCGTCTTTGTAGCGACGCTGCGACACGAAGTCGCCGCCCTGGTAGTAGCGCGCGAAGAAGGTGACGAGGTCGGAGCACACCTCCGCTTCGAGGGCCTTCGGGTCGGTGGCGTCTTTGAGGCGCTGCCGGAGCTCGATCACCTTGGGGCTGGTGTTGGGGTCGAAGCCCGCCTCGAAGGCACTGTCAGCAACCTTTTTGAGGTCGGCCTTGGTGCGCTCGAAGTCGCTGAACACATTGGTTTTGAAGGCCTGCTCGATGGTGGGCAGCAGCTCGGTGCGTAGGAACGCCCCGACCTCCTCACGCTTGTGGTTCATGACCCGGTAGATCCCGAAGTCGAGATCAGCCTGATCGAGTTGAAACATCTCCGTGAGGAGGGCCATCAGCCGGTCGCGCGCGTTCTCCATGGGCGGCGCGTTATCGGCGCGATGCCTCGCGAACGTCAACAGCTCGAAGCGACCGTGACCTCCACGGTCGGACATTCTATGCCGAGGGTCTCGAACCCGTCGGCGTGACGACGTCTTCGTGGGACCACTCCAACGCGTCACGAGCCTTCCTCCCATGACACGCTGCGATCGCCGCCGACGTCACGGTGGATGGTGTCCGCGAGCGTTGCATACACTACTCAAACTCCCAAATCGTCCGCCTGCCCCTCAAGATCGGGACGCCTCCGGCCGATCACCCTGCACGGAGGAAGTCACCATGAAGCACAGTCCGCTCGGCGCGCGCGGGAGTTCCGCGGCGCGCACGTCTCCGTCTGCGACCCCTGCGGCGAAGCCCCCTGCGCTCGCCCCGGTGGCCGTCGCCAACGACACGCGCCGCAACCGCGCGCAGCGTCGCTCGCTCCGTCTGCGCAAGCTCGCGGGGGCCGTCGCCACGACCGCCCTCACCCCCGCCGCACGCGCCGCCTTCGACGCGCAGCTCTCCGCCGACGACGCCGCCACCGCGGGGCGCCGCTACTCCAGCGCCGACGTGCTCGCCGACCTGCTCGACGGACTCTCACCCGCCGTCGTGCGCGCCATCGTCGACCAGCGCGTTGCGGGCTTCGGTCCCCTCGCCCTGCGCTACACCCTCGACCTCGCCACCGAGCTCGACGCGCGCCACGCGGCCCGTGTCGCGCACCAGCGACGACGCGCCACCGCCGCGGCCGCCTTCGCCGCGGGCTCCGAGGCCGTGTACGCCCAGCGCTCGGCCCTCGTCGCGCGCCTCGACGACGCCCTCGCCGCCGATGCGCCGGAACGCGCCGCGCTCGCGAAGATCGCCACCGACAGCCACGATCCGCTCGACGTGGCGCTCGCCGCCCTCGATGCGCTCGCCGAGCTCGCCGACACGCTCCTCGACCGCGCCGACGACGACGAGGGACTGCGCGCCGTGCTCGACGATCAGCAGTTCACGCGCACCGCCATCGAGGCGCTGCTCACGCCCGTCGACGCCGTGATCGACGCCCGCGAAGAACGCCGCGACGCCGCCGACCTCGCCCGCGTTGAGCAGCAATCGATCGACGCGCTCGAAGGACGCGTGCGCGACCAGCTCCTCCGCGCGCGGCGCTGCGTCGAACGTGCGAAGTCCGCCGGGGTGAAGGTGCCCGCGATGGCGCTCTCGCGGCTGCGTGTGACCAACAGCGTCGCGACGGAGAAGCAGCCCGACGCGCCCGTCGATCCCACGCCCTGAGCACCGCGGCGCCTCGAAGCGCGCGCGCCCGTTCCAGTCGAGAACGTTCCGTCGCGATCACTCGCCCGAGGGCCGCTGTGCACCCGAAGGCGCTCGCGGAGGTCGGGCTGTGCGAGCAGGGCACGCCACGGACGCATGAACTCCACCCGGTCGGTGCGTCGCGCGTCGGGTGCGGTGCGCACGCGCCGCCCGCGACCTCGCGTTCGTGGCGACGCTCCGATGCGGAGCGGTCACGGATCGGTGAGCCGGGCCGCCAGCGCGTCGCCCACCATGCGCAGACAGCGGTCGTCGTGCGGGTCGATGCGGTCGTGCGCGGCGATGCGCACGGGCCACGGAGGCGTCGGAGTGCGGGGCGAGGCCTCGTCCATGTCTTCGGCGTGAAAGAGTTCGAGCGTCACGCCGTCGAGCGTGCGCGCCACGCTGCGAGACCCGCGCGGGTCTTCGTCGGGGCGCCACACCTGATGGAAGTGCCGACGCACCAGGTCCTTCAGGTCGAACACCTCGCCGACGAGCGCGCGTGACGGGTCGCGCCCGCGCAGAAATGCGCTCGCCGCTGCGATCGACGCGGTGACCGCGGCCTCGCGCACGTCGCGTTCCTTCTGCGCACGGCGGCTCTTCGAAGCGCGATGGTCGTCGACCACCGACGAGGCCCACGCGGCCCACGCGGGGCGAAGCGCGAGCGCCTTCGCTGCCGTGACCGTGCGCGCAGGGTCGTCGTCGTGGGCCCGCACCGCGTCGCGCAACGTCGCCTGGAGCGCGCGTCCGTGCACCGCGTCGGGGAGCCCCTCCGCCCACAGCGACAGCGCCGCGACCGCGTTCCAGGTCGACCATGCCTGCACCGCCGCGAGCGCGGACGCCCGATGCGCGGGCGTCGACGCGAGACGCACCGCCGCCGCCGCCATCGCCGGACGGGGAACGCGCGCGAGGAGCGCGCCCGCGTCGGCGTTCCACCGGAAGCGGGGGATCCATGCGACGAGGAGGTTCACGGCCTCGTCGTGCGCGAGGTGGGTGAGCGCGGCGAGCGCGAGCGGGGGCTTCGTCGCGCGCGCGGGGACGCTCCACGCGAGGAGCGCTGCGAGGTCGGTCGGCGCCATCGCGGCGCAGAGGCGCGCGGTCACCAGAGCGTCGGGTTCGTGGAGCGCGGCGAGCAGCGTGAGCGCCACGGACCCATCGAGCGCAGCGCCCGCGGGCGTGTGGCACGGCGGGGGCTTCGCGGGCGTCGTCGCGGCGAGGAGGCGGCGCGCGTGGTCGAGGTCCGGTCCGTCGCCGAGGAGCGCGCGGAGGGGATCGGCGGATTGCGCGTCGATCCACGTGCGGAGCGCGCGGAGGCGCTGCGCGGCGGGGGAGCGCCCCTCGTCGACGAGCAGCGGACGCAACGCCGACGGATTGCGCGTCGCGTAGCGGGTCACCACCGCGCGGGCCGTGGCCGTGTCGCGCGTGGCGAGGTCGAGCATCCACGGCGCCGCGGCGGAGGGCGCGTCGTGGGCGATCGCGTGGAGCAGCGCAGCGTGGGTGGCGCGGGGAAGCGTGGGCGCGATCCGTCGCAGCAACGGGAGCGCCACGTCGGGCGCGCGATCCCAGTAGAGCGCGAGGCGCGCGCACACCGAGGGAAGTCCTTCGGGAAGGCGCGCGGCGATGGAGGGCGCGAGGTCGAACCAGCGCAGGAGGGCGAGCTCGCAGGTCTCCACGTCGCGCACCCACGGGAGTGCGAGCACGATCCAGAGGCCGGGCGTCGGCGCGTCGAACCAGCGCGTCACCCACGCGGCGGCTTCATCGGGGTCCGGTCCGTGCGGGGCGATCCATCGGAGCGCGGCGCGGTGCGCGTCGAGCGCAGGCTCCACCGCATCGACGGAGACACGCGCCTCACGGAGCGCGCGCCAGGCCTGCGGCGACGGCGGACACGCGGGGTGGTACGGCGGAAAGTGTGACGCGACGGCGAGGGCCGCGACGGCGGCGTGCGGCGCTCCGTGGGCAAGCGCGTGGGCGATGCGCGCGGCGGCCTCGTCGGGAAACATCGCGAGGAGCCACGCGGCGACCTGCGGATCCTCGGGGAGCCCCGGCGCGCCCGCGTCGCGCAGTGCCGACGCGCGGTCGATCGCGGCGTGGGCGTCGGGGAGCGACGCGGTCCATGCGAGCGGGTGGAGTGCGGTCATCGCGTGCGAGGCGATACACGCCCCGCGTCCTCACGGGCAAACGCGCGGCATGGTGCACACGCGACGACGGCGCGACGGTGCCGACCGCGCGCGAGGTGAACGACGTCAGCGCCCATCGGCACGGCTCACGCCGAGGCTCTCGCGCACGTGGAGGCCCGGCGTCGTCGCGAGCTTCGCGATGAGATCGGACAGGCTGTTCAGCGACACGTCGTGGCCGCGGAAGGGCTCCCCCTTGCGGGTGATCTGGTAGTTCACCGCGGCGTCGTGCGTGAACCATCCGGGGCGCAGGATCGTGTAGTCGAGGTCCGACGCTTCGATCACCGCCGCCGCGTCGCGGTACGGATCGAGGATGCTCCGGTACCGCTCGCCGGGCACCTCGCCGTAGATGCCCACGGAGCTGATGAAGATCAGGCGCCGCACGCAGGTCTCGTGCATCGCCGCCACGATGTGCTCGGCCTGGCGGCGCAGCGCTCCTGCGAGGTTCGCATACACGACGTCGTGTCCTCGCATCGCCGCGGCGAGCGCGCGCGCGTCGAGCACGTCGCCCTCCACGAGGGTGACGCGGGTCGGATCGGGGTTGTGCAGGCGAGCCGCGCGCCGGAGGTAGAGCGTGAGCTTGAGGTCCGTCTCGCGAAGGAGCACCGGCGTCGTGTTGCGTGCGAGCTGTCCGCTCGCGCCGAGGATCAGAAGGTTCTTCATGGCACTCACCCCCTCGTTGCCTGATCGAGGACGCGCAGCGCGTTGAGCCCGCGCGGATACCCGATGAACGGAATCAGCTGCGTGACCGTGGCGACGAGCACGCGACGGTCGTTGCCGACGGCGAGGTTCCCCGCGACGTGACCCGCGAGCTGCGCCTCGCAGCCGCCCATCGACGCGAGCATCGAGAAGGTCAGCAGCTCGCGCGTCTTCAGGTCGAGGCCGCCGCGCGTGTAGAAGTCGCCGAAGCAGTTCGCGGCGAGAAAATCGTGGA
The DNA here is from genome assembly GCA_945952225.1 of uncultured Myxococcaceae bacterium. Lineage (GTDB taxonomy): Bacteria > Myxococcota_A > Polyangia > Polyangiales > CAISKJ01. The sequence continues at coordinate 25,610 of CAMFHP010000118.1, forward strand.
TGTGCCGCTGGTCCGTCGGCGCCTCGGCCACCATGCGCGCGATCGCGTCGCCGAAGATCTGCGTCTGCACCGCGCGTCCCTTCTCGAAGCGCGTGTCGGGGTTCGTCGTCGACTGCGGCGGGAGCGGCAGCGCGATGCCACGGCCTTCGAGCACCTCGTTGGTGACGTGCAGCACGTCGAACACCCGTCCCATGCCGACGTAGGGCACGGCCTGGTACACGATCTCCTTCAGCTCGACGGGCGTCACGCCGACGTGGAGCGCGGCCCTGGCCATCACGCGATACTCGGCGACGGCGTGGCACGCGATGAGCGCCGCGAGCTGCACCCGCAGACGCGTGCGCACGTCGAGGGTCTCGTCGGCGAGCACGTCGCCGAAGGCCCAGTTGTCGAAGAGCTCGACGAGCTCGGGGTCCGTGCGCCGAAGCGTCGACGTGTGGTTCGGAAACAGCGCGTCGTGGTTGCGCTGCGCGTCTTCGCGAATGGCCATGGGTCGTCGTCTCCCTCTGTCCGTGTCCGCCGACGGAAGTCCTCAGCGCCCGACGCGGGCTGCGAGGTGCGCGGGGTAGCGCGCGCCCACCACTTCGATCGCTGCGAGCGACGCCTCGATCTCGCGCAGGTCGACCGCGGTGAGCGTGACCTCCGCCGCCGCGCTGTTCTCCCGCATGCGCGAAGGCTTCGTCGTGCCGGGGATGGGCGCGATCCACGGCCGCTGCGCGAGCAGCCACGCGAGCGCGATCTGCGCGGGCGTCACCTGGTGCTTCGCCGCGATGGCCGTCAGCCGATCGACGAGCGCCTGGTTGGCGACGCGGGCCTCGGGCGCGAAGCGCGGCACGATGTTGCGAAAGTCGTCGGGCGCGAAGGTCGTCGTCGCGTCGATCGTGCCCGTGAGAAACCCCTTGCCGAGCGGACTGAACGGCACGAAGCCGATGCCGAGCTCCTCGCACACGGGGAGCACCTCGGCCTCGGGCTCGCGCCACCACAGCGAGTACTCGCTCTGGAGCGCCGCGACGGGTTGCACCGCGTGGGCGCGACGGATCGAGGCGACGCCCGCTTCGGAGAGCCCGAAGTGCTTCACCTTGCCCTCGCGGATCAGCTCGCCGACGGTGCCCGCGACGTCTTCAATGGGAACCGCGGGGTCGACGCGGTGTTGGTAGAAGAGGTCGATGCGGTCGGTGCGAAGGCGCTTCAGCGCGGCCTCGGCGACCTCGCGGATGCGCGCCGGGCGGCTGTCGGTGCCCTTCCTCGCATCGCCGTCTTGAAAGCCGAACTTCGTCGCGATCACCACC
>CAMFHP010000119.1 GCA_945952225.1 uncultured Myxococcaceae bacterium
CACCGAGGTGACCGGCCTCGTCGAGGAGATCTATCACACGGGTCAGAAGACCACGATCACCAGCGGGCAGACCCACGAGGTCTCCGGCGCGGCGATGCACACCTACAAAGACGGTCTCACGGTCAACGTCACCAACAACAAGACCGAGACCATCAAGACCAACTACAACCTCACGGTCAACGGCGAGAAGGTCGAGAGCGTCTCGGGCACGAGCTCGTACATCAAGGGCGCGGAGCAGAATCTCATCCTCGGGTTTCAGAGCGAGATCTTCTGCGGCGTGAAGCACGAGACCCACCTCATCGCGAACTTCGACCTGCACCTCTCGCTGGAGGTCGAAGGGCACTTCGGTCCGAAGATCGAGGCGCACTCGGGCATCAAGGTCGAACTCCGCTCGGGCATGGACATCACCGCCCACGCGGGCTTCTCGCTCACGCTCAAGGAGGCCGTCGAGGTCGACACCGAGGGCATGACGCTGAAGAACTGCATGGCCCGCATCCAGACGACGGGCGCGTTCACCGGCATGTCGTCGATCCACATGTTCCTGTGAAGACGACCGGGCTCCCGTGAAGACGATCAAGCCGCTTCGCATCGGGGTGCTCACGCGCACCTTCGAGTACCGACGAAAGTACGTGTTCGCGGTCACGCCCATCGTGTGCGTGCGCCTCGGCGAGGGCCGCGATTTCGTCACCGAGGTCGACCTCTGGAAGGCGCTCGCAAAGCACCTCGGCGAGGGCGTTCCGTTCGACGAGGCGATGCCCAAGGCGAACGGCGAGCTGCTCGTCACGGGCAGCGCCCACGCGGCCGCGCCCACCGCCGCGATGATCGTCTCCGCGCGCGTCGGCGACGTCTCCAAGCGCCTCCGCGTCACCGGCGATCGCTACTGGCTCCACGACGACGAGATGTCGCGGCCGACGCCCTTCACCGAGATGCCCCTCTCGTGGTCGCGGGCCTTCGGCGGTGAGGGGTTCGCGCGCAATCCCCTCGGCCGCGGCGCGGTCCCTGTCGAGACGCCCTACGGCCTCCTGCGCCCGCTCCCCAACGTCGAAGCGCCCGACCGACTCCACACCGCGCCGGGCCAGCGCGAGGAGCCCGCGGGCTTCGGCGCCTACGACTTCACCTGGCCCCAGCGTGCGTCGAAGCTCGGCACCTACGACGACGCATGGCTGGCGCAGTCATTCCCGGGCTTCGCCGACGACGTCGACTGGTCGGCCTTCAACGCCGCGCCCGCCGATCAGCAGATCCGCGGATGGTGGCGCGGTGACGAGCCCTACACCCTCGAAGGGCTCACGCCCGGCGTCGCGTCGGTGTCGGGGCGACTGCCCGGCGTGCGCGCACGGGTCTTCGTCACGCAGCGCACGGGCGAGACCGAGGGCTTCTTCGAAGTGCCCACGCGCCTCGACACCGTGCACATGGTCCCCACGGCGGGCCTCGCGGTGCTGCTCTTTCGCGGCGTGCACAGCGTCGCCACCGACGACGGCTCCGACATTCTGCACCTCGTGCTCGCGTGCGAAGACCTCGATGAGGCGCGGCCCGTCGCGCACTACCAGACCGTGCTCGCGCAGCGGCTCGACAAGAAGACCGGAGCGCTCCACGCCTTTCGCGATCGCGACCTCATGCCCGCGTCGACCGCGGGCGCGCCCTTTCGCGGCACCGACGAGATGGCCGAGATGGAGGCCCTGCTCCGTCGCGATCGGCTCCTCACGCGCAACCTCCAGCGCCGCTCGGCGGTGGAGCGTCAGCGAGCCCGCGACGAGCTCGTGCGCCACGGCCTCGACCCCGCGACCATCGCCGACGAGCCGACGCCCGCGCACGAAGAACTGCCCGCGCTCGACGAGCTCCCCGAGGTGGCCGCGCGCGCCGACGCGATGGTGGCCGACGCGCGCGCGCAGGCGGCCGCGGCCGTCGACGAGGCCCTCGCGCGCTACAAGGCGAGCTGCCTCGCGATGGGCGTCGACCCCGAGCGCGCGATGGCAGGGCGCGGCGGCGGTGGTGGGCCTCCGCAGTTCAGCGCCGCCGAGGCCATCTACGAGATGCGACGCGCGGCGCGGGCCGACCGGAGCGGACGCGCGCTCGCCGAGGTCGAGGGCGCGCTCACGCCCGAGAAGCGACGGATGCTCGACGAGGCCGAGGCGCAGATCCGCGAGGCCTACCGCATGGCGGCCCACGAGCAGCCTCCTGCGGACCCGATCGACGCCGAGCGCGCGCTCTCGCTCCGCGATCAGGTGGCGGCGATGCACCGCGCGGGAGAACCCCTCGCGCGCGTCGACCTCACAGGCGCCGACCTCTCGGGGCTCGACCTGCGCGGCGCCGACCTGCGGGGCTCGTGGCTCGAAGGGGCCTCGCTCCGCGGCGCGCGCCTCGACGACGCGTGGCTCGAAGGCGCCGTGCTCGCCCGCGCAGACCTCGAAGGCGCGTCGGCGCTGCGCGCGAAGCTCCAGCGCGCGAACCTCGGGGCGGCCTCGCTCCGCGGGGCGCAGTTCGCGGGGGCCGATCTGCGCGAGGCGATCCTCTCGAAGGCCGATGCGCAGGGGGCGTCGTTCGACGGCGCGCAGATGGCCCGCGCCGACCTGCGCGAGCTGCGGGCCGACGGGGCGCGCTTCGCGAAGATCGAGGCGCGCGATTCGATGTGGCTCAAGGTGGGCCTCGCGGGCGTCGACCTCTCGGGCTGCTCCCTCGAAAAATGCCTCTTCATCGAGTGCGACGTGCAGGACGCCGTGTTCGACCAGGCGCGTCTCGCGGGGGCGGTGTTCATGGGCTGCAAGGGCGACGCGGCGCGCTTCGTGGGGGCCCAGGCGACGAGCCTCCGCGCGGTGCAGGGGACCTCGTTCGCGGGCGCCGATTTCACCGACGCGGTGCTCGAACGGGCCAACTTCCGCGGGTCGCTGCTCCAGGGCGCGAGCTTCAACCGCGCGACGCTCACCGGCGCCGACCTCTCGGAGTGCAACCTCGCCGGCGCCCGCTTCTACCGGGCCTCGATGCGCGAGGGGCGCATGACCCGCGCGAACCTCACGGGCGCCACGATGATCTCGTTCCAGATGATGATGGGGCTTCTCACACACGCGATGATTCAGGACGCCGACTTCACCGACGCCAACCTCTTTCGCGCCGACCTGCTCGGCGTGCGAGGGCGCGCGCGCAGCTTCGAAGGCGCAGAGCTCACCCAGGTGCGGCATGTCACCCGTGATGCCTGACCGCGCGGCCCTCGAAGCGATGGTGCGCGACGGCGAGGTGCTCTCGGGCCTCGCGCTCGCGGGGTGCGACCTCACGGGCGCCTCCCTCGGCGGCGCGATCTTCGAGAAGGTCGACCTCCGCGGCGCGCGCTTCGTCGGCGCCGACGTGCGCGAGTCGGTCTTCGGCGACTGCGACCTCCGCGGCACCGTGTGGGACGGCGCCAACCTCCGGCACACTTCCGTCGACCGCTCGCAGCTCGAAGGCGCGTCGTTCGCGCGGGCGCAGATGCAGCTCGCGAAGCTCACGCGCTGCGGCGCCCACGGCCTCGCGCTCGACGGCGCCGACCTCACGCTCGCGGTGCTCGGTCAGTGCGACCTCTCGGCGGCCTCGTTGCGCGGGGCCACCGTCGACCGCGCGGTGTTTCTCGACGACGACGTCCGCGGCCTCGACCTCCGCGGCGTGCACGCGAAGCTCACGTCGTGGATGAAGTCAGACCTGCGCGGCGCCCAGCTCGACGGCGCGTCGTTCGAACTCTCGATCTTCGTGGGCTCGACCTTCACGGGGATGCGCCTCGCGGGGCTGCACTTCATGGCGTGTCAGTTCGCCGACACCGAGCTCTCGGGCTGCGACCTCTCGGGCTGCGACCTCGATCGCTGCAACTTCAAGGGCGCCACGCTCCGTCGCGCGGACTTCACCGGCGCGCGCGCCCCGATGGCTCTCTTCGTCGAGGCGGTGCTCGAAGGCGCCGTGTTCCGCGACGCCGATCTCACGCAGGCCGTGATGCTCCAGGCGGAGCTGCGCGGGGCCGACCTGCGCGGCGCGAAGCTCCATCAGGCGAACTTCACCGGGGCGCGCTGTGAGGCCACGGACTTTCGCCGCGCCGACCTCACGTACGCCGACTTCTCCAACGCGTCGGCCCCGTCGGCGGACTTCTCCGGTGCGAGGGTGCACCGCGCGAGGTTTCACCGCACCGACCTCACGAACGCCGCGGGGCCCGACGGGCTCACCTCGCTCGGCGACGACGAGCCCCTCGCGCGCGCCGAACGCTGGACGCCGCGCTACTGACCCGCGACCCTCCGATTGCCCGACGACGACGACAAGGGAGTTCCCATGAGCCACATCGCACTCGCCGTGAAGGACGTTCAGTTCGCGCAGCTCGAAGGACACGTCGTGTCTGCCGAGGGGGAGGAGCTCACCGTGCGCACCGGGGCGCAGACCCTCGCCGCGCGTCGCGCCCTGAGCTGCATGCTCGCGCCCGCCGTGGGCGACACCGTGCTCGTCGCGTCCGCGGGCGACGCGCACTGGATCACCGCCGTGCTCGCGCGCCACACCGACGCGGCGGTGGAGTTCCACGCGCAGGGCGACCTTCGCGTGCGCGTCACGGGCGGGCGCTTCACCGTCGTGGCCGACGACGGCGTCGAGCTCGCCACCTCGAAGACGCTGCGCCTCCTCGCGTCGACCCTCTCGGCGCAGGCCGTCCGCGGCGACGTGTGGATCGACCAGCTCTCGCACGTGGGCTCGAAGCTCCACGCCGAGATCGAGCGCGTGAAGACCACCTGCGCCTCCCTCGACCAGACCCTCGACCGCTGGTCGCAGCGCGTGAAGCGCGCATACCGCCGCGTCGAGGAGATCGACCAGGTGCGCGCGGGCCAGGTCGACATCGCCGCCGACACCACGCTCCGCGCCCACGGACAGAACGCGGTGCTCACCTCCGAGAACCTCCTCAAGCTCGACGGCGAGCAGATCCACCTGGGCTGAGGGAGCCACCGACGATGTTCGCCAACTCGCAGATGATGGGCGTCGATCTGGGCTTTCCCGACGTGTGCCTCACGCCGATGCCCGCGCCCGTGCCCATTCCGTACCCCAACATCGCCCTCGGCCCGATGGGCGTCCCCGCGGCGTACAACATCCTCTTCATGGCCACGCCCGCGCACAACATGGCCACCACCGTGCCCCTCACCAACGGCGACAACCCCGGCGTCGCGCTCGGCGTCGCCTCGGGCCTCGTGATGGGACCGTCGCGCCACCTCACCGCCGCCTTCACCGTGCTCGTGTCGGGCCTGCCCGCGACGCGCATGACCAGCATGTCGTTGCAGAACAGCACCAACTGCCCCGGCATGCGCCTCGTGCCGAGCCAGGTGAAGGTGCTCCTGCTCGCGCCCTGAGCGACGGCTCACACCCCGCGCCGCACGCCGACGGTCAGCGCCAGCGGAGCACGTACGGCAGCGCTTCGAGCGCCGCGGGCGCGGCCTCGGCGGCCTCGATGAACACCTGGCGCATGGGGTCGAGCGAGAGCGCGCGCACCGCGAGCTGATGGCCCTCGTCGAGCCCGCCGATCGAGGCGCGCGAGGCCTCGCCGGCGTCGCGGTGGCGCGCGGCGTACACGGTCACGAGCTGCACGAACGCGAGGCGCAGCAGCGCGGGCAGCGCGCGGTCGTCGACGAGCGCCTGACGGCCGAAGAGGGCCTGGCGCAGCGAGCGGCGCAGCGTGTCGTGGGCCTCGGGCGTGTCGGCCGAGAGAAAGCCCGCGTCGATGATGCGCTCGGGCGCCGACTGCGGTTCGAGCAGCGCCGCGAGGAGCGTGCGCACGACGTGGAGCACGGGCTTGAGCCGACGGGCGAAGTCGCGCGCCCACGACTGTCCGTGGCCCTCGGGGATCTGCTCCAGCACGCGGTCGCACGCGACGGTGAGGGCCTCGGCGACGGCGCGGAGGGCGCGTGCGCCGGGCACCAGGTTCTCGGGGCGACAGGGGACGTAGAAGCGCGCGCGGGGCGTCGCGAGCACATGCTGCAGGGCCGCGCCCGCCGCGCCCGGAGAGAGCGGCAGTCCATCGAGCGCGCCGGTGAACGCCGCCACCCGTCGGGCCAGCGCGCGGAGCACCTCGGGGGCCGCGAGCGTGTCGGCCGCGCACTCGTCGACGGCGCTCTGCACGAGCGGGGCGTAGTAGCCGAAGTCCGCGAGGTACGAGGGCGAGAGCTGCACGATCGGGTGATCGAGACGGCGCGTCTGCGCCATGAGCGGGAGCAGCCGTTGCGGCGTGCGCGCGAGCGGTTCGCCCGCCTTCGATGAGGCGCCGAAGCGCGAGCACTCGCCGCGGTCGTAGACGTGCACGCCGTCGTAGCGCACGACGTGTTCGAGCGGGAACAGACGACACGTGAGGGGCTTCGCCGCGGCCCCGTGGTGCACGTGCACGCCACAGCGTCCGTCGTCGAGCTGGAGGAGGCAGCGTCCGTCGACGCGGCGCAGGTACGGTGCGCGGCGCCCGTCGGGGTGCGCGTGGAGCTCGGTGAGCGACTGGCCCACCAGATGGGGATGGCTCTTCGAGAGGTCGAGCGCGGCGAGGCGTTCGACGTCGGCGGCGTCGAGGGGACCGAGGCTCAGCGTCTGGCAGCACGATCCCGAGCCCTGACACTCGAAGCGCATCTCGGGCAGCACGCGACCGCGCGGCAGGTCGAGCCCGTCGCGAAACGCGCGCAGCGAGGCGATCACCGCGTCGCCCGCGCCCTCGATCACGTTGAGCAGCAGCAGCGCGCGGAGGCCCCGCACGGCCAGCGGACGCGTGAGCCCCGCGGTGCACGCGGCGGCGAGCACGTCGTCGACGTCGCGGCGTCCGTCGATCGCCAGGGCCACGGCGGCCAGCGCGGGGTCGAGGCGCAGCTCGCGCCCCAGGAGCGCGTCGACGAGGGCGGGCGCGGCGTCGTCGTTGCGGAGGGAGACCTCGGTGCGAAGCGCGGGAACAAAGGCCACGGTCTCGCGGGTGTATCGTCGTCGGCCGTCGAGCGTCAACGCGCGCGCGCTCACCCGCAGTGCAGGTTGCGCTGACACTGGGCGCACGCGCCGAGGCTGTCGCTGCATCCGCTGCACGGGTGTCCGCACGATCCGCAGGGCGCATGGCACCGCGCGCAGGTGTCGCCGCACTGTGAGAGCGCGCGGCATCCGTCGCAGCCGGGATCACAGCCCCGCGCGTTGCAACGCGGATGACATCCGGGGCCCTGCGGCGGCGTCGTCGGACGCGGCGCGCTCCCCGGTTGCGCGAGGCCCGCGGCGCCGTGAAGCAGCCACGTCCACAGCGCAAGGAGCGCGAGCGCCATGCGCACCATGGCCCGCGACACGGGCGGCCGCGCGGCGAAGCCTCTCCAGATGGAGAGGTGCGCCGGGTCGCGGATCTCGCGTGCGCCCTCGATGGCCCGCTGCGCCGAAGGCCGTAGCGTACCGTCGATCACGCTCTCGACGAGCGCGCGGTGTCTCTGCATCGGAAGCGCCGCGAGCGAAACGGAGAGCGCGTCGAGCGAAACGGAGAGGGCCGTCACCGTCTCGTCGAGGCGCGCGGTGTCGAGCGTGGCGACGGTGCCTGCGTGACGGGTGAGGCAGGGGTTGAAGGCGCCGTCGACGAGGTCGTCGCGCAGGTCGTCGAGCGCGTCGAGGTGGTAGATCACCGCGCCCAACGCGCGTCCGAAGGTGCGAAGGGTGGCGCGTGCGGCGCGGGCCTCCGACGACACGCCGCGGAGGTCGGCGAGCGAGGCGAACACATGGCCCAGCGCGTCGGCGGTCGGCGCGGCGGCCTCGGCGGGCGAGGGAGAGTCCGTGCGCTCCACGGCGCCCTGTCGGGACTCGAATCCGTGGAGGGCGGCGCTGTCGACGCCGAGCGCGCGCAGGGCCTCGTGGGCGCGGCGCACACGGTCGGCGAGGAGCGTGCGGGCGAGGCGGTGCGGGCGGCGTCCATCGGCGGCACGGTCCGCGAGCCACTGGTCGCCGAGGAGGATCTGCACCGCGGCGGCAAAGCGGATCGCCGGGCTCTCGAACGACACCGTCGCACGGTGCACCACGGGCACGAGGGGACAGCGACACGACGAGCTCGCGCCCGCCTCGTCGGCGAGCGCGTCGGCGAGCGTCGCCACGAACACCGCGTCGTGCGTGAGCGTCGCGCGAAGCCCGTGGCCGAAGCCCTCGCCGAGGCCCGCGCACACGCCGCAGTAGAGCCTCCCCCACGCGTCGCGCGCGTCGGGCTGGAGCACACACAGCCGCGGCTTCAGCGTGCCGAACATGGCGCCTCCGCGACGTCGTACGAGGCCGCGAGCGCGTGCCATCGGGCCGCGAGGTAGCCGTGCACCGCGCGGAGGTGCGCGGGGAGCGCACCGAGTCCGTCGAGCGCTTCGGCTGCGCGGTCGAGCGCGGCGGGCGAGGGGAGCAGCGCGCGGTCCACATGGTGCGCGCAGACGAGGTGCGCGAGCGCGCGGGCGTCGCCGCGGGTGAGCGCGTCGTCGGTGGCCGCGGGCGCGCGGTGCCAGAGCGTGTGCGTGGCGACCGTCGAGAGGAGCCCGTCGTCGAGGTCGCGCGCGAGGTCGGCGAGCGCATCGGCGCGCTGGATCCACCGGCCCCAGAGGAGCATCCCGCGCACGTGCGAGCCCCGCGCGGTCATCGGTCCATCGAGGGGGAGCGCGCCCACCGCCGACACCATCGCGAGCCACTGCGACGACACGCGCGCGGTCACGCGGGCCACCGTGGCGGCCTCGACCTCCGACGGATGCGCCGTGAACACCGCGACGGCATCGACCTGCGTGCGCCATCCGCGGGCCACGAGCGCGAGGTGCGCGTCGCGTCGTCGTCGCGTCGTCGCGAGCGCGTGGAGCTTCGCGCCGGTGAACGCCGCGAGACGTTCCCGGGGTTCGTCTCCGCGGGCCTTCGCGTGCACCAGCGCGTGGAGCGTGTCGCCGAGGTGCCGCGCCGTCTTCGCACGGAGCTGCGCGCGCGGTGTGGCGCGGCCGCCGTGAAAGGGGCGTCCGTCGATCACCTGGTCGTCGACCTTCGTGAGCAGCGCGAGGGCCGCGGCGGCTTCGCAGACCGCGTGGCGCACCGACGGATCGGGCGTCGGGGCGAGGGCGTCGTACACGGCCCCGGCGAGCTCTCCCAGCGAGGCGCAGAGCCGAACGCTCGACGGGGTGATGGGTGCGTCACGGTCGGCGTCGACGAAGGCCGCGCGCAGGTCGGCGGTCAGGTGCGCGTCGGCGCGGTCGAAGGGGAGCGGCGGCGGTCTTACGGGCATCGCGGTTCGCGCGCTCCACCCTGCGCGTGTTCGCGGGAAAGGTCTTGCGCAAAGGACTCCCGCGACGGCGCGATGCACCCCCGCGGCACGGGTCGTGCGACGGGGCCCTCCGCTCGTCACGTCGCCGCAGGAGCGCGGCCTTCCGATGAGCAAGGGTGTGCCAGATGCAGAAGTCTTCGTCGCGGTGGGGATGGGTTCTCTCGGTGGTGATCGCGGGCTGTTCGAGCACGGTGACCGGCGCGCTCCCCGATGCGTCGGCCGACGGCGCCGTCGACACCACGCCCACGCCCGACGTGCCCGGCGACGGGCCCGTGTGCGTGCTCACCAACGGATGGACGTGCCCCGCAGGCGCGCGCTGCCCCGCGGGCGACGGCTGCAACACCTGCGTGTGCGATCCCACCACGCTCACCGCGCAGTGCACCCTGCTCGGGTGTGTGCCCCCCGATGCGGGCGTCGCGCAGCGATGCACCACGGCGAGCGCGTGCCCGCCCGGCGAGGTCTGCACCTTCGACGTGGGCACCTGCGGCGGCGTCGGAACGTGCGAAGCCCAGCGCATGTGCGGCGACCCGCAGACCTACTGCGCGTGCGACGGAACCTCCTACGCCGCGTGTCAGCCCACGCGCCCCACCGAGCGCACGGGCCTCTGCGGCGACGGCGGCGTGCGCCCGCAGCTCTGCACCTCGGACCGCGACTGCGCGGGCGGGCGCAACTGCCTCTACGGCGCTGCGGGATGCGGCATCCCCGGCGTGTGCGAGTTCGTGCGCGACTGCGCCTTCATCGCCGACTACTGCGGCTGCGACGGCAGCACCTTTCGCGACTGCCCCGGCGGGTTCACGTCGCGTCCGTTCCTCTACACCGGCGCGTGCGCGTCGGCCTCGGACGGCGGCGTCGCGGGCTGCACGGGATCGTCGGTGGGCCCCGATCGACGGAGCTGCGTGGGCCCCGACAACACCCCGCGCCCCCTCTCGTGCTGCGCGTGGAGCTGCAACGCCGACCTCGTGGCCTGCGACGCCGATCCCCCCACCTGCGCGCCCGGCAACCGTCCCTCGGTGGTCGACGGATGCTGGGGTCCGTGCGTGCCGTCGTCGTCGTGTGTGACGCCTCGTTGACCCCGCGGCCCCGCGCGTGCGAGCGGTGCCGCGCCATCCCGCGCCTCGCGATCGTGCGTGGCAGTTCCCCATGAGGACTCCGATGCGTTTCCGTTCTGTGCTTGCCCTTCTCCTGGCGCTCTCCGCGCACGTCGCCGGATGCTCCGACGACGCCACCACCACGCCCGATGCGTCGACCGCCGACGTCTCCACCGACACCGCGAGCGACGCATCGACCGACACCGCCGCCGACACCGCGAGCGACACCGCCGCCGACACCGCGAGCGACGTCACCGCCGATGCGGCACGCGACGTGGCGACCGACACCGCGAGCGACGTGGCCGCCGACGTGGTGCGTGACGCCGCGACCGATGCGGTGAACGACGCTGCGAGCGACGCGGTGAGCGACGCGGTGAGTGACGTTGTGAACGACGCCGCGACCGATGCGCCCGCCGACGCGGCGAACGACAGCGCCACCGACGGCGGAAGCCTCGCAGCGTCGTGCACGGCCAGCGGAGGCACGGTCTCGACGATGCTCTGCTGCGCCGCCACGAGTGATTTTCCCAACACCTGCGCCATCGGCGGATGCTCCTGCGCGCCGATGTTCAGCCGCTCGGTGATGAGCTGCGTGTGCCCCTCGGGGCAGTGCTTCGACGGCGCCCGCTGCGTCGCCCGCTGACGCCCCCCTCGACGCGCACGGCCCGCGGCGCAAGGTGTTAGCCTCGCGCGCACGATGAGGCCGTCTCGCCTGCTGCTCCCCTGCATCGCGTCCCTCTGGATCGCGTGCTCGGGCACGGGGTCGTCGTCCGATGGCGGCGCGCCCGACAACGTGCTCGTGAGCCCCGACACCCCGACGACCCCCATGACCACCCCCGATGCGTCGGAGGTCTTCGACGCCACGCCGTCCCCCGACGGAACGGCGCCCGGGGACCGCACGTCGCCCGTCGATGCACCTGCGATCCCCGACGCGGCGCCTTCCACCACGCTCGGTGCGGTGCCCACGGAGGCAGGGGTGACCTTCCGCGTGTGGGCGCCCGCCGCGAGCGCGGCCACCGTCGTGGGCGACTTCGCCGACACGCCCATGCGCGCCGTCGGCGACGGCGTGTGGGAGGCCTCCGTGGCCGGTGCGCGCGCGGGGCAGCGCTACCGCTTCGTGCTCACGCGCGGCACACAATCGCTCGTGCGGGTCGATCCCCGAGCCCGCGAGCTCCGCGACGGATGGGGCGTCATCGCCGGGCCGTCGACCTTCGCGTGGCGCACCGCGAACTTTCGCCCGCCCGCGCTCCGCGAGACCGTGCTCTACGAGCTCCACCCGGGGAGCTTCTCGGTGCCCGGAGGCGCGGCGCACGGCACCTTCGCCTCGACGATCGAGCGCCTCGACAGCCTCGCGGACCTCGGGGTCAACGCCATCGAGCTCATGCCGGTCAACGACTTCGCGAGCGGCACGCGCTGGGGCTACGGACCGCATCACTGGCACGCCGTGAACGCCGCGTACGGCAGCCCCGACGACCTGCGCCGCCTCGTCGACGAGGCCCACGCGCGCGGCATCGCGGTGCTCGTCGACGTGGTCTACAACCACTACACGGGCAACACGTCGGCGCCGCTCCGGTGCTTCGACGGCGACTGTTCCGACGGCTCCGGGGGCAACTACTTCTTTCGCGACGCGCGCTACCGGAACACCCCGTGGGGACCGCGGCCCGACTTCAGCAACCCCTTCGTGGCCCGCTACCTCCTCGACGGCGTCGCGATGTGGCTCGCGGACTACCGCGTCGACGGCTTCCGTTGGGACTCGGTCTCGAACATCCGCGCCCTCGACGGCATGGGCACCGTGCCCGGCGGACGCGAGCTCCTCGTCGAGGCCAACGCGCTCACCCGAAGGCTGCGTCCCGGCGCGATCGTGACGGCCGAAGACCTCAAGGGCGAGGCCGCCATCACACGCGCGAGCGATCACGGCGGCTTCGGCTTCGACACGCAGTGGGACGGCTTCGTCTACGTGATGGGCGAGCAGCTCGGCCCCGCGAGCGACGACGGCCGCGACCTCAACGCCGTGCGCGCCGCGCTCCTCGGGCGCTACAACGACGACCCCTTCGCGCGCATCACGGGCAGCGAGAACCACGACACCGTGGGCAACGGGGGAGCGCGCTTTCCCTCGCGCGTCGACGCGGCGAACCCGACGAGCGTCGCGGGACGCAAGCGCTCCATGCTCGCCGCCGCCCTCGCGTTCACCGCGCCCGGTGTGCCGATGCTCTTCATGGGTCAGGAGCTTCTCGCGCAGGGCACCTTCGCGCCCGAGCCCGCGGCCCTCGACTGGACGCAGCTCTCCCGCTGGTCGAGCATTCGCGACTACTACCGCGCGCTGGTGCGCATGCGGCGCAACCTCGACGGAGCCACCGCGGGGCTCCTCGGCCCGAACATCGCGGTCACCCACCAGAGCGACGCGAACAAGGTCCTCGTGTTTCGCCGCTGGGACCGCGGTGGCGACGACGTGGTGGTGATCGCGAACCTCCGCAACCGTCGCTACGCCGAGTACAACATCGGCCTCCCCGCGGGCGGCACCTGGCGCGTGCGTCTCGACAGCGACGACCCCCGATGGTCGGCGGACTTCACCGGCCCCGCACGCGCCTCCGTCGACGCCGTGGCGCGTCCCTACGACGGTCAGTCCTTCATGGGCTCCATCGCGCTCGGCCCGTGGAGCGTCGTGGTGTTGTCGCGGTGAGCGGCGCGTTCACCCGACGGGCCTTTCTCGCGCTCCTGCGGTTGTTCTATCCCGACCTCGGCGTGCGCGGGGTGGTGCCCGCCGAGGGGTCGGGCTGCCTCCTCGTGGTGAACCATCCCAACGGGCTCCTCGACGCGCTGGTGGTGTGCGCGGCCGCGGGGCGTCCCGTGGGCTTTCTCGCGAAGAGCACGCTGTTCTCGATGCCCGTGCTCCGGGGCTGGCTCGCGGCCTTCGACGCCGTGCCCGTGTACCGCGCGAAGGAGGCCGACACCTCGCACAACGACCGCACCTTCACCCTCGTGCGCGAGCGCCTCGCGGCGGGCTCGTGGGTGGCGCTGTTCCCCGAGGGAATCAGTCACGACGGGTCGCGCCTCGCACCGCTGAAGACCGGCGCCGCGCGCATCGCCCTCGGGTGCGACGAGACCGTGCGGGTGGTGCCCGTGGGCGTGGTCTACGAGTCGAAGGAGACGTTCCGCTCACGCGCGTCGGCGACCTTCGGGGCGCCCGTCGACCTCGCGCCCTACCGCGCGATGGCCCGCGACGACGAGCGGGCCGCGGTGCGTGCGCTCACCGACGCCCTCGCGACCGCCCTGCACACCGTCACCCTCGAAGCCGACGACGTCGACCTCTGGAACGGCTTCGTCACCGTCGCCACCTGGCTTCAGGGCGACGACGACGTGGGCGCCCGCGATGCGAAGGCGCGCGAGCTCTCCCTCGGCTGGGCGCGGCTCATCACGCGCGATCCCGACGAGGCGCACGCCATCGCCGACGAGGCCCGCGCCCTCGCCGACACCCTCGACCGCCTCGGGGTGCGCGACGCGCGGAGCCTCGACCCTTCGCGCGCCCTCGGCGTTCGCGGCGTGGCCGCACGGCTCGTGTCGCTGGTGCTCCTCGCGCCCCTCGCGCTGGTGGGCGCGCTGCTGGGATGGATCCCCTACCGCGCGGTGCGGCCGCTCGCCGAGAAGTTCGCGCGGGGCGAGCTCGACGTCGTGGGCACCTACAAGCTCCTGCTCGGGATCGTGCTCCTCCCGCTCTGGTGGACGCTCCAGGCCCTCGCCCTCGGCCTCGCCTTCGGTCCCGCGGTGGGGGTGTCGGCGCTGCTCCTCGCGCCCCTCACGGGCTACCTCGCGCTGCGCTGGCACGAGCGACTCGACGCCCGCCGCGCCCTGCTCCGCGACCGATGGTTCGCCGCGACGCGATCCCACGTCGCCGACGCCGTGCTGGCCCGTCGCCGCGCCCTGGGCGCCCGCATCGAACGCGCCCTCGCGCAGGGATCTCCGACCGCGTGAGGCGCCCGAAGGCCTCCATGACCCGTCTGCAGTCGCCGCGTACGGGTCGCGGAGGGTTCGATGACCCGTCTGCAGACGCCGCGTACGGGTCATGGAGGGTTCGATGACCCGTCTGCGGTCGCCGCGTACGGGTCGTGGAGGGCTCGATGACCCGTCTGCAGACGCCGCGTACGGGTCATGGAGGGTTCGATGACCCGTCTGCGGTCGCCGCGTACGGGTCATCGAGGGTGAAGGCCGTCAGCGGAGCACCGCGAGGATCACCTGCGCGAGCAGGATCTTCGCGATCGTGGCGAGGGGAAAGGTCTGCGCGTAGCCCACGTTGACCTCTTCGCTGCCCGTGCGGTCGACGGCGAAGGAGAGCGCGGCGGGCTGCGTGTGCGCGCCTGCGAGCAGGCCCCAGAGGCGGGCGGGCGAGAGCCCCGGCGTGCGTCGCCCGAGGAGGGTGATCGTGAGCGCCGACGCGAAGGTCGAGAGCGCGCCGACGGCGAAGAGCGTGGCGCCCTGAAGCGTCGGGGCCGTGCGCGCGAAGGCCGCGCCCGAGCGGGTGCCGACGCCCGCGAAGAAGAGCAGCAGCCCGAACTGACGGAGCGTGAGGCTGGCGCTGTAGGGCATCGACCAGGTGAGCCCGCCGGTGCGCACGAGGCGCCCGAGCACGAGCCCCACCACGAGAGGACCGCCCGCGACACCGAGCGAGAGCCGCAGACCGGGGAAGGGTGACAGCTCGACGCGCCCGAGGAGCAGCCCCAGCGCGATGCCGATGCCCACGGTCACCACGTCGACCTCGGCGATCGCGCGGTACGAGTCTCCGAAGTGGTGCGAGAGCGCGTCGAGGGAGTCGCGCGGCGCCAGCACCCGCACGCGGTCGCCCGGTTCGAGCACGAGCCCCTCGCGCGGCAGCACGTCGACATCGCCGCGACGGATGCGCGTGATCTGCGCGCCCCACCGCTGCGCGATCTCACGCTGCACGTCATCGACCGCGCGCCCCACGACCTCGGCGCGCGACACGAACACGCGACGGAAATCCAACAGCGAGCGATCGAGTTCGAGGGGCGCCTCGGCCGCGCCCCCCAGCGCCGCCACCACGCGGCCCACCTCGTCGGCGGCGCCCACCACCGTGACCCGGTCGTTGCGCTCGAAGACCGTGAGGTCGCCGACCACTTCGACGCCTCCGTGGCGCTCGATGCGACCGAAGACCACGGCCCATCCCTCGTGGCGTGCGAGGGCCTCCGCGGGGCGTCCGATCACGGCGTCGGCGGTCACCCTCGCGGTGCGCGTCACGAGCCCCGCGGAGGGAGCGGGCGCCGTCGACGGACGCTCGCTCCGCGCGCCGAAGAGGTGCATCACGAGCAGCACCGCGAGCACGCCCATGGGGTACGCCACGGAGTAGCCCACCACGGGGTCGCTGAGCTGCGACGAGCCCCGCGCGCGCAACGCTTCGACCACGCTCGCGAGGGCGGGGGTGTTCGTGAGCGAGCCCGCGAAGAGGCCCGCGATGGTGGCGCCGCCGAGGTGCAGCGCGCGGCCGAGGAGCACGGTGAGCAGCGCGCCCGTCGAGAGCCCCGCGAGGGCCACGGCGCCCGTGCGCAACGCGTCGCGACCGAGCGACGAGAAGAACGCCGGGCCGCCCGACACGCCCACGGAGTACACGAAGAGCACGAGCCCGAGCTGCGGCACGAAGTCGGGCAGCGCGAGCGTCGCGTCGAGGGCCGACACCGCGAGCCCCACGAAGAGCACCGCGGCCACACCGAGCGAGAAGCCGCGCACGCGAAGGCTCCCGAGGAGGCTCCCCGCGGCGCCGACGACGAAGAGAAGAAGCAACGGCTGTTCGTGGAGCAGGGCGCCCATGGCCGCGCGACGCTACCTCCGACACGCGGCCTTCGAGGGGCGATCTGCGGGCTGTGTCCGCGTGCTGTGCCGTGCGCGCGAGCGGTGCGTGGTGCCGTCGGTGCGCGGGGCCATCGCCACACGACGCTGCATACCACTCGACGCTTGAGATCATCGTGGCGCCCGATAGCGTCGCGGCGCCGATGACCGACACCCGTCCGCCCGCCGTCGACCGCGCGCTGCTCGACGCGCTCGACCGGGCCTTTGCGAAGCACGCGGGCACCGACGCGCGCATCGACGCGAAGGAGCTTCAGGCGGCCCTCGGGCTCCGTGGTGAGTACCTCGCGCGGCGCGTGCTCGCGCGCTTCGACCGCGACGGCGACGGGAGCATCTCGCGCGACGAGTTCCTGGCCGGTGTGCGCGCCGTGGTGTTCGGCTCCGTCACCGAGCGGCTGCGCTTCGCCTTCGACCTCCACGACCACGACGGCGACGGATCGGTCACCCGCGAGGAGGTCGCTCGCATGGTGGCCGTGACGCTGGCCGAGTCGGGGATCGTTCCGCGCGCAGCGAACGTGGCCGAGACGCTCACCGACGCCGTGCTCGCCCACGCCGACGTGAACCGCGACGGCCGTGTGACCTTCGCGGAGTTCGAATCCGCGCTCCGTCGTCGGCCCGAGCTCCTCGCGCGCATGACCCGCAGCGAGGCCCTCTGGATCGCCCCGAGCGAACACCTCCTCGCGCGCCTCGACGCGCGCCCCTCCCCGTGGGAGCGCCTCCGTCGCGCGCTGCGTTTTCTCCGCAACCGCTGGCTCCCGGCGCTGGCCTTCGCGCTCTGGGGCGCCGCACACGTCGCGCTCCTCGCCCGCGCGCTCGTCGACGCATCGCCCAATCCCTCCGACCTCTTCATGCGCCTCGGCCGCGGCACCGGTGTGTGCCTCGACCTCGACGGCGCGCTGATCCTCCTGCCCATGATGCGCGGGCTTCTGACGCGCCTCCGCGCCGTGTGGATCGGCCGCGCGCTCCCCCTCGACGAGGCCGTGGATTTTCACCACGTTGCCGGTCACACGATGGCCGCGCTCGCGCTCGTGCACGCGGCCTCGTTCACCGTGGCGCACGCGTGGGGACACCTCTCGTCGCCGGTCACCGCGTGGCTGCTCGGCTCGCTCCGCGGCGTGACCGGCGTGGCGCTGCTCGTGACCTTCGCGGTGATGTGGGGCTTCGCGCTGCCGGTGATCCGCCGCACGCGGCGCTTTGAACTCTTCTACGTCACGCACCTGCTCTACGGGCTGTGGTTCGCGCTGGTGATCGTGCACGCGCCGACGATGCTGCTGTGGGCGGGCGTTCCGCTCGTGGCGTGGGCGATCGAGCGGAGGCGTCGCGCGCGGCGTCGCGGGCTGTCGACGATCGCCGTGGCCGCGCAGGCGCTTCGGTCGGGGGTGACGCGCCTCGACCTCAAGCGACCGCCGGGCTTCACCTTCTCGCCGGGCGACTACGTGTATCTGCGCGTTCCCTCGGTGGCGAAGCACGAGTGGCACCCGTTCACGATCAGCAGCGCGCCGGAGCGCGAGGCGTTGACGGTGCATGCGCGCGTGCTGGGCAACTGGTCCGGTGCGCTGCGCGCGCGGGTGGAGCGCCACGAGGTCGAGGGCGATCCCACGCCGCTGGAGGTCACCGTCGACGGCCCCTACGGCTCGCCCACCGCGCACCTCTTCGACGCCGAGTACGCGGTGCTCATCGGCGCGGGCATCGGGGTGACGCCCTTCGCGAGCGTGCTGGAGAGCCTCGTGCTTCGGGCGCGCGCGGGGCACGGCGCGAAGCTCCGCAAGGGACACTTCGTGTGGCTCAACCGCGACGCCTACAGCTTCGAGTGGTTCGCCGATCTGCTCGCGCAGCTCGAACGTGAAGACCGCGGCGGGCTCCTCGACCTGCACCTCTACATGACCGATGGGCGCGCGGGCGCGTCGTCGCTGGGCCTCGAACTCGCGCGCGACCTCGCCCACGACGCCGGCGCACCGGACCTCGTGACGGGACTCCGCACGCGCACGAACCTCGGCGCGCCCGACTGGGATTCGCTCCTCGCAGGCATCGCCGCGCAGCACGCGCCCGCCCGCGTCGAGGTGTTCTTCTGCGGCCCCGCGGGCCTCGCCTCGACGCTGCGTCGCGTGTGCGCGCGCCTCGGGCTCACGTTCCGAAGGGAGCGCTTCTGATGCGCCTCCACGCGCTCCTCGTCACGGCCTTCGTCGCGGCGTGTTCGCCGTCGCCCGAGGCGCCTCCGACGCCGCCCTCGATGCGCTGCGTGACGTGCCACCGCCCCGAGTACACGCGCCGTCACCTCGGCCACGGAAGCCCCGGCCAGGAGGTGTTTCCGCCCACCTGCGCGGTCTGTCACACGGAGCGCTCGTGGCGCGAGACCGAGGGAGGCCATCGCCACGGCTGGCCCCTCACGGGCATCCACGCCCGCACGCGCTGCGACGCGTGTCACCGCCCGCCGACGCCCGCCTTCGAGGGAACGCCCACCGCCTGCGTCGCCTGCCACGCCGACGACCGCGTGCGCGCCGACCGCGAGCGTCCGTCGCACCGCCACGTCGCCAACGCCTGCGCGACCTGCCACGGCACCGACGCGTGGAAGCCCGCGCACCGCCGCCACGACGACGAACCCGATCCGTCCGACGATCCGCCGACGCCCACGACAGAGCCCACGGCGCCCACGCGCACGCCCCTTCCCGCGCCCGCCAACGGCACGACGACGGGGTCGCGCCCGCGTCCGTCACCGCGCCCTCCGCAGCCGTCGCAGCCCGCGCAACCCTCGCAGCCCGCGCAACCGTCGGTGCCCACACAACCCGTGGAGCGTGTGCATCCCGAGGCGCGCTTTCCGATCACGCGGGGCAACCACGACGGCATCGCGTGTGCGCGCTGTCACAGCCGCGGCGGCGAGAACGGGCGCGGCAACACCGACTGCGTGCAGTGCCATCCCCGGAGCGACTACGACGACGTGCACGCGCGGGTGCGGTCGTATCCGTCGGGGGCCGCGTCGCTGTACTTCTGCGTGACGTGCCACACGCGAGGCACGCGCAGTCGACGGTGAGCGGGCGACTACCGCGCGGCGTTCCACGCGCGCGAGAACTCGCCGCTGAGCAGGTAGCGCGGAAAGGTCACCCACTGCTCGGCCACGATGCGCGTGAGCACATCGACGGGGCCCTCGAAGGGAATGGGCTTCTCGCCCTCGCGGCCGTGTCCGCGACTCTGCGCGTGCATGGCGAACGCGCACATCACCAGGCCCACCAGCGCGCTCGTCGCCCCCGTGAGCGGCGCCGTCAGCACCGCCAGCGTGCCCGCGTGAAACACCGGAACCGTCGCGGCGTGGATGAGCAGGTTCTGACGGTCGCGGTGGTTGTTCGTGTAGTTCGCCCACTGCCAGGCGAGGAGGTCGTTGCGCATGGGAGATTCACTACCGCAGCCCCGCGCCCGACGCCTTGAATCAACTGGCTACGATCGCCGACGGAGCCATGCCGAACATCCGTCGGAACGTGCGGCTCAGGTGCGCCGCGTCCGAGAAGCCCGCCGCGTGCGCCGCCTCGCCGAGCGCCGCACCCCGCGCGATGGCCGTCGCCGCGCGCTGGAGCTTCAGCCACGCGAGGTAGGGACGGAGGGGGATTCCCACCGAGTCGGTGAACGCGTGCATGAGCCTGCCCGGGGAGAGCCCCGCCACCGCGGAGAGCGCGTCGAGCGAGGTGTCGTCCTCGGCCTCCGCCGTGCGCAGATGGGCGAGCACGCGACGCACGCGGGGATGCATCGCACGGGGCGGTCCCGCGCCGTCACCACCCAGAGCCGTGATCAGCGCATCGACGCGGGCGCGCCCTTCGGGGCCCATCCACGCGGCGGGCGACCACGCGGCCACCACCGCGTCGCGCACGGCGCCGTCGAGCACCGCCACGGGCTCGGCGAGCTGCGCCGCGAGCCGTCGTCCGCCGTCGCTCTCGGGGTCGAGAAACACCAGCACCACGTCGCGTCCTGCGGCGTCGAGCGCGTGCGGCGTGTCGGGGGCCGTCACCACCGCGGGGCCTTCGTACACGGCCTCGCCGCATCGGAGGCGGAGCGTTCCCTCGCGGGCGAACACCGCGTGGATCGCGTGATGGGCGTGCGTGTCGCTCGTCGCGCCGGGGCCTTCGAGGGCCAGCACCGGCGGCCAGTGCGGGAGCGCGTCGTCGGCGGGCGCCACCTTCGGAAGCAGCATGGCGCGAGCGTACCCGTTGCGGTGTGCGCCGTGACGGCTCTACACCTCGCGCGATGAAGTACGTGATCCCCGGCGGAACCGGGCAGGTCGGCGCCCTCTGCGCGAAGCACTGGATGGCCGCGGGCCACGAGGTCGTGGTGCTCACCCGCAGCGGCGCCAGCGAGGCCCGCACGGTGCGATGGGACGGGCGCACCGTCGAAGACGCATGGGCCCGCGAGATCGACGGCGCCGACGTGGTGCTCAACCTCGCGGGGCGCTCCGTGAGCTGCCGCTACACCGAAGAGAATCTCCGCGAAATGATGGACTCCCGCGTCGAGTCGACGCGCGCCGTGGGCGAGGCCATCGCAAGGGCGAAGCGTCCGCCGCGGGTGTGGCTCCAGATGTCGACGGCCACGATCTACGCCCATCGCTTCGACGCGCCCAACGACGAGAAGACCGGCCTCCTCGGCGGCGCCGAACCCGACGTGCCCGCCTACTGGAAGCGCTCCATCGACATCGCCGTCGCGTGGGAGCGCACGCTGATGGAAGCCGCCACGCCCGCCACGCGCCGCGTCGCGCTGCGGGCCGCGATGGTGATGTCCGAGCCCGGCGCGCAGAGCGCCACCGACAACATCTTCGCCGTGCTCTCGCGGCTGACGCGCCTCGGCCTCGGCGGCTCCATCGCGGGCGGCGCGCAGTACGTCTCGTGGATCCACGGCGACGATTTCGTGCGCGCCCTCGACCTCCTCGTGGCCCGCGACGACCTCGACGGCCCGGTGAACCTCGCTGCGCCAGAACCGCTTCCCTACCGGGACTTCATGCGCGCGCTGCGCGAGGCGCTGGGCGTTCCCTTCGGCCTCCCGGCCACCGCGTGGATGGCGTCGATCGGCGCCGCCGCGATGGGCACGGACCCCGAGATGGTGCTCAAGAGCCGCCGCGTGGTGCCCGCGCGCCTCCTCGACGCGGGCTTCACGTTCAACCACCCCACGTGGCCCGGGGCCGCGCGCGACCTCGCCCGCCGCGCGCGTTGAACCGTCAGCGCCCCACGGCGCCCACGAACATCGCGCCGAAGCCCTCGTTGGCTCCGCCCGTGTGCGCGAGCCGCGACGACGGCGTCGCCTCGGGCCCCGCGGCCGTGATCGCGTAGCGGTACACCGTGCCCGTGCGCATCTCGCCGCCGAGGGGAGCGCCCACGAGCAGCGAGCCGAAGCCCGCGCCGCCCACGTCGCCGCCGCACTGCATCGCGACGCCGTAGCCGCTCGACGCCCCCTCGGGCGCCGTGAGCGTCGTGAGCGCCGTCGCGCCGGGGCCCGTGTCTCCGCCTGCGAACACCCGCACGCGCCCGCCCGTCGCAGGGTCGTTGCCCCAGAGCGCGACGTCGGCGAAGCCGTCGCGGTTGAGGTCGCACACGGCGAGCGAGCTGCCCACGTTGGTGTCGGTGCCCATGGTGCCCGACCAGGTGCGCGCGGGTGTGGTCGAGAGGCCCGCGGCGCTGCCGAGATAGAGGTACGCGCGTCCCACAAAGGTCGCGACGCGTGAAGCGCCCACCACGAGGTCGCTGTACCCGTCGCCGTTCACGTCGCCTGCGGCGAGGGCGACGCCGAAGTCCGAGAGCATGCCGTCGGGGCCCGTGAGCACGGCGGCCGCGGTGGTGCCGAGGCCCGTCGCGCTGCCGAGATACAGGTACACACGTCCCGTCGCGGTGAGCGCCGACTGCGCCGCGACCGCCACGTCGCCGAAGCCGTCGCCGTTCACGTCGCCCGCGCTCGCGAGCACGACGCCGAAGATGCCGCTCGCGTCGACGCCCGTGAGCGTGGTGGCGGGCGTGGTCGAGAGGCCCGTCGCGCCGCCGTGAAACACGTACGCGCGACCGAGGGAGCGCATCGCCGTCGCCGCACCCACCGCGAGGTCGGCGTAGCCGTCGCCGTTCACGTCGCCGACGCCCGCGACCCGTACGCCGAAGCTCGCATCGGCGCCGTCGCGTCCCGTGAGCGTGACCGTGGGAGTCGGGTCGACGAAGGCCCGCCGCGAGCCCGGATACACATACACGCGCCCCGTGCCCGAGAGCGCGCGGTAGGCCCCCGCGGCGAGGTCGACGAGGCCGTCGCCGTCGAGGTCGCCCGCGGCGGTGAGCGCGCTGCCGAAGACCGTGTTGGGGCCGTCGCGTCCGTCGAGGGTGACCGTGGGGGCCGCGGCGCCGGCGTTGTAGACGAAGGCCCGTCCCGTGGCCGTGCTGTACGACGGCGCCGCCACGGCGACGTCGCAGAGCCCGTCGCCGTTGAGGTCGAGGGAGCTCCCCCACGACGTGTCGACGGCCGCGCTGCGCGGCGGAACCACGAACCAGCGCATCGCGGTGGTGACCGTGCCCTCGCGCGCTCCTGCGGCCCCGCGGAGGCGCCAGAACACCGGGCCTGCGGGCAGGTCGCGGGTGGGGCGCGCGCGGTCTCCCATCGCGGCCACGCGCTCGATCACGCGGTCGCACGCGAGGTCGGCGCACAGCTCCAGCACGGCGCCGTCGGTGCCCGTCGCGAGCGACCAGCGCACCGTGGGTCTCCGCGAGGTGACGAAGGCCGTGGGCAGCGGCGCGATCGGTCGCGGCGGATCGAGGCGCACGCACGCGTCGCCCACGCGCTCCCAGGTGTCGTCGCACACGAAGTCGCACGCGCCCATCGCACAGCGGGCCGAGGCGTGCGCGGGCGCGGGGCACGGGGCGCAGCGCGATCCGCAGGTGGCCACGTCGGAGTCGCGCGCGCAGGTGTCGCCGCAGCGGTGCGTCTCCGCGGGGCAGGCCGTGTCGACGGGCACGTCGCGCACGTCGCTCACGTCGCCCGCATCCGTCACGTCGGACCCATCGAGCACGTCCGGCGCGGCGTCGTCGGCGCGCACGTCGGCGACGTCGAGCACGTCGGGTGCGTCGGCGTTCGGCGACGTGTCGACGGCGGCATCGGTGACCGACGCCGGAGGATCGCTGCTGCACGCGGCGAGGGCGACGAGCGAGAGCGCGAAGACGGAGCACGGGGAGCGGCGCATCGGGCGCGGATGCTCGGTCAGCGCGTTGCGAAACTCAACGCCGTGCGCGTCGGTGCGCGCGACGTGTGCGCGCTGCGCGAGATGTACCGGATGTGCGCGCTGCGCTCGCGGTGTTGGTGCGCGATGCACCGCGGGCGCAGTGTGTGAAAGACGCGTCGGCCATGAACGCCCTCCGACACCCGACGACCGACTGGAGCGACGCGCCGGTCAACGTCTACTGGGAGATGACCGTCGCCTGCGACCTCGCGTGCCGTCACTGCCGCGCCGATGCGCTCAAGACCCGCGACCCGAACGAGCTCTCCACCGACGAGGGCTTCGCGCTCATTCGCGAGGTGAAGGCCCTCGGGAGCCATCTGGTGATGACCGGCGGCGATCCGTTGCAGCGCCCCGACCTCTTCGAACTCATCGCGTATGCGCGCTCGCTCGGTGTGCCCGTGGCGGTGACGCCCGCGGTGACGCCGAGGCTCACGGCAGCGGTGATCCGCGCGTTCAAAGACGCGGGCGTGGCGATGCTGGGCATGAGCCTCGACGGCCCCGATGCCGACTCGCACGACGGGTTCCGTCAGGTCGAGGGAACCTTCGCGATGTCGATGCGCGCCCTCGACGACGCGCGCGCCGCGGGGATGCCCGTGCAGATCAACACCACGATCACGCGCGACACGATCACCCGCGTGCCCGCGATGTTCGAACTGCTCCGCTCGCGCTGTGCGCCGCCGGTGCGTCGCTGGAGCCTCTTCGTGCTCATTCCCGTCGGGCGCGGGCAGTCGCTCGGGAGCGCCTCCGCCGAGCAGATCGAAGACCTCTTCGCGTGGGTGTACGACCGCACGCAGGGCGCGCCCTTTCACGTCAGCACCGTCGAGGCCCCGCAGTGGCGCCGCTACTGGATGCAGCGCCGCACCGCGGAAGGTGCGAGCGACGACGAGATCCAGCGCGCCGCGCGCCGCATGGGCTTCGGCATCCGCGACGGCTCCGGGGTGATCTTCGTGGGCCACACGGGCGACGTGTATCCGGCGGGCTTTCTGCCGTACCCGCACCTCGGCAACGTGCGCTCCGACTCGCTCGCGACGCTGTACCGCACGGCGCCGAAGCTCCGCGCGCTGCGCGTGGTCGACGACCTCCAGGGGCGCTGCGGTCGCTGCGAGTTCCGCGGTCCGTGCGGCGGATCGAGGGCCCGCGCGTGGGCGCTCACGGGCGATGTGATGGGGGCCGATCCGCTGTGCGCGTACGAGCCCGCGGCGGCGCCGTAGCGACCGCTCCGCGACGTCTCGACGCTACTCGCAGCCCCCGGGGCCGCGCGTCGTTCCGCCGTTGCAGGTGAGGCTCAGCTCGCTCGTCGCCGACACCGAGCACGCGCCGTTGCAGGTGATCGCGCAGCGACCCGCCGAGCACACCACGTTCGAGCCCGCGCCGACCGCGTGCGTGCACGACGCGCCGCTGCACGACACGTTGCACGACGGACCGCAGGTGCCCGTGCAGGTCGCCCCCGACGGACACTCGAAGCGACAGCCCGCGGTCGACGACGAGCAGGTGTCGAAGTCGCACGAGGCGTTCACCGCACAGCTGCAGGAGGTGCCCGAGCAGGCCGACGATCCGCAGCCCATGTGAAGCGCTGCGCCGACGACCACCCACCAGAGCCTGAGACCACGCGTCGAGAAGAGATTGATCATGGTGCGGACGACTACCACGGTCGGCCTCACCGCCGACAACGATGCGATGGCTTGCGCAGAGGTGGAGGGGGATCGCGTCGATCGCTCAGTGCGCCGCGGGGGCGCCCGCGGGCATGCGCATGCCGTGGCATCCCATGCAGCCGAAGCCCTGGTGCGTCTCGGGGTTGTACGGCTGCTTGCCGAGGAGCGCCGTCATGCGCGGCCAGAGGCGCTGGGTCATGAAGACGTGCATGCGATCCTGCGAGGCGAACATCGCGGGAATGGTCGACGGATCGAGGGGCGCGATGCCGTTGGGCATGTGCCAGTTCACGGCCTGCGGGTTCTCGCCGTGGCACGTGCGGCACGAGAAGTTCGCGAAGCGCTGGCCATCGAACTCCTGAAACATCCGGCGCATCTCGGGCATGACCGTGTTCTGCATGTAGTCCATCTTCTGCTCGTGGCTCATCGAGCCCCAGGCGGCGGCGCCCGAGGCCGCGCTCGCCGTGGCGTTCGCGTCGCCCGCAGCCTGCGTGACGGCGGCGGGCGGCGTGGTCGACGCGCCCTGATTCGACGACGACGAGCTGCACGCGGCGATCACCGCGAGCGAGGCGAGCGAGAGGTACTTCCAGGCCATGGGGGAACTCCTTCGCGGGGGCGATGCGGCCGCCTCGACGATGAGGCACGTCGCCGACGCCCCGACGCGCACGGAAGGAATCACCCGCGTGCACGTCTGCACAAGAACTGCGCAATGCAACGGAAGGTTGCAGCGCTGCGTTCTTCGTCACCGACCGCGGTGATCTTGCGTGAGAGCACCCCAGGGGGGAACGGTGCCCGATCAGGCCAGCGCGTCGCCGTGGAGCGTCTGCGCGAAGTGCTCGAACAGATGGAGCGCCTGCGCCGCCGTGGGCATCCCCGCGCGCCGCACCAGGGCCTCGCCGGGCTCGCGCGCGAGCTCGTCACGGAGCGCGTCGAGCGCGGCCTTGCGTCGTGCGCGCGACTGCGTGCGGGCCTCGTCGTCGAGGCGCGTGTCGAACCACGCCGCGATGGCGAACGAGAGCTTCGCGTGGCGGGTCTCGTCGTCGGCGATGCGGGCCATCGTGCGGGCCACCTCGGGGTCTGCCGCGTGCGTCGCCTGCCAGGTCGCGAGGAGCGCGCCGAAGGCCTCGTGCTGTCTCTTATACACATCTGACGCTGCCGACGACTCCTTACGTGTA
>CAMFHP010000120.1 GCA_945952225.1 uncultured Myxococcaceae bacterium
ATCTCGCGAAGGCTGCGTAGTACTGACTGGTGTCCAAGGAATTGGGTGCGATACATCGCGGCATCACAGCGACGACGACGCGCTTCTCGCCGCCGCGTGCGCGGAGTTCTGCGAGAAGTGCTCAACGCCTCGCGGCATCACAGCGACGACGACTGCCGATGCAGGCGGGAGCGACGTCGACTGGTACGTGTGCTCAACGCCTCGCGGCATCACAGCGACGACGACTCGCCTCCCGGCGGTCGCGGCGCATCTCCGCGTGAGGTGCTCAACGCCTCGCGGCATCACAGCGACGACGACAAGCGCGTGGTGGTGACGGCGCCGACGAGCGACCCTGGTGCTCAACGCCTCGCGGCATCACAGCGACGACGACGCGCTGCTGGCCGACGCCATGCGCGCAGACGAGCGGTGCTCAACGCCTCGCGGCATCACAGCGACGACGACTCGCTCCGCAGGGGGCGAGCACGTCGCGCGTGCAAATGTGCTCAACGCCTCGCGGCATCACAGCGACGACGACCAGTGCCTTGTGAATGGCGGAAATGGTTCCCTTGAGGTGCTCAACGCCTCGCGGCATCACAGCGACGACGACACGGAGGCACCACGTATGCGCGTCACCATCGCTTCCGTGCTCAACGCCTCGCGGCATCACAGCGACGACGACGTGCCCCATCCCAGCGGCAGCCACGCAGGTTCACCAGTGCTCAACGCCTCGCGGCATCACAGCGACGACGACCCGAGGATGCTCGCGCGGCGTCGGATGCGATCGATCTGTGCTCAACGCCTCGCGGCATCACAGCGACGACGACCCGCGACGCCATCGACGAGACCGTACGGCTTCGGGAATCGTGCTCAACGCCTCGCGGCATCACAGCGACGACGACGTGAACGCCTACTACGAGCCGTTCGGGCTCGGGTAGTGCTCAACGCCTCGCGGCATCACAGCGACGACGACAAGCGGACCTCGCGCGCGTTCGGATCGGTCTCGGTGCTGTGCTCAACGCCTCGCGGCATCACAGCGACGACGACCCGATCGGGATCCCGGACTCGCGCCGGATGATGCGGTGCTCAACGCCTCGCGGCATCACAGCGACGACGACACGGACATGGCAGAGCAGCAGCCTATCCTGATCATGTGCTCAACGCCTCGCGGCATCACAGCGACGACGACTCGGCGGGAGCTGTCGTGCGGCGGTGGGCGTCGAGGTGCTCAACGCCTCGCGGCATCACAGCGACGACGACGGAGCTGCTCGAAGACACGCCCGGGGCGCTCTGGAGTGCTCAACGCCTCGCGGCATCACAGCGACGACGACGAGATCCTCGCCCGCGCGCTCGTCGACCCCGACTCTCGTGCTCAACGCCTCGCGGCATCACAGCGACGACGACAGTCGGGCACGGCGCGACGATGCGCGCGCGTCTCGCGTGCTCAACGCCTCGCGGCATCACAGCGACGACGACTGGCGACGGGCCACGCGGTCGTCGTCGTCCTTCACGTGCTCAACGCCTCGCGGCATCACAGCGACGACGACGTGGTGTGGTCGCGGACTGGCGCACCCTCGTGGGGTGCTCAACGCCTCGCGGCATCACAGCGACGACGACAAGGTCGACGCCGCGCGCGTCGAGCTTGCGCAGGAGGTGCTCAACGCCTCGCGGCATCACAGCGACGACGACTCCAGGTCACAGCACATCCTCCGCAACGTGCACCACGGTGCTCAACGCCTCGCGGCATCACAGCGACGACGACGCCTGCACCAACACAGACTACTCGTGCGCGGATTCCGAGTGCTCAACGCCTCGCGGCATCACAGCGACGACGACACGTGCATGACCCGCGCGGCGCACTCGTCACGTTCGCGTGCTCAACGCCTCGCGGCATCACAGCGACGACGACACGTGGGCGAGGGCGAGTACGTGGGCGCGGACGACATGTGCTCAACGCCTCGCGGCATCACAGCGACGACGACTTCGGCCCACACGCGCGCCTCTTCGTACACTTCCGAGTGCTCAACGCCTCGCGGCATCACAGCGACGACGACTGGGGTGTGCGCTCGCGGGGGCTGGCTTCGTCGCGTGGTGCTCAACGCCTCGCGGCATCACAGCGACGACGACACGGGGAGGTGCGCCCGAACTGGTCGCGCTACGCGTGCTCAACGCCTCGCGGCATCACAGCGACGACGACCACCAACAACGCCAGAAGCCGCACCGCACCACCCATGTGCTCAACGCCTCGCGGCATCACAGCGACGACGACCCGCAGACGCGCACGCACTGGACCGCGGTGGAGTTCGGGTGCTCAACGCCTCGCGGCATCACAGCGACGACGACCTCAATCGCGCGTTCCGCGCCGATGAAAGCTAGCGGTGCTCAACGCCTCGCGGCATCACAGCGACGACGACCAAGCTTCTCGACGTGCTGGTCGAGCTGTTCAAGAGGTGCTCAACGCCTCGCGGCATCACAGCGACGACGACATCTGCAACGTCCATCGGTTAGCGCGTTCATTCCAGTGCTCAACGCCTCGCGGCATCACAGCGACGACGACTCGGCGGGCTCGCGCAGGTTGGCGAGCACGGTCTCGTGCTCAACGCCTCGCGGCATCACAGCGACGACGACGTGTGCCTCACCCGCCCTCATGCTCCGATCTTTCGGTGCTCAACGCCTCGCGGCATCACAGCGACGACGACGGGTGCAGTGATGGCAGCCATCGGAGACGCCGTGAGTGCTCAACGCCTCGCGGCATCACAGCGACGACGACGGCCGCCCTGCTGCTGGTGATGAAGGGCAAGGCGCGGTGCTCAACGCCTCGCGGCATCACAGCGACGACGACCGCTGGCACCCGCCGCTACACGCTGCGACTGCACCGATGCTCAACGCCTCGCGGCATCACAGCGACGACGACGAGCTGGTTGCCGTCGTGGTCGGCGTTCTCGTGCAGGTGCTCAACGCCTCGCGGCATCACAGCGACGACGACACGCAGTGCTCTCGATCCGCGCGACCGCCGACGTGTGCTCAACGCCTCGCGGCATCACAGCGACGACGACTCGCGTCGCTATGTCGGTGCGCGGCGCCGTCTGGTGGTGCTCAACGCCTCGCGGCATCACAGCGACGACGACGAACCCTCCGAAGAGGTTTTCGCGTGGTGGTGCTAGTGCTCAACGCCTCGCGGCATCACAGCGACGACGACCACTTCGATGGTGTTTGGGCATTACGGGATCACCGAGGTGCTCAACGCCTCGCGGCATCACAGCGACGACGACCCACACTCGCGACCGCCGATGTGCTCGGGGCAGAAGTGCTCAACGCCTCGCGGCATCACAGCGACGACGACAAGAGAGCGAGAGCGGCGAGCATCAGATTTTCCCGTGCTCAACGCCTCGCGGCATCACAGCGACGACGACCGTGGGCGAGGGCGAGTACGTGGGCGAGGGCGACATGTGCTCAACGCCTCGCGGCATCACAGCGACGACGACCGGCCTGCCCGTCGCCGACACGTCGCTGGCCCGGCGGTGCTCAACGCCTCGCGGCATCACAGCGACGACGACCCGCAAACAGACCGCTCGCGTCGCGCCCGCGGAACCAGTGCTCAACGCCTCGCGGCATCACAGCGACGACGACCCGCGACGGCGAGAGCCACACGGGGATTGAGCTTGTGCTCAACGCCTCGCGGCATCACAGCGACGACGACCGCGGTGGGGTGGCAAGTGCGCGAGAAGCGCACCGGTGCTCAACGCCTCGCGGCATCACAGCGACGACGACTCTCAGGAAGGAATTCCTCCTGAGCCTTTCCTGTCAGTGCTCAACGCCTCGCGGCATCACAGCGACGACGACGAGCGTAAGGCAGATGCCTACGACATCTACGATGGGTGCTCAACGCCTCGCGGCATCACAGCGACGACGACGGAGGGGTATTCGTCGGAGTGGAACGGGCACAACCAGTGCTCAACGCCTCGCGGCATCACAGCGACGACGACGCGTGCGTCGCTCGACCGGCGCCACGCGCCAGGCGTGCTCAACGCCTCGCGGCATCACAGCGACGACGACGCGGTGCGCGAGGCGTGGCAGCGCGTTTGGTCCGACGTGCTCAACGCCTCGCGGCATCACAGCGACGACGACACGTTCGGGCCACAGCGCGAGCCCGCGCTCCCAGTGTGCTCAACGCCTCGCGGCATCACAGCGACGACGACCATCTTCTTGTGCCACGCCTTGCCTGCTGCGGTCGTGTGCTCAACGCCTCGCGGCATCACAGCGACGACGACGCCATTCCAGCGCCCTCCGTCACCGAGCTCCGCCGTGCTCAACGCCTCGCGGCATCACAGCGACGACGACCGACAGGGTGAGGTTCGACTTCGACGAAACCATCGCGTGCTCAACGCCTCGCGGCATCACAGCGACGACGACCAGCGTCGAGCTGCGCTTCCATCCGATCCAGCCGTGAGTGCTCAACGCCTCGCGGCATCACAGCGACGACGACCGCGCCCGCCCGGGAATGTCACGCGAAGGCAGTTGTGCTCAATGCCTGGGGGCATCAAAGCGACGATGGCTCGCGAGGTCGTCGATGATGGAGACGGGGGTGCCAGCGTGCTCAACGCCTCGCGGCATCACAGCGACGACGACTGCAGCAGTTGCCACCCGCTTTGGACGATCGGAGGAGGGTGCTCAACGCCTCGCGGCATCACAGCGACGACGACCAACGGCGTGATCGTCAAGCCGTCTCTGCCGGTGAAGTGCTCAACGCCTCGCGGCATCACAGCGACGACGACGCCACGATGGCGGCGGCGGCGACGCTGTTCTTGTGTGCTCAACGCCTCGCGGCATCACAGCGACGACGACCAACGTCACCGGCATCGGCGCCGCCGAGGGTGACTAGTGCTCAACGCCTCGCGGCATCACAGCGACGACGACCCCGGCGCGGGCGCTGTGAAGAAGAGCCCCGGTCGGTGCTCAACGCCTCGCGGCATCACAGCGACGACGACCAGCGTGAGCGCGCGTCCGCTCACTTCGCCCGTGCCGTGCTCAACGCCTCGCGGCATCACAGCGACGACGACGACCTCGGCGAGTGGGAGAAGGTGCTGTGGTGACGCGGTGCTCAACGCCTCGCGGCATCACAGCGACGACGACGGCGAGCGAGACCGAGAGTTCGCGCGTGTCGAGCGTGTGCTCAACGCCTCGCGGCATCACAGCGACGACGACCCGCGGCGAACGCATTCGCGTCACCCGCGTCGCGACAGTGCTCAACGCCTCGCGGCATCACAGCGACGACGACCCGTTCGAGAACGGCGATTGAGGCCCGTTCACCCGTGCTCAACGCCTCGCGGCATCACAGCGACGACGACTGCTCGAACACGTCGCCCCGGGCCCGTCGGTCGTTTCGTGCTCAACGCCTCGCGGCATCACAGCGACGACGACGAGATCGGCGAGGCCCGCGGCGAGTTGTGTCTCCGTGTGCTCAACGCCTCGCGGCATCACAGCGACGACGACTTGCCGACCTTCACCACGGGCATGAGGCGGTTGTTCACGTGCTCAACGCCTCGCGGCATCACAGCGACGACGACCGCCCCCCTCGCAACCTCTGGGAATTCCACACCTTCCGACGGCTGCTTTCACGCACCCGGCGAACGTGCTCGGACCCCCTTCGATCCGCGACTCGGGAATGGCTCCGTCGCCCTTGGAATCAAGCTGACTTCTCTCGTTCATGCATCTCCGGGTTGTCAAAGAGCGGGCGATCTCCTTCGATCGCGGCGGTGACACCCTCCTCCGTCGCGGGTCCGACCTCGACGTCGGGAGGTGCGTGATTTCGCACCGACACCCTCGGCCTCTGCGCGCGCCGGGGTGCAGACCATCGCGCACCCGCGCCTCGACGCGCAACCCCCGACTCCTCACGCGCCTACAGCACGCGCCACGGCGCGGAGTCCTCCTCCTTCATGAATGCGTCGGGGCGGTTGCGCGCCACCACACGCGACACGCACCCGTCGCAGAGGCCGATGAAGAGCACGCTGTCCTCGGCGTCGAGGCGCTTCTCGATCTCCCACCGCAGCTTCTCGTGTTGCCGCAGCGTGAGCGAGCAGCGGAACACCGAGAACTGGATCCGCTGCCCGTAGCCCTTCAGCAGCTTGTACGCCTTGCGCCATCGCGCGGGCTCGCGAATGTCGTAGATCACCAACCAGTGCAGCTTCGCCTCGCTCACCGCGTCACCGCAACCGGAAGCGCGCGAAGAGGCCCGGAGAGCCGGTCCACTCCTTCTCGAGCAGCCGCGCCTCGAGCTCGATCATGCGGCCGTAGGAGAGCGAGTAGCCCACCACCGAGTGCTTCCACGCCTCGCCCTTGCGCCGCTCGAACACGTCGATGAACTTCCGTCGCCCGGCTTCCGAGAGCCACACCTTCGAGCCCGTCTCCACGAAGTCCGCCAATGGGTCCCACTGCCCGCGGTTGATCGACGCCACCACCGCCATGTCGACCCGCGGAACTCGAAACAGCTCCATCAGGTCGAGCGCCAGCGGTGGAGCGCTCGATCGCGGGCGGTGATCGAAGCCCAGCGCGGGCTCGAGACCCACGGAGCGCAGCGAGGTCACGACCTCGTTGAGCGGCAGCGCCCGCCATCGCCCCGATCGCCTCTGTGCCAGCGTGAGAGCCTCGACCCTCGGCACGGCAATCAACATCGACCGCACGGTGCCCGAAAGGAGCACCGCGCAACGCCCGGAGGCATCACTGCGAGGGTGGTCTGCTACGCGGGCGGAGCGATCTCGATGAAGCGCTCCTTCGGGGCTTCGGCGCCGACGCTGGCGCGTTCGACGCGAAACGACGCCCAGCGAGTGCCCCCTCCCGCGACGTGGTCTGGCCACACGGGCAGCGAGAGGTTGCCCGCCTCGTCGGGAACGAGCCAGGACGCTTCTCGCGGGTGCGTGCCGTCGAACCGCGAGACCGAGTCGACGAGGTCTCGGCTCTCTCCGAGGGCGAGACCGCCGAAGCGAGAGATGTCCCCGGGTGACGAGAGCGCCGTCGCGATTCGCTCCGACAGCGTCGGGCCTGCGCCACGCTCTCCCGCCGAGTCGATCCACACCGCGAAGCGCAGGTCGGTGAGGAGCTGCTGAAAGTCCATGCGCCGGTTCTCACCGACGCCAGGTCCCGTCGCACCATCCTTCACGCGCCAGACCGTGCGAAGCACAAGGCTGACCGCGGGCTCGGAGAACGTCGCGATCGCGAGGCGCACACCGACGTGACGCGCGCGGCGCTCCTCGCCGACCATGCTGAGCAGCATCCCGTACACGGTCGACGGCGGCGGCACCCGGAACGTCTCGGCGAACTCCCTCGCGTAGGGGTTGCGAAACGACACGATGGGCGCCTCGACGCGTACGGCGATCACGGGCTCGCCTTCGCTTCGCTGAGCGCTGCGAGGTCGGGCCTCGCGCGGAGTCGCTTCTGCACCTCGGTGGCCGCCGCGCGCACGCCGCCGAGCACCGTCACACCGACCTTCGCCAGCGCCTTCGCACCGTCGCTCTTCGAGACCGCACCGCCGATGACCAGCTCGTCGGCCTTGATGTCGCCCGCCTCGACGCGGCGCACGAGCTCCGGCAGATCGACCGCACCGCCACGCTCCTCGAAGCAGTAGAGCAGCCTCGGCGCCATGTCGTCGGTCACGCGAAAGACCACCGACTCGGGCGAGAAGTCGTACAGAAAGCGCGAGTGGTTGCCCGCGACTTCACCGAGCCCCACCAGCGCGTCGATCACGTCGTACACGCGAGACGGCACGGCGAGTCGCGCGGGGGTAAGCGCGAAGCCGTACTGGTATCGCGTCGCGTGAACCTCCGTGGCGTAGAGCGAGGTGCTGCCCTTGGTGCCGCTCTTGGCGTTGAAGGTGATGTCGCCCGCGAAGGGGATGGTGCTCACCGCTCGGGTGACCTCGAGCACGCCGCGTCGCTTCGAGATGGTGCCCTTGGGCTGCTTCGCCCCCTTCTTCTTCTTGCCCTCTTCCCCGGCCGCCGCATCGACCTCCTCCTTCGCCCCTTCGGCGAGCATGAAGCCGAGCACGTCGTCATCGATGAACGTGGCTGCGGCGTCGACGCGATCGGCCTTCCACGCCGCCCACGTCGCGTCGGACATCACGTTGTCTTCGCGGACCTCGTCCCAACGACGGTTCGTCTTCAGGCGCTTGTCGCCGAGCTCGGCGCGGCGCTGCCAGAAGTAGCGCACCGCCCACCGGATGGCCTCGGCGGACACGGTGGTGTGCACCTCGTCGCGCCAGAGGATCTTCTGCAGCGTGGTGACGTTGCCCTCGTTCTCGCCACGGTTGTTCGCGGCGGTTCCGTAGCCGGTGACGATCGCTCCGAAAAGATGCGTGCTCATGAATTCACCTCCGTCTCGACCACTTCGCTCTGTTCCGTCTGCGGCTGCTCGGGGCGCGCGTAGCTCGCGAGCGCGAGCAGCGCGAGGTCACGACCGAGCTTCCAGTCAGGGCCCGTGAGCATCGGCAACACGGCCCTCCAGCTCTCCTTGAGCGAGGCGTTGCCACCTCCCCGCGACCAGAAATCCGTGACCACTTCTCGAAACGCCGCGGCGTTCTTCGCCTTCGAGAAGGCGTACCGCCAGCGGTCGTACTCCTTCGAGAGGCGCGCCCCCGCGTCGACCTTCTCGCCGCTCGCCCTCTCGCTCGCGATGCCGTAGTTCCTGCGCAGCGCCTCGTGACACGCCTCGACGAACGCGCGCTGCGCCTCGCTGTCGAGCAACCCAGAGTCCTTCGACACAGCCATGTTGAGTCCTTTCCGATCCGCAGCGAGCGCCGCGCGGATCTCCTTGTCAGCCATGAGCCCCGTGAAGCCCTCGAAGAAGGGCCGGTCTCCGACGATGTTCCCTGTGAACAGCTCGAGCGAAGGCGAGAGCGACAGGAACGTGCCCCCGTCCTTCCGCTTCACGACGCGCTCCTCACCCAGCACGCCACGGAGTCGCTGGAAGTTCTTCAGCGTGTCGTCTCGCTTGAGCTCGACCTCGATGCGCCCCGTGCGGCTCTTCTGCTTCTCGTTCCACGTGACGATCCCGAGCATGATGACCGAGAGGCGCGGCAGTCGATGCGTTCGAATGAGGTGTCGCGACTCGAGCGTCGCGAGCAGTTGCAGCGCGGCGTGACCGGCGCCGGTCACGATCACATCGCCCGTTCGCACCTGCGTCGCCTGGCCCTCTCGGGCGCTCGCGTACGCATCGAGCGAGTCGAACTCGGGCACGACGATCGCGGCACGCGCCTTTCGAGGGAGGCTCCTCGATTGCAGCTTGAAGAAGAAGCACCCCACCGGCGCGAACACGAGCGCGAGCGCGCGTGCCGGGGACTCGTCCATCGCGGTCGCGTTCCCGAACGCAACGTGTCGCACCACGGCACCGGGGAAGAGCCAGCCCACGAGCTCGACGTTCCCACCCGCGTCGATGGCCGCGCCCACGAGGCTGCCTCCGCGGTCTCGGTGGGGGTAGCTCTTTGCCTGCCCGCGGAGCACGGGCTTGTACTCGAAGTGCTCCTGCGTGCCGTCGTCTCGTGGAACGACCTTCGAGCGGCGCTCCCCGAGCGCGTTGTTCGGCCCGAACTGGCAGAAGGTCCCGAACATCCCCTCGTGCGCGATCCACCTCGCCTGAAAGTTCACGCGTGATCGATCGATCGCGGTGAACTCCACGAGGCCGTCGTCGTCGACACCATAGGCCAGGCGAGCAAGGTCCGTGAAAAAGGGCTCCGCGTCACCCTCCCAACGGAGCGTCACCGATCGCGCGGTGGTCTCCCAGCTCGCGAGCCCCTTCGGCCGCGTCCCACGACGCTCCAGCGCGCGAACCGTCATGTAGAGCCCCGCGACGCCCGCTCGATGAAGCGCCGTCATCCCCGGAGAAAACAGATCGACCGTGAGCTCACCCATCGGTCCCCTCCTTCGCGTTTGAAATCCATCGCGCGCCCCACATCGCGTCGTAGGAGACCTCGCTCGCAGGAGCGATGCGGTGGAAGCGCGCCTCTGGCAGCGTCTGCCACGCCCACACGCGCGGCCTCACGTTGATCGGAACCTCGTGTCGAATGAGCGCCTCTCGCAGCGCTCTGGCGCCCTGCTTCGCGGCCTGCTGAATCGTCGTGACGTGCGAGGCGTGCAGCACGACCGCCGTGCTCTCTGCGTCGCGCAGACTGCCCGGTCGCGATTCGAACCCTCCTTCGAGCCAGACCGACACAGGGAGCGCGTCACCTCGCGGCGGCCACGGAACGTCGCCGAGCGTGGCGTGCATCAGCTCGTTGATCGAGCGCTGATCGAGCGCACCGTCCTTCGCGCTCGCGGCTTCCCAGAACGATCGACCGGCCTCGATTTCGTCGCGGGAGTAGGGGCGCTCATCGCCCGGATCGAGCGCGATCGCGAGCCGCGGCGAGCCCGGCGCTTCGGGAGACGCGCGACGATTCAACCTCCCGAGTCTCTGAACGAGCGAGGGCACGGGCGCGAGGTCGGTCACCAGCAGGTCCGCGGAGAGGTCGAGCGACATCTCGGCGACCTGCGTAGTCACTGCGACGATCGGCGCGTCGGTCTCGAAGGCGCGCACCACCTCGCGGTGTCGCTCCACGCGATCCTGGTAGGTGTAACGCGAGTGGTAGCAGGCCACCGGAAGCCCGCGAGCCTTCGCTTGCTCGCCTGCGTCGACCGCACGCGAAACCTTGTTCGACACCCACAGCACCTTGCCTCGACGCTCGACGCAGGCCTCCACCTCGCGCCACACCTCATCGCGCGAACGGACGCCGCCGAATGTGTAGCGAGGCACGCCTTCGACATCGGTCGGTCGCTCGATGGCGGGCAGCGGCCCGACGACAGCTTCGAGCGCCGCGCGCCTCCCGGCTGATACCGAGGCCGACATCAGAAGCACAGGCGCCCGCGGAAACGTTCTCAAGAAGTCCAGCAGCGCCGAGAACATCCTGTCGTCGTAGGCGTGCACCTCGTCGAAGACGAAGCGCCCGGTGCTGATCGCAGGCGAGAGAAACAGTCCCTTTCGCTGGTTCTGTACGAGCCCGAGCACGGTGTCGACCGTGCACACGACGACCTCTGCGCGCAGATGCTCAAGCGCCTCGGCGCGGAGCGCGGTCTCCTCGCGCTCGATCTCTCCCGAGGCGAGCAGGTCGTCGAGGTCGACCGACGCGCGGCTGTGAACGAGTCTCGCCTCGACGTGCGACCCCTGCGCGACGTAGCCACGAAATCCCTCCGTCGCGGTGCCGGTCGTCGGGTACGCGAAGAACAGCTTGCCGCCACCGCCTCGCAGCCCCCACTCCGCCGCCCACTGATACGCACCTGCGGTCTTGCCCGTGCCACACCCCGCCTCGACGAGCGTCACCGTGGCGGTGCTCCTCGACATCGCACGTTGAAAACCGCGAAGGTCCTTCCCCTTCAAACGATCGTTGACCACCGCTGCGAGGTCGAGCGCGGCGGGCTCGGCGGACAGGGCCTCGGTCACCCATTTCTGAATCGAGAGCCCCTCTTTGGGCAGGGCCGATCCGAGCACGTCGGCAGCAACGACCCACGCCTTGGCGAGCGCGAAGACTCGCCGTTGCGCCGCGCTTCGCGCAGCCCACCATCGGGCGCCGCGACCATTCGGCGTCAGGAGTCCGCGCTCGCCATCGAACAGGGCGCCTTGGAGCATCTCGTCGGGATCGTCGATGGGATCGAGTGATCGCCACACAACGTCGCGCAGCTTCGGCGGAGCCTCGAGCCCGATCTTCTTCCCGAGCGCCAGGGTGGCCGCGAAGTCGGGGTGAGAGAGGAACACCGTTGCCCGATCGCCCGCGCCGACGAAGCGCAGCGGACCACGTCCCGCGTTGTCGGGGAGGGACTCGCCGTGAAACTTCAGGTGATGTCCAGCAGCGGCGAAGGCGCAGGCTTCGAGCAGCCACGCATCATCGCCCGAGAACATCTCGGCGCGACCAAGCCACCCTCGGAGTTCAGGGTGCTCGAGCGCGAGGAGCGCGCTCAGCGCCTCATGCCGTACGAGTTGCGGCGACGGAGCGCTCGCTCGCACCATGCGTTGGAACGGCTCACCGCCCTTGCCGATGTCGTGGAGGAAGGCGCCTCCGCGCACGATCGCGTGGAACCATCGAACCTCCTCGTCGCGGTCGAAGCCTGCCTGTCGCATCGCGCGAGCGCCCATGACGTCGAGGAGCGTCTCAGCCGCCAGACAGACGGCTGCCGCGTGACCGGGCAGGGTCTCCCCCGCGCGCGGAACGTCGCTCGTGGTCGACTTCGCGAGCAGTCGCTTGAACGTGGTCATCGCGCGTCCCTGTGCGGCGTAAACACGCCGCAACCGAAGCGTTGGCGACCTCCGACACCCGCATATTGCACACGCAGCGACGCCTCGTCGGTGAGGTCGCGCAACGTCACGGCGTAGCCGACGACACGCTTGTCGCGGACACGAACCTCGCGCTTTCCGCCGATCTCCACGCGCGCCATGACGCCGAGCGCGCCGAGCTGTCGTTCGACGGCCGAGCGGAAGAGCGCCTCGCTGACGAAGCGCTCGCCGGGGCCTTCGCGGAGGTCGTCGTCTTTGAATTTGATGACGACGGCGCGAGAGTAGAGCGCGGGAGAGGGATCGATCCCGAAGACGTTGGGAACACCGACTCGGAGCGCCTGACTGGCCAGCTCAAGTCGTTTCCCCGCCAGCGGGAGCACCTTGGGAATCGCGCCCGGATCGAGGCGAAGACGAAGCTGCGACCGGCGCGCATCGATCGCGAGCATCCCTTGCGTGGAGGGCATTCCACGCACGGGGTGAACTGCGAGCCAGTCGGCGCCATGCAGTTCCTCTCCGAGCACACGGCTCATTGCGCTGAAGAGCGCGTAGCCGTGATCCCTCGGGATTGAGTCCCCCGCGAGCGGAAAGGCCACGTCGATGCGCGGCGTCACTGCGACTGAGTCCATCGTTTCGAATCCCTCTCCGCGGCGCTTCATCTCCGCGGTCCTGAGAACCTG
Organism: uncultured Myxococcaceae bacterium; assembly: GCA_945952225.1. GTDB lineage: Bacteria > Myxococcota_A > Polyangia > Polyangiales > CAISKJ01. The sequence continues at coordinate 12,942 of CAMFHP010000120.1, forward strand.
CATCACCCCGAAGCCCCTATTCGGTGGGCCGGTTGGAGCTGACTGAACAGGTGATCAACCCGCGCTACGGAGCGCCGTGAAGCGCGCCCCGCGCAAGCCGCTCGACCTCGGCGGCCAGCTCTGCGCTCTCGGCCCTCGCGGCGTCGCCGAGGCCCACGACGTAGCGCGCAAGGGGAACGATCGCCGACGTGTGCAGCGTCACCCGCACGCCCTCGGGCACGTCGTCGAGGACGTACCGCTCGCGCCCCTGTCCGGGCAGATTGCGTCGCACCCATCGGGCCTCGGGGTTCCTCACCACGAAGACGCACGAGACCGCGCCGGTCTGACGGAAGCCGTCGAGGCTCTCGGCGCGGCAGCGCTCGACTTCGGCGGGGTCGACCTCGACGAAGGCGGTCTTCGAGTCGACGTTCCCCCGCACCATGCGGTCGACGCGAAACCACCGGAGGTCGTTCGCCTCGTGGCACCACGCGAGAAAGCGCGCAGGAGGCCCCGTCTCGACCCGCTGCGGAGAGACGTTGCGCCAGCTCAGACTCCCACTGCTCGCGCTCTCGTAGCGAATGAGAAGGCAGCGACGGTCCATCGCGGCCTGCATCACGAGCGGCAGCCAGGCGGCTTCCACGCTCGACCGGGGTGGAGCGTCGACAGCCTCGCGTACGGCGACGGGCACTGCCTTGCGCGGAGCCGCGCTCACGATCCGATCAATGAGGGCGTTGCGAGCGTCGGTCTCGGGGGCCTGCAAGAGCTGCCTGAGTAGCTCCCCGACCTCCGCGGCCTTCAACTGCACCGACCCTGGGAACCACCCCGCAGAGACCCGCCACACCACATGCGGCGGCGCCTCGACGCGCTCCAAAGGAACACCTTCGGCTTCGAGCTCCTCGAGCCTCGCGCGCAGGGCCTTGACCGAGAGTCCCAACGACTCTGCGAGCGCCGCCTGCGTCCACGCTGGCTGCGCGAGAAAACACTGGAAGATCCCCGCCACCGTCTCGGTCGCGCTGCGCTGTCCCATCGCAGAGGAATGTCGACGACGACCGGCGAGGTGAACAAGCGCAAAGGTCGGAACCGTCGACGTTCGCACGCACCGGCCTGCGAATCTTCGATGTGGTGTCGACCGCTGCGCGCGGTCTGTGCGACGCGACGCTCCCCTCGCTCCACACGTCGCGGGAGCACCGCGGTGGCTGCCCGTCCCCCGATTGAGCCGCGGCGCACGCGCGCAGATGGCCGCGCAACGCGCGCAAACCCTCACCCAAATCCGCCACACAACACGCGGTAGACGCTGCGCCGCGCCGCGCGGTACACGGTGTCTCGATGTGGGAACCTGACCCGACCTCGCCCGTGTGTTCATTCAACGAGTGGGACCCTCTCGAAGAGGTGATCGTGGGACGCGTCGATGGCGCGGCCTTTCCCGCGTGGCGCGTCATCAACGAGCAGACCGTTCCGCCCGGCGACTGGGATCGCATCGAGGCCGCGGTGGGCGCTGTCGGCGCGGCGTATCCCGCGGCGATGATCTCCGCCGCCGAGCGCTGCCTCGAAGGCTTCGTGCGGCGCCTGGAGTCCGAGGGTGTGCGCGTGCGTCGCCCCGACCTCGTCGACTCGACGCGTCCCTTCGCGTCGCCCGACTGGGCGGTGAGCACGGGCTTCTGCACGGCGAATCCGCGCGATCCGTTCCTCGTCGTCGGTGACGAGATCATCGAGACGCCCATGGCCGACCGCTCTCGCTACTTCGAAGCGCTCGCCTATCGCCGCCTCTTCACCGAGTACCTCCGCGGCGGCGCGCGATGGACCTCGGCCCCGCGCCCGCGCCTCGCCGACGCCCTCTACGTCAAGGGACACGCGCACCCCGCCGAGGGCGAACCCATGCGCTACGTGCTCACCGAAGAGGAACCCGTCTTCGACGCCGCCGACATCGTGCGCTGCGGGCGCGACCTCTTCGTCCAACGGAGTCACGTCACCAACGAGACGGGCATCCTCTGGCTGCGGCGACACCTCGGCCCGCGCTTTCGCGTGCACGAACTCGAGACGCGCAACCCCGAGGCCATTCACATCGACACGACCTTCATGCCGCTGTGTCCGGGCAAGGTGCTCGTGAGCCCCGAGTACGTCGACGTCGAGCGGCTGCCGCCGATGTTCCGCTCGTGGGAGGTGCGCGCCTGCCCCGAGCCCGTGCCCACGCAGAACGATCCGCTGCGCGTCATCAGCCGCTGGGGCGCCGTGAACGTGCTCATGCTCGACGAGCGTCGGATCATCGTCGAGGCCCGTCAGACGCCGCTCATCGAGATGCTCCGCGCGTGGGGCTTCGACCCGATCCCCTGCGAGTTCGAAGGGTACTTTCCGTTCATGGGATCGTTCCACTGCGCGACCCTCGACGTGCGTCGTCGCGGCACGCTGCAGAGCTACTTCTGACCGATGCAGCCGCCCACCTCGCGCGTGGCGCTCATCGCCCTCGTGATCGCGCTCTCGGTGCTCTCGGGCATGGGCGACGCGCAGGGCTTCGTTCACGCCGCGCGCGTGTGGGAGGGAGGCCGCTTCCACCCCGCGACCCTCGTCCGCTCGGCCTTCGGCTTCGCCTTCGGAATCAGCCTCTACTACGGCATCGTGGGGCTGCTGCAGAAGCTCGGCGTGCGCACCCCCGAGGTGCAGACGCTCCTGTGGTTCAGCGTCACGCTCGTCGGCGTCGCGGTGATGAGCGGAGCCTTCTGGTCCTGGCGCCGCGTCGATCAGCTCGTCGCGGTCGGCGTGCTCGTCGGCGTCGCGTGGCTCATGGTGCGCACCGGCAACGGGTGACGGAGCGCGTCCCTCGCCATCGCGTGCGCGTCGCAGCCCGCACGTTGCGCGAGCTCCGTGGACGCGGCGACGGCGCGGCGAACCTCCTGCTGTTCTGCTCTGGCCCGCGGTGACGCTCGCGCTCGCGGGCGTGGTCGCATGGCAGCGCGTGGAGCTCACACGACGTCGTCGCAGCACGCGCGCCCGCTCGTCGCGGTGACACGCGCATCGTCGCACCGTGCGAACGCGCGCCCGAAGAAGCGCGCATCGAGGCCGTATGCTGCGAGATGAACCCTCCCCGTCGGCGCCCGCGCGCGCCACGTCTCGCGCTCCTCGCAGTCCTCGCATCGTCCGCGTGTGGCGGCTCCGGTGAAACGACCTCGACCGCGCCCGACGTTCCGCTCGTGGGAGACGGCGGCGCCGACGCCTCCGACGGCGCACCGATCGACGCGGGCCCGCCCTGCGCGACGGGCCAGGCCCGCTGCGGTGGAACCTGCATCCCCGTCACCTCGGACCCCATGAACTGCGGCGCCTGCGGCGTCGCGTGCGGCGCGGGACTCGGGTGCTTCGGCGGTGCGTGCGGCATCGCCCGCGTGGGCCTCGACGCGACGCGCTCGCTCACCGCGGCGTACGGCAACGAGATGATCGGCGCGAACATCCTCGACTCGTGCCTGCCCGGCGAGGTGCTCACGGGCCTGCAGGTCGAGTATCGCGACTTCATCACGCGCCTCGGCGGCGTGTGCTCCGTGCTCGACGCCAACGAGCGCCGCGTCGCGCTCACCGAGGGACACACCACGGGCCTGCGCGGTCAGCAGGGCGGCACGGCGGCGACGCTCCAGTGTCCTGCGGGCATGGTGGTGGTGGGCCTCGAAGGGCGCGCGGGGCTGCGCGTGAACCAGCTCTCGCTCCGCTGCGCGCCGGTGACGCTCACGGGCGACGGACCGCTCACGGTGACCTTCGGCACCGCGTCGACCGTGGGCCCCGCGGGCGCGGCCGTCGGCGAGATGCGCGCGCCTGCGCTCTGCCCTCCGGGCCAGGTCGCATCGAGTGTGTACGTGCACGTCCGCGATGCGATCGACGGCGTGAGCCTCGGGTGCAAGACGATGCGCGCGTTCGCGCTCGTGCGCGGCGCGGCCGAAGACCGTCCGATGCGCGGCAACGGCGAGGTGGGAACGCTGGTGCGCGACGTGTGCCCCGACGGACAGGTCTTCACGGGCGTCCGCGCGCGCGTCTCGGGCGGCCAGGTCGTGGGCACGCAGGTGCAGTGCGGACGCGTCGTGTACCTCGCCGGCATGGGTCCGTGGAACCTCGCCGTCGGCGCGGCCGCACCCTTCGAAGAGCGCGGCGCGACCTCGGGGACGTTGACCAACCTCGCGTGCCGCGAACGTTCGATCGTCGCGGGCGCCTCGGGGCGTGCGGGCGCGGGCGTGACGGGGCTCCAACTGCGCTGCGCGGAGCCCGCCGTGAGCGAGACCGGCGCCGTGTCGTTCCTGGCGACGACCGACACGGCCTACGCAGGCGGCACCGGCGGCGAGGCCGTGACGCCCGACGCGTGCCCCGCGGGCTCCGTCGCGATCGGCGCGAACGTGCGCACCAGCACGCGGGTCGAGTCCTTCGGGCTCATCTGCGCGCCCTTCACCGCGCGCTGACGGCAACGCGGCGACGCCCGCGCCCACTGCACCGCCCGCGAAGCCCACTGCATCGCCCGCAGCGCCCACTACACCGCCGCCCCCGCCCACTGCACCGCCCGCAACGCCCACTGCACCGCCCACAACGCCCACTACACCGCCCGCAACGCCCACTGCACCGCCGCCCCCCGCCCACTACACCACCGCCCCCCGCCCACTACACAGCCAGCCCCCCCTCGTTACACCGCCTCGCACCCGCGCCTACACACGCATCGCCGATGCGCGCCGCTGCCCGCACGGGCCGCGCGCGATGCACCGTGTACACGCATCGCCGTCGCGCCCTCCGCGCACGCGCCACGCGCCCTCCACGCGCTGCGCGGCTGCACGCGATGGCCGCGCCGTTGCACCAGCGCCGACGATTGGAGGACCCCATGCGTCTCGCCCTCATCGGCGCCGACTTCGAGGAGAACCTCGGGCTCGGCATGATCGCCGCCGCCGCGGAACAGGCCGGTCACACGGTCACCATCCACGGATTCAACCTTCCGCGCGACGCCGCCGCGGTGGCCACGCAGTGCCTCGCCGCGCGGCCCGACGTGATCGGACTCGGCATCCAGTTTCAGCATCGGGCCCATGAGTTCCTCGCGCTCGCGGCGCGGCTCCGCGCGATGGGCTTCACCGGACACGTCACCGCGGGCGGGCAGTACCCGACGCTCGCGTGGCGCGAGTCCCTCGACGCGCGCTGGGGAATCGACTCCGTGGTGCTCCATGACGGCGAGGGCACGATCGTCGCGCTCCTCGACGCGCTCGCGCGCCACCAGCCGCTCGCCGCGGTGGCCGGCCTCGCGCTCCGCGACGCGCACGGAACCCCCGTTCGCACCGAAGGACGGCGCCTCGACGACGACCTCGACGCCCTGCCCTTCGCGAAGCGCTACCGCCCGCACACGCGCCACCTCGGCGTGCCCTTCGTGCCCCTCATGGGCAGCCGCGGATGCTGGGGCGCCTGCACCTACTGCTCGATCACGTCGTTCTACCGCGACGCCCGCGCCCACGGCGGCGGACGCACCGTGCGACTCCGCAGCCCCGCGCACGTCGCCCGCGAGATGGCCGCGCTGTGGCACGGCGTGGGGGGCGACTGCGTGTTCTGCTTCCACGACGACAACTTCCTGCTGCCGAAGCCCGAAGCCACGCTCGAACGGGTGCGCGCGATGCGCACCGCCCTCGACGGATGGGGCGTCGGACGCGCGGGATTCATCGGCAAATGTCGCCCCGAGACCGTCACCCCCGCCCTCGCCCGCGAGCTCCGCGCCCTCGGCGTGCTGCGCCTCTACGTCGGCGTCGAGAACGCCTCGGAACACGGCGCCCGCGACCTCCACCGCGCGCGTCAGTGGGAGGCCATCGACGTCGCCCTCGACGCGTGCCGCGAGGCCGACATCTTCGTCTGTTACAACCTCCTGCTCTTCGAGCCCGACGCCACCGTCGACGACGTGCGCGAGAACGTGCGCTTCCTCCGCGCGCACGCCGACCACCCGGCGAACTTCTGCCGCGCCGAGCCCTACCACGGCACGCCGCTGCACCTCGACCTCGCCGCGCGCGGCACCCTCTCGGGCAGCGCCCTCGGCTGGGACTACCGCCTCGAAGACCCGCGCGCCGAGCTGCTCTTTCGCATCACCGCCGCGGCCTTTCGCCAGCGCAACTTCGACCCCGACGGCGTCGGCAACCGCTACATGGGACTCGGCTACTCGCTGAAGCTCCTCGAACACTTCTACGACGACCCCACGGGGCGCCTGCCCGACCTCGCGCGCCGCGTCCGCACGCTCACGCGCGCCATCGTGCTCGACACCGCCGACCTCCTCGACGCGTGCATCGAGCTCGCCGACCGCGTGGCCCTCGACGACCACGACACCGTCGAGCGCGAGACCGCCCTCCTCGGCCTGCGCATCGCCGAACGCGACCGCGCGTGGCACGCCGCCCTCGATGGCCTCTACGGCGACATGGCCGACCACGCCCGCCGCGCGCGCCGTCCTGCGAAGCGCACGGTGATGCCCCGCGCCCTCACGCAGCTCGCGCGCAACATGGCCCTCGGCGCCTCGCTCGCCCTCTTCGGCAGCAGCGCCTCGGGATGCTCCGGCGGCGTCGTCGACCCCGTGCCCGCCGACGTGGGACGCGACGCGCCCGATGCCGCCGACACCGGCGACGAGCGCATGGTCGTCGACCCCGCCCCCGTCGACGCAGGCCGCGACATCCCCCTCACCGACGTCACCGACGAGCGCATGGTGGTCGATCCGCCGCCGCCCGATGCGGGCGTCGATGCAGCGTCCGATCGCATGGTGGTCGATCCGCCGCCGCCCGACGCGGGCGTTGATGCAGCGCCCGATCGCATGGTGGTCGATCCGCCGCCGCCCGACGCGGGACGCCTCGATGCGATGCGCCTCCCCGTGCGCACGCTCCCGCTCGTCGATCAGTGGCGCGACACGACCCCGAAGCGCGCGCGACGCGACCGCGCCGTGGCCCTCTGGGCGCCGCCCGACGCGCGACTCCACGCCGTGCGCGAAGACGGCGCCGTGCGGGTCTCCGTCGTGGTCGGCGACGCACCCGCGAGCACGCGATGGGAGGGCGACGGCCCCATCGACGGCGACGGAAGCTCCGTGCGCTGGCACCCCGGCAGCGGCGACGATCAGCTCCGCGTGGCGATCCGTACGCGCGGCGGTGTGGCCGTGCTCGCGCTGCGAGCGCGCGAGGTCGAGGGCGCGACGCGCTCGTCGGCCGAGATCCGCGACGAGGCTTGACCCCTCACGTCGAAGCGCCCTGGTACTGCACCGCGACCATGCGCGCGTAGCGTCCGCCGCGGGCCACGAGCGCGTCGTGCGTGCCCCGTTCGACCACCGTGCCCCCTTCGATCACCAGCACCTCGTCGGCGTCGCGGATGGTCGTGAGCCGATGGGCCACCACGAAGCTCGTACGCCCGTGCATCGCCCGTCGCATCGCCCGCTGGATGCGCGCCTCGGTGCGCGTGTCGACGCTGCTCGTGGCCTCGTCGAGCACGAGGATCGTCGGGTTCGCCACGAGGGCCCGCGCGATCGCAAGAAGCTGCCGCTGCCCCTGGCTCAGGTTCGCGCCGCGCGCCGCGAGCACCGTGTCGTAGCCCTGCGCAAGCTGCCGGATGAATCCATCCGCCTCCGCCATCACCGCCGCCGCTTCGACCTCGGCGTCCGTCGCGTCGGCGCGCCCGTAGCGCAGGTTCTCGCGCACCGTCGCTGCGAAGAGAAAGGTCTCCTGCGGCACCACCGCGAGGCACCGACGCAGGTCGTCTTTGCGCAGCGTGCGGAGGTCGACGCCGTCGAGCGTGATGCGCCCCGCGTCGAGCTCGTAGAAGCGCGTGAGGAGGTTCAGCACCGTGGTCTTTCCCGCGCCCGTCGGCCCCACGAGCGCGACCACCGCACCGGGCGGCGCATCGAGCGAAACGCCGTGCAGCACGGGCGATCCCGCGCGGTACGAGAAGGCCACGTCTTCAAACCGCACGTGCCCCCGCAGCGGCGACGGGAGCGGTGACGTTCCCCCGTCGGGCTCCGCGGGCGCGTCGAGCACTTCGAAGACCCGCTCGGCCCCGGCGAGCGCCGACTGCAACGTGTTGTAGAGCGTCGACACGTTGCGGAGCGGCTGCACGAAGCCCTGCCCGTAGTGCAGAAAGGTCGCGACGAGCCCCACCGTCGCCGCGCCGCGCAGGGCGAGCCATCCGCCGAGGCCCGCGAGCGCGATCACGAACACGTTGCCCAGCACCGCCGTCAGCGGCATCAGCAGCAGCGCGTAGCTGTTGGCCGCCACGCCCTCGCGCGCCGCCTCGTCGTTCTTCGCGCGAAACGCCGCGAGCGCCGCGCCGTCACGCTGAAACGCGCGCACCACGCGGTGGCCCGCGAGCGACTCCTCCATCGCCGCGTTGAGCCCGCCGAGCGCGCGCTGCACCGCTTGAAACCCCTTGCGCGTGTAGCGCGCCACGAAGCGCGTGAACCACAGCATCACGGGCACCACCGCGAGCGACACCACCGCGAGGCGCGCGTCGAGGGCGAACATCGCGACGAGCGTTCCGAGCATGGTGAGCGCGCTCGCCACGAGGGCCGTCGCCGCCTGCGCCGCCGCCTGCTGGATCGTGTCGACGTCGCTGGTCAGACGGCTCATCACGTCGCCCGCGGGCGCCCCGTCGAACCAGGCCATGGGCAGCACGTCGAGGCGCGCGAAGAGGGCCTCGCGGAGCCGTCGCAGCCCCTCCTGCGCGAGGCGCGCCGTGGCGAGTCCCGCGAGCACCTGCGCGAGGTTCGAGACCGCGTAGGCGCCGAGCATCGCGAGCGCCATGCGACCGAGTTCCCCCTCGTCGTGACGGAGCACGCCGCGGTCGATGGCCCTTCCCAGCAGCCACGGCGCCACGATGCCCGCGAGCGTCGAGGCCAGCACACACACGGTCACGCCCGCTGCCATCGCGCGCGAGGTGGTGAGGTACGGCACGAGGCGTTGCAGCGTCGCACCCGGGTCCTGCGCGCGCAGCACGGGACCGCCCACACGCGCAGGCGGACCGGGCATCACGAGGCGCGGCTCGTTGGGCGAGGAGCTCATACCGCCGGAACCTCCACGCCCTGCGACGCGCAGATCTCGCGGTACACCGGGCTCTCTGCGGCGAGGGCGTCGTGCGTGCCTTCGGCCACGAGGCGTCCGTTGTCGAGCACCACGATGCGGTCGGCGACACGCGCGGCGGCGACGCGCTGGGTGATGAGCACGGTGGTCCTCCGCTCGGCGCGCAGGGCTGCGTGGATGCGCGCGCCGGTCTCTCCGTCGACGGCGCTGGTCACGTCGTCGAGCACGAGCACCCGCGACCGCGCGAGGAGCGCACGCGCGAGCGAGATGCGCTGCCGTTGCCCGCCCGAGAGGTTGGCGCCGCGCGGTTGCACGCGGCTCGCGTAGCCGTCAGCCATCGCGGCGATGAACCCGTGGGCCTGTGCCGCCGTGGCCGCGGCGATGACCTCCTCGTCGCGCGCGTCGGGGCGTCCGTACGCCACGTTGTCGCGCACCGTTCCCGCGAAGAGCAGCGCCTCCTGCGGCGCCGTCGCGACCGCGCCCGCCACCGAGGCGAGGGTCAACGTGCGGAGGTCGTGTCCGTCGAGCAGCACGCGTCCCGCCGTCGGGTCCCAGGCCCGCGCGAGGAGCGCCGCGAGCGTCGATTTGCCCGCGCCCGTCGCGCCGAGGAGGGCCACGGTCTCGCCCGCCGCGATGCGAAGCGTGACGTCGGTGAGCGCGTTCGCATCGGTGCCCTGGTGGTACGCGAAGGTGACGGACTCGAAGTCGACGCGGGCCGGTCCATCGCACTCCAACGCGCGCGCCTCGGGCGCATCGCGCACCGCGGGAACCACCTCGAACACCTCGGCGAGCCGCTGCGCCGACGCGACGCCCTGGGCCCACGCGCTCGTGAGCATGGTCATGAGCAGCAGCGGTCCCATGGCGGTGAGCAGGTAGTTGCTGAAGGCCACCACCTCGCCCGACGTGAGCGTGCCCGCGATCGACTGCGCGCCGCCCGACGCGATCACCACGACCACGCCGATGTTCACGCACATCGTGAGCGCGGGCGAGAGAACGGCCCCCGCGTCGAGCACGCGCAGCGCGGTCTCGGTGACCTCGACGTTGGCGCGTCGAAAGCGCGCGAGCTCGGTGGCGCCGCGCACGAAGGCCCGCACGAGCCGCACGCCCGCGACGTTCTCCTGGAGCACGGCGTTGAGCGCATCGAGGCGCTTCTGCGCGTCGAGAAAGCGCGGCTCCATCACGCGCACGAAGCCCACGAGCAGGGCCACGGTGACGGCCAGCACCGGGAGCATCGTGAGCGCGAGGCGCGGGCTCGTTCGCACCATGAGCGAGACGCTTCCGGCGAGGAGGAGCGGCGCGCGTGTTCCGATGCGCAGCGACATCTGCACGAGCATCTTCACGGCGGCCACGTCGCTCGTGAGCCGCACGAGGAGCTGCCCCGTCGGCACACGCTCATGCTCCGCCGCGGACCACGTCTGCACCTGGCGAAAGAGCGCCTCGCGGAGGTCGCGCGCGAAGCCCTCGCCCACGCGCACCGAGGCCACGCTGTTGCCCACGGCCACGGCCATGCTCACGAACGAGAGCGCGAGCATGGTTCCCGCGGTGCGCAGCACGAGCCCGCCGTCGCCGCGCGCCACCCCGTCGTCGAGAATGCGCTGCACCAGCCGCGGAATCGCGAGGTCGAAGGCCACCATCGCCACGAGCGCGACGAGCGAGGCCACCGCGAGCCCGCGGTACGGTCGAACGAAGGGGAGCATCCGTCGCAGCGCGTGCATCGGGGGGCGCGCAGTGTGCTCGGCGAGGGAGCGCGCCGTCGAGCGAACTCCGCGCGGCGCGGCGTGCCGGTGAGCGCACGCCTCGGGAGCACATTCGCGCGAGTGAGCGCGTTCGACAGCAGCGAAGGGAAGGTCCGCGCCGCGCGAACCGCCAGTGGACAGCCCGAAGGGCGTCACCCTCGCGGCCGGCGACGTCGGTCATCGGGCGCTGCCCGGCGCTCCTTCAAGCGGGCGACGTGAATGCAGCGTCGGAGGCGACTCCGACGCGACCGCACACACCAGCCCGGGGTGACCGACGGGAACCCCGGTCGCTGCGCGGCCGTCGGTTCCCAGATGCGCGCGCAGCCATGGCTCCCGTCATCGGGCGGGGTCGCCGCGCCCTCCAACCGGTAACCCATGGGGTGCGAGGCCCGCGACCCTCTCGCAGGGGATCGGTCATGGGGGGCACGAGGCCCGCGAGCCTCACGCAGGGGATGACCCATGGGGGGCACGAGGCCCGCGAGCCTCTCGCAGGGGATCGGTCATGGGGGGTGCGAGGCCCGCGAGCCTTCACCAGGGGATGACCCATGGGGGGGCACGAAGCCCGCGAGCCTCCCGCGGGGGGTAGCCCATGGGGAGCGCGAGGCCCGCGAGCCTCTCCGCGCTCAGCCTGCGGGGCGCACGCGCACTTCGAAGAGCGTCGGCCAGAGCTTGCCCGTGAGGTAGAGCCGGTGGTTCGCGGCGTCCCACGCGATGCCGTTGAGCACGCCCTCGTTCTCGTCGACGGTGATCTCGCGGCGCAGGGGCGAGGCGTCGATCCACGCGGTCACGCGGCCCGTCGTCGGGTCGATGCGCACGATGCGGTCGGTCTGCCAGACGTTGGCCCACACGGCGCCGTCGATGAGCTCCAGCTCGTTGAGCATGTCGATGGCGCGGTCTCCGTCGCGCACCGGCACACGGCGCACCTCGCGGAAGGTCTCGGGGTCGAGGATGCGAAGCTCCGAGGTGCCGTCGCTCAGAATGAGATGACGGTCGTCATGGGTGAGGCCCCATCCCTCGCCGGGCAGGTCGAACTCGCGCAGCGGCGCGAAGCTCACGGCGTCGTACACGAAGCACCGATGGGTCTGGTACGTGAGCTGGTACACGCGTCCGTGAAAGACCGTGATCCCCTCGGCGAAGTGCGCGCGCGGCACGTAGTGCTGACGGGTCACCGCGCCCGTCGTGAGCGTCACCTCGCGCAGCGACGAGCGGCCATAGAGCCCGGTGCTCTCGATCAGTCGCGCGCCGTCGAACTCCAGGCCCTGCGTGAAGGCCTCGGCGTCGTGCGGATGGCGCGCGACGATCTCCACCGTGAGCCGCTCGGGCGCCGTCGGAGGGGCGGACGCATCGGGCGTGACGGTAGGTGCCGCGGGCGCGTCGGAGGCCGCGGGGCGCGCGGGCGCAGGCGGCGGAGAGGCGGGCGCGGGCGGCGTGCTTCGGCAGGCCGACGTGACGACGAACGCAATCAGCAGGGAGCGCACGGCGCGGAGATACCACAACGCGCGCGGCGGAGAACTACGCGGTGGCGGCGATCCAACGGCCCACGAGGGCGCACACCGCGTCGCGCTTCGCGAGCGCGTCGGCGGCGTCGGCGAAGGTGAGCACCCCGCGGTCGACGGCGGCCCACACCACGAGGCCCGTGGGGTCGTCGAAGCGAAAGCCCGTGGTGTCTTTCACCTTCGCGCCGCGGTGGAGCACGAGCTGCAATCCGCCCTTCGGCGGAAGGCGAAAGGTCACGCGGTCGTCGTCGCCGGGACCGAAGCTCGGGGCGTTCCACCGGATGCGCGTGGAGAGCGTCGGGTGGGCCGCGCGCAGGGCGTCGCAGAGCGCGACGAGCGCGGGCTTCATGGGGTGGTCGAGGGCGGCGATCCACGGATCGACTGCGACGTCGGCGCGCTTCGAAGAGGCCATCGTGCGCGGACGTACCGCGGCGCGCGCGCGGGCGTCGAGTTCGCGGCGGCGCGCGTCAGTAGGCCTGCGTGGGCGTCGCGACGTTGGTCACGCTGGTGATGCGGTACGGGTACGCGGTCTCGAAGCCGAGGGTCATGTCGCGGGGCGCGAGAAAGGGCGAGCAGTGCATCCGGATCGCGACGGTGCTGCTCGTGGCGCCTCGCACACGGAAGGTCGAACACGTCGACGACCCCTGGAAGGTCGTGCTCACCCAGTTCGCCACCGCCTGCCCCGTCGTGAGCCCGCGCGACGTGAGAAAGGCCGACGTGAACTGCGCCTGGAGCGACGCGGTGTCGGTGAGCGACGCGCCCGAGAGCCACAGCGCGCGCGCCGCCGCCACCGCGTTCGCCGCGGGCGCCGGGAGGTTCCGCGTGTCGGCGAGGTGCGCGCTGTCGAGCGCATCGGTCACCACGCTGTCGGCGAAGTTCGAAGGCACCGATCCCGCGGGCGCGCCCCTCGGCGGCGTCGGGTACGGATCCGTCGAGACGAGCGGGACCGTTCCAGCGGCTGCCTGAAGTTGCGTAGAGGCACGCTGCGCGCAGACG
>CAMFHP010000121.1 GCA_945952225.1 uncultured Myxococcaceae bacterium
GCCGAGGATCACGACCACGATCATGAGTTCGACGAGCGTGAAACCGGCGAGCTTGGAGCGCAGACGCATGATGAAATGACTCCTGTAGACCTGTGTGGGAGGTTGCAGTGATCGCTGCCGTCGATCGTTGGGGGAAGAGACGGTCGGCGCGATGACGTCACGCTGTGCAGCGCGTATGCCACCGTGAAGTGACGCCGATGCTCACTCGCGCGTGCGCCAAATTGCGCTCCCCCATCAGAGCGCGGGGAATTCGGCGGAAAACGAATGACAAAAATTGGCAGGCGCGGTGACGAAAATTGTCACCCGGCCTGAATCGGGCGGGCGGGTGTGCAGACGGGCGCACGGTCCGACGGGCGCCGTGCGAAGGCGCGCGCCGGTGCGGGTGTGGGCAGGAGAGCAGCGAGGCGGGAGCGGACGGGGTGGGGGAACGACCGGTGCGGGGCGATGCGATCAGTGCGCGCCGCCGCCCTGCTGGGCGAGCTGGCGGCGGATCTGCTCCATCACCTCGGGCGGGATCGACGGGGAGCCGGGCGCGGCCCCTGCGGCGGCGTTGAGGGCGCCGGGCATGCCGGGCATGCCGGGGGGCGGGGCGGCGGCGGTGGCGTCGGCGGGGGTGCCTCCGTCCGAGGGCGGCGGGGCCTGGAAGGCCGACACCGCGGGGGCGATCGCGTCGGCCTGCGAGCGCGAGAGGAGGAACACCACGTCGGAGCCCTCACGCTGCGCGAAGGCTTCCTGATCGCCGCTGTTCGATCCGAGGCGCACGACCACGCGCTGCTCGCCCGCGTCGGTGGCGAGCTCGAGGGTCACGCGGGCCGAGGTGGGAGAGATCCCGGTGGTGGCGTTGGCTTCGGCGAAGTCGCTCGCGTGGAGGTTGGTCACCGTGTCGACGAGGCTGTTGATGCGCGCCGTGTCGAGGCGGTCGACGGTGGTGCCCGCGGCGGGCGTCCACGTGTCGCCGTTGCGCGTGAAGCGGAAGGTGCCGTTGGGGCCCGACCACTCCACCGCGCGGACCTCGTCGCGCGAGGTGTGGGTGATGTTCCGATCGCGCCAGTCGCGGGGCGCGCGGGTCACCATGCCGTTGATCGACTGGTCGACGCGGAAGATCTCGGGCTTGCCCGGCACGCGCACCGCGGTGCCCGCGTCGATGTTGGTGCCCACGAACACGTCGAGCAGGGCCGACGAGCCCGACTTGAGCGTCACGCGGGTGGCGTGCGCGTCGTCGACCTCGAAGGTCTCGTACGAGCTCGCGTTGCGCCCGGCGACCGACACCACGGACATCTCCGCGAAGCGATCGACGAGGTCTTCGAGGGCGCGCGCCTCGGTGGGGCCGACGCCCGGCGAGGTCATGCGCCACGCGCCGTTCTGGCGCTCGAACTCCAGCGTCTGCTGGTTCGCGGGCGCCGAGGGGCGACGGATGGTGACGTGGTCGACGCGCGACTTGTCGAAGCGCGACCAGGGGTTCGTGGGGGCCGACGACGACGACTGCTCGTCGGGCTTGTACGCGACGATCGTGGCGCCCACGAGGAGCGCGAGCACGGCCAGGGCGATGCCGATTCCCTTGGAGTTCATGGCGGGTATTTCTGTGAGGTTCGAAGAGAAGAGGTGTGGTGCGCGCTCAGAGCGCGATCTCGGCGCGACGGCGCGCGCGCATGCCCATCAGCACCCATCCCAGGATGCCGATGAGGGCCGGCATGCCGAGGATGGCGCCCCACTTGAAGATGTTCTTCTTCGTCTCGCTCGTGGTGGCGAGCTCGGGCTCGGACACGTTCTTCGCGCGCACGGCGAGGAGGTCGGTGTCCTGGCTGAGCCAGTCGAACACGTTCGAGAGCATCTGCACGTTCGTGGGGATGCCGCCCTGGATCTGCGCGAGCTCGCGCACCTGGTCGATGTTGAACATCTTGCCCGAGCTCACGACGAGCAGGCGGGCCGGGCGCTCGCGCGTCGCCTGCGCGGGCGCGGTGATCGGCGTGGTCACGCCGCCGTCGGTGGGCTGTCCCGCGCCGTCACCCTGAAAGGCGCTGCGGAGCGGTCCCACGAGGGCGAGGGCGACGTTGTAGGGGCCGTGCGACGTGGCGTTTCCGAAGAGGGTGCGCGCGCGCATGTTGAGTTCGAGCACGTCGAGTTCGAAGGTGCCCTGCTGGGTCACGGCCTCGGCGCTCGAACGGCCGACGGTGATCAGCGCCGGGCGGTCGCCGCACTTCGTACGGGCTTCCTCTTCGTCGCGGGCCTCGCAGTAGCGCGAGCGGTCGACGTCGAGCGCCGACGCGAAGGGCGTCACGATGCCGGGCAGACGGAACACCGACGCGTGGTACTGGTTGATGCCCGCCGCGGTGATGTTGGGGAAGGTGAGCAGACGCAGACGCACGGGGCTCTGCTGGATCTGCGCGACCACGCTCGAGGCCTGCGGGTCGAGGATCACGTTCTGCCGGAGGTTCACGCCGTAGCCCGAGAGGAGCTGACCGAGGTTGTGCTCGGCGTTGGCGCCCGTGGGCTGCGTGTCGTCGCCCGTCACGTTCACGCCCGCGGCGAAGACCGCCACCGCGCCGCCGCGCATGAGGTACGCGTTGATGCGACGGAGCTCGCGCTCGGAGATCGCGCGCGTCGGGTTGTTGATGATGAGGCCCTTGATGTCCGAGGGGACCTCGTCTTCGCCGCCGTGCAGGTCGATGTTGCGCGTGGTGTACGACGCGTGCTGCTCCTGCAGGAAGCGCGAGAGGTACGGCATCGCGCTGTCGGGCGTCGCCTCGTCGTGGCCCGTGAGGAAGCCGATGACGCGCTCGGGGTCGAGCATCTTCTTGATGATCGACGTGACGTCGTATTCGAGGCCCTCGACGTTCGGGTTCACGAAGTCGATGCGCTCGTTCGAGCGGAGGTACGAGAAGGTCAGGCAGCGGTAGACCTCGACGGCCTGGGCCTGTCCCTCGCGCACCGTCTGGAGGATGCGCTTCGAACACGACGCGCTCTCGGCGGCGCGCTTGCGCTCGTCGTTGTCGGTGCGCACCCAGCGGATGTCGACGTGGCCGCGACCGGCGGCGCGGTACTCCTCGAGCTGCTCGCGGAGGAGGCGCTCGTCGTCGTTGGCGGGCGGCGGCTGGTCGGGGGTCCAGTAGACCGTGATGGTGAGGTTGTCGTTGAGGCGGTTGAGCGTGCGCTTCGTGCCCTCGGAGAGGGAGTAGAGGCGGCGCTTCGTGAGGTCGAGGCGCACGTGGAAGGCCTTCACCGCGAGCACGTTCAGCACCACGAGGGCTGCGAGCACGATGAAGACGAAGGCGCCGGATTCGACGCGGGCCTGGCTGCGGCGTTCCATGGTCAGTTCCACCTCCGGCTGCCGAGCGAGCGCGCGGTCGCGAGGAGGCAGACCGAGATCACCGAGACGAAATAGATGACGTTGCGAAGGTCGAGCACGCCGCGGGCGATGCTCTTGAAGTGGTAATCGGGGCAGAGGTATTCGAGCACCGACGCGGCGCCGCCGAACATGATCGGGGCCTTGTCGAGCAGGAAGAACACCGCGCCCACGATGAAGGCGAGGAAGAACGCGGTGATCTGGTCCTTCGTGTGCGACGAGACCATCACGCCGAGGGAGACGTACGCCGCGCCGCCGAGGAGGAGCCCGAGGTAGCCGCCGAGGACGGGGCCCCAGTCGAGCTCTCCCATCTTCGAGATCACCATCGGGTAGATGAACGTCGTCGCGAGGGCCACGCCCAGGAGGCCCGCGGCGCCGAGGAACTTGCCGAGGATCACCTCGCCGTCACGCACCGGCTGGGTGATGAGCATCTCGAGGGTGCCCGTGCGGGACTCCTCGGCGAAGGTGCGCATCGCGATGGCGGGCGAGATCAGCGGCAGGAGCCACGAGATCGCGTTGAAGAGCGGCTGCACCGAGGTCTTGCCGATCACGAGGAACGCGAACGGATAGAAGACCAGGAAGCCCACCAGCAGGAGGAACATCCCGATCACGATGTAGCCGAGGGGAGACGAGAAGTACGAAGCGAACTCGCGCTTCGCGATGGTCATGGTGTTGTTGAACGGGGTCCCGGTGGAGCCGCGGGGAATGGCTCCCGCCGGGGCGACTGCTTCGGCGGTCTCAGACATGGTCGTCACTCCTTCGCGGTGCTCTTCTTGGATTCGCTCTTGTCCGCGCTCTTCGCGTCGGCGCCCACCGTGAGCTGGCGGAACACCTCTTCGAGCTGCAGGGCCTCGCGGCGCAGCTCCAGCAGGTTCCACCCCTTGTCGACGGCGAGCTGAAAGAACTCTCGGCGGTGGTCGTCGCCGCCCGCGGCGGTCACCTCGACCACGTGGGCCTTGTCATCGCTCGTGAGCTCCTTCGCGGTGCCGCCCTTGACCACTCCTTCGAGCGCCTTGAGCACCTCGCCCACGCTCTCGGGGGCCTTCGCGCCCTTGAGCCCCTGCTTCTCATCGATGCCGATCACGTAGCGCACGCGGCCCGACTTCGCGGCGAGCTCATCGGGCGCGCCGTCGGCCACGATCTTCCCGCGGTTCACGATCAGCACGCGCGCGCAGCTCGCCTTCACCTCGCTGAGGTCGTGGGTCGAGAGCATCACCGTGCGCGTCTTGCCGATGGCCTTGATGTATTCGATCACCTCGGCGCTCTCGTTCGGGTCGAGGTCCGCCGTCGGCTCGTCGAGAATGAGAATCGGCGGGTCGTGGATGAGCGCCTGCGCGAGCCCGACGCGCTGGCGGTAGCCGTACGAGAGCTGCCCGATCTCCTTGCGCAGCGCCTCTTCGAGCCCGCAGATCTTCACGACCTTCTTGATCCGCTCGCGGCGCTCGCTCTTCGGAATCGCGCGCAGCTCCGCGGCGAACTCCAGGTACTCGACCACGCCCATCTCGGGGTACAGCGCCGCGCGCTGCGGGAGGTATCCGAGCACCGAGCGCACCGCCAACGGGTCGTTGAAGACGTCGTGCCCGCCGATCTTCGCCGTGCCCTCGGTGGGCGCGATGAAGCACGTCAGGATCTTCATCGTGGTCGACTTGCCCGCGCCGTTCGGCCCGAGAAAGCCCACGATCTCGCCGCGACGGATCTCGAAGTTCAGCTTGTCGACGGCGCGTTGCGTCCCGTAGATCTTCGTCAGGTCGCGCGCCTCGATCATCACGTCTGTGGCCATCGCCTCGCCATTTGGTCTGTTTGCAGCCGTTTCCCTGTTGTCATCGCCGTCGCAGATCCCCAGTGATCCGCGGCGGTGCCGCCACCCGATGCGCCCCGCACGTCCGTGCCATCGGGCCGATGTATCCCGCCGGAATCGCAGCGGAATCACGGCACGGCACCGGGCGCATGGGCCCTGCGGCGCGCGGATCGTACTCAGCGACCCCGAGGTGTCAACGAGTCCACACGGGGTGCGAGTCGCGCGCGTAACCGGCCGTCGCGCGGGGCTATTCCGTTGCAAATCGCAGGGCCCCCGACGACGGTACGCGCCCGCGATGTTCCGCTACGAGAGGCCCGTCCGCTTCGCCGAGGTCGATGCCGCGCGCATCGTCTTCTTCGCCCGCTACCTCGAATACTGCCACGACGCGCTCGAAGCTTTTTTCGGCGCGCTCCCAGGCGGCTACGCGCATCTCATCAATCACCGCGACGTGGGCATTCCGTCGGTGCGTGTCGAGATCGACTACCGCGCGCCGCTCCGTTACGGCGACGTGGCCCTCATCGACGTGACCGTCGAGAAGCTCGGCACGAAGAGCGTCACGTTTCATCACCGCCTCGCGCGCCGCGACGACGGGGTCGTGTGCGCCGAGGTCCGTCAGGTCGTGGTGACCGCGCACCTCCGCGAGCTCGGTTCTGTCGCCATTCCCGACGACATGCGCGCGCTGCTCGAACAGCACCGCGCGGTGTGACGGCGCTGTCACGGTCTCCTCACAGAGCCCTCGCGCCTCGCGCTTTTGTGGGCCTCCGCGCGGTCTTCGTCGTACGGTACGCGACGGAGGTGCCCCATCGAAATCCACGGCAACACCACGGGCCTTTCGCCGAGTGACATCCGCACGCTCGAGCGCATCTACCGCCGCCGCGTCCCCTCCGACCGCATCGCCTCCGTCGAACTCCTCCGCTCCCTCGCCGAAGCGTCGCACGCCACGGGCCGTCAGGTCGGCGTGATGGTGCATCGCTCGGGCGCGATCGAGCACGTCATCGTGGGCGACGCTTCGAAGCTCATGCTCCCCGACGTGGGGCGCCTGCGCGCGGCCAACGGGCGCTTTCGGGCGCTGCGTCTCGTGCACACGCACCTGCGCGGCGAGCCCCTCACGCACGACGACCTCGTCGACCTCTCGCGCCTGCGCCTCGACGTCGTGGCCGCGGTGCAGGTCGGCGACGACGGCTCGCCGGGCGCGGTGCACTGGGCCCACCTGCTGCCCGAGAACCCCGAGGGGCGCCTGTGGCGCGAGGAGGGGCCCGTTCCGCACCACCGCCTCGACACGGATTTCGCGGCCACGATGCGCGCGCTCGAAGGCGAGTTCGCGCGGGTCTCGAACGCCCGCGAGGTGGCCCCGTCGGCGGGCCGCGCGATGCTCGTGCACGTGAGCGACAAGCGCCGCGCGGGCATGGTCGAAGACTCGATGCGCGAGCTCCGCGAGCTGGCCCGCACCGCGGGGGTGCTCGTGGTCGATGAGGTCACGCAGGTGCGCGACCAGGTGGATCCGAAGTACGTGCTCGGTCGCGGCAAGCTCGATGACGTGGTGCTGCGCGCGATGCAGCGCGACGCGGAGCTTCTCATCTTCGATCGCAACCTCTCGCCCTCGCAGGCGGCGGCCATCGCGGCGCACACGGACCTCAAGGTTATCGACCGCACGCAGCTCATTCTCGACATCTTCGCGCAGCGCGCCGAGAGCCGTGACGGCAAGCTCCAGGTCGAGCTCGCGCAGCTCAAGTACATGCTCCCGCGGCTCGGGCAGAAAGACGACTCGCTCTCGCGCCTCTCGGGCGGCATCGGCGGGCGAGGACCGGGTGAGACGAAGCTCGAAATCGCAGGGCGTCGCGCCCGCGACCGCATCACGCACCTCGAGGCGCAGCTCAAGGAGCTCGGCGCGCAACGGCGTCAACGGCGCGCGCGGCGCACGCGCTCGGGGGTCTTCGTGGCGGCGCTCGTGGGGTACACCAACGCGGGCAAGAGCACGCTGCTCAACACGCTCACGAACGCCGACGTGCTCGCGGAAGACAAGCTCTTCGCCACGCTCGATCCGCGCTCGCGGCGCCTGTGGCTCGAACCCTCCGTCGAGGAGGCCGAGCAGGGCGCGCGCGGTCACGAGGTGGTGATCACCGACACGGTGGGCTTCATCCGCGACCTCCCGAAGGACCTCGTCGCGGCCTTTCGCGCGACCTTCGAAGAGGCCGCCGACGCGGATCTCATCCTCCACGTCATCGACGCGTCGGACCCGCGCTTCGAAGACCACATCGAGACCACGGAGGCGCTGCTCGGCGAGCTCGACCTCGGCTCGATTCCGCGGCTCATGGTGTTCAACAAGAGCGACGCGGCGCCGCCCGGCGTGGCCTTCGCGCTGGCCCGTGCGAACGGCGGCGTGGCGGTGAACACCCTCTCGCCCGACGGCGTGGCGCCGCTGCTCGCGCGGCTCCGCGTGCACGTGTCGTCGAACCCGAAGCACACGCCCCTCGACGGATCGCCCGCGGCCACGTGGCCCCGCTCGGCGTGAGGTGATCCCCGTCCGCGCGATGGTGTACCGTCGCGCACCATGCGACCTGGCGCACGTCTTCTCTTCTCCGCCGCGGCACTGATCGCAGGCTGCGGCAGCGACCCGACGCCCTTCACCGCCGAGGATGTTCCGCGCACCGACGCGGGCCTTCCCTCGCTCGACGCGCTCGCCGACCGCGCGGTGGCCGACCGCTCGACGCCCGAGGTGCTCGACCTCACCGACGCCACGGTCACCCCCGATGCGACGAGCGACGCGCCCTGTGTGGCGACCCTTGCCTCGGAGGTGCGCTTCGGACTCAACGGGGGCCTCGTGGCCTTCACCGACACGTTCACCCTGCGCGCGCCTGCGGTCTTCGCGGCCTCGCGTTCGAACGGAAGTACGGTGAGCGCGATGTGCGAGACCACGCTGCCCGGTTGCAACACCGCGGAGCAGGTCGACGTGGGCGAGGTGACCGCGGCGCTCGCGGCGCGCGACGTGACCGCGGCCTTCGGCTTCGCGCGCGGAATGCCCTCGCGCGAGGTGCTCTACGGCGGCGATCCGAGGCCCATGGATGGGCAGGTGTTCTCCATCGAGATCGACGGCGCGCGCGTGCTCGTGGGCACCACGTGTCGCGATGGCGGAGGCACGGGCTGCATGGCCATTCCCACGGGCGTGCAGCGGCTCGTCGATGTGCTCACGGCGCTGCGCGATCAGGAGCTGTTTCGCACGGCCTGCATGGCGTTCCGTCCGCGCTGAGTGCGAAGCGCGCGACGCGGCGGCGTCGGGGTCTACGCACGCGGCGGCGGGCATTGACGACGGACGCGGCGACGCGGTAGGCACCGCACCGCTTCCGGGCAGAGGCCCGGTCTGAGAGAGGTGCCGACGTGACGTCTACGCAGCGCGAGGTCGAGGTCTCCTACGACGTGTCCAACGAGTTCTTCCGGCTCTGGCTCGACGAGCGGATGCACTACACGTCGGCCGTCTTCGAACACGAGAACGAGACGCTCGAACAGGCCCAGGTCAACAAGTCGCGCATCCTCTACGACTTCGCGGAACTCTCGCCCGAGAAGACCGTGCTCGACATCGGCTGCGGCTGGGGCGCCAACCTCGAATACGTCGTGCAGCGCGGCATCAAGGAGGCCCACGGGATCACCCTCTCGTCGGCCCAGTTCGAAGAGATCAACGCGCGCAAGATCCCGAACCTCAAGGCCTGGTGCGTCGACTACCGGGACTACAAGCCCGCGGAGAAGTACGACGGGCTCATCTCCATCGAGATGATCGACCACCTGTGCTCGCCCGATCAGGCGAACAAGGGCATGGCCATCGAGATCTACCGCGAGTACTTCCGCAAGACCGCGGAGTGGGTGAAGCCCGGCGGGTACTTCGGTTTCCAGGCGATTCTGCGCAACCGCGTGCCGCGCACGCGCGCCGACATCGCGGACCTGAAGTTCACGGCCGACGTGATCTTTCCCGGCGGTCTCAACCCCCGCCTCGAAGAGCTCGTCGCCGCGGTGAATCCCTACTGGGAGATCGTGGAGCTCAAGACCCGCCGCACGCACTACGGCAAGACCACCGCCGAGTGGCTCCGTCGCATGCGCATGCACGAAGCCCACATCCGCAAGACCTGGGGCGATCAGGTCTTCGACGACTACGACCGCTACCTCTCCACCTGCGTGCGCGCGTTCGCCAACCACTGGTCGAGCGACGTGCAGATGAAGCTCCGCCACATCGACGTGTGAGGTGAGCGCGGGACGCTGGCGCTTCGCGGGTCCCGCCGCCCTCGCGCTCGCGGTCGCCTGGGCCACGTGGCTCCGCGTGGGCATCGTGCGCGCGGGACCCGACCCCGACGTCGACGCGTACGCCCACTTCTTCATCGCCCGACAGCTCGTCGCGCGCCCCACCGACCTCGGGCTCCACTGGGTCTGGCTCCCGCTCTGGCACCTCGTCGACCTCGCGGCCTACGCCCTCCACGGCGGCCTCGTCGCGGTGCGCGCGTGGAGTGTGCTGTGCGCCGCGGCGTCGAGCGTGGTGCTCGCCCTCGTCGTGCGCGATGGCGTGAAGCACACGGACCTCTCGTGGCTCGCGCGGGCCGAGTCGGTGATGCCCTGGGCCGCGGGGGTGTCGCTCGCGCTGTGGCCGCAGAACCTCTCGGCGGGCGCGTCGGGGGAGCCCGAGGCGATGTTCCAGCTCCTCGTGCTCGGCGCCGTGTGGGCGTGGATGCGTCGCGCCACGGGGCTCGTCGCGCTGTGCCTCTCGCTCGCGGTGATGCTCCGGTACGAGGCCTGGGCGCTGCTGCCCGTGTTCGCGCTGCTGGGCGGTCGCGAGAACCGCGCGTGGCGTGTGGCGCGCGCGTGGGCGGTGCCCGCGCTGGTGGTGGGCGCGTGGGTGATCGCGCATCGCGCGTCGACGGGCGAGTGGCTGGGCTTCGTGCATCAGAATCGCGCGTGGGTGGCCGACGCGTGGGGGCGATTCGGCTTCGATCGCAGGGCGCTCCCGAAGCTCGAACACCCGTGGCGCTGGTATGCGGTGACCGTTCCCTTTCTCTCGGTGCGGGCGTGGCTCTGGTGGGTTGTTCCGGGCGCCGTGTGGCTCGTGGTGCGAGGGCCGCGCGCGCTCGTGGCGGTCTCGTCGGCGATGCTCGCGTTCATCACCGCGGTGTGGGTCGCGCGCACGAACCTCGGGCTGGAGCGGCACTTCTCCGTGGTGGTTCCCGCGTATGCGACGGCCTTCGCGGCGGGCGTGGTGCTGCCCGCGTCGTGGGTGGGCGAGCGGCTCTCGCGGGGCCGTGTGCGGCTGGGGTGCGCGGTGATGGCGGCGCTGCTCGCGGTGTTCACGGCGCGCTACGCGAAGGCCCGCACGCTCAAGCGCGCGGGGCTGCTCCACGGTCATGCGCGCGAGGCCTTCGTCTCCGAGCGGAACACCGCGGCGGCGCTTCGCACGCACCTCGGCGCGACGGGCGTGGCCCTCGTCGATGAAGGGACGGTCGAGACCCTGAGCGAGCTTCCCGTCGCACGGGTGTTGCGCACGCCGCCCGAACGTGTGGAAGTTGCACAGCTCACCGCGCTCGCGGCCCGTCATGGCGCGGCCTGCGTGGCGGGCGCGCAGGGGGCGATGATCCATCTGCGCGAAGTGCGCGAGGTCTATCGCGATGACCAGCGGAGCGTGCGATGTGTGATTGGTGGCGACGGCCTCACCGTGCGCGCGCGGGATTGACGGTCGCGACGGTTTTCGGTGACATGACCACGGAGGTTCAGCGGGGAAATGGAGTCGCGCAACGCGGCCGGTGAGCGCGTGTTGTTGGAGGTCGCGAAGCAGTTCGCGGCGACGCTCCAGCTCTCGCGGCTCGTTCCGATGGTGCTCGATCGTGTGGTCACGCTGCTGCGGGCCGAGCGTGCGCTCTTCGCGCTGCTCGACGCGCGCGGCGAGATCGAGCACGCGGTGACGCACAACCTCCCGTGGGAGGGGCCTCCGGCGCCGCTGCCCGTGAGCCAGTCGGTGCTCGCCGACGTGATGCGCGACCGCGACGTGGTGATCCGCACGTCGACGATGTTCCCCGACGCGTCGATCACCGAGAGCATGCGGTCGTTCGGGTTGCAGCTCATCGTGTGTGTGCCCGTGACCGTACGCGGCGCCCTCGTGGGCCTGCTCTACGTCGACTCGACGGCCACGGGCGGCGACGAGGCGCGGATGCAGACCGAGACCCTCCGCGCGATCGGCACGCTCGTGGGCGTGGCCGTCGACAACGCGCGGCTCTTCGAAGAGCTGCGCTACCGCCGCGACCTCCTCGCGTGGATGATGCACGACCTCCGCAACCACATGACCATCACCCGGGCCAACGCGGAGTTCATCCTCGAAGACCCCGAGGGATCGGCCGTGGAGTGCGCCACCGAGGTTCGCAGCGCCACCGACTACGCCACCCGCATGACCGACTGGGCCCTCATGCTCGACCGCCTCGAAGGGGATGTGTCGCGCGAGCAGCCGAAGTCCGTCGACCTGGCCGCGCTGCTCGAACAGTGCGCGCGCGCCCACGGCTCGCTCGCGCGGCGTCGCAACATCCGACTGCGCGTCGTGGTCGAGGGCGAGCTCCCGATGCTGGAGAGCTTCGAAGAGCGCCTCGTCGTGGTGCTCGACAACCTGCTCTTCAACGCCGTGAAGTTCGGTCGGCCCAACACCGTGGTCACCGTGCGCGCGCGGCTCCGTCGCGACGCGGGCGTGGCGCCCTTCGCGGCCCAGTCTGCGCGGCGTGGAATGACCGTGTTCCTCCGCTCGTCGCCGATGCTCCCGAGCGACGACAGCGGCTTCGTCGAGGTGTCGGTGCACAACGTGGGCGAGGCCCCGAGCCCCGAGCTCCGCGAGCGGCTCTTTCTCCGTCGCGCGCGCGGCGAGGGACCGCGCTCGTCGCACGGCCTCGGGCTCGCCATCGCGTACGACTGCGTGCGCAGCCTCGGCGGACACATCTGGCTCGAACCGCCCGCCGACGACCTCGTGGTGTTCGCGTTCACCGTGCCCGTGCGCGGGGTGGTGTGACCTCTTCGCGCGGGCGAGAGCCGCGCGTTCGCGTCGGCGCCGCGGGCTGCGTTACAACCTCCCGCGTGCGACCCCTGCGATCCCTTCACCTCGCGCCCTTCGCGCTCCTCGCGGCCTGCGCGGCGGAGCCCACGACCTTCACCGCGCCGCCCGCGCGCGACGCGTCCACCGTCGACGCGGCGGTCACCGACGACGCCGCGCGACCGACCTTCGACGTGACCCCGGTGGATCGCCCGCCCGTCGACGCGGCCGCGCTCGACGACGTGCTCGTGTACGCGAACACCGCGGGCGAACTCTACCGCCTCGATCCGCGCACGCTCACGGTCTCGCGCGTCGGGGCCTTCACCTTCACCGACGACGGACAGAACCACGAGATGACCGACGTGGCCGTCAACGCCGCGGGCGAGCTCTGGGGCATCACCTTCAACGCGATCTACCGCATCGACACCACGAGCGCGCGCTGCACCCTCGTGTCGCCCCTCCAGGGAATGTACAACGGACTGACCTTCGTACCCGCCGGTGTGTTGAGTCCGTCGACCGAGGTGCTCGTGGCCGTGGCGGGCAGCGGCGACTACTTCGTGGTCAACACCAGCGACGGGCGCGTGCAGCGGCTCGGCTCGTACGGCGGCCTCGCGTCGAGCGGCGACCTGGTCTCCATCGCGACGGCCGACACGTGGGCCATCGTGAAGCAGGGCGGCGGCGATCAGCTCGCGCGCGTCGACCTTCGCAGCGGACGCACCACCGTGGTCGGCCCCACGGGCGTCGATGATCTCTGGGGCATCGGGTACTGGCGCGGGAGGCTGTACGCGTTCTCGTCGAACGGCGAGTTCGTGACCCTCGCGCCCGACACGGGACGCGCCACCGTGCAGATGCGCACGTCGCAGGCCTGGTGGGGCGCGGGCGTCACCACGATCGCGCCCACGGCGCCGCCGTGAAGCGGGTGAAGGGAATGAACTGAATCGCGGTTCAGCGCGCGTCGCGGCGCAGGCGAGACGACACGGCGTCGAGGCCCATCACGAGCACCACGATGGCGGCGATCACCACGGTGACCTTCGCGTACTCGGCCCCGCGCATGTACGTCTGGAGCAGGAAGCCGATGCCCTGCGCGCCCACGAGCCCGAGCACCACGGCGCCGCGCACGTTGAGTTCGAAGCGGAACAGCGACTGCGAGACGAAGTGCGGAACGAACTGCGGCCAGATCCCCCAGCGGATGGTCTGGAGCCGCGTGCCGCCCACGGACCACATGGCCTCGACGGGACCGGGGTCCATGGTTTCGAGGGTCTCGTAGAACTGCTTGCCCAGCGAGCCCACGGTGTGGATCGCCAGCGCGCCCACACCGGGGAACGCGCCCGGTCCGTACGCGCTCACGAGAATGAGCCCCACGATGAGCAGGTCGATGGAGCGGTTGAGGTTCGCCGCGAAGCGCGCCGCGCGACGGAGCCACGCGATGGGGTTCACGTTCTCGGCCGCGAGGAGGCCCAGCGCGAACGCGAAGGGCACGCCCACCACCGTGCCCACGAGCGCGAGGCGGATCGTGAGCACCGTGGCTTCGAGCACCTCGGCGACCACGCGCGTGTCGGGGGGAAACATCCCCCGGACGAAGTTCCCGATGTCGCGCCAGCCGCGGAGAAAGTCACCGGGCGGGAGCCTCGCGGCCTGCGCGCTCCACACGAGCGCGGCGGCGAAGAGCGTCCACGCGGCCACGCGCTGCGCCCGCGGATGCTTCTTCAGCACTCCGAGCCCGAGGGCGAGCGTGAGCACCAGCAGCGCCGCGAAGACCGTGACGTGCTCGGGGTGATCGAAGCGTCCCGAGCGTGACCGCGTCTGCTCGTCGCGCGTCGCACGAAACGCCCTGCGCACGATGTCGTACGCGGCCGCGTCGGTGGGCACGAAGCCGTCGGTGCTGTTGAGCCGCCGAAGGATCTGCCGCCCCTCTTCGCTCTGCCCGAGCGAGACCAGCGCCGCCGACACGTTGCGGATCAACAGCGGGTGCGTGCGCGCGAAGGTCTCCGTCGTCGCGATCGCGTCGCTCGGCACCGGCGGCGAGTACAGCAACGGACGCAGCCGCGGACCGGGACGGTGCGCGAGGTAGCGCGTCCATGCGCCGGTGTGCTCCTCGGGCGGATCGGCCCACACGGCGGCGGCGTCGACCTGGCCGCGCTGCACGGCGATCACGGCGGCGTCGTGCTGGCCCGCGAACACCTGACGCGCGAAGAAGTGCGACGGGTCGAGTCCGCGCTGGAGCACGAGGTAGCGCGGGATCACGTAGCCGCTCGTGCTCGTGGGGTCGACCCACGCGATCGAGGCGCCGCGCAGGTCGTCGAGGGAGTGGAAGCGGCTGTCGTCGCGCACGACGAGGGCCGAGTAGTACGTGGGCTTTCCGCGGCGCACCTGGGTGAGCAGCACGCGCACGCCGAAGAGGCGCTCGGCGAGCACGAGGGGCGAGGGCGTGAGCCATCCGAGGTGCACGTGCCCCGAGCGCATCGACTCGACCAGCGTGGTGTAGTCGAGCGTCACCGTGGCGCGCACCGGAATGTGGATGCGCTCCGAGAGCGCGTGCGCGAGCTCATCGGCCGAACGTTGGAGCGTCTGCGCGTTCTCCGCGGGGTTGAAGCCCAGCACGAGCTCGTCGGGAATGGGCTCGGGCGCGGCCGTGGGCGCTTCGGGATGCGGTTGCGCCGCGGCCGTGAAGGGCGCGACGACGAGCGCCGCGAGGCACACCAGAAGGGCCAGCGCGCGGGCGAAGGGGGGCGTGGGGCGGGGGCTCACGCGCGGGCTCCGGCGGGGGCGTCGAGGTCGTAGATCTTCGCGACGGTGGCCTCGTCGAGGGCGCTCGCGGGCCCGTCGTGCACGAGGCGTCCGCGCTTCATGCCGATGACGCGGTCGGCGTACTTCTTCGCGTGTTCGAGGGTGTGCACGTTGACCAGCACGGGCACGCGCTTCTCGGTGCCGTAGCGCTTGAGCAGATCGAGCACGACGGCCGCGAGCTGCGGGTCGAGGGAGGCCGTGGGCTCGTCGGCGAAGAGGGCCGCGGGCTCCTGCGCGAAGGCGCGCGCGATGGCCACGCGCTGTTGTTGTCCGCCCGAGAGCTCGCGGGCGGGCGCGTCGAGCTTCTCGGCGAGTCCGACGTCGGCGAGGCACCGCCGGGCCACGTCGCGGTCGCGGTCGCTCCAGAGGCCGACGAGGCCGCGGAGCCAGGAGGTGTGCGCCATGCGCGCGACGAGCACGTTGTCGAGGGCGCTGTACGACCGCACGAGGTTGAACTGTTGAAAGACGAATCCCACGCGGGCCCTCGCCTGGTAGAGCGCGCGGCCCGTGGCGTGGGTGACGTCGACGCCGCCGACGGTCACGCGCCCGGCGGTGGGCTCGATGAGCCGCGCGGCCGTGCGGAGCAGGGTGCTCTTGCCCGCGCCCGAGCGGCCGAGGATCGCCACGAACTCGCCGGGCGGAATGGTGAGGTCAAGGTCGTCGAGGCCGACGGACCCGTCGGGCCACACCTTGCGGAGCTTCTCGATGCGGATGCCGTCGGTCATGGAGACGGTGCCCGTGCGCAGAGGTTGGAGGTGAGGAGGGAGACCGAGACTACGGGTGGTCGAAGTGCGCGACGCGGATGCACGCGCTCTCAAGCGGCGGCGCGCCGGGCGCGTGCTGCGTGGTCACGAGCACGGCGTACGAGGCGGGCCAGCGGCGGTGGAACATGTTGCAGTTGCCAGGCTCGTTCTCGAAGGTGGCGATGACGGTGCCGAGTTCGTCCATCGCGTCGAGGGAGGCGACCTTGAAGGCGTGGTCGTTGTCTTCGAAGCGGGGCTTGAACACCAGCTCGACGCGCGGAACGCCGATGGGAAAGCCGTCGTCGCGGAGCGTGCGCACGGTGCCCATGAGCATGCCGGGAATGTCGCGTCCCGTGAGGTACACCACCGTCGCGCCGCGGTTGTAGCAGGCCCGCGCGAAGGGAACGGCGCCGCGCACGGGCACGTCGTCGGCGCACGCGGTGTCGGTGAAGAAGCGCGAGAACCAGGCCTTCTTCGCGCGCTCGATCACCTCGGGCTTCACGTTGTAGGGCGAGAGCGAGTCGTCGATGAGGTACTTGAGATCATCGACGGCGAGCGAGCGGATCACCGCGGCGTCGCGGGCGTGCTCGTGCTCCAGGCTCGCGGCGAAGGCGTGCAGGATGCGCAGGGTGCGGGGGCGGTTGTCGTAGAGGGTGCCGTCGAGGTCGAAGATCACGACGGGGCGCTCGGCGCGGCGGCGCTCGATGTCGTCGAGGATCTTCTGCAGGGGATGGTCGCTCACGCGCGGGACGGTACTTCAATCCCCGCGGTGCGCGGCGCGCAAACGTCGACGGTTCCAACGGCGCCCGCGGTCACGGCGATGGAACTTCCGACCGCGCAGAGCCCCATGCGATGCTCCGCGCGGGTACCACGCACATGCCTCCCTGGCTCCAGGAACTCCTCCCCATTCTCGTGCTCCTCGCGGTCATCGCGGCGGTGATCTCTCGCCTGCCGAAGGTCGACCTCGGGCACTCCCCTGCGTACATCCGCCGTCGCGTGACCAACTGGTTGCCCGTGGGGCTCACGTACGCGTTCCTCTACATGGCCCGGTACAACCTCAACTCGATCATCGGGCCGGTGTTCGAGAAGTCGCAGTTCTCGTCGATCTACGCCTGGGGAACGCTCGCGTACGGCGTGTCGTTCGTGATCAACGGCCCGCTCACCGACCGCTTCGGCGGCAAGGCCACGATCCTCGCGGCGGCCCTCGGCGCGGCGCTGGTGAACGTGGTGATGGGCGTGATGGTCACCGGGGTCACGCCGCAACACGGCGGACACCCCGAGCTCGTGACGCTGTTCAGCGTGCTCTACGCCGCGAACATGTACTTCCAGAGCTTCGGGGCCGTCTCGATCGTGAAGGTGAACTCGGCGTGGTTCCACCTTCGTGAGCGCGGCACCTTCGGCGGCATCTTCGGCGTGCTCATCTCGTTGGGTCTCTACTTCGCCTTCGACTGGTGCAAGCTGATCCTCGAGAACGCGCCGGTGCAGTGGGTGTTCTTCATCCCCGCGGCGATCCTGCTGGTCTTCGCGGGCCTCGATTCGGTGTTCGTGAAGAACACGCCGGGCGAGGCGGGCCACGCGGATTTCGATCTCGGTGACGCGACCTCGAGCGACGACAGCAACGGCGCGCCGACGCCGGTGTTCCAGGTCGCGAAGAAGATGCTCTCGAACCCCGCGATCCTCACGATCGCGCTCATCGAGTTCTGCAGCGGGTACCTCCGCAACTCGATTCTTCAGTACTACAAGCCCTTCGCGAAGGACCTGGGCCGCGTGCACACCGCCGCGCAGATCCGCGAGGCGGCGGCCGCGGGCCACGCGCTCACGAGCGACTTCGTGCACGACCACTGGGGCATGCTCAACTGCGTCGCGGGCATCCTCGGCGGCATGGTGGCGGGCGTGATCTCCGACCGGGTGTTCCAGTCGCGGCGCGGGCCCGTGTCGGCGGTGCTCTACGGCGTGATGATCTTCGGCGCGCTGCTGATGTTCGTGACGCTCTCGACGCCGCTCATCGGGTGGGTCGTGGTGCTCATGTCGCTCGCCATCATCGGCGTGCACGGCATGCTCTCGGGCACGGCCTCGATGGACTTCGGCGGCAAGAAGAACACGGGCATCGCCGTGGGCCTCATCGACGGTTTTGTGTACCTCGGCGTGGCCCTCGAAGCGCTGGTGTTGAAGCACGTGCTGCCCGAAGACCCCGCCCTCAAGCGCGACCCCGCCAACTGGTGGACGTGGCCCGCCGCGATCCTCCCCGTCGCGATCATCGGCTTCGTGCTCGCCCTCCGCGTGTGGAACGCGAAGCCCGCTTCGAAGTCCGCGGCCGCGCACTGATCCCTCCGTCTCCCTCCGTCTCCCACCGCACGTCGCACAATCGTCGCGCGCCCTGCGCCGCGCGAAATCCGCGGGCGCGCGCCCGTCGTAGGCCGTCGACGGATGGGGTGCGCGCTTCGAAGCCGTACCCGCATCACGAGCGGTTCCAACGCGGTGCGGAGGAGTGACTGTGAAGACCAGCAACAGAACGTGGGCCTGCGCCGTCGCCATGGCCCTCGCGGCCTGCGACAACGGCGCATCCGTCGTCGGACGCCAGGACGCCGCGGCGGATCTCCCGGCCGCCGATGTGCAGCCCGACGTGGTCGCCGACGTCACCCCCGACGTCACCCCCGACGTGACCCCCGATGTGCCCGCCGACGTGACGCCCGATGTCACCGACGCCGCCGTCGATGCGCCCGCCGACGTGACCCCCGACGTGACGCCCGATGCCGGTCCTCCGCCGCTCGTGCGCGTCGTCGCCGAGTGCGGAACGGTCTGCGTGCGCCCCTCCGACGCCGTGCTCAACGCGGCGGGCACTGCGGTGTTCTTCACGGCCATGACCGCCACGGGACAGCCCGCGGTGTTTCGCGCCGACGTGCCCGCGGTGGGCGCTGCGCCCGCGACGCCCACGGTGCTCGCGATGGGCGGCGGCATGGAGTTCCCCGTGGGCATCGCCATCGCCAACGACGACGCGACGCTCTACGTGGCCGACCTCTCGGCGACGCGCGGCACCACGCGCGGTGTCGGCGCGCTGTTCTCGCTCCCGGCCACGGGGGGAGCGCCCACCGCCGTGTCGCTCGACGCATCGCTCGCGGCGCCCTCGTCGATCGCCGTCTCCGCGGATGGAGCCTCGCTGCTCGTGACCGCGGTGCAGCGCGGCGCGACGGGCTCGACGCGCGGGGTGTTCCGCATGGCGCGCGGCGGCGGTGCGGCGACGGCCGTGGGCGGTGCGCTGCAAGATCCCATCGGCGTGAGCGAGGGCGCGGGCGGTGTGCTCGCGGTCTTCGACCATCGCCGCGGCGGACCCACGTCGGGCACCGTGCTCACCGTGGGCGGCGCGACGGGCACCGAGTTCGTCGGCGGCCTCCGCGCGCGCTTTCCCGCGGGGGTGGGCTACGCGCTCGACAACCGCGCGCTGCTCGTGAGCGGACGCTCGTCGGCGGGGCCCGCGCTCCTCACCTTCGTGGGCTCCGACGGCCGCGCCTCGGCCCCCGCGGAACTCTCCATGGGCATGGTCGCCCCCCGCGGATTGCACCGCGCGCAACGCGCCGACCTGTGGTCCGTCGCCGACGAGGCCGCGGGCTCCAACGGCGCGGGCGCGATCTTCGTCGTGCGCCGTCCCTGAGCCCCCTCCGTCATCCCTTCACCGTGGCGCCGCACCGAGCCGTGCGAGCGTCGCGGTGGCCTCTTCCACACCCCGTCGATCGAAGTGCGCGTTCCACGTGAGGGCCTCGCGCAGCAGCGTGACGGCGGCCTCGCGGTGTCCCTGCGCCGCCGCGATCATGCCCGCGTGAAAGCTGAAGCGCGCCTCGCGGGTGTGGAGCCTCCGCGCGCGGTCGATGGTCACCGCGGCCTCGTCGAGGCGCCCCGCGCGAAAGAGCGCCCACGCCAGCACATCGAGGGAGTACACGTCGTCGGGACGCGCCGTGACCTCGGTGCGCGCGAGGGTCACCGCGGCTTCGGTCTCGCGCGCCTGATCCGCGTAGAGGGCGGCGAGGGTGCGAGGGTCCGAGCGGCGTCCCATGCGCTCGGCGCGGGCCCACACGGCGCGCGCTTCGTCGTGCGATCCGGCGGCGTCGAGGGCGTCGCCGAGGTGCGCGAGGTGCTCCGTCGTGGTGGAGGCCTCCGAGGCCGCGCGGAGGTCTTCGATCGCACCGCGCGCATCGCCCCGCGCGAGCTTCGCGCGACCGCGTCCGTCGAGGGCCGGCGGGTACGCCGCAAAGGCCCGCAGCGCCGCTTCGAAGTGCGTCGTGGCCTCGCGCGCGTCGCCTCGCGAGAGGTGCAGGTTGCCCAGCTGCACGATGGCCCACGCGAGCTCTTCGGGGGCGCGCGGTGAGCCCGCTTCGATGGCCCTGCGCGCGAGGTCGAGGGCGCCGTCGACGTCACCGAGGAGCCAGCGCATCCACGCGCCGCGGCTGTACGACGCGAGGTTCGGACGCAGGTCGATCATGCGCTGGTAGGCGCGCTCGGCGGCGTCGTAGTGGCCCACCTCCATCTCCGCGTCGCCGAGGAGCCCCCAGAAGATCGGCTGCTGCGGCGCGCGCGCGAGGGAGCGCTCGGCGAGCTGTTTTGCATCGGCGAAGCGGTGGTCCTGCATGAAGACCAGGCCGCGCACCTGGAGGGCCGCGAGGTCGTCGGGGGCGTAGCGCAGCGCTTCAGAGACGCACTCGTCGGCCTGCGCGTAGAAGCCCGGGTCCGACGACTCGCGGGCCTTGCGCACGTAGAGCTGCGCGAGCTGGAGCAGCGGGCGCGGGCGTCCGGGGTTGCGTCGCACGGAGGCCTGCGCGTCGCGGAGGGCGCGCTCCGTGGGGCCGTCACCGGGCACGGCGACGAGCGCCGTGGGCAGCGTCGGCGGATCGACGCGCGCGTCGACGGTCGCGGGGGTGGTGGTGGCGGGAGACGCGGGATCGCGGGGAGCGCGCTCGCAGCCGAGGAGCACGAAGACAGCGGCGAGCGGGAGGGAGCAGCGCATCGCGCGTCCTACGCGGCTGCGCGCGAGACGGATGTGTTACGGGTGCGTGGGCTCGCTGCGGTGCACGAGCGCCGCGTCGCCGCGGAGGGGAATGGGCACGAAGGGAAAGGCCGCGCGGTACGGCACGTCGTTGCCCTCGACGCCGTCGCCGAAGGGAATGGCGTTGATGGTGAGGTCGGTCACCGCGGGGTTCGCGTTGCCGGGGCGCGCGAGGCCGTTGAGCACGTAGCGCTCCTCGATGTCGACCACGTCGTCGAAGAGGCGGCGACCGTTGGGAAAGCCCTGCGTGTCGAGGCCCGCGAAGCCCAGGCGGCTGCGTCCCGTGGGCAGCGTCGGCGTGCCGACGTTCGTCGGGAGCGCCGTGGGCGTCGTGCGAACGTGGAGGCGCAGGAGGTCCGCCGGGGTCATTCCCGTGGGCGCCACGAGGCCCGAGGTGAGCGTGAGCGAGAGCGCGCCGAGGCGGCCCGTCACGAGCTGCGCCATGTCGTTGCCGTTGAGGTCCGTGAGGCTGCGCGTGGGGGCCATGTAGCCCGCGGCGGCGCGCACACCCGACGGGCCGTAGAGCACCTGCGCGTAGGTGGGCAGCGAGGGCGCGAGAATGTACTGCCCGAACACCGCGGCGTCGTCGGTGGGGTCGGCGCTGTTCCACGCGTCCTTGAGCGCGAGGGGAATGAGCACCTCGTTCACGAGCGGAATGCCCAGTCGCGACACCTGCACGAACTGTCCGACGCCCTCGGAGCACGGCGTGTTGCCCGCCCCGGTGCCCAGCAGCGAGGTGCGCACACACTCGCGACGGATGGTCACGCGCGGACGGCTCGCCGAGGCGTACACCCCGATGACGTTGCCGCGGTCGGTCATCGCCGACGTGGTGGCCGCCGTCACGAGCTGCGTGATGGGCACCTGGAGCGCGATCGTGTGGACGTTGTATCCGCCCACGTAGTCGATGCCGCCGCCGCGGCTGCCGAAGGAGCCCGCCGGGAGCGAATCGCGGAAGGTCACGTCGTCGAAGACCGCGCCGAGGTCGACGAAGAAGGGATCGTCGGTGGGGCCGGCGAAGACCTGTCCGCCGCCCGTGAGCGGGGTCACGGCCGCGCGCCAGATGTTGGTGTAGTTCGTGTCGTCGGTGGCGGGGCGTCCGCCGGCGCCGTACGCGAAGCGGCCCACGTACGGAGGCGCCACGGGCACGTTGTTCCCGATCACCGTGGAGGTGCTCCCCGTCACGCGGGTCACGGTCATCGTCTGCGCGAGGAGCGCGTTGTGAAAGTTGTCGGGCGTGGGGAGTCCGTCGATGTGGCCGACGTTGTAGAAGAACGTGCCGTTGGGACCCGCTGCACCGCCCACGCCGCCCATCGCGGTGTTGCCCGGGTTGTACCGGGTGTTGAAGCGAAACTGGTAGACCACGTCGTTGGCGTTGCCGTCGCCGTTGTTGTCGACGTGGATCTCGTAGAGCACGTCGTCGGAGAAGCGCAGCCAGTTGGGTCCGCCGCCCGGTTCTTCGAGCCCGATGTACATCGCGAGGAAGGTCACGGTGTTCGGCGTGTCGGGCGACGTGAAGGCGTAGAGGTCGGTGTTGTCGGCCGACGGATCGGCCGAGATGAGCGGTGCCTCTCGGTGGCTCGATGCCTCGACCGTCGGCGTGATGGCCGCGGCGGCGAGGGCGAAGAGCGCCAGGGCGTTCCTCGGGCTTCGTTTCATGCGTGTTCCCTTCCGATGGGCAGCGCGGTTCGCGTCACGCGATGCCTGCCATGAGGCGTCGCTACGACCCTCACGCGGGAACAGATTTGCACCGCCCGCACATCACCCGAAGCGCCCGCCCGCGAAGCGCCATCCCGTCACGCGCTCGACGAACCAGAGCACGGCGAACACCGCCAGCACCGCGCTCGCCGGTCGCAACACCCGCGCGCGGTAGCGGTCACGGCCCACCACGGCCACGAGCGCCGCGATCACGGGCGCCGCGACGAGCATGAACGCGAGCTGCCCGAGCTCGACGCCGCCGTTGAACGCGAGGAGCGAGGCCACCGTCGCGCGGGCGGGGAGGCCCTGCTCGGCGAGCACATCGGCGAAGCCGAATCCGTGCACGAGCCCGAAGGCGAAGGTCACCGTCGCGCGGTGCCGGTGTGTGGGGCGCGCGAGGTTCTCGACGGCGATCCAGGCGATGGAGGCCGCGATGGCGGGCTCGACGAGCGAGGCGGGCGCGGTGAACCACGCGAGCGCGGTGCCCACGAGCGTGATCGAGTGCGCGAGGGTGAAGGCCGTGACCATGCGAAGCGCGTCGCGGAGGGCCTCGCGGGTCGAGCCTTCGCCGAGCGCGAGGAGCAGCCCGGCGAGAAAGGCCAGGTGGTCGTAGCCGAGGGCGATGTGCTCCACGCCGAGCGTGAGGTACGACGCGAGCTGGCGCGCGGTGGAGCGCTCCGAGGTGAAGCGCACGCTGCGGTCGCGGGCGGTGAAGGCGTACGCGGCGGTGCGTCCGAAGGCGCGCACGGTGGCGATGCCGCGGTGCCGCGGGTCGACGTCGAAGAAGAGGCCGTAGTCGACGGTGAGCGCGTCGAGGCTCCGCGCGCAGGTGAAGCGCAGCGTCGCGTGGAGTTCGTCGGTGTCGTCGCGGCGGTGCACCGAGGTCTCGCCCGCGTCGGGTTCGCAGCGCGCACCGGCGTTCGAAACGCGAAGCCGCGCGCGGAGGTACGGCAGCGCGTCGGGTCCGAGGCGTCGAAGGTCGTCGGCGTTGAGCACCGCGCCTGGTGATGCGCTCACCGCTTCGTTCACGTCGAGGGCGGCGATGCGCACGCGGGCGGTGACCGTGCGTCCCTCGCCGGTGAGGTCGATCCACGAGGTGGAGTTCGCGTGCGCATGGGCCGCGCGAGGGCGCGCGAGGGCGAGCGCGAGGGCGGCGAGTGCGAGGCCGCGCGAGGCGCGGATCACAGGGAGATTCCCGGGTGGAGCGCGCGTGCGAGGTCGGCCGCGGCGTCGGCGAGGTGCGGTCCCTGACGCCACCGTGACGAGGGCACGAAGGCGATGACCCGACGGTTCGCCACGGCGGGAATCGCCGTGCGATCGGACCACGCTTCGAGCAGCGACGGCGACTCGCCGGAGAGGTCGACGATCACCTCGGGCACGTACGACTGCACCTGCTCGACGCTCGCGAGGGGATAGGGGGTTGATGAGCTCACCGCGTTCTCGGCGCCCGCGAGGGGGAGCAGCCCGTCGAGCCACGCGTTGCGTCCGGCGAGCACGAGGGGCGTGCGACGGATCACCACGGCCACACGGGGCCGCGCGCGTCCGGCGAGGGCCTGGGCGATGCGTGCGAGGCGCGCGTCGAGGGAGGCGCGGAGGGCGCGCGACGCGTCGGGCGTTCCGAGGAGCGCGGCGAGGGGATCGAAGCCCGCGCGCACGTCGGCGACGGTCTCCATGCGCGGGGCCACCATACTGAGGGACGTTCCACGGGTGAAGGCTTCGTGGCAGGGGCCTTCGACCATCACCACCGCGTCGGGACGCAGCGCGCGCAACGCATCGAGCCGCGGCGCCACCATGGTGCCGAGGCGCGGAAGGGCGCTCCGATCGCGGGGCAGCTCACACAGGTCGGACACCCCCACGAGACGCGCGCCCGCACCGAGCGCGAGGAGGCACGCGGTGGTCGCAGGACTCAACGACACGATGCGCGTCGCACCCGCGGGCGAAGGGCTCCGCGTGCGGCAGGCGGCGATCACCGCGGGGAGCGCAGCCATCCAGTGACGGCGCGAGAGAACGACGGTGCTCGACATCGCGCGCACTCTACGTCGTGCGGTCTTCGTCGGATGTGTGCAGCGAGCCCCAGGCCTTCACGCGCCGCTGCTCGCGGGCGCTGCGGGCCACGGAGAGAATGCGCCGATCGCGGCTCCACGCGACCTCGGGCGAGCGCGCGAAGAGGGCGTCGAGCGCCGGGGCGAGGGCGTCGAGGGTGGTGAAGCATCCCGCGAGGGCGACGTGCGTGGAGGGCGCCGAAGGGTCTGCGTCGGCGAGCGCGCGGAGCGTGAGGGCGAGCGCGACGAGCTGCTCGGCGAGGGGGCGCTGGTCGTCGTGGCGGCGCGCGTGGCGCAGCGCGAAGGCCGTGATCGCGGCGCAGACGTGCAGGTCTTCGACGGTGCGAAAGGGGCGGACGTAGTCGGTCCATCCGTCACCGGGGAGCCGTGATTCCAGCGGGACGGAGAGCTGCGTGAAGGTGACGCTCGCGTGGTCGACGTCGGGCACGAAGGGCAGCGCGGGCATCGGGTTCCAGGTGAGCGAGGGATGGGCCGCGGGGACGCGCACGAGGGCGAGGCGGCGTGTTCCGTCGGGCGCGGTGCCCTCGTGGGCGAGCACGAGGAGCGCGCGCGCGGTGGAGGCGCCGGTCACGAAGCGCTTGGTGCCATCGAGGGTGAGCGCGTCGTCGGAGCGCGTGAGCGTGGTCTCGATGGCGCGCGGATGGGCGCCGCCGTCTTCGCTCGCGCAGAGCGCCGCGGGCACGGTGCCCAGCGCGGGAACGAGCGCGGTGAGGGCCGCGCGGTAGCCCGCGAGAAAGGCCGCGCCGACGGTGGGTGCCGTGAGTCCCGCGGCGAGCGCGCGGTCGAGCGGGTGCGCCGCGGAGCGATCGGGCGCCGCGGGCGAGAGCAGGAGCGTGAGCGTGTCGCGCATGGGGCGACGATCGCATGGGAGTGCGCGCAGTGGGCGCGGGGCGGAGGGTGGGCGTGGGGCGGAGGGTGGGGACCAGAGGGAACCGACGGCCACAGCGCGAACCGACGGCCACAGAGCGAACTGACGGCGCTGTCCTGCGCGGTGAGACCATCGCCCGCGATGCGCACGCCCATCGCCCGCGATGCGCACGCCCATCGCCCGCGATGCGCGCGCCCATCGCCCGCGATGCGCGCGGCCATCGCCCGCGATGCGAACGCCCACCGCCCGCGATGCGC
>CAMFHP010000122.1 GCA_945952225.1 uncultured Myxococcaceae bacterium
GGCGGTTTCTACGCGCCCTCCCTCCGACCGTCAACTTTCTTTTCCCGCCCTCGTCACTTTTTCTTCAGACGCTTGTTTTGAAGGTGTTTCGCGCGTGTCCGATGCGCGCCTCGCCCCGGCTCCGCGTACGCTCGCGGCGCGTCGCACGGCCGACGGAGCGCCTCCCGCGGCGCCCGCGCACCCCGTTTCGCCGCCGAGAGAACGATGTTGCGACTCGCCCTGCTCGGGCACCCCGTAGCCCACTCGCGCTCGCCCGCCATGATGCGCGCGGCGCTCGACGCCCTCGATCTGCAGGGGGTCTACGTGCCCTTCGACGTGACGCCCGACCGGCTCGGCGCAGCGGTCGACGGACTCCTCGCGCTGGGCTTCGACGGCGCGAACGTCACGCTCCCGCACAAGACCGCGGTGATGGCGCACGCGCGCACCGATCCGTCGACGCGTCTCGTGGGCGCGGTGAACACCCTCGTGCGCCATGGGGATCGCTTCCTCGCGCACAACACCGACGTCGAGGGGCTGCTCGCGGCGATGCGCGCGCACGGCGCAGACCCGGCGAGGGGTGAGGTCGTGGTGCTCGGTGCGGGCGGCGCGGCGCGGGCGGCGGCGGTGGGTGTGGCGGGCGCAGGCGCACGGCGCGTGACCGTGCTCGCGCGGCAGCGAGCGAACGCATGGAGCGTCGCGTCCGTGGCGCAGCAGGCGTCGAGCGGGTGCGTCGCGAGCGCGTACGGATTCGGCGAAGAGGGCGGCGCGCGGGCGCTCGAGACTGCGTCGGTGGTGATCCAGGCGACGTCGTGCGGCATGCAGGGAGGACCGTCGTCGGACGAGCTCCTCGCCGGCATCGACCTCACGCGCTGCGCCCACGGGTGTGCGGCCTTCGACATGGTGTACGTGCCCGCGCGCACGCCGTGGATGATCGCTGCCGAACGCGCGGGTCTTCGCGTGCTCCCCGACGCGGGCGCGGAGATGCTCGTGCGTCAGGGGGCTGCGGCGTTGCGACACTGGACGGGCCGCGAGGCGCCGGTGGAGGTCATGCGCGCGGCGCTGGGCGTGTGAGCGCGGTTGACAGCGTGTCGCGATGCGTGCAAAGCGATCGGCGATTCCGCCTCCGTAGCTCAGTGGATAGAGCAGCGGCTTCCTAAGCCGAAGGTCGCAGGTTCGATCCCTGCCGGGGGTGCCCTTGTTTGAAGGGAGTTTCGTGCGATCGGGGCGATCGCCGTGACCCACGTCGGGAGCCAGCGTGTGACCCATCGCGGGCCATGGCGTCTGGCGTCGGCGACGTCCGGTCATGGGTCGCGCGTCAGGTCCTGCCCTCGCACACGTGCAGGTCGATGTCGTCGAAGCGCTCCACCCGCGGGTGGCCGTGCAACGCTTCGCCGTCGCGCGGCGTCGGGTAGTCCTCGCGGCGGTCGACGAGCACCGTGCGGAGACCGGCGGCGCGCGCGGCGTCGAGCTCCTCCACCACGTCGGAGAGAAACAGCAGACCACCCGCGCTGCACCCGAGGCGACGCGCGATCTCGCGGTAGCTCGCGGCCTCGCGCTTCGGACCGGCCGTGGTGTCGAACCACGCGGAGAAGAGCCCGCGAAGGTCGCCCACATCGCTGTGACCGAAGAAGAGCCGCTGCGCCGCCACCGAGCCCGAGGAGTACACGGCCAGCGGGATTCCTGCGAAGTGCCACGCGCGCAGCGTGGCGACTGCATCGGGGTAGACATGCGCGGTGAACGCGCCGTCGCGGTAGCCGTCGTTCCAGAGGAGGCCCTGGAGGGCCTTGAGGGCGGTGTGCTTGCGGTCCTCGTCGATCCAGCGCTGGAGCAGGGCGACGGCCGCGTCGTCGTCGCGCGCGTCGGCGTGCTCGGCCGCCACCGCGTCGAGCCAGCGTCGCACCTCGGGGTCGTTTCCGCGCGCCCGCACGAAGCCCGGCAGCGCCCGCCGCGCGTAGGGGAACAACACGTCGCGCACGAACGCGATGGACGACGTGGTGCCCTCGATGTCCGTGAGGACGTGCGTCGGAGGCTCCACGCGCTCAGCCCTCGTGCCGCGGGAATCGCTGCGCGATGTCCGAGCCGGTGAAGTGGCCGACCCATCCCTCGGGGCTGCGGAAGAAGCGGATCGCGACGAAGCTCGGCGCCGGTCCCATGTCGAACCAGTGGGGAGTACCGCCAGGCACCGCGAGGAGGTCACCGGCCTCACAACGCACTTCGAACACCCTGCCTTCGACGTGAAGACTGAACAGCCCCGACCCCGCGGCGAAGAAGCGAACCTCGTCTTCGACGTGTCGGTGCTCGTCGAGAAACTTCGCGCGCATCGCCTCGCGCTGCGGGTGGTCGGGCGCGAGGCTCACCACGTCGACCGTCGGGAGGTCGCGCGACACGCGGATGCGATCGACGTCGGCCCGGTAGGCCGCGAGCACCGCCGCGGGATCGTCGCCGGGCCGCACCGATGTGTGGGAGGTCCAACGTTCGAAGCCCGCGCCGATCGCGGCGAGCGCGGATGCGATCTCGTCGGGATCGTGCGTGGTCGTGTGCGGAACGTCGGGGCGATCGTCGGCGAAGATGCGCAGGCGGCTCATGGGGAACAGCTCCAGCGGCGGACGTTGGGTGCGACGGGGCGAAGGCGCGGGTGCATGGCGCGCGACGGTCAGGCGCGCAGGCGACGCAGTTCGAGCTCGCAGCCGAGCATG
Source organism: uncultured Myxococcaceae bacterium (assembly GCA_945952225.1). Taxonomy (GTDB): domain Bacteria; phylum Myxococcota_A; class Polyangia; order Polyangiales; genus CAISKJ01. The sequence continues at coordinate 2,676 of CAMFHP010000122.1, forward strand.
AAGTCGAGGGCCTCCAGGTGGCGCCGCGCTTCGGCGAGGTCGGCGCCCCACGCGTACATTCCGTGGCCGGCGATGAGGTAGCCCCAGGCGTGCGAACCGTCGATCGCACGGTCGGCCGCGGCGGCGAGCGCGGCGGTGTCCTGTGCGTTGGGCACCACCGGGACGTCGACGGTCGCCTCGTGCGTGTGCTGGCCGCGCAATGCCTTGAGGAGCTCGTAGCCGCACAGGCGCACGCGGCCCTCTGCTGCGTGGAGGAGGCCCGCGAGGGTCTGCGTCGGCGAGTGCGTGTGGAGCACGGCGCCCACGCCGGGGCGGCGGTAGAGGGCTGCGTGGAGTGCGACCTCGGCCGACGGCTGGCGCCCCTCCACGACGGGGCGGCCCGTGAGGTCGACCGCGATCACGTCGGCTTCACACAGACGTCCCTTGTCCACGCCCGATGCGGTGACCGCCATGAGCTCGTCGCCCAGTCGCATGGAGAAGTTGCCGGAGGTCGCGGGCATCCATCCGCGCGCGGCGAGCTCGCGGGCGTGGGCGACGATCTCCGCAGCGCACACCGTGAGACGACCGCGGTCGAGGGCGTTGAGGTCCACGGGCGCGAGTGTATCGACGCCACCGCGCGACACACCACAGGCTGTGGATGCGGTGCGTGTGATCGACCTGTGATCGCCGCGGGGCCACACGTCTGTCGGAAGGTGCGCGCGCCGCGCCGCGATTCGCGCTCTATCCTCGGCGCGTGATCGAGTGGACCTTTCATCCTGCGACCGACGACGACTTGCATCGCATCGCCGACCTCAAGGTGACGGTGATGCGCGAGCATGTGGAGCGACTGCATCCGTGGCGCGAAGACGCGGTGCGAGCCTACCTGCACGCGCGGTACGTGCCGACGAACACACGGATCGTCGCGGTGGCCGGACGGTTCGCAGGATGTGTGGCGCTGCGTCGGGCCGAGGGATGCCACTGGATCGAGCAGTTCTATCTGCACCCCGATTTTCAAGGGCAGGGTCTCGGGAGCGCGGTGCTGGCGGCGCTGCTGGCGGAGTGCGACGCGGTCGGTGTCGTGGTGCGGCTGCATGTGCTGCGGCAGAGCCCGGCGCAGCGGATGTACGAACGGCACGGGTTCGTCTTCGAGTGCGAAGACGACGTCGAGGTGCGCATGGTCCGTACGGCGCGTCGGGGGTAACGCGGTGATGGGCGGGAGCGCGGTGTGATCGCGGTGTGATCGGTCGTGGGGCGCGCGCATGGCAGGGTGGCGGTGAGGGAACACGCACCATGAGCCAACGGTCACTGCACAGCCTCGCCGGACGCTTCGACACCGACCTCGCGCGCATGGACGCCTACCAGCGGATGATCCAGTACTGGGGCGTGATGTTCGACCGGCGCAACGGGCTCGCGCCGCTCGACTGCATGAACTTCTCCCTCGGGCACTTTCCCGAGGTGCTGCGCGTCTCCGACGTGGAGGCGATCCATCGTCTCGAGTCGGGCTACGCGTCGCCCGATGGGGGTCCCGAGCTCGGCGCGCTGATCCGCTATGTCGAGTTCGCGCGGCTCCAGCGGCACTCGCCGCACCGCGAGGCCGTGAACCGCGCGCTCGTCGAAGCCGCGGGCGTCGGCTGTGGCGCGGGCACCACCGGCACGATCATGAGTGTGATGAACGCCATCGCGCGGCTTCCGAAGGAGGTGTTTCCGCGCGCCAACGACGCGCCCGAAGTGATCGTGCCCGTGCCCAACTATCCCGTGTGCGAGGCGCAGCATCGGCACATGCGCGGGCTCACGCCGCGGTACGTCTACGCGAGCGCTGCCAACGGCTACCTCCCGACCTTCGACGAGATCGCCGCCGCGGTGACCGACCGCACCGTGCAGATCACCCTCACGTATCCGAACAACCCGGGTCAGGCCACCTACGAGGGCGCGCGCCTCGAAGACCTCCGCGCGCTCGTTCGCTTCTGCCAGGAGAAGGGCATCTTTCTGCTCGTCGACAACATCTACCAGGAGCTCGTGTACGGGCGGCGCTTCGAAGAGGTCTTCGCGCTCACCGACCGGCTCGACTACGTGGTGAAGTTCTACGGTCCCTCGAAGGACACGCCCTTCTTCGCGGGCTATCGCATCGGGTACTGGTTCGGCGATCCGCGGCTTCAAGACGCCTGTCGCGAGCACGCGTGGGTCGCCGAGAACAGCGCCAATCCGCTCTCGATGGCCCTGTTCGGCGTGAACCTCCTGCTCCGCGCCGTGGCCACCGCGGGCGAGACGCTCGGCGAGGAGCACATGCGCTTTCTGCAGGACGGGATGTTCGGCTGGGGACAGCGCATCGACCGCGCCGACGCCCTCGCGCGCATCGTCGACACGCGCCTCGTGGAGCGCTTTCACCGCGCGCTCGATGCCTCGCACACGCTCCAGCGCACGGCCATCGCCCGCGTGCGCGACTTCGTCTGGCAGTCGCGCGCCTTCGCCCACTGTTTCAACGAAGACATCGGCAACGTGTGCCTCCTGCGGGTCGCGCCCGAGGTGTTCGCGGGCACCGACGTCGAGCTCTTCGAACTGCTCAGCCGACACGGCGTCGCGGTGCTTCCGGGCAACGCCTTCGGACTGCCCATCGCGCGCGGTGAAGCGACCTTTCGCATGACGCTCATTCACGAGCCCATCGCGTCGCTCGTGCGCCGACTCGAGCGCGTCGACGAGGTGCTCACCGCCCACGCCCACCGCGCCCCGCGCGCGAGCAGCTCGCAGATCGCCGCCGTGTGAACGCCTCCGCGCATGGCCGTCAGCGCGGCAGCGGAACCTCGACGGGCGCCGTGTGATCGTCGGACGCGGCGACCCCGAGCTGTCCCTCGCCGTTGTCACCCCAGCACATCACACGTCCGTCTTCGAGCGCCGCACACGTGAAGGCCGCGGCCGCGGCGATCGCCGTTGCGGATCCATCGAGACCCGACACCGACACGGGCGACGCACGTCGCGTGGTGGTGCCGTCGCCGAGCTGGCCGTGCTCGTTGGCGCCCCAGCAGCGCACCGATCCGTCGGACAACCTCGCGCAGGTGTGGCCGCTGCCCGTCGCGACGAGGCGCGCGTCGGTGAGGCCGCGCACCTGCACCGGCCGCGCGGCGGTCGTTCGCGTGCCGTCGCCGAGCTGCCCCTGGTCGTTGTATCCCCAGCACCACACGGAGCCGTCGGCGAGCGCGGCGCACACGTGGTTGTCGGTGCTCGCGAGGTCGACGGCGTTGGCGGGCAGCGGCACCAGACCGGGCGTCGCGCGGTCGACGAATCGCCCGTCGCCGAGGGTGCCGAAGGTGTTCTGCCCCCAGCACGACACGTCGCCCGAACGGAGCCGCGCGCACGCGTGAAACTGCCCGCCGACCACCTGCGCGGCGGGGCCCTGGAGGTCGCGCACGAGCGTCGGACGCAGGCGCATGACGCGCGAGTCGTTGCCAAGCTGGCCGCGCGAGGCATCGCCCCAGCACCACACGTCGCCAGCGCCGAGGGCCGCGCAGGCGTGAAGTCCTCCGCCCGCGAGTGACACGATCGGCGCGCCGAAAGACGTCACGTCGACGGGGCGCGCGCTGTCGTCCTGCGTGCCGTTGCCGAGCATCGCGGCGATGTTGCTCCCCCAGCACCACAGGCCGCCTGCGAGGGTGCACACGTGGTCGAAGCCCGCCGCGAGCAGGGTCCCCTCGCCCAGAGAGGGCACTGCGCCCGGGGGCTCCGACGGTGAGGTGAACGCGCGGCCCAGTTGCCCGCGGCTGTTGCGCCCCCAGCACCACACGTCGCCCCCGCACCGCACCGCGCAGCCGAATGCGTGGTAGCCGACCGCGAGCGCGCGCACGGCCCGCCCGGAACACGCAGCGGGCGCGTCGGCGGTGGGTCCGTCGGATGTCGCATCGGCGACGTCGGCGGACGTCGCGTCGGGGCGGAGCGCGTTCGACGGAGGGCTCCACTCGGCGAAGACGCAGCCCACGAGAAGCACGAGGAGGAACGCCGAACGGGGCACCTGTTGTCGATCGCGTGACGGCCACCGCGTGTCAATGCGCAGCGAGGGCGAACGTTGCGGGAGAGACGGTGGCGGGGCCACGCACGCCCTTCTCTCCGCAGGGCTCGAACGGTAGCCTCGCGACGGTGCGAGCCGCGCATCACCGCACTGCCGCGTGGATCGCCGCGAGCGCCATCACGCTGTCTCCCACGATCGCCGGAGCGCAGGGGGGCGCCGACGTCGCGCGTCGCTCGCTCATCGACGCGGCCACGACGGCAGCGCGGGTCGGCGACCATGCGCGCGCCATCGAGCTCGGCACACGCGCCCTCACGCTCCGCGCCTCACCCTCGCTGCGGCTCTTTCTCGCGCGGGAACACCTGCGCGCGGGCCATTCCGTCGAGGCCCTCGCACACGCGGGCGAGTGTGTGACGCGGGCCCGCGGTGACGAGACCGTGCCCGACCGCGAGGCGACGCTCGCACGCTGCGAGGCGATCGCGCAGGAGGCCGAACGGGGCGTCGCGCGCTTGACCCTGCGCGTGGAGCTTCCTGCGCCCGAGGGGTTGCGGGTGACGGTGCGGGGCGAGGTGGTCGCACCGGCCCTCTACGACGTCGCGTGGCCGCTCGCGCCCGGGGAGACGTCGATCGACGCCACGGCCGCGGGGCGCGTCGCGTTTCATCGCACGCTCACGCTGACGGCCGGAGCGAGCGAGGCGGTCGACATCGCGCTCGCGGAGCCCGCGGTCGTGGTCGCGCCGGTGGTCACGCCGGTGGTGCTCGCGCCGCCCGTCCTCGTTGCGCCGTCGGTGCCGCCGCGGCGAGACGATCGGCGCGCGGCGTCTTCCCCGGTGGGTCCGTGGGTGGTGGTGGGGACGGGGATCGTGGGGCTGATCGTCGGCGGCGTGCTCGGCGGATTTGCGCTCGGCGCGCAGTCGTCGCGCGACGCGGCGTGTCCGTCGGCGATGCGCTGCGACGTGGAGTCGGCACGCTCCTACGACGCCTCGATGCGCGACCTCGGACTCGGCGCGAACATCGGATTCATCGCGGGCGGCGCACTCGTGGCAGGAGGGCTCACGTGGTGGCTCCTCGCACGCGCCTCGCACACGGTGACGGCGACGCCGACGGGGCTCGCGCTGCGCTGGTGAGGCGCGCGTTGTTCAGCCGCCCGCGAGCGAGCTCTGCACCGCGACGTGGGCGCCGGGCGGGAGCCGCACGCGAAGGCCGCCGCCCTTGCGTTCGAAGAGGTTCACGCGGTCGAGACCGGCGTCGGCGAAGTCCCTTCGTACGCGCCAGAGCAGGGTGTTGAGGTCGGTGCGCGCGGCCTCGCCGCCGGGCCAGAGGCGGTCGAGCAGCACCGCGTCGGGAATGAACTCGCCCGCGGCGTAGGGCGCCGGAGGCCGGAAGAGCAGCGCCACCAGCTCGCTGCGCTTCTCGGCGAGGTAGACCTTGCGCTCGCGTGTGCCGATGCGGAGCGAGAGCCTTCCTCCACGGGGAAAGAACGACAGCACCGCCGACGAGACCAGCTCATCGGCCGCGTTGACCGCCGTGGGCTTCGACGGGTCCGCGGGGAGCGCCACGACGCGCAGCGCGACGGTGCCGCACGCGATGAGGTCTCCGCTCGCGACGTGGGTCATCTCTCCGACGTCGAGCGTTCGCCCGACCCGCACCTCGGCGACGTTGGCCTCCAGCACGAGGCGCTCACCGAGGGCCGCCAGCGCGACGGCCGACGCGGGCCATGCCGACACGGCAACGTCGTCGTCGCCTCCGCCGACGGTGATGCGCTCGGATCCGACGCGCACGAGCAGGCCGGGCTTCGGCTCGATGAACCACTGGAGTCCCGGCCCGACATCGAGCGCGTCGACCTCCAACGAGAACGTGTGCCCGTCGATCTCGAAGTGATCGCCGGCCCGGAGCGCCTGCACGCCCTCGATGGCCTTCGAAGCGAACACCGTCGGGCCCGTGCCGAGCGCGACGACCTCGACGCCCGCGCCGGTGACGCGCACGAGCGCGTGATGCCGACTCACCCGCTCGCTCGACAGCACGAGGTCACAGTCGAAATTGCGCCCGATGAGCAGACTGCCTTCGAGGGGGAGGCGCGTGTCGTCTGTGCGAAGCCAGTGTCTCAGCCCCATCGGAATTTCCAGATCGTAGCCGCAGAGGGTCAGTCGATCACGAAATCATCGTCCGCTCCGCCATCGCGTGTGAGGCGGCGTGCGCGTGTCGTCGCCCGCGGGGTCGCCTTCGACGGCGGCGCGGCTGCGATGCGCGCGGTCGGCACAACGGGCGACGCGGGGACAGGCACGACGACGGGCGCCTGCGTCGACGGTGACGGCGTGGGCGACACCCGCGCGATGGGCGACGGCGTGGGCGACGACGGCGTGGGCGGCGACCGTACGGTCGTGACGAGCGAGGCCGGGACCGCCGCGGTGCGCCAGCGCCATGTCAGGAACGCGAGCGCTCCGATGGCGAGGAACACGGTCGCAAGCACACCACGCACACGCGGAGGCGCGCGGTCGATCTCACGGCGCAAAGATTCCACCTCGGGCGAGGCGGGCAGCGTGGGCGCGGGCTCGACGGGCGGCGCGCGCGAAGGCGTCGGCGCGGGGCCCTGTTCCCACGCGCGTTGCGCCTCGTCGAGGGAGGCGTCGAGCGCCGCGAGGAGCGCCGCCGCGTTGCCGTAGCGGTCGCCCGGCGTGAGCGCGAGGGCGCGGGCGAGCACGGACTCCCACGGCCCCACCTCGACGGAGAAGCGCGAGGGGGTCGGACGCTGCGGCGCGCTGATGCCGGCGTAGAGCTCGATGGCGGTGCGTCCCACGTAGGCACGCTCGCCGACGAGCGCTTCGACGAGAAGCAGCGCGAGCGCGTGCACGTCGGTCCACGGGCCCGTGCGCAGCCGGGCGACCTGCTCGGGGGCGGCGTGCGAGAGCGAGAACGACGCGTGCGGATCGGTGGTTCGCTCGGTCCAGTCGGGAGCGTCTTCGTCGAGCGAGAAGACCTTCGCGACGCCGAAATCGAGCACCTTCACCGGGGCCTCTCCGCGCCGCGCCACGGACACCATCACGTTGGCGGGCTTGAGGTCACGATGCGCGACGCCGACCTCGTGGGCCGCCGCGACCGCATCGAGCACCGGGCGGAGCAATCCCATCACCTCGTGCGGCGCGCGGGCCCTCCCCTGCCCCGCGCGGAGGTGGGCTTCGAGGGTCTCGCCGTCGATCCATTCGAGCACGATGAAGGGGTGCGCGATGCCCGCGAGGTCGGTGACGCCGAAGTCGAGCACGCGCACGATCGAGGGATGGCGCAACGTGGCGACGATGCGCGCCTCACGTTCGAACGCTTCGAAGAAACGTTCGCGCTCGGCCTCGCGCAGCTCCTCGGGCACGGCGAGCACCTTCACCGCGACGGGGCAATCGAGGGCGTTGTGCGACCCGCGATACACCGCGCCGTATCCGCCTCGCGCGACGAACCGGTCGAGACGAAAGCGGGTGTCGATGGATCTCCCGTCGAGGAGCTCGATCGGATCACGCCCTTCCATGTCGCGGCGAGCATACCCGTGCCTCGCGTCGCGAAACCACTGCGCGGGGCGGGGACGGGGATGGTCACGTCGGGCGATCGCCAGCGCGTCGCATGGGATGCGCACGGTCGCAGACGTCCGATCGGGCGGGGTCCATCGGCGTCGGCTTCCGCCGATGCCGTGACGTCGGTCGGCGGTCCCCCAACGGCCGCACGCGAATCGTTGCGAGGATGCGCCGCACAGGGCGCTCCGACGCAGCGCCGTCCCCCAACTGAGGGAGTTGTGTTCGGGCGGCGCTTGCCGATATGACTGGAAGCTGTGAACGTTGGGGGAAGCGCGGTGCGAGTGTGGCGGGTGATCTCGCTTGGGTGGGCGCTGACGGGCGTCGCGTGCGTCGGGCTCAACACCGCGCCCGATGCGACCGTCGACCGTGCGCCCACGGGTGACGACGGCCGACGAGACGTCTTCTCGGTCGACACGGGCGTCGACGTGGCCTCCGACGATGCGACGTCGCGTGCGGATGCAGACGATGGGGCTCCCGCAGACCGCCCGTTGGATGTCGTGCCCCTCGATGCGGTGGACGGCGCCGACGTCGCCGATGGCGCGCCCGCAGACGCTTCGGTGGTCGACGCGATGGGCGCCGATGGGGGGCCTCTCGATGCGGCTCCCTTGATCGACGTGCTCGATGCGTCGGTCGTCGACGTCGCCGACGCGGGCGCCACGGATTGCTGTGCGCCGACGGACGTTCCCACGCGGCCAGCGGTGCTCGTGGGCGGGTTCGTCGCGTCGGGGAGCACGGGTGCGCGGCTGACCGGTGGGTTCACCTGGCAGGGGGCGGTCGGTGCGAGCGCGCGCCTCGAAGGGTGGTTGCGCTGATCGCACAGCGTCTGGTGGTGACCGATGCGCGCATCGGATCACGCGTGGGGAGATCTAAGGGGGGAACGGGCCACCATGAACGACGCTCACAGCACGCCGCTCGAACCTGGAACGTGGTTCGCCGAGCGATTCGAATTGGTGCGACGGCTGGGACACGGCGCGTTCGGGGTCGTCTACGAGGCGCGCATGCATCCCGTGGCGCGGCGGGTCGCGCTGAAGGTGCTCCACGCCGACGTGGTGGGAAGCAGTGAGGTCGCGATCCGCTTCGTGCGCGAGGCGCGCATTCTCGGCGAGCTTGAACACCCGCACATCGTGTCGGTGCTCGATGTGGGCCGCTCCAACGAAGGCGTGCCGTACATCGCGATGGAGCTGCTCGACGGTGAGCCCCTCGGCGCGCGGATGAAGCGCGAAGGCCCGATGGGAGTGCACGAGGCGCTCGCGCTGTGGATCCCCCTCTGCTCGGCGCTCGCCAGCGTGCACGAACGCGGCGTGGTGCACCGTGACATCAAGCCTGACAACGTGATGCTCGCGCGCCTCTCGACCGGGCAGGTGCTCCCGAAGCTCCTCGACTTCGGCATCGCGAAGGCCGACGTGCAGGATGGGGCGGGCACGCAGACCCGGTCCGTCATGGGCACGCCCCGGTACATGTCGCCCGAGCAGGCGATGGACTCGAAGAACATCGATGCGCGCAGCGATCAGTGGTCCATGGCCGTGATGCTGTGGGAGATGCTCGCCGGGCGTCGCCTCTTCGTCGGACCGCACCAGGTCGCGGTGCTCAACGCCGTCCTCGAAGCGCCGATCCCCGACATCCGCACGCTCGCGTCGGTGCCCGACGGCCTCGCCCTCGCGCTCCACCGCGCGCTGCAACGCGACCCCGACGCGCGCCACGCCGACATGCTCGCCTTCGGACGCGCGGTGCTTCCCCACGCGAGCGAACGCACGCTCGCCGACTGGCGCGCGGTGTTCTCCGTCGCACTGCTCGACACCGCCACCGCCACGATCGGCGCGCAGACGCCCACGCCACCGCTCGGCGTCGATCCCACGCAGGTCGTGGTCCGTCCGGTCACGTTCATGGGCGCACCGCCGCCCGAAACCCTGCAACCGGCCTCGCGCGGCGTGCCGACGGAGGCTCCGCGCTCGTCGCGAAACACCGTGCTCGCCGCCGTGCTCGCCGCAGCCGCCGCCGTGAGCGCGGTCGGGCTCCAACGACGCGCCGAGGCCCCGCCCCCGCGTCCGACGACGGCGCCCACCTTCACGCTCGATCTCGTCGTCGATCCCCCCGGCGCGCAGCTCGCGCTCGATGGTGCGCCCGCCGTGGTGGGTCCGCTGCATCGCGCGCTGCCCCGCGATGGACGCGCGCACGTCGTGGTCGTGACCGCGCCGGGATTCGAATCGCAGACGCTCACCTTCGCCGACGTGTCGCCTCCCTCGCACGTTGCGTTGCGCGCGGTGCCGCCGAGCACCACGGGCGCGGTGCGCACCGACACGAACGCCGACGCGGGGCCCCGCGCGATCACAGCGCCCGCGCGCGCACGCCGTCGCACGGCGGCCCCTGCGCCGATTCCGACGCCCTACGACGACCTGCCGCCAGAACCACCCACGCCTCGCCACCCCAACGACCAGCCCGTCTTCTGACCCGTGACGTCTCACGACACCTCACGCCCCACGTCGTCCGGAGCCCTCGTGCAGCCATCGCCCCTCGTCACCGCGTTCGTCGTGATCGTGCTCTCGCTCGCGCCGCGCCATGCGGATGCGCAGCGACGACCGCACGGACACGGCGCAACGCGCGACGCGGAGGACGACGCCGAAGAGGCCGCCTATGCGCCCGGCTTCGAGGCGGTGCGCAACGGGCAGCGCGAGGAGGCGCTCCGACTGTTTCGCGACCTCTGGACGCAGACCCACGCGCCGCGCGCGGTCGCACGGATGGGCACGGTGGAGATCCAGCTCGGTCGCTGGGTCGACGGCGAGATGCACGTGCGCCTCGCGCTCTCGCACCCCGAAGACCGATGGGTCGCCGCCCATCGGAGCGACCTCGAACACGCGCTCCAGAACGCGCGCGCGCACCTCACCGAGCTCACCGTCACGAGCAACGTCGCGGGGGCGCGGCTCTCGGTCGAGGGCGTCGAGGTCGGCGTGCTTCCGCTCACGGAGCCCGTGCGCGTGCCCCGCGGATCGGTGCGCATCGACCTTCGCGCCGAGGGCTACGAGCCCGTGTGGCGCACGATCGTGACCGGGGCCGAGGTCTCGCAGGAGCACGTCGAGCTCGCTTCGATTGCGGCCGCCTCGCAGCCCCCACGCGTGCACGACGACACCGCCGCGGTGCGCTCTCCCTCTGCGCCCGCGAGCTCGTTTCCCGCGCGTCCGCTCGCAATCACCTCGTTCGCCGTGGGCGCGCTGGGCATCGGGTTCGGCGCCGTCGCGCTCGTGCTCCGCAACGCGCACGCCGAGGACTTCAACCGCGCGAACTGCTGGGTCGAGGGCGATGTCGCGCGCGGCGGCTGCGACAGCGACCACGCGGCCGTGCAGACCTGGCAGTCGCTCTCGATCGGCGCCTTCGCCGGTGGAGGCGCGCTCCTCGTGGGCGGCCTCGTGCTCTGGCTCGCCGCGCCGCGTGCCGCGTCGAGCACGGCGCTTCGCTGCGCGCCCGGCGTCTCCGCACCGGGGCTCTCGTGCGCCCTGCACTTCTGACCTCGAACGCTGGATGTAGAACACCGATGACCTCCTGGAAGACCTTTCTCGCCCGCACCGCGGCCGCGTCGGTCATGGGCTCCGCCGCGCTGACCCTCGCCGTGTTCGCAGGAATCCGTCTCGCCAACGCCGACCCGGGCGGTCCCATCACACCGAGCGGGCTCACCTACGCGGGCGTGCTGCGAACGAGCGCGGGCACCCCGTACGTCGGCGCCGCGACGCTTCAGTTCGCGCTGCGAAAGGGCAGCACCACCGCCCCCGCGTGCACCGTCAACGTCACCGCGAACGTCACGGCTGCGGCCGCCGGTGCGTTCTCCGTCGCGGTGCCCCTCGACACGTGCCCGCGCGACCTCTTCGACGGCAGCACGGTCAGCTACGACGTGACCCTCGTCGGCGACGGAACCGTGCTCGCGCAGAACGTACCGATCACGGCGGTTCCCTACGCGCGCTTCGCCGACCAGGTGAGCGTCGGCAACGACTGCCCCGTGGGCTACACCGTCGATTCGAGCGCGGCCCCCACCATCCTCTGCGTGCGACCGCTCGGCGTAGGGCGCGACGAGGTCGTGAAGGTCGGTCGCGACGCCACTGCGTTCTGGGTCGATCGCTACGAGGCCACGGTGATCCAACGCTCGAACGGCGCACGGACCACCACCATCGACGCGCGCCTCGCGATCACGGGCCAGTGGGCGACCCCGGAGGCGCGCAGTGCGCTCCTCGCGGCGTCGCGGGCGGGCGAGGTGGCCGCGCAGAACGTGACGTGGTTCCAGGCCTCGGAGCTGTGCAACGCCGCAGGCAAACGGCTGATGACGCGCCGCGAGTGGTTCGCCGCCGCGAGCGGACTGACGGCGATCGAGACCGCACCGGGGAGCGGTTGCAACACCGGCACGACGACGCCGCGCAACACCGGCCTGGGCGCGATGTGCGAGAGCATCTGGGGCGCGCAGGACATGGTGGGCAACCTCTGGGAGTGGACCGACGAGTGGTACACGGGCGCCGGGATCCTCTCGGGCACGCTCAGCGCCACGCCGAACCAGTGGCCCACGCTCGCGTACGGTGACGACGGGCTGTGGAGCTTGAACAGCCGCGTCTTCAGCGAGGGCACCGGCGCGTCGAGCCAGTTCAACGGCGTGCCCGCGGCGGCACTCCGGGGCGGTGCGACGGGCGTCGGCACGCGCGCGGGGGTGTTCGCGATGAACCTCCTCCACGCGCCCTCGCAGCGCGACCCCACCTTCGGATTCCGCTGCGTGATCCCGCGCTGATCTCACCCCCGCAGCGCGTCGGCATCGCCGCGCACCACCGCGCTGCACTCGCCCGTGTCGTCGTACTGTGCCCAGGCCTCCCACCGCAGCACCGCGCCCGCGTCGACCAGCGCGCGCACGCCGCGCTCCACCGCCGCGCACTCTTCGTTCATCAACGCGGCGTCGCCGTAGAGCTCGCACAGCACCGCGCCCTCGCGCAGCTCGACCGCGCACCACTGCCCGTAGTGGTTGCGACCGGCGCGCAGCGAGGCCTCCGCCGAGGCGTTGCACCAGAGCGCGCCGTGGGTGGGTGCGAACACGAGCGGCGACCACGCGAGCGCGCGCGCCGCCTCGGTGATCGTCGGGCCGTGAAGCACGATCCGTCGTGTGGGGAGCGTGTCGGGAATCACCGCGAGCCAGCGCATCGGGGCGCGAGTATCACCCGCGCACGCGCGCTGTCGACGGGCGCGATCACCCGCCGCGGCCGAAGGTGTCCACCGACTGAAAGCCCACCGCCGTCAGCACGCCCATGAGCTGCGCGGGCTCGCCCTCCACCGCGAGGAACATCCGCGACGGCGCCAGCAGCACCGCCGCCACGCGCCGCACGTCGTCGCCGCGCACGCGCTCCACCGCCGCGCGAAACGCGGCCTGCGCGGAGACATCGCCCGAGCGGCAGAACTCGCGGGCCAGCACGTCGGCGCGCGACGACGACGCGGCGTCGTCTTCGGCGAGCTCCTGCGACACCGTGCGGCGCGCGCGGGCGAGCTCGTCGTCGGTGGGCGCCGCGTCACGCAACGACGCCATGGCCGCGAGCACGCCGCGGAGGCCCTGTCCGAAGCGCTCCGTGCGCACGGCGCCGAGCATCGTGAGCGCGGTCACGCCGCCGTCGGTCGACACCGAGGTCGTGAGCCCGTACGAGAGCCCGCGCTCCACGCGCACCACGCGGTTCAACCGACCGTTCGCGCCGCCGAGGAGCGCGTTGAGCACCGCCGCCGCCGCGCGGTCATCGCGGGAGAGCTCGCGCGTCGCGAGGCTCATCACCATGCGCGTCTGCGGCGTCGCGGTGCGCAGCAACACCACCGCGTGCGGTCCGTCGTCGCGAAACTCCGCGGGGTACACCGCGCGCGGGGCCACGCCCTGCCGGGGCCACGGACCGAACTGCGCTTCGAGCGAGGCCATCACCCGCGGCGTCACATCGAGCGGCCCCGCCAGCACCAGCGCGCACGCCTCGGGCGAGTACCGCACCGAGAGAAACGCGCGCACCGACGCGGGCGTCACGCTCGACACCTCGCGCGCAGTGCCCCGCGCGTCACGGGCCCACGGATGCGCGCGCGTCACCGTGTGCTCGCGCAGGAGCTGCTCCATCACCGCGAGGTTGCCCGTGGCCTGCTCGCGCTGCATGGCCACCTCGGCGATGCGCGCCTGCACTCGCGCGTCGCCCAGGTCGCGCGTACGAAGCGCGCGCGCCAGCGTCGCGAGGTGCGCGTCTCCGTCGGACGGATGCACGTACGTGTGGATCCATGCGCCGAGGTGATCGACGTGAAAGACCCCGTCGGCGGGTGACGCATCGTGGGCCCACGCGTGGGCGAGCGCCGAGGCCGTGAGCGCGGGCAGACCGCCGGGCGTGTCGAGGTCGTCGAGGCCGCCGCGCTGGTTCACGAAGATCGTGTGCAGCAGCGGGTCCGTCGGGCGGCGCACGAGCACCACCGTGAGCCCGTTCGAGAGCGTGTAGGCCTCGGGCGCGTCGACCGCGCGGTCGTCGGTGGTGAGGGGCGGCGGCGTCGTGCGCCACGGCTCGTCGGCCGCTGCCACGAGCGGAACACGCGGCGGCGGAAGGGGCGCGCGACACGCCGCGAGCACACCCAGAAGGCCGATCCAGCCTGCGGAGCGAGAGAGGGTGCGCATGGGTCAGAGGCCCTTTCCGACGCGGCGTCCCGCGGGGGGTGCGTAGGGCGACGCGCGCACGAGGAACACCTGCGGACGTGCACCGGCGATCCATCGCGCGAAGGCCGCGCGCACCGTCGCCAGATCGAGGGCCGCGTAGCCGTCGACCCATCGGCGCAGCGCGCCCGGATCCTCGGCGTCGGCGTGCTCGGCCACCATCATCGCGAGCGCGAGCGGGTCTTCGAGGAGGCCCGTCATGTGGAACTGTCGACGACGCCGCGCGGCCTCGAAGGTCGCGCCATCGAACGCCGAGACCCCCTGCGCGAGCGAGCGCTCCATCTCCGCGGCGAGCTGCTCCGACGAGACGCCGGCCGCGCAGAGCGCCGACAGCGAGAACACCGAGTGCGCGGGGCGGCTCTCCTCGTGCGCTTCGACTTCGAGGGCGAGGCCGCGGTCGACGAGATCATCGTGGAGGCGCTTCGCCAGCGCGTCGGCCACGAGGTCGAGCGCGAGGTCGTCGGGGGTGAGCACGGCGGGGGCGTTCCAGTACATCGACACCTGGTCTCCGCCCGCCGACGACTCGATGCGCACGGGCCGCGCGGTCACCCGCATCGGCACCCGCGTCGCGTGGGCAGGCCGCGCACCGCCGCGAGGAATCGTCGCGAAGTAGCGCTCCACCCGCGCGCGCAACGTCGCCGCATCGACCGCGCCCACCACCACGAGCCGCGCGTTGTCGGGCGCGTACCACGTCTGGAAGAACCACTGCACGTGCGCCGCGTCGAGGCGGTCGTAGTCCTCGAGGCGCTCCCACGCGTCGTGCATCGGGTGCCCCTCGGGGTACACCGCCCGCGCGAAGATCTCGCGGAACGCACCGAGCGGCGCCGCCACGAAGCGCTGCGTGTGCTCCTCGCGCAGCACGGGACGCTCACGCCCCACGCCCGCGTTGTCGACACGATCGAGCGCCCATCCCATGCGCTCGGCCTCGACCCACAACAGCCGATCGAGGGCCGCGCCGTCGGCGGTCTCGTAGTACGTCGTCGCGCGCTCGCTCGTGACGCCGTTGCTCCGCGTGACGCCCGCCGCGTCGAGCGCCTCGCCGAGATCACCGCCCGAGTGTCGCGTGCCGTGAAACGTGAGGTGCTCCGTCGTGTGCGCGAGGCCGTGATACCCGCGCGGATCGTCGACGGCCCCCACGCGGTACTGCACCACCACCGCCACGCGCGCCGTCGTCGCGAGGGGAACGGCCACCACGTCGAGTCCGTTCTCCAGCGTGAAGCGCGTCACGGGCAGCGCGGGCACCGCGGGCGCGCTCCCCATCGCGGGCGGTGGAGGCAGCGCCGGGGCCTCGACGGACACAGGGGTTTCGAGCACCGCGAAGGCACCCCCCGCGGGCGCTTCGAAGCGCCACGAGAGCGCGTGCAGGGCCACACAGCGGGCCGCCTCGGGATCGTCGCGCACGGGCTCGGCGCTCGCGTGCAGGGCCTCTCCCTCGGGGGTGATCACCACGCGGAGGGGCACCGTGCGCGCGCCGTGGATGCCGCAATCGCGCAGCTCGCCCGCGTGCGCCGTCACCGTGCGCGTCGCCGCCACGGCGTCGTAGGCAACGTCGGGCGTCGCCGTCGCGCCGAGGCGTCCGTAGTACACCTCGCGCTGCCGTGTGGGCGTGAGCACGCGCTGCCCCACAAGCGCGAAGCGCACACAATGGACCTGCTCCGCGGTGGCGTTGGGCGCGAGGCGCACGTGCTCGACGACGCCGTCGGGCGCGGCCGTGACCCGCAGCGTGAGCGGGGCGCTTCCTCGGCAGGCCTGGAGCGCGGGACGCTGTTCGAGCGCGGCCTGATCGATGGGCCCGAGGTGCGACGCGCGCAGCCACAACGACGCGTACGCCGCGCCGTCTTCGGTGCCCTCGAAGGTCGACGCGGGCGCGCGCGGCGGGGCCTCGATCGAGGCGGGAGCCCCCCACGGGTTCATCATCGCGCGCTGTGGTGGCATGCAGTCGCTCAGCGCGAGGAGCGCGAGCGGTGGGAGCGCGCGCAACAGCGTGCGCGCAGAGGCCTCGGTGATTCGCATTCGGTGGATCGCCTTCCCCCCAACGGAGGCGCGCAGCGGCGCATCCGTCGGTCGGGGGAGACGCTATCCCGGCGGCGCGGGCGACGTCATCTGCGACGTGCCGCGCTGGGAACGAGACGCGCTCAGCGAAGGCCCGTGCAGTTCTGCGTGCCGCCGGTGACCGACACGGTGAACAGCACGCCGGCGAGGCCCTCGACGCCCTCGCGGAAGGCGTAGCCCGTACACATCGCGCGCGGCGACACCTGGTCTCCGCGGAAGCTGAAGCCGCCCACGCGCTCGGAGCCGATGAGGTCCTCGTCGCGCACTTCGAGACGGAAGTCCCCCGTCGAGAGCGCCGCACACGGAACGTCGACGAACGCGTCGGGCCACGTGGCGCCGGTGCGCGGGGCCTCCCACGAGTCGGACTCGGTGCTCGTGCGCCAGCGCGCGGTGGTCGTCGTCGACGGCGCGAACATCTGCGCGAACATGTCGGGCCCCTCCCAGCGCGAGAGGAACCAGTCCGCGGCCGTTCCGCACTGCGTGCTCACCACCATGCGGAAGCGGTCGCCCACGAGGCGGTCGACGGTGTCGCCCGCGCCCATGCTCGCCATGTTGATCTGGTCGCGCAGCGCGGCGGCCACGCGGTCCGAGGTGGCGCTGCACACGAAGTCCGACACGCCGGGGATGCCATCCCACGGAGCCCCCGAGGGCGACCGCGGCGTGGCGTAGGCGTGCGACACCGCGATGCGCATCGTCGCACCCGGCGGACACGCGCGCGCCACGTCGGCCGCGGGGAAGCTCCCCGACGGACCGAAGCCCCCGATGCCCCCCGTGTTGCCCGCGTCCGTGCCCGCGTCGGTGCCCGCGTCCGTGCCGCCGTCGGCCATGCACGCGCTCGACACCCACGCCCACGCGCCGCACGCCGCCACCGTGCCCGTGGGACCCGACGACGTGCCCACCACGCAGCGGTTCGCGCCGGGGCACCATCCGCACTGCGACCGCGCGGTGCAGCTCGAACACGACGTCGCGCTCACGCACGGATCGCCCGCGTCGCCCGCATCGGCGCTCGCGTCGGTGCCGGTGCTCGCATCGCTGCCCGCGTCGCCCGCGCTGCACTGGCCCGAGTACCAGGCCCACGTTCCGCACGTGGCGGCCATGGTGTTGGGGCCCGTTCCCGTGCCGAGGAGGCAGCGGTTGAGCCCGGGGCACCAGCCGCACTGCGAGCGCTGCGTACACGTCGCGCACGAGGTCGCCGACACACACGGATCGGCCATGGTCACATCGGCGCCCGCGTCGCCCGCGGTGCTCATGCACGACGACGACACCCAGGCCCATCCCATCGGGCACGCGGGGCCCACGGTGGGCGCGTCGCGGTTGCCGGTCTGGCAGCGTCCGGTGGCCTGGCAGAAGCCGCAGGAGGCCATCGCCGTGCACCCGCCGCAGGTCGTCGCCGCCGCACAGGGATCGCCCGCGTCGGACGCATCGGCGCGCGCATCGACGGACGCATCGGTGACGTCGGCGGAGACGTCGGTGCGCACATCGGCGGCCCCATCGACGGACGCATCGACGGAGGCCTCCGCGCTCGCATCGGGCGCGGGACAGGTGGCGGGGTTGAGCGTCCATCCCGAGGCGCACGCACCCACCGAGGGACCGCTGGTCGTGCCGTTCATGCACGTGCCCGTGGCGCCGCACCAGCCGCAGGGGCCGAGGCTCGCGCAGGTGCCGCATTGCGTGACCGCGCCGCAGTTCACGGCGGGCGGAGCGTCCATCGCGGGCGCCGTGTCGACGGCGGTGTCACGGGCGCTGTCGGCGACGTCAGACGAGGCGTCGGACGAAGCGTCGGACGCATCGGGGGTGTTCGGCGGATTGCCCGGCAGCGGAGGCCCTTCGGAGGTCGCACACGCGGCACACGTCAGCAGCGCCAGCGTGAGCCAGCGGAGGTTCGTTCCCATGGGGCGCGCGTATCGCCGCGATGGCGCGACGTGTCAAGGCATGGCGCCGCGGGAATTCGAACGAACGGGGCGCGACGGGGCGGCGTTGACGAGCGGATGCGAGGTGATCCACACGCACCGGGAACGACCGAGACCATGAATCCATCTGTCCCCCTCCGAACCGCCATCGTCGAGGCGAGCGGCGCCTCGGGCGCACGCGCGGCATTCACCGTCAACCGCTGGGACGCGCGCCATACAGGCTCCCCCGAGCACAACGAGGTTGCGCTCGTCGCCGTCGACCGCGGCCAGCTCTCGCTGCTCTACCGAAGCGCGACGATCTTCCACGGGGTGTGGTGCAGCGACGCGGGCGACATCCACCTCGCGCTCCCGCGCTCCATCGAACGTTTCGCGCCGCGCGACGGGCGATGGCGCCGGGATACCTTCGCCGTGCCGGGGATCTACACCCGCCTCTCGGGCATCGACGACGGTCTCTCCTTCGCGCTCGGCCTCGACGACGCGCTCTGGTGGAACGGCACGACCTGGTCCCGGGTGCCCACGCCAGGGCCCTTCACGGCGGTGCACGGCGCGTCGCGCGCGCTGGTGATGGCCGTGGGCCTTCGCGGGCTCGTCGCGCGCTGGGACGGCGCCGCGTGGCGCGCGATGGAGCCCCTCGGTGACGAAGACCTCGTGGCCGTGCACGCGGCCTCCGACGACGACGTGTGGGCCCTCGGCGCGAAGGGCACGATCTACCACGGCGGCGTGCTCGGGCTCCGTCCCGTGTTTCGCGCGGAGAAGAAGCTCCGCGCCATCGCGCGCTTCGCCGGGAGCACCTGGGTCGCCGTCGAGAACGCAGGGCTCTTTCGCTACGCCGACGGCGCGCTCACGCTGGTGAAAGACACCTTCAAGCCCACGCGCCTCGAAGCGCGCACCGAGCTGGTGTGCACCTCGCCCGAGATGGTCGTGGGCACCGCCGACGGCGTGACCTTCAAGGGCGTCGGGCTCAAGCGCATCGCCACGCTCCTCGACGCCACGAAGCCGCTGTGGGTGACGTGAGGCGCGCATCGCGACACGCGCGCCCCTCGCGCACTCACCGCGGATACACGTACGAATACACGTCGTAGCGGAACTCGCTCCACGCGCGCTCGCGGGCCGGTCCGTCGGGCACGAGGCGGTGGTCGACGGGCGCGTGACGGATGCGGATGCGCACGCGCGTGCGGTTCTCCGTGAGCCTCCGCGGCACGAGGAACTCGTCCTGCCGCCAGCGACGGTTCGACGTCTGGATCGTGCGCTGCCCGAGGCCCGTCTCCGTGGGCGGATTCGAGTACACGCACTGGTTCGACCCCGCGGTGTACCAGTAGCCCGCCGACTCGAAGCCCGCGCCCTCGCGGTCTTCGCCCACGAGCACCTCGGCGCGCTGGTCGGGCCACTGGTAGTCGAACGTGCGGCGCAGCATCACGCCCACGTTGTCGCGATCGACCGTCACGTTGAACTCGGTCACGCCCGCGGTGCGACGGCCCGTGTCGGTCTCCGCGGCGATCACCTCGCGGCCCGCCACCGTGTCGACGCCGAGCTCGTAGCGCGACGTGAGCGTCTCGACCGCGCTCGCGGTGGGAGAGACGTACCGATGCGCCGCCTCGCTCGTCGCGTCGCCCACGTCGACGGTGTCGCTCGGCACGAGGCACGCGCCGGGGCGGCCGTACCAGAAGGTCACCGAGCGGTAGCGCTCCGTCGACTCGTTGGTGCCGCCGTGTTCGAAGGTGATCCGCGCGTTGCGTCCGAAGGGCATCGCGTCGGCGATGAGATGGCGGTACGCGCTCTGGATCAGGTCCTCGGGGGCGCGCGCGTTCGCGGGCATGTCGACGCCTGCGGGATGGCCCGCGAGCGGGAGTGTCATCGTGCGTCCGCCCCAGTAGTCACCGCCGCCGGCCCACTCCTCGGTGCCTGTTCCGTAGCCCTGCGGCGAGCGCGCGTCGTCGAAGAAGAAGCGCGGATCGCCTTCGAGCGTCGTGAGGTCGCCGCGGTCGCTGAACGTGAAGGCCGTGCCCGTGAAGTGTCCGCACCACTCGACGCCGCCCTCGTCGCGGCGCGTGTCGAGAAAGGTCAGGTCGACGCCCGCGGTGGGCGTTCCGTGGTCGCGCGCCGTCGCGTGGAAGTACCCCACGTCGGTCTGCGGCGCCGTGAGCGTCTCGCCGCGCACCACCCAGCTCACGTTGCGAATGGCGGTTCCCTCGCCCACGAGCTCGATGCGCGCGTTGCGAAAGAAGGGCATCGGCCAGTACGAGGCGAACTCCACGTTGATGCCCGCGTAGCGCACCGTCGTCATGAGCGACTTCACGAGGAACTCGCGCACGTCGCGGTTGTAGACCACGCCCGCGCCGAAGAAGAGATCGATGGGCGCGTCGATCGACGGGAACGACCGGTCGTCCCAGGTGATGCGCAGCCGCGCGCGCCCGAAGGCCAGCGCGTCTTCGCGGGCCACGCGGAACGTGATCGCCCGCACCATCGTCGCGCCCGCACCCGACACGTCGAGCGCCACGGGCCCCGACGCGGGCACATCCACCGTGCCCTGGCGCGTGCGGAGTTCCTCACCGCGCGGTGCGATGTCGCTGCCCGCGCGCGAGAGCAGGTCGAGCACGTCGGCGTCGGGCGGAGACGTGCCCGTCCACGGCGTGAGCGGCTGCGAGAGGTGGTCGGCGCCCTCGGCGAAGCGGTGCGCGATGAAGTACCCCGTGCCGTAGTGCGTGCGGCTGTAGCCCATCACGAACGACCGTCGGTGCATCACCGGAACCCAGTTGAGGTCCGCGCCCATGGTGGTCGTCCAGGTGAACGCGAGGGGCTCGGGTAGGAGCCCCATGGGCAGAAACACCGACGGCGTCACGGGCATGTCGGGCGTCACCGTCGAACTCTCGGAGATCACCGTGTCGTTGCCGTCGACGACGTAGTGCCAGGGGCTCCCGTGCCAGTGGTTCGCGCGGGCGAAGTACAGAACCCCGGGGCCTTCGAGGTCGAGGGGCACGTAGAAATTGTCGCGGTCCGCACGGAGAAAATGGCTCGCGTCGGCGCCCTCGTTGCCGCCCGTGCGGTCGTAGGTGCTGCGCATCACCGCGCGCACGCCGAGCTTGATCGTCGGAAGCCGATCCCACTGGCGGTACGCGTCGAGGCCCACGGCCACGGTGGGGAGCGGACGGAACACCGGCGGCGCATCGACGATGATCCGCGTGTCGACGGCCGCGTCGGTGAGCGGGCGGTACGACGCCGCGGGCGGATCGTCGCAACCGACGGACAGCCACACGGTCGCCGTGGAGAGCGCGTGAAGAGGGCGCGACACCGCCGTCGCGCGCGTTGCGTGGATGCGTCGCGCAGAGGGTCTTTGAAGCAGCATTGGAGGTTTCGCCCAGAGTGGGGCTTCGATAGGCTCGATGGCAAGCGTCGCGGTGTGCAGTGCCGTTCCTTGAGCCCGGCGCGGGAGAAGTCCCATGAGATTGTGGAGAAGCCTGCTCCTCGCGTGGGTGGTCGCGTGGATCGGGGCGTGTGCGGAGAACAACACCGCGACACGCTTCGACGTGCCCGAAGACACGGGCGACGCGGTCACCGATGCGCGCGCCGACACCGCCCTCGATTCACGCACCGACGCCGGGAGCGACGCCTCCCTCGACGTGCCCGAAGTGGCCACGGGCCCCATCGAGTGCTTCGGCCAGAACGCCTTCTGTCCCGCGGGCCAGGTGTGCCTCGGGCGCTACTGCACCCCCGACCCGTGCGGCACCGCGGAGAACATCTGCGGCGCCGACCGATGTCTCGCCCGCTGCGTGCGCGTGACCGACCCCTGCGCGGGCGTGCGCTGCCGCGCCAACGAGACCTGCCTCGAAGGCACCTGCGTGGCGGGCTGCTACCCCGCGCCCTGCAACGGCGTGGTGTGTCCCGACGGGCAGTTCTGCTCGCGCTCCAGCGGGCGGTGTGAGCCCCTCGCGCGGTGCAGCGGACAGTGCCCCGAGGGCTTCGCCTGCAACGTCGAGTGCAGCACGCCGTCGCCGTGTGATGGCGTGTCGTGCGGCACCGGCGAGGTCTGCGTCGGCGGCACGTGCACGCGGAACCCCTGCGCCTCGGTGCGCTGCCCCACGGGTCAGGTGTGTTCGAACGGCACCTGCGTCGAGACGTGTTCGTGTCCGATGCCGTGCACCCGCGGCCCCAACGACCGCTGCATCTTCGGCACCTGCGTGTGCAACCCGACGTGTCCGCCCGACGTGGCCTGCGGCGCCGACGACGGCTGCGGCGGACGCTGCATGGGCGCGTGCCCCGACCCCCGTCAGGTCTGCAACCCCGCGACGGGAACGTGTGCGTGCACGCCCCGCTGCGCCCCCGACGCGGCGTGTGGTGCCGACGACGGCTGCGGCGGACGCTGCAACGGCGGATGCGCCACGGGCGAGCAGTGCAACACCGAGACGCGGCTGTGCGAGTGCGCGCCGCGGTGTCCGCCCGACACGGCGGCCGAGGGTGTCGACTGCGGTGCGCCGGTGCCCAACGTGTGCGCGGGCGGTCCCGCGTGTGGAACGGGACGTCGCTGCGCCTCGGGCTTCGCGTGCCGCGAGAACCGCTGCGAGTGCATCCCGATGTGTCCGCCTGCGACGGCGGTCGACTGCGGTCAGCCCATCGTGAACGCGTGCTCGGGCGCGAGCTGCCCCGGCACGGGAACGCGCTGCAACCCCGGCTCGGTGTGCAACAGCGCGGGCCGTTGTGAGTGCGTG
>CAMFHP010000123.1 GCA_945952225.1 uncultured Myxococcaceae bacterium
CGAGCTGTTGCGCCTCGGCGAGCAGGTGTTCGTCGTGTGGACTCCCCCGACGGGAGGCGTCGCGTTCGATCCGCTTCAGGAGGGCTCGGCGGGGCCCGGTCGCAGGACCGCGTGGGCGGTGCCCGTCAACGTCTCCGACACGGTGCACACGGCCGCGTGGATCGACCGCGGGGTCGTGGGCGTCGGTGCGCGCGTCGCGCTCGTGCGGGCGGATGAGACCGGCGCTGCGGTGCTCGGTGTCACGCACGTGCTGGAGGGGCGGTCGGTGCGCGGCGTGGGCCTGCCGTCGGAGCCGCTGGCGCGCGTGGCGCTCGACAACGGCGCGCTCGGATTTGTGAGCGCGACGGGCGCGAACGCGAACCACCCGCCGGAGATGGGACTCGCGCCCGGCGCGTCGGTGTCGTTCACGCTCGACGGGTACACCGCCTGGACGCCCACGGCGGACGGCGAGGCGCTCACCGCGCGGACCTTCGTCGTGGGCCACGGCGCGACGCTCGAACTCGACCCCTACGCGGCCACCCTGCGCGGGCGTTCGGCGTCGCGGGTGCAGGGCGGCTACCGCGTCGTGCAGGAGGGCGCGCGCGAGGTCTCGCTGCGCCTCGAAGCGCTCTCGGAGGATCTTCCGCCGACGGCGCGCGCCACGGGATGGCGTGCCGAGAACGTCGCGTGGATCACGACGACGGCAGCGGTGCGTCCGGCCGAGGACGGAGCGGTGATGGCGTGGGCCGCGCACCCCACGGGCGGCGCTGCGAACAGCGAGGTGCACGTCGCGTGGTCCGAGGGCGGGCCGGTGCGCGCGGTGACCGCGGCGCGTGAGGGAACCAACACGCGCGTGCTCGATGTGATGTCCGCGGGCGACGGGACCCGCGCGTGGGTGCTCTACGCGGGCGCGCTGCAGGGCCGCGAGGGACTGTTCGCCCGCTGCGTGCGTCGCATCCCGTGACCCTTGACGGGCGCGGGCCATGGGTGCGCTCATCGCCCGCCCATGACCGACGGTCCCGTGAAGCGCGCCGCCGAGCGCCACGCCGCGGAGCTGCTCGCGCCCCTGCTCGCCGCGCGCCCCGCGCCCGACGGATGGCGCCTCGTCTCGTGGGACGCCGAGCAGGGCATCACCGTCTCCCTCGGTCGCGGTGACGTGGTGGTGACCGCGGAGTTCGAACCGCCCGACCCCTCGCAGCGCGCCTTCGCCCGCACGCCGCGCTTCAACGTCAACGTGCGCCGCAGCGTGGGCCCCGAAGGTCCGCTCACCGCCGACGAGCGCCGCGCCGTCGACCAGCTCGTCTCGCTCGTGCGACGCCGCGAGCGTTCGCTGCCGGTGGTTCCGCGCGCCGAAGCGCGACGTGGCAGCGAGGTGCGCGAGGTGCTCGTCGACCGCGTGCTCATGCCCGAGGGCGGCGGGCGCTACTACCTCAACCCCTACGCGGGCTGCATGATCGGCTGCGCGTTCTGCTACGTGGCCGACCGCGCCGACCTCTCGCGGGCCTTCGACGGCGCCGCGGCGCTCCCGTGGGGGCGCTGGGTCGACGTGAAGGTCAACGCGCCGGCGGTGCTGCGCGAGGAGGTGAAGCGCCACGCGCCGGGCGTCGTGCGCATGAGCCCCATCGTGACCGATCCGTACCAGTCGATCGAGCGGCGCTACCGCGTCACCCGCGGCTGCCTCGAGGTGCTCGTCGACGCGGGATTCGAACCCGTGGTGCTCACCCGCGAGGCCCGCGTGCGCGACGACTACGCGCTCCTCGCGCGGGCGAGACGTGCGGGCGTGGGCTTCTCGATTCCGACCGACGACGACGCGGTGCGCGCGGCCTTCGAACCCGGCGCAGACCCCATCGAGGCGCGCTTCGAAGCGCTCGCCGAGGCCCACGCGGTCGGCCTCGCGACGGCGGTGGTGATCCAGCCCGTGCTGCCCATGAACGTCGCGCGATTTGTGGCCCGCGTGGCGCCGTACGTGCGGCTCGTGCGCATCGACCGGATGTACCGCCCCGAGCGCTGGCAGGGCCTCTACGACGCCGTGGGATGCCCCGACGGAGGCACCGAGGCGTTCTATGCGCGCACCGAAGCGGCGTTGCGCGAAGGCTTCGCGGCCCACGGTGTGCGGTGCCACGACCTCGACGACCTCGCGGCGCTCTTCGAAGCGCGGTGACGGTCAATCCGAGGCGCGGATCCAGGCGCGCAGGGCCGTGACGTCGCCGCGGCCGCGCCAGCGGGCGAGCGTGTGGCGGGCGCGCACCCACGCGGCGGGTCGGGTGCGAAAGGCCTCCGCGGGCGTGCGCGGCGCGCGGGCGAGGGTGGGCAGACGGCGCGCGACGATCTCGTCGTGGAGGGCCGAGGCCTCGGGCAGCGCGAGGAGTTCGAAGAGCGTCACGGTGTACGCGTCGAGGTACTCCGCGGTGGCGTCGGGTTCGTCGGCGAGGTTGTCGGCGAGGAGCGCCATGCGCGCGCGGGCGTCGGCGGCCACGGCGGGTTCGAGGAGCAGCGCGAAGAGCGCGTCGCGCACGTGCGCGTCGACGAGGGCGCGGGCGCCGTGGCGGGCCCAGAGGTAGTCGGCGAAGAGCGGTCCGAGGCGGGCGGCGTGGAGGCGCGCTTCGGCGAGCGCTTCGTCGAAAGGGCGCGCCTCGCTCGCGAAGGCGAGGGTCACGTCGTGGGACGCGAGCGCGGCGGGCATCACTTCGAGAAAGCTCGGCTCGGCGAAGAGTCCGCGCACCGTGGTCGACGACGCGCTCACGAACACGTAGGCCCGCGCGCCCACCCGCGCGCCGATGCCGGACCACGGCCCCTCGATGGCGCCGCCAGGAACCGCGGTCTGCACGGGCACCTCGAAGGTCGCGCCGACGCCTTCACCCGGTGATCCCTTGAACACGCGCACCACGCGGAGCGTGAGCTCGTGGCCCTCGGCGTGGTCGGGGTCGTGGGCCACGGCGGTCACCTCGACCTCGAAGCAGTGCGTCGCACGGAGCACCGCGGAGCGCGCGTCGGGCACCACCTCGGGGGCCGTGCGGGGCGCCTCGGCGGGCATCGCGGGGGCGGGTGCGGTGACGGCGACGGTCGACGCCACGCGGGGCGTCTGGCACGCGGCGGTGATCCACGCGAGCGAGAGGACGGCACGGCACAACACGGAGCGCATCGGACGGGGAGCATTCCGCACGGCGAGGCGCGCGAGGCAAACTTCTGCGCGGTCGCAGGACGCCGATGACCGGACTTCGTGCGCTACGCCTCGACCTTGCTCCACAGCTCGCGGCGCATGCGCTCCTTGGAGCGGTCGGTGCGCGTGATGATCGCCGACGCGGCGAGCGACGCGAGCATCTCGCCCTCGACGCCGAGGCCCGGCACCACCTGTCGGCCCACGAGCAGCACGCCCTCGACGTCGCCCTCCACGGGCATTCCGCACACGCCCATGAACGCGTCGGCGGTGCGGTCGTCGAGGGCCTCCATGGGTTCTGCGGCGCCAGACCAGCGCGCGTCGAGTTGCACCGTGGTGCTGCGCACGCGGTCTTCGAGGGGATAGCCGTCGTGCGGCGAGTCGACGGCGAGCACGTGGCGATCGAGAAAGGGCATGAGCCCGCCCAGCGTGCGAAGCACCCGCGCGCGCACCCGTCGCAGGTACGACTCGCCCTCTTCGACCGCCGAGCGCGGGAGCAGCGCGCACACGGTGATCACCACGCGTCCCTGCGCGTCGGGCGCGGCCCACTCGACCGCGAGGAGGTTCTCTTCGGCCAGCGGACGCGCGCGGTCGGCGACGGAGAACACCCGCTGCGCCATGCCCACGGGGATCGCCTCGGCGTTCACCGCGACGTTGAGAATGTAGCGGTAGTAGCGGGGCCGCGATGCGAGCTGGCGGATGGCGTACGCGCGCGAGGCCTGGCGACCGGTGAGGCGGTGCGTGGCCGACGCGTCGAGGGCGCTCACGAGAAAGCCGCAGCCGAGCACCTCGTCGGTGCCCGCGAGCACGACGGACTCCGCGCGGTTGCGACGGAGGTTCACGCGGTCGACCTCGTCGCGCAGTCGCACGTCGCCGCCGTGCTGCTGGATGCGCTCTTCGAGGAGCCGCCGCACGCCGTCGATGCCGCCGTCGGAGAGGAACACCGCGCGCATCGCCGACGCGTGGAGCCGCGTGCGCGCGAGGGCCGTGAGACGGTCGGGATCGAGGGCGCCGCCGAAGCGGGCCTGCGCGTCGACGACGGTGCGAAAGGGGTGATCCGCGGCGAACTCGGCGAAGACATCGCCGCGCAGTCCGTCGGGGCCGAAGGGGGTCTCGCTCGCGGCGCGGCGCGCGGCGCGACGGTCGAAGAAGCCGCCGGGCGGCCACGGCACGTCGGGCCCGAAGAGGCGATCGAGGGAGGCGTTGGCGCGGAGGAGGTTCGCGTAGAAATCCTCGACGGGTCGGTGCACCTCGGGGAACTCCCGGTCGAGTTCGGCGAGGCGTCGCTCGGGGTCGGCCCACGCGTCGATGCGCTGCCGCGGGAGCACCACCTGCCACGCGGGGTCGGGCGTGTGCGCGCGGCGTCGCACGGCGGGCAGCAGGGCCAGCTCGCTCATCGCGCGGCGGAACGCGGGCGCGTCGAGAAAGCCCACGGCGCCGAGGTCGCGACGAAAGAGCATCCCGTCGTACTCGTAGGTCGTCGGGCGCGTCTGGTGCCCGATGACCGCCACGCGGAATCCCCGTCGCGCGAGGAGCGCGCCCGCGGTGAGCGAGGCCAGCGAGGCCCCGACGACCACCACTTCGTAGAAGCTCCGCGGCGCGCTCACGGGGCGTACGTCACGCGGCGCCCGTCGATGCGCACGCGCCCCGCGGCGAGGGCGTTCACGGTGGCCACGAGCGTGCGGTGCTCCTCGCGGAGGATGCGCGCGCGCAGCGTGTCGACGGTGTCGCCGTCGAGCACGGGCACCGCGGACTGGGCGAGGATGGGGCCCGTGTCCATGCCCGCGTCGACGAGGTGCACGGTGCATCCCGCGACGCGCACGCCGTGTTCGAGGGCCTGCGCCTGCGCGTGGAGACCGGGAAACGCAGGCAGGAGCGACGGGTGCACGTTCACCACGCGCTGCGGAAACGCGTCGAGCAGCACGTGGGTCACGATGCGCAGAAAGCCCGCGAGCACCACGAGCTCGACGCCGTGCGCGCGGAGCGTCTCGACGAGGGCGCGGTCGAAGTCTTCGCGCGTGGCGAACCCGCGATGGGGAATCACCGCGGTGGCCACGCCCGCCTTCGTGGCGCGGTCGAGGGCTGCGACGCCGGGCACGTTCGAGAGCACCACGCACACGGTCGCGCCGAGGGCGCCCGCGGCGTCGGCGTCGAGGAGCGCCTGGAGGTTGGTGCCCGAGCCCGAGACCAGCACGCCGACGCGCATCGATCAGTCTCCCACGAAGGTGACGCGCGCCTCGTCGACCGCGTCGGAGGGGATCACCTCGCCGACGATCGCGCAGCCGATGTGGTTCTCGCGGAGCACGGCCATCACCGCGTCGGCGCCCGCGGCCTCGACCACGAAGGCCATGCCGAGCCCGAGGTTGAACGTGCGGCGCATCTCGGCCTCGTCGACGTCGCCCGCGCGCTGGATGAGGTCGAAGAGGGCGTGGCGCGTCCATCGGCGCGGGTCGAGCTGCACGCCGACGCCGTCGGGGAGCACGCGCGGAATGTTGCCGCCGAGACCACCGCCCGTGATGTGCGCCATCGCGTGGATCTGCCCCGTGCGCATCGCGCGATGGGCGGCGCGCGCGTAGACCACCGTCGGTTCGAGGAGCGCCTCGCCGAGCGTGCGTCCGAGTCCGCCGACCTCGGCGTCGAGGTCGTACTTCGCCGCGTCGAGGAGCGCGCGTCGCGCGAGCGAATAGCCGTTCGAGTGGAGCCCCGACGAGAAGCCTCCGACCACCACGTCGCCGACCTTCACCGTGCTCCCATCGAGCATCTCGTGGCGGTCGACCACGCCGACGCAGAAGCCCGCGAGGTCGTACTCCCCGTCGGGGTACATCCCCGGCATCTCCGCGGTCTCGCCGCCGAGGAGCGTGCAGCCCGCGCGACGGCACCCGTCGGCCACGCCCGCGATCACGCGCTCCGCGGTGCCCACGTCGAGGCGTCCGGTGGCGAAGTAGTCGAGAAAGAACAGCGCGTCGGCGCCCACGGTGGCCACGTCGTTCGCGCACATCGCCACGAGGTCGACGCCCACGGTGTCATGGCGCCCGGTCATGAACGCGAGCTTGAGCTTGGTGCCCACGCCGTCGGTGCCGCTCACCATGATGGGCTCGCGGAGTCCGAGTGGCAGTCGGCAGAGCCCCGCGAAGCCGCCCACGTCGGCGAGCACCTCGGGCCTGCGCGTCGTGCGCACGTGCGGCTTGATGCGCTCCACGAGCGAGTCGCCCGCGTCGATGTCGACCCCTGCGTCGCGATAGGTGAGCCTGGCCATGGCGCGGCGACCGTTACGTGACCCTCGCAGCACCGTCAACGGTCGCGACGCGTGCGCCGCCATGGCGGCCGCCACCCGCTGCCACCCCTCCGCCAGTGGCGGACCCGCGCGGGAGGTCGAGAAAACAAGGCGATCGGCGCGACGGCACGGCGACTGCGATGGGGTGCTGCGCTGTGCAATCGCCCTTCGATCTCCTCGCCAAGGGGCTCCTTGAAGCGGGGCTCTCGCCCGCGTGCGACGTGTCGCTGCAGGTGCCCGTGACGCCCGACACGCGCTACGCCGACGCCGTGGTGATGCCGCGTCCCGAGGCGGCCGCCCTGCTCGCCTCCCGTGGGCTGCTGGGTCGTCTCGGGATGGCGCCCGCGGTGATCGAGCCCTTCTCGCGTGCGCCCGACGAGCGCGATGTGCACCTCTGCGTCGCGCGCGCCTCGCTGCTGCGCGCCGAGCGGGGGATCGCGTTCGCGCTGTGGGTGATCGCGCCGCGCGCGCCGCAGCGGGTGATCGAGGGATGGCGGTTGCACCGCGCGCGGGGTGAGCCGCGGGGCGTGTGGTGTGGGGCGTCGCCCCTGGCGCCGTCGATGGTGGAGACCTCCGCGCTGCCGCGAACACGTGACACGCTGCTGTTGCGGCTCATGGGGCGCGACGCTGTGTTTCGCGATGCGCTCCGCGATGTGACCGCGCTCCCCGAAGACGCGTGGGAGCGCGCGTTCGTGCCGCGGCTGATCTTGCGTGTGCGGCGCTCCCTTCGCAGGATGGGCGCCGACGGAACCCCCGTGGAGGAATGGATGCGCTTCGCAGAGATCGACCCAGAGGCCGACGCGCTCATCGACAGCCTGCTCGCCGCACAGGAGGCCCGCGGCCGCGCGGAGGGAGAGGCCCGCGGCCGTGCGGAGGGAGAGGCCCGCGGCCGTGCCGATGCGCTGCGCGTGTCGGTGCTCGCGATGTGCGAGGTGCTCGATGTCGCCCTCGACAACGCCCGTCGCGCGTCCATCGCGGCCGCGGGGGGAGACGAGCTCGCGGCGATGCTCGACACGCTCCGACGCACGCGCGCGCTCCCGTAGCGCGGACTTCGTACACACGCGCCGCACGCCGAGGGTTCACGCCGCGCGCGCCGTCGGATACGTACGGAGCTCGCGTGGCGCACTCCACCGGCCGCGCAGAGGGTGTTCGCCGCCGTGATCCGATCGTTTCAAGACGTGATGGCCGACGCGCGCCGGGCCATTCGCGAGGTGCCCCTCGACGCGCTCAAGCAGCGCCTCGACGCGGGCGAAGCGCTCACGCTCGTCGATGTGCGCGAGGCCGAGGAGTTTCGCGCGGGACACCTCCCGCACGCGGTGAACGTGCCCCGCGGGTTTCTCGAAGCGCGCATCGAGCAGGCCGTGCCCGACCGCGACGCGCCCGTGGTGCTCTATTGCCAGGGCGGCACGCGCTCGGCCCTCGCCGCGCGCACCCTTGCGGAGATGGGCTACACGCGCGTCGAGAGCGCCAACCCCGGCTTCGCCCAGTGGAAGGATCGGCAGTATCCCGTGGTCGTTCCGCGTGCGATGAGCGACGCGCAGCGGGCGCGGTATGCGCGGCATCTGCTGCTCCCCGAGGTCGGTGAGGCGGGGCAGGCGAAGCTCCTCGACGCGCGCGTGCTGCTCCTCGGCGCGGGCGGACTCGGCTCGCCCGTCGCGCTCTACCTCGCGGCCGCGGGTGTGGGCACGCTGGGCCTCGTCGATGGCGACACCGTGGATGCCTCGAACCTCCAGCGCCAGGTGATCCACACGACCGATCGTGTGGGCGCGCGCAAGGTCGACTCGGTGGAGCAGACGCTCCGCGCGTTGAACCCCGACGTGCGCGTGGTGAAGCACTGCGAGCGGCTCACGCGCGACAACGTCGACCGACTCTTCGACGGATGGGACGTGATCGTCGATGGCTGCGACAACTTTCCGACGCGCTACCTCGTGAACGACGCCGCGGTGATGAAGCGCATCCCCGTCGTGCACGGGAGCGTGTTTCGCTTCGAAGGGCAGGTCACGGTCTTCGCGCCCTACGAGGGGCCCTGCTACCGCTGCCTCTATCCGCAGCCGCCGCCCGCACACCTCGCGCCCTCGTGCCACGAGGCCGGCGTGCTCGGTGTGCTGCCCGGCACGCTCGGAATGCTTCAGGCCACCGAGGTGCTGAAGATCCTGCTCGGTGTGGGCGATCGGCTCGTGGGGCGGCTGCTCACGTACGACGCGCTGGCGATGAAGTTCCGCGAGCTGCGGCTGCGACGAGACCCCGCGTGCCCGCTGTGTGGCGAGCACCCGACGATCACGGACTACGTCGACTACGAGGGCTTCTGCGCAGCGGGCGGGTGACGTTCAGGACTGCGCGGCGGCGTGTTCTGCGCGGGCCTTGCGCTCGAAGGTGAGCACGCCCTCGGGGTGCGCCTCGCCCGCGGCGCGACGTGCGAGGTAGCTCGCGAGGGCGCCGCGCACGAAGCGGTCGAGCAGCGGGTCGCACACGTAGCCCTTGCCGTCGTCGCGGAGGTACGCCGCCACCGCGGGCACCATGGCCTCGTCGAAGCTCGTGGCGTCGGCGAAGTGCTCCTTCACCACGCGCTGCACCGCGCGGTGGAGGTTGTAGTGCAGCGTGCGCGGCGCGGGGTACGAGCTCAGCGCCGACGTGCGGTACACCGCGCGGAAGTGCTCATCGCGGGCCGTGCGCATGGCCGCGAGGGCCTCGTCGGTGAGCGGCGCATGCACGTCGCCGAAGCGGTGGCCGCACACGCACACGAACACCGACGGGCCCATCGTGCTCGCGAAGGGCGGCACGGAGCCGTAGTGCGGATCGGCCTCGTCGAGCGTTCCCTCGTAGCCCTCGAAGCGCGCGTCGAGGAGCGCGAGGGCGTCGACGGGTCCCTCGGCCTTCCACACGGCGCGGAACGCGGGCACGTCGGCGGCGAGCTGGGCGCACGCGGACTCGGCGGTGTACTGCCGCGCGTCGATCGAGAGGAGCGCGAAGAGCACCGCGGTCTTCTCGTCGGCGGTGAGCAGCGGCCCGTCGAGGTCGCGCTCGATGCGCGGCTGCGCGCGGGAGAGGTCGCGCACGAACGAGGGCCACGCGGTCACGAGGCGCCCGCTGCGGAGGCGCGGAATGCCGTGCCACGTCTCCCAGAGCAGCGCGGTGAGCGTCGGGTGCAGCGTGCCCGGTGCGGCCTTCTCCGCGGCCACCGCATCGCCGACGACGGTCTTCACGAGCGCGCGTCGGAGCGCCTGACGAATGAGCACCGGCGCGCCGCGCTTCTCGCGCAGCAGCGTGCGGGCCACGACCGCCGTCGACGCGAAGGAGAGACGGAGCTGCGCGCGCTCCTCGGTGGCGGGCGAGAGCAGCTTCGTCATCGCGTCGAGGAGCGGCACCTTCTTGCCCACCTCGGTGAACTCCGGCGTCGAGCGGAAGTGCGTGAGGCACTGGCGGTAGAGCCACGTCCACACCTCGGGGTGCTCCGCGCGTCGCGACGGGTCGAGCATCTCGTCGACGACCGCGAAGAACACGAGCTGCGCCGCCGTCGGCAGGTACTTCGCGCCCATGAGACACACGCAGAGCTGGCGCGTGAACTCCTGCAGGTTGTTGCCGCGTCCGAGGTCGACGAGCGGGAGCGTCTCGACCACGGGGCGCTGCGTGAAGGGATCGCGTCCCTGCGCGACGATCCAGCGGCCCATCGACTCGCCGTACACCTGGTCGCTGAAGATCGTGTTGTACGGCCCCGCGCTCAGCGGGTCGGTGAGCACCATGTCGCTCGTGTTGCGGAGCGCGTCGCCGAGCTGCGCCACCGAGAGCACGAGCCACGTGTCGGGCGCGTCGGCGGTGAGGTCGCACGTTCCCTCGAAGGCGCCTTCGCGCGTGAAGCGCGGCGCGTCGGGCGGGCCGTCGACCTCGGGCTCGTCGGGCTCGGCGCGCACCGTCGCCATCGCGCCGAGAAAGCACGCGGCGTTCACCACGTAGCGCGCGGAGCCCGC
Organism: uncultured Myxococcaceae bacterium; assembly: GCA_945952225.1. Classification (GTDB taxonomy): domain Bacteria; phylum Myxococcota_A; class Polyangia; order Polyangiales; genus CAISKJ01. The sequence goes on from CAMFHP010000123.1 coordinate 10,376, forward strand.
CTCGTCCCACTGGCAGTAGAGCCGCGTGAAGGCCGTGTCGATCATCACGGGGCCGCGTCCGTCGGCGGCGTCGCGCACCACGGTGATGAGGTTGCCCGCGCTGCCGTAGAGCAGCGGTTCGAAGCCGCGCGCGCGGGCCTTCGTCTCGTCGAGCGAGGCCACGGTGATGCCCTCGAAGAGGTGCACGAGCCCGGTGGTCACGAGGTGCCCCATGAAGCCGCGGCGGTCGGGCGAGAGCTCGTGCACGACGCGTCCGCCCGGGGTGTTGCCCGCCATCTCGAAGCCGTCGAAGAGCGCGCGCAGCACGGCGTTGGCGTCGACGTAGTACGGGTCGTTGTCTCCCCACACGTAGAGCGCGCCGCCGCGCTCCCAGAACGCGCGGATCACCGCGATGTGCTGCGGCGTGAGCAGCGCGTGGTTCGAGCTGATGAGCCAGAGCTGCGTCGCGTCGGAGAGCCACCGGTCGAACTCCGCGGCCACGCCGGGGCTCGTGCGGCGGTTCACGGCGAAGCCCTTGCGCGTGAAGGCGCTCTCGGGCTGACGGAAGGTGAACCCTTCGCCCGAGTAGAGGTGGAGCACGTGCACCACCTCGCCCGCGAAGGCGCCGTCGCGTCCGAGGTCGTAGTCGGTGCCCGCGGCGTTGCCGTGCTTGTCGGTGGCCGCGCCTTCGATGCGCGTGCGTCCCGCGTGTTCGGTGAAGAGGTCGCGGGCGCGGCGCGCGCGGTTCGAGTAGCCCGTGCCGCGGTTGTAGGCCGCGAGGCGCTGACCGAGCTTCGTCTCGATGCGGCCGAAGAGCGTCGCGTGGCGCTCGATGGGCAGCGTCGCGCGCAGGGCGCGGATCTCCTGCAGCGCGGCGCGCACCGCGGACGTGTCGGCGCCCTCGGCGTACACGCGGGCCTTGAGGGCCTGGAGCGCGGGGTGCTGATGCTCGGGCGAGAGGCGATCCTTCGCGTGGGCGACGGCGGCGCGCAGGCGGGCCACCTCGTCGTCGGCGTCGCCGCGGCGTGCGAGGTCGACGAGGTAGGCGTCCCACGCGGGCTCGCGCACGAGCGCCGAGAGCGCGTCGAGCGACGAGAGCGAGACGATGCGGTCGAGGATGCTGGCCATGAACGGACTCCCAGATGCGGGCGTCGGGGCGGTGACGTCGCGGTGCGAGGCGCGCGCGTTCCGTGTGCGAAGGAAGCCGCGCGGCGTCGACGTGCGGGCGCGGACACTCCCTCCGCGCGCGCCCCGGTGCGATGAAGGGTCGCAACCGTACGGGCGGCGGTGGGCTCCGTCAAACCGTGTCGTGGGGGATCAACCGGGCGGCAGGCCGCACACGTTCGCGAAGCAGGTGAGGCCCGTGCAGCACTCGTCGCTCGTCGAGCAGGTGCGTCCCGCGCGTCGGCACTCGGTCATCGTGGGCGTCGCGCAGCGGAACGTTCCGTCGGTGCCGCGCTGGCACACGCCCGAGCAGCACTCGGCGCTCACGGAGCACGTCTCGCCGTTCGTGCGGCACGCCACGGGCGCCCACTGCGCCGACATGTTGTCGACGCGCGTCTCCTGACCGGGGAGCCAGTAGGGCACGCTCGACGGGTCTTCGCCCGCGGTCGGACGGTTCGACACCGCGGTCACCCAGATCTGTCGACGGCCGGTGCCCCGCGTGCCCGCCTGCGCGTTGCCGTAGTCGCGGCGCGAGTAGAACGCGAGCCAGAAGTACCCGCCCGAATTGAAGGGCGAGAAGTTGGGCCAGTACGAGTCGAAGCCGCCGCCCGACGCGCGCTGGAGCACGATCGCCGACTGCGTCTCGGCGCCGTCGGCCGCGACCATTTCGAGGCGACCGGGGTAGCCGATCGTGGTGCTCCCCTCGGCGCGCGCGCCGCGCGAGTTGGTGCCGTGCTGAAAGGCCACCCAGCGGCTGTCGGGCGCGAAGGAGGGGTGCGCGTCCGCGGGTCGCTCGGGCGTGCTCGCGCCGCGGTGGATGATGCGCGGCGCGCCGAAGAGGGTCTCGCTCACGCGGTCGACGACGGCGAGGTCACCCGCGGAGAAATCCACGCCCCAGGTGCCGTTGGTGTTCGCGACGTAGGCCACGTGCGCGCCGTCGGGCGACCAGTCGGGATGCGCCGCGCGGCTGTCGGGGAGGTTCGATCCGTCGATGGTCACGCCGGTGTCGCGCGCGATGAGACGGAGCTGGTTTCCGCGGTTGGCGACGAGGTAGCGGCCGTCGGGCGAGAAGGTCGAGAACAGGTAGCGAGGCCCCGGCGTGAAGAGCGTGGGCGCGGGGTCGGCGGTGATCGTCGACGCGCTGAGGTCGAAGATCGCGCTGGGCTGATCGCCGCCCCACAGCTCCGTGGACATGTACCGTCCGTCGCGCGAGATCGTGTGGCACGCGACGCAGCGGCTCCCGTCGGCGGGGTTGCGCGGGGGATTGGGCACCGTGAGGCTTCGCGCGCCGGTGATCGCGTCGAGCTTCATGATCCTTCCCTCGGAGAGATCCCAGTAATAGATCGTGCCCGAGAGCGTCGCGCGGGCGATGCGCACGGTGACCGGCGCGCTCGGCACCACCTCGTTGCGCGCGCTGTCGAAGCGGTCGACCACGACGGTGAGCGGCACGTCGGCGTCGCTCTCCAGCAGCGCGCGCCAGCCGTCGCCGTCGACAGGCCAGCCGTAGCGAAACTCCGCGCCCGTGTGGCGAACCCAGCCGCGCACCTCGACGTGCGGCTTCGTGAGTCGCACGAGCATCAGCTCGCCCTCGGCGCCGCCCTCCCACTGCACGTCGGGCGCGGGCACGTTCGCGGGCATCACGGCCTGCTCCAACGGGTAGAGCACCCGCACCGCGCGCGAGGCGTCGCTCACGCGGGGCGCGGCCCAGAAGCGCATGGACTCCATGGGCGTCGGCGCCGTGGTGCCCATCGCGGTGCTCTCGCGCTCGACCCGCACGTCGAGGCGTGCAGAGGCCGTGAGCGGCGCCATGCCGGCACGGGTGAAGGTGGCCGTGACCGCGAAGCTCGCGCCCGACGTGCCCGTCGCGGTGAACCTCCCCGACTCGGCGCCGAGCGCGCCCGCGGGAGAGTCCGTCGGCGTCGCGGCCCACACCACGTTGGCGAGGTTCACACGGCTGCCGTCGCGGAGGATGCCGACGGCGGTGAAGTCCTGCGTCGCGGCGATGCCGTAGCGCGTGGTGAGCGTCGGCGACGCGGGCTCGATGGTCATGGAGACCACCTCGCGGCTCACGACGGGACCGGTGTCGCGCGGCGCGAGGGAGCCATCACCGACGTCGGTCACGTCCGCGGGGGACGTGCGCACGTCGACGGCGCCGAGGTCGTTGCCCGCGTCCATGGGCGTGCCGCACGTGGCGCCCTCGGGGCAGAGCACGGGGTTGTTCTCCGACGGGCTGCACGCGGCGAGGGCGAGCAGCGAGGTGAGCACGAGGCGCGTCGTCATCGGGCGGTCTCCACGAAGAAATCGGGGCGCGGCGTTCACGCGACCCACGGAGCATCCAAACACAGAACGGGCGTCGATGCGCCGTGCGTTGCGCGCGCCTCGCGGGCGTTGCAAGCGCGCCGCGGTCCATGCGACCAGTGCGTCACCCTCCCATGCGCGAACCCGCTCCGTGGACGACCCGCTGGACCCTCGACGCACCCTGCGACGACGTGTGGGCCGCGCTCTCCGACCTCCGCGAGATGCCCCGCTGGTGGCCCGCGATGTGGCGCTCCGTCGAGGAGCTTCCGCGCGACGCCGACACCGCGCTGCCGATGGTCTCCGCCGAGGTGCGCGGCGCGACGCCGGTGACCTACGCGTTCAGCGCGCGCTGTGAGCTCCACGACGGACGCGCGATGCGATGGGCCCTCGTGGGCGACCTCGAAGGTGTGTTCGAAGCGCGCGTCGAAACCGTGGAGGGCGACCGATGCGCGGTGCTGTGGACGTGGCGCGTTCGCTGCGATCAGCCTTCGCTGCGCGACATTCCCCTCGTGGCCGACGTGCTCGCGCTCGACCTCGCGTGGGCCCATGCGCGCGGCCTCACCTCGTTGCGCCACGAGCTCGCGCGACGCCGTGGTGACGATCCGCCCGCGCCTCCTGCGCCCGCGGGCGAATCGACGCTCCCGTGGACGCTCGCCGTCGCGGGCGTCACCGCCGCGGTGCTCGGCGTGGTGGGGCTGCTCGTGCGACGGCGGACGTGGTAGACGCCTCGGCCCTCATGGGCGAACGCACCGACGCGGTCTTCTTCGACTTCGGCCAGACCCTCGCAGAGCTCGACACCGCGATGCTCGCGCGACGCCTCGGCGAGCGTGGTGTGACCGCCGATCCTGCGCGCCTCGAAGCCGCGACGGAGACGGCCTGGCGCGTGTACAACGACGCGATCCTCGCGGGCCTCGGGGGGCATCCGTGGCGCGTGCTGATGGACGCGCTCCTCGCCCACGCGGGCGTCGTCGAAGACCGCGCGGCGCACGTCGAGTGGCTCTGGACCGAGCAGCCGCGTGTGAACCTCTGGCGCCGTCCCATCGCGGGGATGATCGAGCTCGTGCGCGACCTGCGCGCGGCGGGTGTGCCCGTGGTGGTGGTGTCGAACTCCGAGGGGCGCCTCGCGGAGCTCATCGACGAGATGGGCTGGACCGCCGACCTCCCGCTCGTCGCCGACTCGGGCCGTCTGCACCTGGAGAAGCCCGACCGCGCGATCTTCGAATGGGCCGCGGCGCGCGCAGGGGTTCCCCTCGATCGTTGCGCGCACGTCGGAGACGCGTGGGTCGCGGACTTCGTGGGCGCCCTCGACGCGGGCTGTCGCGCGGTGCTCTTTCGTGGAAGCGCGCTCATGCCGCCGAACGATCCGCGCATCGCGCACCCGCGGGCCGCGCGCTGTGATCACGCCCACGAGCTCCGTGGGATCTTTCGCGGGTGGGGACTGCCGGTTTGAGCGTCAGCGCGCGGTGAGCGGCGCGAAGGGATCGCCCGCTTCGAGCGCGTCGAGGGTCGCGGCGCCGGCCACGTCACGGAGCGTGCGTGTCACCGGGCCGAGGCGGTGCACGGTCGCGACGCGGGCGCCGGTCGAGAGCGTGATCCATCCCTCCCAGCTCGCTTCGAGGCCCGGCACAGGAAGCACCTGAACCCACATGCGCCAGGCCTGCGGGAGGCCGTCGTCGCGGACGATCCAGAGGTAGCGATCACCGGGCGTGACCCCGCCGCTCGCGTAGCGGAGCCACAGCGCGGGGCGTCCGTGATCGTCGCGCGCGAGCTGTCGGGTGACGCCCGCGTCGAAGACCTTGCTCACGGGGTTGAGCCACCACGCGTCGTTGCACCAGCGGGCCCACGCGCGGGCGAGGGCGTCGTCGAGTGCGGCGCCCGAGAGCCTTCGTCCGTGCTGCATCGCGACGCCGCGGCGTGTGCTGAGGTCGATCCACACGCGCGTGTCGCCGAGGTCGACGCGGTCGAGGTTGCGCGTGCGGTCCCAGAGGTGGCGCGTGCCGTCGAAAAAGGTCCAGCGCACGGCGCCGGTGCGCTGCCACGCGGGGTCGTTCACCGCCGCGAGCATGCGTCGCGCGAGGGCGTCGGCGTCGCCCGCGGTCACCGAGGGCTCGCCGTGGCGCAGGACCGCGTAGCCCGTCGCGGTCAGCGCGAGCAGCGCGAGGAGCAGGGCGCCCAGGGCGCGCGCGAGCGTTCGTCGCATCGCTGCACCCTATCACCGCGCGTCGGAGACTTCGCCCTTCCACACATGCGGAAACGTCTCCGTTGCTGCGGTCGCCGTGAGGTCGTGAAAGCGCCGTACGTCGAGCACGAGGTCTCCGTCGGGGCGCTCGGTGAGCACGTCGGCGTGCCGCGCGCCCCACGCCACCGCGGTGTGCTCGTAGGTGTGCCGCGCGTGCACGGGCTGGTAGCTCGTGTCGTCGGTGCCCACGAGCGTCACCAGGAACTCGATCTCGTCGCGGGCGAAGGATTCGGGCGTCATGCCGTAGAGCGGCGATCGCTCGTCGATGCGGTGCATGACCGTCCACGAGCGGTTGAGGGCGGGCGAGCGGTCGCGGCGCAGCGCGAGGTCGTCGAGCTGGTAGAAGGTCACGCCCTCGGCGGTCTTCACCGTGCGGGTGAGCACCACGCGCACCGCGGCCTCGACCACCGTGTTCGCGCGCTGGTTGCCCACGCGGATCATCAGCGTGGGGATGCCGTCCATGGGCGAGATCGCCGCGTGGTGCGCGAAGGCGATGCGCCCGACGGGCTGCGCGAACTTCGCGAACACGAGGCCCGTGGCGAGGGCGCTCACGAGCATGCCCACCACCGACTCGACGATCACCACCGACTGCGCGAGGTGCGACTGCGGATACATCGCGCCGTAGCCGATGGTGCCGAGCGTCTGCGCCGAGAACGACAGCGCGTCGAAGAACGATCCGTGCGCCGCGTTGGCGACGCCGCCGGTGACCACGAACACCGCGGCGAACACGGTGTTCACCGCGAGGTACATCGCCACGAGCACGCCGAGCGCGGCGGGCCACGAGAGCTGGAGAAAGCGGTGGTACGCGTCGCGGAGCGCTCCGTTCGGCGGCGCGCCCACGACGTGGATCTGGTAGCTGCGGCGAGGCTCGGTCACGCCCCGTAGGTTTGCGTGAGATAGGCGGCGATGTCTGCGGATTCGAACATCGCGACGCCGGTGTTGGGGTCGACGAGGTAGGGCACCATGGTGCGTCCCGCGAGGGCCTTGAAGGCCTCGCGCTTCGGCGAGCGCGGCGCGACGTTGTGGAGCAGGTACGGGAGTTCGAGCTCGCAGAGCGCCTCGCGGGCGATGCGCGAGTAGGGCGACACCTCGAAGCTGTAGAGCTCGAGGGGCTTCTCGGGGGCGCGCGAGGGGCGCGCGCGACGGCCGCGCGTGGGCCGCGCGAGCGAGGCCAGCGAGGAGCTCAGCGTGGTGAGCGGGCCGAGGCGCAGCGCAAGGGGAACGTCACCCGTGCCGTAGGTGCGCGCGAGGTAGGCGAGGATCGCGTCGCTCTCGTACATCGCCGCGCCGGTGTTGGGGTCGACGAGGTAGGGGAACTGCGCGCGTCCTCCCTTCGCGACGACCTCGGGGCGGAAGCGCGTTCCGCCGGGCGGGCAGGGGAAGATGCGCGCGTCGAGGTCGAGCGCGGTGAGCATCTCGCGCACCTTGCGACAGAAGGGGCACGCCTCGAACTCGTAGAGCTCGATGGGGCGCTCGGGGCGCGCACCGGGCGCGATGAGCTTCATGCCGTGGGCCGCGCGGGCGGCGGACGCGAGGAACGAGGTGGTGACGTCGACGGTGCGTTGCATCGAGAGCGTGGGATGCGCCGCGGCCCGGGCGCGTGACGGCGCGGCGCGCACGCGCGGCCGAAATCGGGGCATCGGCGGAGGGGTCGAATTCTTTCGATCGAGCGTGAATCGCAGGGATTTCTCGCGGTGCACGCGGGTCGAAATCATTCGAGGAGGCGGGGGCCGATTCGCCGTGGGACTCACCGCTTCGACGCGCCCCGCAGCGGTGGCGCTCAGGAGCTGCACGGATCCCATGAAGTACACGTCGTCTCTTCTCTTCTTCGCGCTCGTGTCGTCGGTGGCGATGGGCTGTGGTGACGGTTCGACCCCCGCGGCGACGGGCGATGGCGGCACCGGCGGCGTGCGCCGCGCCATCGGCATGATCACGGTCAAGGGCCACGTGGGCGTCGGGTACGACACGAACGGCGATGGCGACGCCGAGGGCATCGACCTCGACGGCGACGGCATCTACGACGGCGAAGACCTCGACGGCGACGGGAACATCACCGTCTGGGAAGACCTCCGCACCGGCGACCTTCCGCCTGCGATGAACGCGGGCACGCGCTCCGTCGACCCCGACCTCTTCTCGTCGCTCGACCCCTCGAACCCGCCGCTCAACAGCACCACCACGGGTCAGGTCAACGAGCCCGCGCGCCTCGTCGTCGACATGCCCGCGGGCGTGCTCACCGCGCGCGACCAGGCCCAGCAGGGGAGCTGCGCGGCCTTCGCCGTGGGCGCCGTCGCGACGCTCGTTCGCCAGCACTACGCGCGCATCGGCAACCCCATGGCCACGGTGCCGCTCAACACCGACGACTTCTGGGCCTCGACCGCGTGGCTCTACACCCGCATGGTGTCGCGCTCTACGTCGATGATGTGCAACGGCGGCACGTCGATCGACACGGGGCTCGGCTTCCTCACGACGGTGGGCGCCGCGACGTGGGCCGAGCAGCCGTACCGCTCGGGCACGATGCCGACGCTCTGCGAGCCCATCGCCGACACGACGGCGCGCACGCCCGAGGTGTTTCGCATCGGGTCGTACGCGCGCATCACGGGCACGGGCATGGCGTTTCGCAACCGCGTGCGCGAGTCGCTGGCGGCGGGCCTCCCGGTGGTGTTCGGCGCGCAGCTCCCGCAGGGCTTCATGACCTGGCGCAGCAGCGCGCAGGGCGTCGATGTGACCTCGGTGTTCCGCAACAACGGACGCTGCACCGAGTCGGGCCACTGCGGCGGCCACGCGATGGTGTTCACGGGCTACGACGACGCGCGCGGCGCGTACCGCGTGCTGAACTCCTGGGGCACCGACTGGGGCGACCGCGGGTACGTGTGGTGGGACTACGCCGCCCTCGAAGCGGCCGAGTCGCTCCACGCCTTCGCGGTGCTTCCGCTGCCCGCCGCGCCGCAGCCGCTCGCCGCGCCCGACGCGATGGGGCTCACGATGACTCAGCCCGCGGGCAGCCGCGTCGCCCTCGTGCAGCAGGACGGCTCGTGGAACCTCGTGATGCGCGTGCTCTTCAGCGAGCCCGTGACCGTCACCAACGTGGGCGTCGAGATCGACGGCAACACGCTCAACAACAACATGGACACGGGCATCGCCTACGGTGACCTCGTGGCCTCGACGCCCGGCGACGGAATGCCCACCGCGGGCGCGATGGCGAACATCACGGTGAACGCGCGGCTCCGCAACAACGCCACGGTGGAGCGCCGCATGACCGTGATGATCCCGGCGCCCACGACGGTGAACTGACCGCGCTCAGGGCTGTTGCCCGCCGAGCAGAAACGCCAGCGCACCCGGCAGACGCATCGCCCAGTACGCCTCGCTGTGCTGGGCGCCTTCCTGCACCACGTAGCGCAGCGTGGTGCCCTCGACGTAGCCCGCCGCGCGGTACGCCGCCGCGAGCATGCGCGTGTCGTCGACCCCATCGTTCGAGGTGCCCGCGTTGCCGCTGTCGACGTAGACCCGCAGCGGCCGCGACGTGCGCCGCGGCGTGGTCGCCACCTCGTCGAGAATCACCCGGTTGTTCCACCACGTGGAGGGCGAGAGCGCGCCCACGAGGCCGAAGGTGTCGGCGAGGCGCACGCCCGCGTAGGCCGAGATGAGCCCGCCGAGCGACGAGCCCACGATCGCCGTGTTCGCGCGGTCGGGCAGCGTGCGGTACGTGCGGTCGATGTACGGCTTCACCTCGGTGACGAGCATGCGGAGGTACGCGTCGCCGTTGCCGCCGCCGTACGTCGCGTCGACGGTGGGCGTGTACTCGGCGATGCGCGCGGCCGTGTTCTCGACGCCCACGAGAATGGCCTCGCGGATCGTGCCCGCGACCACGCCGTCGTTCATCGCGCGGTCGGCCTGCCAGGTCACGCCGCCGAACGCAGCGCGCGGGTCGAAGAGGTTCTGTCCGTCGTGGAGGTACACCACGGGGTAGCGCGCGGCGGTGTTCTCGCGGTAGCCCGGCGGGAGGTACACCCAGAGCCCGCGGCGGTTGTTGAGCACCGTCGACATGAACTCGGGCACCGCGCGGCTGAACTCGCCCGCGTCGCCCAGAAAGTGCGGGAACACCTCGGTCACCACGCCGGGCAGCGCGCGGTAGTTCACGCCGCGCGACCAGGTGGTGTCGTCGAGGAGGGGCTTCCACTCGAAGGCCGCGGTGGGGGCGGGGGAGGTCCACTCCCAGGTGTCGTCGCGCACGCGGCGGAAGGGCTGTCCGCGCATCCAGTCGAGGGGCGCGAGCGAGCCGCGCACCGCGAGCGATCCCTCGCGCGGGGCGTAGCGAACGCGCAGCGTCGTGACGCGCGCATCTGAGGTGGAATCGACGGACGCATCCGTGGGCGCATCGGGCGTCGCATCGAGCGCGGCGTCACGGGGGGCTGTGACATCCGCGGGCGCATCGACGGAGGCATCCGCGGGCGCATCGATGGAGGCATCCGTGGGCGCGTCGATGGAGGCATCCGCGGGCGCATCGACCAACGCGTCGGGGGCCGTGTCGGGCGCTGCGTCGGGGGTGACGAGCGCGACGTCGGGCGGTGCCGAGGTGCCGTTCGAACGGGCCTCGCACGCGGTGACGAGGGAGGCGGCGACGAGGAGCTTCCACGAGGGCTTCACGGTCCCGCACACATCGCGTGGGGGCCGCGGCGGCGTCAACCCCGGGGCACGTTTGGCGCTGGCGTTCCGCGGCCATGCGCCCTACGAAGGCGCCGCCATGGACGCCGACAAGATCCGCGCAATCCTCGAGAGCCTCCAGACCGGGCGCACCGACGTCGACGACGCATTGGGCGCGCTGCGGAACCTTCCCTTTCAAGACCTCGGCTACGCCGTCGTCGACCATCACCGCGCGCTCCGTCAGGGCGTGCCCGAGGTGATCTTCGCCGAGGGCAAGACTGCCGAGCAGGTGGTGGGCATCGCCCGCGCGATCTCGCGCTCGGGACAGAACGTGATGATGACCCGCCTCGACGCCGCGAAGGCCGAGGCCGTGCGCGCCGAGCTCCCGTCGCTGAAGTACAACGCCGTCGCCCGCATCGGCACGCTGGAGCAGCGCGACATTCCCCCGCTCGGACGCAGCCCCGTGGCGCTCGTGTGCGCGGGCACGAGCGACCTCCCCGTCGCCGAAGAGGCCGCCGAGACGATGCGCATGCTCGGCATCTCGATCGAGCGCGTGTACGACGTGGGCGTCGCGGGCGTGCATCGGCTCCTCGCGCGTCGCGAGACCTTCGACCGCTGCGCCGTCACCATCGTGGTCGCGGGCATGGAGGGCGCGCTCCCGAGCGCCGTCGGCGGCATGGTGTCGATCCCCGTGATCGCGGTGCCCACCTCGGTGGGCTACGGCGCGGCGCTCCACGGGTTTACGGCGCTCGCGTGCATGCTCACGAGCTGCGCGTCGGGCATCACCGTGTGCAACATCGACAACGGCTTCGGCGCGGCCTTCGCGGCGGCGCGCATCCTCCAGAGCGCCTCGCGCTTCTGATCCACGACGTTCGAAACGCCACACCGCCGCGCGGCTCCCGAGAGCGCATCGCGGCGGTGCGGCGTGCGTGAAGCGAAGACTCAGTGGCGCGCGGGGGCCGCGGCGAGCTGCGGGGCCGCAGCGCGGAAGGGCTCCTGATCGCGGCGCACCACGAGGGTGGGCATGCGCTCGCGTTGCTCGAAGGTCGCGCGGTACGTCGACGCCTCGCGCTGCGACGCGAAGGGACCGATCCGCACGCGATGCCACACGGCGCCGTTGGGGGCCGTGGCCGGCGCCGCGACGAAGGCGTGATGGCCGCGCTCACGAAGGCGCGCCGCGAACTGCTGCGCCGCCGTCACCGAACGGAACGAGCTCACCTGCAGCGAGAATGCGCCCTCGTTGCCGGCCGTCACGGGCGCCGCGCCGGTGGCCGCGGGCATGGCGATGATGGGCGCCGCGGGCGAGGGGGCCGCGCCGACGACGGGCGTTCCGCTGAGGGGCGCGCCGCCGAGGTGCAGCGTGGTGGGCGCCGCGACGTTGCCGAGCACCACCGTGCCCGTGGGCATCGCGGCCGTGGGCGTCGTCGCAGGGGCGGCGCCGGGCACCGCGGGGGCGGCGGTCGGCGTCGTGCCCGTGGCGGCCTGCGCGGGTCCCGTGAGCCGCTCGGGCCAGGTCTGCTGCTGCGTGACGTCGCCCGACTGCTGCGCGAGCTGGTCGAGGCGCGCGAGCGGATCTTCACGGCCCGTCTGCGGTGCCTCGCCCGACTCGCGGCCGACCATCACGCCCACCGCGAAGAGCACGCACGCGGTCGCGAGGCCCGCCATCGCGAGCGACATGAGCCGCGACGATCCGCCCGCGTCCTCCTGCTCCCGAATCTGGTCGAGGTCTCGCATCGTGCCCATTGCGCTCATTGCCCGGTCTCCTCGTTCGATCGTGGTTCGTCGTGCGCTTCGCACCGCGAGGCCCTGTCTCGCAGAGCCGTCACCACGCACGCGGCCGCTGCGTCGCTCACCGCGTGGCGGCCGACGACGCATCGCGAACATCGCTCGCGCTTCATGCGCTCGTCAGCTTTTCGACCACACACGCCGATCGCTGCCGCAGAGTGGACAAGCGGAGCGCCTCGCGTTCCACGGCGTCCGACCGTCGCGCGGTGGTGAAGGTGAATTCATGGCGCGCAAGCGCGTGCGCACTTCACGCGATTCCCTCGCGCTGCGTGCGCATCCGGTTGTGTGCGAGTCGTGCGCATGGCGCCGCGTCGGGAAAGGCCGTGTTGCGAGGCGCTCCGCGGCGGGGCGAGCATGGCCTCATGCGACATTGGATCGTGCTCACGCTCGCGCTCGCGACGGCCCTCGTCACGGCGTGCAGCGAAGACTCTTCGAACACCGTGATCGGTGTCGACGCGGGCGATGACCTCGGCGGCGGCTACGACGCGCGCACGCCGGTCGACCGCGACGGCGGACCCGACGATGCGCCTCGCGGATGCGGCCTCGTGACCTGTGAATCGGCAGGCGCCAACTGCGGCCCCATCGGCGACGGCTGCGGCAACATTCTCGACTGCGGGCGATGTACCGGCGTGCAGACCTGCGGCGGCGGCGGCATGCCGAGCCGTTGCGGCGGCACGTCGGGGTGCCGTCCTCGCACGTGCGCCGACGCGAACGTGAACTGCGGCCCCGCGGGCGACGGATGCGGCGGCCTCCTCGACTGCGGAACGTGCCCGTCGGGCCAGACCTGCGGCGGCGCGGGAATGCCCGGTCGCTGCGGCGTTCCCGGTGCGGTGACCGACGCGGGATCGACCTGTGTGCGACGCACCTGCGCGAGCGCGGGTGCCAACTGCGGACCGATCTCCGACGGCTGCGGCGGGGTGCTCGAGTGCGGCACCTGCACGGCCCCGGCGACGTGCGGCGGCGGCGGCATGGCCAACGTGTGCGGCGGCGCCTCGCGCTGCGTTCCGCGAACCTGTGCGGGCGTCGGTGCGAACTGCGGTCCCGTCTCCGACGGCTGCGGTGGACTGCTCAACTGCGGAACGTGTCCTGCGGGGCAGAGCTGCGGCGGCGGCGCGATGCCGAGCGTGTGCGCGGCGCCGGGAAGCGCGGGGTCTTCGTGCGTGCGTCGCACCTGCGCGGGCGTCGGTGCGAACTGCGGCCCGGTCTCCGACGGCTGCGGCGGACTGC
>CAMFHP010000124.1 GCA_945952225.1 uncultured Myxococcaceae bacterium
GGTCGGCCATCTACCCCGGAGCCTTAACTTGGGACGGATGAATTCATTCACCCGCTGCAAGCGATGCTCACCAACGCCAGAACGCGGGACGGGCGCACGATCGGAAACACACCCGCCGATGTCCGCGCGCGACGTCGGGAAATGTCCCGCAGGGGTTTTCGGGTGTGCACCGGACCGTGGTAGTGGCGCCTCACCATGCGACACCACGCAGTGATCTTCCTCCTCGCAGCCTCGCTCGCGGCGTGCAGCGCCCGCGGCGGCGGCGGTGGCGGCGGCGGCACCTTCGACGACGATGCCGCGACGGATGCGCCGGTCTCCGCCGACGCGCCCGTCACCTCCGACGACACGCCCGCCACGCCCGATGCGCCGGTCACCTCCGACGACGTTCCGGTCACCCCGGAGGACAGCGCGGTCACGCCCGACGCGCCGCAGCCCATCGACACGCCGGTCACGCCCGACGTGCCTGTGACCCCCGACGTGCCTGTGACCCCCGATGTGCCCGTGACGCCCGACGTGCCCGTGCCCCCCGACGTGCCCGCGTGTGGCGCCTCGGGTCAGTCGTGCTGTGGATCGTCGTGCAACGCGGGTCTCTTCTGCGTCGACGGACTGTGTCGCACGGCGCCCGCGTGTCTTCCGCTCCAGAGCGGCTGCGCGAGCGCGTCGCAGTGCTGTGCGGGCTCGTCGTGCCGCCCGACGCCCACCACCTCGGTGTGCTGTCATGAAGCGGGCTCGGCGTGCTCGTCGGCCAACGACTGCTGCGGCCAGATGCTCTGCACCGGCGGCGTGTGCGTGTGCCGCGACGCGGGCCAGACCTGTGCGGCGAACGCCGACTGCTGCGCGGGATCGACCTGCGTGTCGGGCGTCTGTACGCGGGCCTGTGCGAGCACCGGGTCGTCGTGCACGGCGTCGAGCGACTGCTGCTCGGGCCTCACGTGCAACAGCGGCGTGTGCGGAACGATGCCGACCTGCACGGCGAACGGATCGGCGTGCACCTCGGGCACGGCCTGCTGCTCGGGCGTCTGCGCGAGCGGAACGTGTCGCTCGGCCTCGTGCCGCGCGTCGGGCTACACGTGCTCCACCACGGCGGACTGCTGCTCGGGGACGTGCTCCGGTGGGATCTGCTCGGCGGCCACGTGCACGTCGACGGGCGGAACGTGCACCTCGGGCACGACCTGCTGCTCGGGCGTGTGCTCGGGGAGCACCTGTCGCACGGCCGCGTGTCGCGCGTCGGGCGCGACGTGTTCGACCACGTCGGACTGCTGCGCGGGGACGTGTTCCGGTGGGTACTGCACCTCGACGACGTGTTCGTCGACGGGCCTCTCGTGCACCTCGTCGACGACGTGCTGCTCGGGCATCTGCTCGGGGAGCACCTGCCGCTCGGCGACGTGCCGCTCGTCGGGCGCGACCTGCACCAGCACCTCCGACTGCTGCTCGGGGACGTGCTCCGGTGGGTACTGCACCTCGACCACGTGCACCTCGACGGGCTTCTCGTGCTCCACGTCGACCGCGTGCTGCTCGGGCGTCTGCTCGGGGAGCACCTGCCGCTCGGCCTCGTGTCGCTCGTCGGGCTACACGTGCTCGACCACGTCAGACTGCTGCTCGGGGACGTGTTCCGGCGGCTACTGCACCTCGTCGACGTGCACCACGTCGGGCGGCTACTGCACCTCGTCGACCTCGTGCTGCTCGGGTCTCACCTGCCAGAGCAACTACTGCCGCACGGCGACCACCTGCACCTCGACGGGCAGCTATTGTGCGCTGTCGAGCGAGTGCTGCTCGGCGCGCTGCTCGGGGAGCATCTGCCGCACGTCGGCGTGTCGCGCGACCAACGCCGCGTGCACGTACACCTCGGACTGCTGCTCGGGCACCTGCTCGCTCGGTTACTGCCGCTGAGCGTTCCTGTCGTCACGACCTGACACCCGCCCCGCGCGTGTGTCGGGTCGGGCGGACAGGGGACGCGCGCATTCCCCTTTCATTCCAGTGTTTCGTGCGCGGCATTGCCGTTGCGCTTCCTCCGCTCGCAGGCGCCCCGTCGGGCGCCGCGAAAGGACGCAACGATGCGCTCGCCTCGTCTTCACCGCCCGCTCTCTCTCGCCCTCGCCGCCGCCGTCACGCACCTCGCGTGTGTGGGCGCTCCCCTCGACGACACGCCGGTCTCGCAGACCGAGGCGGTGCTCACGCCGGGCGTGCTCCCGCGCTCGCTGCGCGTCGCCGTGGTGCTCTACAACTTCTCGGACCACACCGACACGCCCCTCTCGCGCGCCACCGTGCAGGACATGGTCTTCGGCGGCACCGGAACGAGCCCCGCGACCACCTCGGTGCGGCGCTACTACGAAGAGGTCACGGGCAACGCGATGTCACTCTCGGGTGACGTCTTCGACTGGGTGACGCTCCCGCAGAGCGCGTGGGCCCCGACGGGCCGCCTCGTCGCGGTGGACCACAACCTCATTCCCGCGATCGACACCGCAGCGGCCTCGCGGGGCTTCGTGCGCAGCAACTACGACCTGGTGATCTACGCCACGTCGTTCGCCATTCAGGGCGTGTACATGGGCGGCGGGGTGATCTTCGCGGAGGCCATGCGCCGCGACACCTCGGTGGGCATCTTCGCCCACGAGATCGGCCACGCGCTCACGCTCAGCCACGCGAACACGTACACCTGCACCGCGTCGGGCGGGGAGTACGTCTCCATCGCCGATCCGTCGCGCTGCACGCCGCGCGAGTACAACGACGGCACGAGCGTGATGGGCACCGGGAGCCCGCTCTACCACCCGAGCGTCTACGAGAAGCTCGCGATGGGCGCGTTCACCGCCGCGCAGGTGCCCGACGTCACCGGGTCGGGACGCTTTCGCATCGCGCCCCTCGAAGCCGCCAGCGCGACGATCGCGCGAGGGCTGCGCATCCCCGTGTCGCGTCCGCCGTGGCAGGGACATCCCGCGGGCTACTACTACGTGAGCTTCCGCACGCCGACGGGCTTCGACGCGCCGCTCGCGACCACGCCGCACGCGAACGCCCTCGCGGTGCACTACAGCGTCGACTGGCGCTGGCTCGGCACCTCGACGGGTGGTGGAGGCACGGTGCCGTTCCGCGTGAGCCCGCTCCAGCTCGACGCCACGCCGGCCACGGGGAACAGCTTCACCGACTCGGCGATCACCGTGGGACGACGCCTCGAAGATCCGTACGAGGGCCTCTCGATCCAGCTCGTGAGCGTCGACGCCACGGGGGCCACCGTCGACATCACCCGCCGCACCATCGCGTCGAGCCGCGCGCCGGTGTCGGGCTCGTCGGCCGCGCTCGCGGTGGACCACGCGCCCACGACGGGGCTCGTCACGGGCTACGACAACTGGCAGTACGTGCAGATCGACGCGGGGTATGCGTTCGACCTGCGACGTCTGCGGCGCAAGATGCGTCCGGGCGCGACGGTGCCCTACGCGAACCGCACGCTCCAGGGCGAGCAGGTGTCGTACTCGCTCGACGGCGTGACGTGGACCACGCTGCCCACGAGCGCCACCACGGGCTGGGAGCGCTTCGTCGCATACGCGCCCACGGCGTGGCACTCGGTGGGCTACGAGTGGTCTCCGTGGCTCTCGCTGCGGACGCCGGTGCGCGCGCGCTACCTGCGCTTCCACTGGGACGGCAACGGCCCGACGGAGTCGCTCGACGAGGTCGAGTACGAGTGAGCGTCGGCGGGGCGTGCGCTGCGCCACCAGGCGTCCATCGCGATCGTGTCGCCGAGGGCCGCGCGCACCTCGTGGTCGAGCGCGTCGCGGTTGCCGAAGGTGATGGCCGACGCCTCGTCGGGGTGCGCGTCGAGGGCCGCTTCGACGAGTCCGCACCAGCGTCCGTCGCCGCGTGACACGAAGAAGCCGTAGCTCCGACACGCGAGGGGACGGGCCTCGTAGATGCGACACGCGCCGCGCTCGCGGTCGAGCAATGGGCAACCGACGGGTTGCCTGTCGGGGTCTTCGCAGAAGGCGTCGAGGTCGCGGTGCACGACGGCGCGCGCGGTCTCGTCGAGGGCGTGCAGTGCTTCCCCCACGCGCGCCCACTCGGCGGCGGTGGCGCGGGGAACGTCGCCGAGGTTGCGGCAGCATCCGTCGCAGCCGCAGCGGCAGGGCCACCAGGGGTGCGCGTCGGCGATGGCGTCGACACGGTGGGCGATGGTCTCGTCGAAGAGGCGCAGGCGTCGTCGGTCAGGCATCGGCGGGCCTGTCGGGCGAGAGGCCGACGTCGTTGTTCGTCGTGGTCTGAAGGATCTTCTTCGCGTCACCGTGCGGGGCCACGTACGAGCGCTCGCGCGGCGGCATGATGAGGCTGTTCACCTCGGCCCCGAGCAGAAAGGCCATGGCCGAAAGCCACATCCAGAGGAGCAGGACGATCACCCCGCCGACGGCGCCGTAGACGTCTCCGTAGGCGCCCATGTAGCGGACGTAGAGCCCGAAGGCCCACGACACCGCGAGCCACACGGCGACGCCCACCATGGAGCCCGGCGTGAGGAGCCGGAAGCGCAGCCGCACGTTGGGGAGCACGGCGTAGAGGGCCGACCACGCCCAGGCGATCATCACGGCGGCCACGGGGATGCGCAGGAGGTCGAGCGTGGGGGCGTAGTCGCCCGCAAGGCGCCGCGTGAGGATGGGCAGCGCGACGACGAGGAGGCTCGCGACGGCCATCGCGCCGCTCACGCCGAGGGTGACCGCGAGGGCGAGGAGACGGCGCTTCCAGAAGGGGCGCGTCTCGGTGGTGTCGTAGGCGCGGTTGAGCGCGGGCACGAGCGACCCGACGCCCGCGGAGGCGGACCAGAGCGCACCGAGGAGGCTCACGGTGATGAGGCTCCCGCCCGGTCGCGCGCGGAGCACGGCGATGCGATCGAGCACCACCTGGGTGACCTCGATCGGCAGCGCGCGGGCGAGCGTGTGCACGGCCTCGTCGATGGCCGTCCAGCTCACGATGCGGCTCGACACGTGGAACACCACGATGAGCAGCGGAAAGAGCGCCACGACGGCATAGAAGGTCAGCGAGGCGGCGACGTCGTCGATGCGGTCATCGAGGCAGGCGTCGACGAGGCGGCGGAAGAACACCCGCCACGGCAGGTCGCGTCCCGGGCGCAGGAGGCGTGTGTCGGAGAGCGTCTCCATGGCGGCGCGATGATGCACCGCCCGTGCACAGCGCGCGAAGGAACGTACGTCTCCCCCACGGCGCGCGAAGGTGCGAGGGGCGCGGGCTCAGTCCCACCAGAAGGCGACGACGCGTTCGTCGTTCACGCAGCCCGCGGTGCGCTTCGAGTTGGCGCGGTTGTAGATCCGCCGCTCGTCGCAGTTCCACCGGGCGCGGGCGAGGGCCGTGAGGGCGCGGGCGGCGTCGAGGTCGGGCGCGATCACCCAGAGCTGGTCGGCGTTGTAGCCCTCGCCCGCTTCGTCGGGCAGACAGTTGAGGGTGTTCCACGTCGGGGCCACGTGCACCCGTCGGCCGTCGAGCTCGACGAGCACGGAGTCTTCGCGGCCCACCATCGCCGCGCGCCAGAG
This sequence comes from uncultured Myxococcaceae bacterium, assembly GCA_945952225.1. Classification (GTDB taxonomy): domain Bacteria; phylum Myxococcota_A; class Polyangia; order Polyangiales; genus CAISKJ01. The sequence continues at coordinate 5,517 of CAMFHP010000124.1, forward strand.
CTTCGGGTTCGCGCGGAGGTCTGCCGCCACCGCGGGGCCGACCATGCGGTTGAACTGCGTGCGGGCCAGCAGTTCGAGGTGCATCTCCAGCGGCGTCGCCTCGTGGATCATCGGGTCTTCGCGCAGGGACTTCACGGCCTCGTCGGGCGCCGCTTCGGGCTCGTGCTTCGGCAGGTCGAAGAACAGCTCCACGGTGTTGGGATCGCGCGTGAGCTCGCCGGGCTCGGAGCCCGTGACCACCATCGACGGACCCCACGCGGGCACGGCCTGGGCGATGGACGCGATGGCTTCATCTTCGGACGCGAGCATCCACACGTTCGAGGGCTCCCAGCGCCCGAAGGCGAGCTGACGGAGCGCGTGGAGGCCCGCGCGATGACGCTTGAAATCACGGTACTCGCCGTCGACGTCGACGCGCCAGGTGTGCCCCGGCACGCTGCCCGAGAGCAGCGCGAGCACGCGGTCTTCGTGCGCGGTCACCCACGCCATGATCTCGTCACCGGGACACGACGCGGCGCGCGCGAGGAGCTCGGCGTGGAGGTACTGGGCGGAACACTCAGACAGCGGTGCGAGGGGCTTCTCCATGGGGGCGCGGGAAGCTACGCGACGGCGGGCACGCGCGGCAATCTCCTGCGGGCCGTGAACGTCGGCGTGCGCGCAGGGAGCGTCAGCGCGCGGGGATGCGAAGGGTGAGTCCCTCGGGGGCGGCGACCACCGCGCCGCCGTGCGCGTCGACGACGGCGTGGGCCGCGAGGAGCGCGAGACCTGCGCCGCGCGAGAAGCGACCGGTCACGTCGTCACCCGCCACGAAGGCCGCGAGGTCGTCGAAGGGAAACTCCCCGCGACGGGGCTCGGTGAGCCGCAGCTCGATGTGCTCGTCGAGGGACGTGAGATCCACGGAGGGCTTCGCGTCCGCGGTGCGTCCGAGGTGCGTGAGCACGGCGCGCAGGGCCGTACGGAGCGCGGCGCGGTCGACCTCCATCGTGCGCGGTAACGATCCCCCGGTGGTGAGCGTGACCTCGCAACGCATGCCCTGCTGCACCTCGCCCACCACGGTGCGCACGAGGCCTTCGACCTCGGTGGGCTCCGGTCGATGGGGACGTGCGTCCGAGAGCAGTCGCAGGAGTTCGGGCACGTCGTCGAGCATCCACGCCTGGAGCCGCACGTTGCGCTCGATCACGTCGAAGCCGCGGGTCATCGTCGCGGGCGCCGTGCGACGGAGGATGGTCGTCCACCCGAGCATCGCGTTGAGCGGTCCGCGGAGGTCGTGGCACACGGCCGCCACCACGTCGTGAAGGAGCGCGTGGTACGAGCGCACGCGCCGTCGCGGAGGGTTCTCGCTCACCGTCCGGGCTCCGGCAGATCGCTCGTGGGCGCGCTGTTCGATCCGCCCTGCTGCTCGCGGTCGAACATGCGGTAGAGCGTTCGACGGTCGATGCCGAGCACACGCGCGGCCTTCGATTTGTTGCCGTTGACGGCCTTCATCACCCGCGCGGTGTAGCGCCGTTCGAGCTCGGCGAGGGTGATGAGATCCTCGGAGCGGTCGGCCTCGATGACGAACTGCTCGGGCTGGTACGACCGCACGCGGGCGGGGAGGTCGTCGGGGGTGAGATGGTCGAAGGCGGCGAGGGCCACCGCGCGCTCGATGCAGTTCTCGAGCTCCCGCACGTTGCCGGGCCAGTTGTACCAGAGGATGGCCTGGAGGGCCTGCGGCGAGATGCCGACGACGTTCTTGCCGTGACGCTCGGCGAAGCGCTGCACGAAGCGCTGCGCCATGAGAGGAACGTCGCCCGCGCGATCACGGAGCGGCGGCAGTTCGAGCACCACCACGGCGATGCGATAGAAGAGGTCTTCGCGAAAGCGCCGCTCGGCGATCTCGGTCTCGAGGTCGCGGTTGGTGGCCGCGAGGATGCGCGCGTTGAAGGGGATCTCCTGGTTGCTCCCCACGGGTCGCACGGCGCGCTCTTGAAGTGCGCGCAGGAGCTTGGCCTGCATCTCGAGCGGCATCTCGCCGATCTCGTCGAGGAAGAGCGTGCCGCCGTCGGCCTCGACGAAGAGGCCGTTGCGGGCGTTGCGCGCGTCGGTGAACGCGCCCTTCGCGTGGCCGAAGAGTTCGCTCTCGATGAGGTGCTGCGGAATGGCCGCGCAGTTGACCGCGACGAAGGGTCGCCCGCGGCGCGCGCTGCGCTCGTGGAGGGTGCGGGCGATGAGCTCCTTGCCCGTGCCCGACTCGCCGGTGATGAGCACGGTGGCGTCGGTGACGGCCACGCGGTCGACCATGTCGAGCACGCGGCGCATGGTGCTCGACCCCGCCACGAGCGAGGGCGGCGACGCGATGTTCGCCACGCGCTGCTGGAGCTGCTTCACCTCGGCGCGGAGCCTCCGGTGATTGACCGCGCGCTGGGTCACGTGCGCGAGGAGGTCGGGGTCGACGGGCTTCGTGAGGAAGTCGAAGGCCCCCACACGGAGCGCCTGCACCGCCGCGTCGAGGCTCGCGTTGCCCGTGATCACGATGACCGGTACGTCGGGCTGGTTGGCGGCGAAGCGACGGCACAGTTCGAGGCCGTCGAGTCCGCTCATCGTGAGGTCGGTGAACACGATGTCGTACTGGCCGCGCGGCACTCGCTCCAGCGACTCGGCGGCGGAGTAGCACACGTCGGCGGTGGCCCCCGCGGACTGCAGGAGCAACTGGATCACTTCGGCCGCTTCGGGCTCGTCGTCGACCACGAGGGCGTGGGTCTGTTTCATGGTGTCTTCGCCTCGACGGCGCTCGGGGGTTCGGGGTGCGCCCGGAGGTGGCGCGCCAGCAGTTCGGTGAGTTCGTGGATCTGCACGGGCTTGGTCACGTGGTCGTCGAAGCCCGCTTCGAGGGCCCGCACGCGCGTCGCGTGGCCGGTGAAGCCTGTCACGGCGAGCACGATGCGCGGGAGGCCCGTGGCAACGCGGAGCGCGCGTAGGGCCTGCGCGACGGCGAAGCCATCCTGCCCGGGCATGCCAAGGTCGCTCAACACCACCTCGACGGGACGCTCTCGCAGCGCGTCGAGGGCCGAGGCCAACGAGTCGGCGGTGCGCACGCGGACGCCGTACATCGACAGCCCCGCTTCGAAGAGCTCGCGCGAGTCGGGGTCGTCGTCGATGACCAGCGCGTCGACGCCGGTGAGCTCGCCGGTCGAGGGCGCGGCGCTGGGCACGGAGGTGCGCTCCTCGAGACGGGGGAGCTCGCACACCACGGTGGTTCCGCGGCCGGGTCCGTCGCTGTGGGCGCTGAGGGTGCCGCGGTGCAGACCGACCACGGTGGCGCTGATCGCGAGGCCGAGCCCGAGGCCGCCGTAGCGCCGGGTGGAGGCGCCGTCTTCGATGACGAAGGGCTGAAAGATGCGGTCGAGAAAGCCCGGCGCGATGCCGCAGCCCGTGTCGCCGACGGTGATCCGCGCGCGGTCGTCGAGGTCGTCGAGGTGCACGGTGACGACTCCGTGCGGGGGGGTGAACTTCACGGCGTTCTCGAGGATGCGTTCGAAGACCCGCGCGATGCGGTCGGCGTCGACGCGCACGCGGAGGCTGCGCGGGAGGGGCCCGGTCACCACGCGCACGGAGCCCGCCTCGGCGGCGGGTCGCACCGCGTCGAGGGCCGCGCGGAGGAGCGACACGAGGTTGGCCTCGCGGGGGTCGATCTGGAGCGTGCCCGCGGCGGCGTGCGAGGCGTCGAGGAGGTCGTCGACGAGGCGGGTCTGGAGCCGCGCGTTGCGGATGATCACGTCGAGGGCGTGGTTGCGCTCGTCGCCCTCGAAGGCCCCGGCGCGGAGCAGCTCGGCGCGCCCGACGATGGCGTGGAGCGGCGCGCGGAGCTCGTGGGAGACCACGGCGAGGAGCTGATCCTTCGCGCGGTGTGTGGCCTCGGCGGCGACGGCCAGCGCGCGGCACTCCTCGGCGAGCCTGCGCGCGTCGGACTCGCGCCCGTGGAGCGCGTCGAGGATTCCCCGTGCGCGCGCCTCGCGGGAGGTGACCCGCGCCACGCGGAGCAACGACACCGCGAGGGCCGCGGCGCCTCCGTCGGCGGCGGTGACCTCGTCGGCGCCCGCATCGAAGGCCTCGGCGGCGCACTGCGCGGTCGGTCCCGTGGCGAAGCGCGCGATGCGCGGCGCGGTCACCCCCGAGGCCTCCGTCGCGCGGATCACGTCGGCCACGGCGCGCTCGCTCGCCACGTCGACCACGGCCACATCCCAGGTCGCGCCGGTGGGCACCGTCCACGGGGGGCGCGGCGTGAGCGCGTGCACACGCGGGAGCCATCCGCCGCCGAGGAGATCGGCGTCGAGCGACCCCGGCGGCGACACGCGCTCATCGACAAAATGCACCACACGGAGCACTCCCCGGACGGGCGGATCGAGGTCCGTCTTCGATCGGGGACGTGGCGCAGAGGGCGGCATCGGGCGACGACGTGATGGGTGCAACGCATATGCCCGACGCCACGACGCCGCAGATGCCGCAGCGTGCGGACGTGACCGTGGCGCGGCGCCTCGCGAGGGGGTGCACACCGCACGATTGTGCTTGTTTTCAAGGCATTTCGCGCGAGGCACGGCGGCTGCTCAAGGGCGATGCGGGTCGCAACGGCGCCCTTCAACACCGCACCAGGAGAGTTCCCCATGATCGCCTTCTTCATCTGGATCGCCATCGGCGCCCTCGTCGGCTGGATCGCGAGCCTCATCATGCGCACCGACGCCGAACAGGGGACGCTGCTCAACATCGGCGTGGGCGTCGTGGGCGCCATGATCGGCGGCTTCGTGATGCGCACGCTCGGCCGCTCGGGCGCCAACATCAACGAGACCTTCTCGGTCTACAGCTTCGTCGTCTCGCTCGTGGGCGCGTGCATCCTCCTCGGCATCGCGAACCTCTTCCGCCGCGGCGCGCTGCGCTGATCTCCCGCCTTCGCGTGTAGCGATCCGCCACACACGCCCTTTTCGCCACAGCACACTCCGCGCCCTCGTCACCCGCGCCACACGCGACGAAAACGCCACAATGCGCAGGGGTCGTGCAGCACCACGGTGCGCTGGCCTGCTTCGTGAGTAGCGCGACGCCGCGATGGCCACCGCGGTGCTGCCCTTTCTCCTCGACGACGTTCGCTTCGCGGTGCCGCTCGCGCGCGTGCTCGAAGTGGTGCCGCGGGTGACGGTGACGCCCATCGCGGGCGCGCCCTCGTGGGTGCCTGGTGCGTTCGCCCATCGCGGTGAACTCCGCGCGGTGATCGACCTGCGCGCGCGCCTCGCGCTGCCGTCGCGTGCGCCCTCGATCGACGACCACTTCGTCATCGCCCGCGCCACGCGGCGCACGGTGGCCCTCGTGGTCGATCGCGCGCTGCCTCCCCTCGACCTCGACGACGACGCCCTCGACGCCACGCTGCGCACCGCCGACGTGCGCGGGGCCGTCACCACCGCCGAGGGTGTGGTGCTGCTCCACGACCTCGACGCGGTGCTCTCGCTCGCCGACGACGCGCTCCTCGACGCGGGCCTCGCACTCATCAAGGAGGGTGCGTGACGCTGTCGGGGCCCTACGTGGCGCTGCGGGCGCTCGCGCGCCGACGCTTCGGGTTGAGCTTTCCCCCGGTGCGCGCGGCGAACTTCGAACGCGGCGTCGCCGAGGTGTGCCGGTCGCTCGCGCTCACGCCCGCCGAGCTCCTCGCGCGGATGCTCGCGCACGACCCCGTGGCCGAGGCGCAGCTCGCGTCGGCGCTCACCGTGGGCGAGACGTACTTCTTCCGCGATCCGCCGCACTTCGACCGCGTGCGCGAGCACCTCGCGCGCCTCGCCGCGGCGGACCCGCATCGCCAGTTCGTGCTCTGGTCCGCGGGATGCGCGACGGGCGAAGAGGCCTGGACCCTCGCGATCATGGCCCACGAGGTCCTCGGTCCGTCGGCCGCGTGGCGCGTGCGCGTGCTGGGCACCGACCTCGACGCGCGCGCCCTCGACCACGCGGCGCGCGGGGTCTATCGCGCGTGGTCGTTCCGTCAGGGCCAGCGCCCGGACCCGCGGTGGTTCACACGCGATGGGAGCGCGTGGCGCGTGTCGTCGGGGCTGCGCCGCATGGTGCGCTTCCGCCCGCTGAACCTCCGCCACGCCGACGATGCGCCGCGCCACGTCGACGTCGCCCTCTGCCGCAACGTGCTCCTCTACTTCGACGCCGACGGCATCGCCGCCGCCGCGCGCGCCCTCGACCGCGCGCTCGCCCCCGATGGGCTGCTCATCACGGGCCCGTCGGACCCGTCGATCGCGGCGCACGTGGCCCTCCGCGCGTCCATCGAGCAGGGCGTGCTGCTCTACCGCCCGCCCCGCAGCACCGCCGCGCCGCCGCCCATCGAGCGCACCGCGCCGAGCACCGCGCCCGCCGCGCCGCACGCCGTCACCGCAGATCGGACGCACGACCGCACGGCCGCCGACGACGTTCCGCGCGAGACCGACGCCCCCATCGACGACACCGACGACTCCGACGACCTCGACGCGCTCGACCGCGCCATCGCGCGTGACCCCCTCGACCTCGACGCGTGGACCCGCCGCGCCCTCGCGCGCCTCGACCGCTGCGACACGCAGGGCGCCCTCGACGACGCGCTGCGCGCCACGCTCCTCGGAGGACGCGCGCCCTGGGCCCACACCGTGGCCGCGATGGCCGCCCACGCCGCCGACGACCGCGACCGCGCCGCGCTCCACGCCCGCAACGCCCTCGCGCTGCTCACGCCCGACGACGACACGCCCGCGCACGCCGCCGCCCGCGCCGTGTGCCTCGCCATCGCCCGCAGGAGGCTTTCGCGATGACCCCCGACGAGCGACGGATCCTCGACGCCCGCGCCCGCGCCGTGGCCGAACCCGCGCAGCGCTTCGAACGCCCGCGCACCCCGCGGCTGCTGCTCGTGGTGTCGGGCGAGCGCTACGCCATCGACGCCGACCGCGTACGAAGCGTCGACGCGCTCCGTCGCATCACGCCGCTGCCGCACACGCCCGCGCACGTGCTCGGCGTGGTGGTGTGGTCGGGGGTCGCGGTGCCGGTGTTTCACCTGCGCGCGCTGCTCGGTCGTGCGCTGACCGCGCTGCCCGAGTTCGGACGCGTGGTGTTTCTCGGCGAGGGCGACGACGTGATCGGCCTCGTGGTCGACGCCGTGGGTGACGCGGGCGCGCTCACGCTCTCGCCGGATCCCAACGCGCTCGCCTCGGCGCGCGCGCCCCGCTCCTTCGCCCGCGCGGTGGCCGCCGACGGAACCGTCGTGCTCGACGCCGACGCGCTGCTCCGCTGCCCCGAGACCACGCTCTCGCTCGCGCCTCCGTCACTCCCGCGCCGCGACGGCGCCCCCGAGGAGCCTCGATGACCTCCGAAAACGACACGCCGCTCGACGTTCGCGCGGTGCTCACCCGCTCGATCGCGCTTCCGCTGGGGCTCATGGCCCTCGCGGGGGTGCTGCTCTTCTGGCAGCTCACGCAGCTCGTCGAGGTGAACCGCTGGGTCGATCAGTCCGACCGTGTGATCGCCGACGTGAACCGCATCGAGCGCCTGCTGGTCGACCGCGAGTCGGGGATTCGCGGCTACTCGGGCACGCGCGTCGACGAGTTTCTCGACCCGTACAACCGCGCCGTCGAGCGGCTCCCCGACGCCTTCGACGAGCTCGAACGCGCCCTCGTCGAGCGGCCCGACCAGGTGCAGCGCACGCGTCGCCTCCGCGACATCGCCGACCGCTGGCAGGAGACCTTCGCCACGCCCCTCTTCGCGCAGCTTCGGAGCAACGCGCCCTTCGACCTCGAGCTCCGCCTCCGCGGCAAACGGATGATGGACGACATGCGCGCGCGCATCTCGACGATCCTCCAGGTCGAGTCGACGCTGCGGGCCGCGCGCATCGAGAACGTGCGTGCCACCACGCGCCGGAGCATGTGGGGCATCGGCGTGATGGTGGCCCTCGTGGCGGGCGTGATGGGCCTCTTCACGCGCCGTCAGTTCGCGCAGATCACCAGCACCTACGACACCTCGCTGCGCGAATCGCACGAGCGCGCCGCGCGCCTCGCCGCGTCGGAGGCCGCCCTCGTCGCCGCCGTGGAGCGCTACGGCGCGTTCATGTCGGCGCTCGCGCGCGGCGAGCTCAGCACCGAGGTGACCACCGTGGGCGACGGGCAGCTGCGGGAGCTCGGGCGACACCTCGGCGAGATGGGACGCGCGCTGCGCAAGACCACCCTGCGCGTGAACGAGGCCGTCGGCGCGATCGTCACGTCGGCGACGGAGATTCTCGCGACGACGCAGCAGCAGGCCGCGAGCGCCGCCGAGACCGCGAGCGCCGTGACCGAGACCGTGACCACCGTCGACGAGGTGACGCAGACCTCGCACCAGACCGCCGAGCGCGCCCAGAACGTGCTCACCGTCGCCCGTCGCAGCGGCGAGGTGTCGGCCTCGGGACGCGACGCCGTCGCCAGCTCGGTGCGCGCCATGGACCGCGTGCGTGCGCAGGTGAACACCATCGGCGAGCGCATCCTCGCGCTCTCGGACCAGGCGCAGACCGTCGGGCAGATCGTCACCACGGTGAACGAGCTCGCCGAGCAGTCGAACCTCCTCGCGCTCAACGCCGCCATCGAGGCCGCGCGCGCGGGCGATCACGGCCGGGGCTTCGCCGTCGTGGCCCAGGAGGTGCGCAGCCTCGCCGAGCAGTCGAAGCGCGCGACGGCGCAGATCCGCGCGGTGCTCGCGGAGATCCAGCGCTCGACGAGCGCCGCGGTGCTCGCGACCGAAGAGGGCCACAAGGCCGCCAGCTCGGGGGTCGACACCGTGCGCGTGGCGGGCGAGCGCATCGAGCAGCTCGCGGCGACGATCACCGAGGCCTCGACCGCGGCGCAGCAGATCGTCGCGTCGACGCAGCAGCAGGTGACGGGCATCGGGCAGATCGCGCAGGCCATGCGGGCCATCGACCAGGCGAGCACGCAGGCCCTCGAAGGCACGCGGCAGTCGGAGCGCGCGGCCCGCGACCTCAACGACCTCGCCACGCGGCTCCGCGACGCCGTGGCGGGCTACCGGGCCTGAGCCGACACCGAGAGGGAGCCCGAGTCGCACCGTGCCACCCGACGACGCCAGCCTCCGCGCCCTGCGTGCGGTGTTCCGCGACGAGCTCGACGACGCGCGCGCGCCGCTCGAACGCGCCGTCGCCGCCCTGCGCGACGGAGCCCCCGCGAACCCCGAGCTCGCCGCCGAGGTCTTTCGGGTGGTGCACAGCCTCAAGGGCGCCGCGCGCGCCGTCGCGTGGCCCACGATCGAGTCGGTCTGCCACGACGCCGAGACGCGCCTCGCCGACGCCCGCGCGGGCCGCGTCTCCGACGAGGTGCTGCGCCGCGTGACCGTCGCCATCGAGCGCGCGGTGCGGGCCTGCGTGCTCCACCTCGACGCCCACGGAACGCCCGACGACGACGCGCTCCGCGAGGCCCGCGCGGCCTTCGACGCAGCGCCCGCACGCACGGGCCGCACGGCGCCCCACGCGATCGCCTCTGCGAGCGCTGCGACCCCCGCGAACCCCGCGAGCCCCGCGCCCCCCACCCCCTCCGCGCCCTCGAAGGCCCCCGCGACGATGGACCGCGAAGGCACGCAGCGGGTCTCCGTCGAGCGGCTCCACGGCCTCGAACGCGCCGCCGAGGAGCTCGCCGCGGCGAGTCACGTGCACCCTGGCGCCGAGCTCGACGCGCTCGATGGCGCCCTCGACGAGCTGCGCGCGTCGCTCGCCCTGCACGGCGGCCTCGACGCGCGCGCGCGGGCTGCGATGCGGGCCGTGCTGCAACGGACCACCGAGCTCCGCGCCGCCCACACGCGAGCGCGCGCCTCGGTGCAGGCCGCGTCGGAGACGGCGCTCCACCACGTGCGTCGCATGCGGGTGCAGCGGGTGGAGTCGCTCGTGCCCGCGCTCGAACGCGCCGCCCACGACGCCGCGAGCGCCCTCGGACGGTCCGTGCGCGTCGAGGTCGACGGCGCCGAGGTCGAGGTCGATCGGCGCGTGCTCGAAGGGCTCCGCGAGCCGCTGCTCCACGCGGTTCGCAACGCCGTCGACCACGGCATCGAGGCGCCCGACGAGCGGCGCCGCGCGGGCAAGGATCCCGTCGGTCGACTGCGCCTCGCGGCGTCCTCCGCGGGCGGACAGGTCACCCTCACCTGCGCCGACGACGGCCGCGGCGTCGACGTGCGCGCCGTGCTCGACGAGGCCCGCCGACGGGGGATGAAGCACCCGCCCACGGATCCCCTCGCGCTGCTCTTCGAACCGGGCTTCTCGACGCGCGGCGAGGTCTCGGCCTTCTCCGGTCGCGGCGTCGGACTCGACGTCGTGCGGCAGCGCGTGGCGCAGCTCCAGGGGCACGTGGCGCTCACGAGCGCACCCACGCAGGGCACGCGGCTCACGGTGACCGTGCCCGTCGACCTCTCGGCCACGCGGGCGCTCCTCGCGCGGGTGGGCGACGTGACCGTGGCCTTCGTCTCCACCGCCGTGCGTCGCGTGCGGCGCGTGGGCGCCGACGAGGTGGTCTCCGCGGGCGGCGGACGCCACGTGCTCGACGACGGCGCGCTCGTTCCCCTCACCACCCTCGCGGCCACGCTGGGCTTCGCCGCGGCGCCGCCCACGCTCGATGCGAAGCGTCCGTGTGTGGTGGTCGCCGCGGGCGAGCGTCGCGCGGCGTTCACCGTCGACGCGCTCGTCGACGAGGCCGACGTGGTGGTGCGTTCGCTCGGCCCGCGGCTCGCGCGCGTTCCCTTCGTGTCGGGCACCGCGCGGCGCGACGACGGAGAGCTCGTGCTGGTGCTCCACGCGGGCGACCTCGTGGGCTACGCGACGCCGGGCGACGACGAGGTGCGCGACGACGCGCGGGCCCCGAAGCGCGTGCTCGTGGTCGACGACTCGCTCACGACGCGGCAGCTCCTGCGCACGATCCTCGAAGCGTCGGGCTACGTGGTCACCGTGGCGGGCGACGGCGAGGCCGCGTGGGCGCTGCTCTCGGGCACCGCGCGCTTCGACGCCGTGGTCACCGACATCGAGATGCCCCGCGTCGACGGGTGGACGCTCCTCGCGCGCATCCGCGGCCACGAGCGCACGGCCCGCACGCCCGTGGTGGTGGTCACCGCGCTCTCGCAGGTCACCGAACAGCAGCGCGCGGTCTCCCTCGGCGCGAGCGCCTACCTCGCCAAGGGCCGCTTCGACCAGGACGCCCTCGTGCACGCCCTCGGGCAGCTCGTCGACGATCGGGGGGCGCGATGAGCGACGCGCGCGCCCTGCGGGTGCTCGTGGTGAACGACTCGCGCACGCAGCGGGCGGCCCTCTGCGCGGCCCTGCGCGCGGCCGACGGGGTGACCGTGGTGGCCGAAGCTTCAAGCGGCGCCGAGGCCGTGCGCGCCGTGGGCCCCGCGCGCCCCGACGTGGTGCTCATGGATGTGGTCATGCCCCACTTCGACGGCTACGCCGCCACGCGCGCGATCATGGCGCACGCGCCCGTGCCCATCGTGCTCGTGTCGTCGGTGGTCGACCCGCGCGATGTGTCCGTCGCGATGGAGGCGCTCCGCTCCGGCGCGCTCGCGATCCTCGAAGCGCTCCCCTCGCCCCTCGCGCCCGACTTCGTGGCGCGCCGTGACGCCCTCGTGCGCACGCTCCGCGCGATGGCCCGTGTCTCGGTGTCGGCGCTCGTGCCCCGCGCGAGTCGCGCCCTCACGCCCGCGCTCCCGCGCCCCGCCATCGACCGCGCCACGCCGGGCCCCGCGGTGGTGGGCATCGCGGCCTCGACGGGCGGACCGGGCGCGCTGGTCACCGTGCTCCGCGGCGCGCCCGTGCGATGCGCCCCCGTGCTGCTGGTGCAACACATCGCGGCGGGCTTCTCCGAGGGCTTCGCGCAGTGGCTCGCGTCGGCCACGGGGCGCCCCGTCGACCTCGCCGTGCACGGCCGCGCGGCCCTCGAAGGCCACGTGTACATCGCCCCCGGAGACCGCCACCTCGGCATCGCCGCCGACGGCACCCTTGAGCTCAGCGACGCGCCCCCCGAGGGGCTCTTTCGCCCGTCGGCGACGTGGATGCTCCGCTCGCTCGCGCGCTCCTTCGGCGACCGCGCGCGGGCCGCCGTGCTCACGGGCATGGGCAGCGACGGCGCCGCGGGCGCGCTCGCGCTGCGCCAGGCCGGCGGCCGCGTGTTCGCGCAGGACGAGGCCACCAGCGTCGTCTACGGCATGCCCGGCGAGACCGTCGCCCTCGGCGCGGCCCACGCCGTTCTCCCCCTCGACCAGATCGCCGCCCATCTCTTCTGAGGAGTGACACCCGCCGTGCCGCACCGAATCCTCGTGGTTGAAGACAGCCGAACGCAGGCCGCGCAGATCGCCGAGCTCCTCGCCGGCGCGGGCTACCTCGTGAGCGTGTGCCACGACGGCGACGCGGCCCTCGCGGCGTGCGAGCGCTCGCGCTTCGACGCCGTGCTCTGCGACATCGTGATGCCCGGCACCGACGGCTACGCGGTGTGCCGACGCATCCGTGAGAAGCCGCCGCAGTCGCAGCCCGCCGTCGTGCTGATGACCGCGCTCGCCGACCCCGCCGACGTGGTGCGCGCCCTCGCGGCCGGGGCCGACAACTTCATCACCAAGCCCTTCTCTGCCGAGCAGCTCACGGCGCGCCTCGCCCGCGCGCTCGCCCCCCGGCGCGACCCCGACGGCGCGCGCACGGTGACCTTTCTCGGCAACACCTACGCCCTCGCCGACGCGCCGCACCGCACGCTCGACCTGTTGCTCTCGTCGCTCGAAGCGATGGCCGAGCGCAACCGCGACCTCGAAGAGAGCCGCGCCGCCGCCGAGCGCGCCCTCGACCAGGCCCGCCACGCGGTCGCCGCGCGCGACGAGGTGCTCGCCGTCGTCTCCCACGACCTTCGCAGCCCGCTCAACACCGTGAGCATGGCCGCGCAGCTCGCCGCGTCGGACCTCGCCCGCGCCGCGTGCCCCGGCGCCGAACCCGCGCAGCGACGCCTCGCCACGATCAGCCGCTCCGTCGACCGCATGGCACGGCTGCTCCGCGACCTGCTCGACGTGACGCGCATCGAGAGCGACGCCATCGTGCTCGAACCCGAAGACGTCTCGCTCCACACGCTCTTCGAAGACGCCGTGCAGGCGCACCGCCCCCTCGCCGAGGTGCGCAACATCACCCTCAGCACCGAACTCGACGACGGAGACCTCACCGTGCGCGCCGACCCCGAGCGCCTCGCGCAGGTGCTCGCGAACCTCGTGGGCAACGCGCTGAAGTTCACCCACGAGGGCGGGCGCGTGACGCTCCAGGCGTGGCGCGAGCCGGGCCAGATCCACCTCGCCGTGCGCGACACGGGCTCGGGAATCGCCCCCGACGAAGTTCCCCGCGTGTTCGATCGCTTCTGGCAGGCGCGGCGCACCGCGCGCCTCGGCACGGGCCTCGGGCTGCCCATCGTGAAGGGTCTCGTCGAGGCCCACGCGGGGCGCGTCTGGGTCGAGAGCGCGCTCTGCGTCGGCACCACGATGCACGTCACGCTGCCCGCGTGAACGGAGGGCTCAGCGGGCCATCACCGCGCGGTCGTCGCGCGCCGCGAGCGAGACCACCGCCGAGGCCAGCGCGCCGAGGTCGACGGGCTTCGTGAGGTACGACTGAAACCCGCGGGCCAGCGCGCGCTCCCGCGTCGCGCGGTCGCAGAAGCCCGAGATCGCCGCCGCCGCCACGGTCCCGCGGAGCTCCGCACGGACGCGCGCGAGCACGTCGGCGCCCTCCTCGCGGCCGAGCGAGAGGTCGCAGAGGATCACGTCGGGCGTCCATCCCCGCACGAGCGCGCAGGCCTCGTCGCCGCACGACGCCGTGCGCACGTCGTCGCCGCGCTGTTCGAAGAACATCGCGAGCAGCTCGCGGAGGTCGTCGTCGTCGTCGACGACGAGGATCGAGACGGTTTCCGAAGACTTCGCGCGCATTGCGTCGGATGCTCTGCGCATCGCGTGTCGTGCGCAAGCGACGCGCGCACCGCGCTCGCGGGCCCCGTCGCCCCACGACGCGCCACGAAGGGTCACGGTCTGCGCCCCGCCCCCTCGCCGCGCGAGACGCCGCCCCACCCTCGACGCCACGACGCACGCCGATGCCCCACCGCCACTCTGCCTTCGACACGCTCTTCGGTCGCTCGCCCGAGGCCTACATGATGGTCGACCGCGAGATGCGCTTCATCGCCGCGAACGACGCGTACCTGAAGCTCACGGCCACGCCGCGCGAGGCGCTCCTCGGACGCGGTCTCTTCGAGCGCTTTCCCCACGACCCCGACGAGCCCGAGAACGCGAACGCGGCGCTGCTGCGCGCGTCGATCACGCGGGTGTTCGAGCGCGCCGAGCCCGAGGTGCTGGCCCACATCGAGTACCGCGTGCCCATCGAGACGCCCCACGGCGTCGAAGACCGCGTGCGCGTGTGGAGCGCCTCGCACACGCCCGTCTGCGACGACGACGGCACCGTGCGCTACGTGCTCCAGCGCACCGCCGACGTGACCGACGCCGAGCGCGCGAGCGCCGCCACCCTCGTCGCGAACGCGCGGCTCGTGCAGGAGGCCAACACGCAGCTCCTCGGCGAGCAGCGGGTGCTCCATCGGGTGTTCGCGCAGGCGCCGGGCTTCATGTTCCACCTCGACGCCGACTCGCTGCGCATCACCCTCGCGAACGCGCGCTTCCTCGCGCTCGTGGGACGCGCCGACGTCACCGGGAGCACCCTCGCCGAGGCCGCGCCGTGGCTCGCCGAGCACCCGTTCGGGCACCTCGCCCGCGAGGCCCTCGCCACGGGAGAGACGCGCGTGGGAGATGCCCTGCGGGTGACGCCCACAGGCGCCGCGCGCGGTCCCCTCTGGCTCGACACGGTGTTTCAACCCATCGTCGACGGCGCGGGGCGGGTCACCGGCGTGGTGGTGCAGGGCTACGACATCACCGCGCGACGCGCGCTCGAAGAGGAGCGCGAAGCCCTGCTCCAACGCGAGCGCGACGCGAGGGCCGCCGCGGAGCGCGCCAACGCCGAGAAGAGCCTGCTGCTCGCGAACGTCTCCCACGAGCTCCGCACGCCGCTCACGGCCATGGTGGGGTGGATCTCGCTCCTGCGTGGCGCGCGCATCGACGGCCCGCAGCGCGAGCACGGCCTCGCGGTGATCGACCGCAACGCGCGCTCGCTCGCGCGGCTCATCGACGACCTGCTCGACATCACCTCGAACGAGTCGCGGCGCATCGCGCTCTCGCCCGAGCCCCTCGACCTCGGCGCCCTCGCGGCGAGCGTGGTCGACTCGCTCGCGCCGGTGATCCGGGAGTCGGCAATTCCGGTGCGCACGTCGTGGGGACCGGGGTGTGTGGTGCACGGCGACGTCGAGCGCCTCCAGCAGGTGGTGTGGAACCTTCTCACCAACGCGCTGCGATACACGCCCCGCGGCGGTCGCATCGAGGTGTCGGTGACCCGCGACGCAGAGACCATCTCGCTCCGCGTGGGAGACACGGGACGCGGCCTCACGCGCGACGAGCTCTCGCAGGTGTTCAACCGCTTCTGGCGCGCCGACGGCGAGAGCGGACGCAGCGGCGGCGGCCTGGGCATCGGCCTCGCGATCGTGCGCAGCATCGTCGACCTCCACGGCGGACGCGTGACCGTCGAGAGCGACGGCCCCCTGCGCGGAAGCACCTTCACCGTGACCCTTCCCGCGGCGCGCGATGCGAGCGACGCGAGAGACACGCACGCCGCGGCGCCCGACGCGTGCCCCATCGACCTCGCGGGGATGCGCGTGCTCGTGGTCGACGACGACGCCGACACGCGCGAGCTCATGGAGATGCTGCTCACGCTCCACGGCGCCGAGGTCTCGTCGGTCTCGTCGGGCCCCGACGCGCTCGCCGCGCTGCGCACACGCCGCGTCGACGTGCTGCTCTCCGACGTCGCGATGCCCGGCATGGACGGCCTCTCCCTCGTGCGCACGCTCCGCGCCGCGGGCGATGCGACGCCGGCCATCGCGGTGACGGCCTACACGCAGACCGGCGACCACGCCTCGACGCGCGACGCGGGCTTCACCGCGCACGTGGCGAAGCCCATCGACCCGCCGCACCTCCTCGCGCTGCTCGCGCGGATTCGATCCGACGGGTCGTCGTCTGCACCGACTCAGTGAGCGTTGAGCACGGCCGCGGCGCGCTCGACGGGCCAGAGCACGCGCGCGTCGGAGGCGCCGCTCTCACCGCGCGACTTCACCACGAAGTTCGCCGCGGCCCCCTGCTGCTGAAGGTACGCGGCCACGGCTTCGGCGCGGCGCATGCCGAGGCGGTGGTTCTCTTCGGGCGTGCCCACGGGGTCGGTGCGTCCGACGACGTAGAGCGTGTCGATCTCGTGGCGTTCGAGGCAGAGCGCGAGCGCGCGGAGCGCCGTGCGGTCGTCTTCGGTGAGCTCCGCGGAGCCCGACGCGAAGTACACCTCGGGCGCGCTGCACCCGGCGACGCGCGAGGCCTGCGTGGGCTCGGGCGCGGGCTCGGCGCGGCGCGCGTGGGAGACCGCCGACGAGACGGACGGCGACGAGGGCGACGAGGCCGCGCGCGAACACGCGCCGCCGAGCACGAGGGCGATCGAGAGCGAGGCGATGCGAAGGGCGTAGTGGCTCATGGTGCGACTCCCGGTGAAGGTCATGGTCTGCGTGAAGGTCATGGTCTGCGCGGTCGACGAACGACGACGCCCGCTCACGGAACGATCGAGCTGCACTGCCCGCCACAGGTGAAGGTCGCGCCCGCGCACGACAGCCCGTTGATGCAGCTCGCGCAGGTGTCGATCTCGCGACGGTCCTCGGCGTTCGACGTGCCCCTCGCCTGGCATCGGTCGTAGCAGGCGGAGGTGTTGTAGTTGCTGTCGAAGCAGCTCCGGTAGCGGTCGCAGATCTTGTTGCAGTCGATCGCGTTGTCGATGTCGCTCGCACATCCGAGCGAGGCGCTGGCGACGAGCGCGAGGGCGAAGAAGGCGATGCGCGTGGTGCTGCGGGCGGTGTCTCTCATCGGTGATACCTCTGCGCTCCCCCAGTGCGAGCGCGATGCCACGCGCAGAGGCGCCATTCTGCGTGGGCTCCACCGCGCGCCCTCGCCACACTGTGGCGGCGCGGTGAGCGCAGGGACGCGCGACGCGCTCCACGGGGACACCGCCGCCCGACATGGGGACACATCCGCGGATCTACGGGGACATGGGGCGGGGCCAAAGGCGTCCGCCGCGCGCGGAAAGGCTTCCGTCGGGGCTGTGAGGGCCTTCTACGGGGACACGGATGGGTCTATCGGGGACACACGGGGCCTCCGACGCGGGTTCATGGCCCTGAATGGGGACAGTAATGGGCCATCGACGCCCCGGAATGGGGACATGACCCGCGGCGGAAGGCTTCGCGGGCGTGTCGGAAGCTCTGGGAGCGCGGCGGAAGGCTTCGCGGGCGCGTCGGAAGGCTCCGCGGGCGCGGCGGAGGGCTTCGGGCGCGCGGCGGAAGGCTCTGCGGGCGCATCGGAGGCCTCTGCGGGCGAGTCGGAGGCCTCTGCGGACGCGTCGGAGGCCTCTGCAGGCGAGTCGGAGGCCTCTGTGCGCGCGCGTCGGAGG
>CAMFHP010000125.1 GCA_945952225.1 uncultured Myxococcaceae bacterium
TGGTGCGTGCGGTCGCGTCGGAGTCGCCTCCGACGCTGCATTGCGCGATGGGTCCGTTCCGCGCTGGGGGGCCCATGGGCTGGTGCGTGCGGTCGCGTCGGAGTCGCCTCCGACGCTGCATTGCGCGATGGGTCCCTTGCGTGCCGGGGTTCCCGTTGGTCACCCCGGGCTGGTGTGTGCGGTCGCGTCGGAGTCGCCTCCGACGCTGCATCGCGCGTCGCCCACCTCGCGATGCTTCCTTCACGTCGCATCGCGCGTCGCCCACCTCGCGATGCGCCCTTCACGTCGCATCACGTGGAGCCCCCTCCTCCCGGCAGGGAGACGGGGCGCGCGGCAGCGGGGGATGGGTCCACCGTACGCATCGCGAACACCTGGCGTTCGCAAAGCGATCACCTCGCGCCACGCGCGCACGCAGCGCCCGCGGATCTGCCGCGCGGTGCACGCGTTGCAGTCGCGACCTGCGGACCGCGCCGCAAGACCCCCGTGGTGTCTCCGCGGACCAGAAGTGAGCGACGTGCAGTGAGTTCTTCTCTCCGATGGCTTCGCCCCGCGCTGGGCGGAACGTTTCTTCTCCTCGCCCTCGGCGCGTGTTCGAGCACGCCCGCGACCGCCGCCGACGCCGCGGCCACCGATGCGGTCACCGACAGCGCCGTGACGACCGACAGCGCCGTGACGACCGACGGCGCCGTGACGACCGACAGCGCCGTCGCCGACAGCGCCTCCACCGACGCGACGACCGCGACCGATGGCGGCAGCGTGGTGCCCGCGGCGGTGACGGCGGCGCAGGCGTTTCTCGCGTCGCTCACCGAGGCGCAGCGCACGTCGGCGACGTTCTCCTACGACGACGCCGCGCAGCGGACGCGATGGTCGAACTTCCCCACGGGGATCTTTCAGCGCCAGGGCGTGAAGCTCGGGGTGATGACCGAGGCGCAGAAGAGCGCGCTGTGGGCGCTCCTCGGCACGCTGCTCAGCCCCGAGGGATTGCGCCAGGTGCGCGACACGGTGAACGCCGACGAGGCCCTGCGCGCCAGCACCACCGGCGGCATGCTCGTCTTCGGCGAGGCCGAGTACTACGCCGCCATTCTCGGCACGCCCTCGACCACCGCGCCGTGGCGCGTGCAGTTCGGCGGACACCACCTCGCGATCAACCTCACCGTCGTCGGATCGAGCGTCACGCTCGCGCCGAGCCTCACCGGCGCGCAGCCCGCGACGTACACGCTCAACGGCGTCACGGTGCGTCCGCAGGGCGTCGAGCTCGACCTCGCCTTCGCGCTCGTCAACGCCCTCGACAGCACGCAGCAGGCGCGCGCCATCCTCGGATCGTCGGTCATGGACCTCGCCCTCGGCCCCGGTCAGGACGGCCGCGTGCTCGCGCCCGAGGGCATTCCCGCGAGCGCGATGACCGCGGCGCAGCAGGCGCAGCTTCTGGCGCTGGTGCGCGCCCGCGTGGGCATCGTGAACGCCCGCGACGCGGCCGTGCGCATGGCCGCCATCGAGGCGCGCCTCGGCGAGCTCTACTTCGCGTGGAGCGGCCCGACCGCCGTCGGAAGCGCCGCGTACTACCGCATCACGGGACCGACGGTGTTCATCGAGTACTCGCCGCAGAGCATGGGCGGCTCGGCGACGAATCACACCCACGCGATGTACCGCGAGCCCGGCGGCGACTACGGCGCGGCGCTGTCGCCGTGAGGTCCGCGGCGCTCGTCGCGGCCCTCGCGGTGCTGCTCTCTGCGCGGCGCGCGCACGCCCACGCGGAGCACCTGGGGCAGTCGGCGTACCTCACGGTCTCCGATCGCGCCGCGGACCTCGAGCTGGAGGTCTCGCCCGGCGCCCAGGTCGCCGCGGCCTTCGCGCGTCTCGCAGACCGTGATGGCGACGGCGTGCTCTCGGAGACCGAGAAGACCGCCGTGGGCAACGCCGTGCTCCGCGACCTTCTCCTCGTCGTCGATGGACGCACGGTGCCCTTCACCCTCCTCGGCGTGTCGGCGCCGCCGCTCGCGGTGCTCGCCACGGGAGAGGCCGCGCTCGGGCTCCGCGCGCACGCGCCGCTCGCACCCCTCGCGGGCGGAACGCATCGGGTCACCTTCACCAACCGCTACGCCCCGGTGCGCAGCGCGTACCTCGCGCACGCGTTCGGCGTGCAGGGCGTCTCCGAGGTGAGCCCCCTCGCGCGCAGCACCACCTACGACGAGCTCACGTGCGCGGTGCGTGTGACCCGCGCGCTTCCCCTCGCTGCGTCGGCCGCGTCGACGGCGCCGCGACGAAGCGTCTGGTGGCTCCCGCTCGCGGGGCTTAGCGTGGGCCTCACGGCATGGCTGGCGCAGCGCTCGACCTCTCGCGAACGCCGGTGACCCGTCGGGCGACCTCGCTCCGCGGAAGGGTTCTGCTGCTGCTCGGCCTCGCCGTCGCCGCGCTGCTCACCGCGGCGCGCGCGGTCGCACAGCTCCACGGCGAGCGGGCCACGGTGCGCGAATCCGCGGCGGCCTCGCAGTCCGAGACGCTGCTCCACGCGCTGCTCGCGCGCCTCGCCGACGCGCCGTCGCGCACACCGCCCGAGACCCTCGCCTCGCTGCGCGCTCCACTGCGCATGGAACTCCTCGCGCGTCGCGACGGCGGCGTCGGACTCTGCGCGCCGAACGGATCGCTCACCTTCGCCGAGGTGCTGCTCCCCGCGCCCTTCGCCCACGGTCCGCACGGGGATCACCATGGTCTGTCGGGCCATCACGGTCCCGAGGCGCACCGCACCTCGGCGCTGCTTCCGCTCGACGAAGACGTGGTGCGCGAGGCGTGTGGGCGTGTGACGCCGGGCGAGACCCTGCGCGTTCGCTTCGTCGCTCCGAACGACGTGCTGCTTCTCACGGTGCGCGTGCGCACGGCCGACGAGCGGGCCTGGGCGCTGGTGCGCGTGCCGAACCGCGGAGACACGCGCGGCGCGCTCCGCTGGCAGCTCACCATCGGCCTGCTGGGCGCGCTGGCGCTCGCGCTGGTGCTGCTCACGGCGCACACGCTGTGGCTGCTGCGTCGGGGCGTGGGCGAGCTCCGTCAGGCGTTGCGCGCGCTGCCCGGCGACCTGTCGACGCCGGTTCCGCGTCCGCAGGCGATGGAGCTCGCCGAGGTGGCCGACGGGCTCGCGACGATGGCCCGCGACCTCGCCGACGCGCAGGCCCACACGCACACGCTCGAACGCTCGCTCGCCCATCAGGAACGCCTCGCGGGCCTCGGACGCGTCGTGGCAGGCGTGGCCCACGAGGTGCGCAATCCCCTCGCGGCGATGAAGCTGCGCCTGGAGGCGATGGCCCGTCGCCCCCTCGACGATCGCTCCGCGCGCGACGTGGGCGTGTGTCTCGGCGAGCTCGCGCGCCTCGACGAGGTGGTGGGCGCGCTGCTGCTCGTGTCGCGCAAGGGCCCTCCCGCGCGTGAACCCGTGGACCTCGGAGCGCTCACCCGCGCGCGCGCCGCGTCCCTCGCGTCCGTGGCGTCGGCGAGGGGTGTGACGTTGCGGGTCGAGGGCGATGCGGCGCTCCAGGCCAACGCCTCGCAGCTCGCGCGTGTGCTCGACAACCTGCTGCGCAACGCGGTCGAGGCGTCACCCGACGGATGCACGGTGCGGGTGACGCTGGCGGTGTGCGACGGTGCGTGCGAGCTGCGCGTGATCGACGAGGGGCCGGGCGTGCCCGCGGCGCGCGAAGAGGAACTCTTCGAACCGTTCTTCACGTTGCGTCCCGAGGGGCTCGGGCTGGGGCTGTTCCTCTCGCGCTCGCTGGTGGAGTCGCACGGCGGTACGCTGCGCTACGCCCGCCACGACGGACTCACGGTGTTCACGGCCCGTCTCCCTGCCCCCGAAGGTTCGCCCTGATGGAAAAGCGCCCCGTCGTGCTGGTCATCGACGACGACCGCACCGTGCGCGAGGCGCTGACCTCGACGCTCGACGAGGTGGGCTACGACGTGGTGGCCGCCGAGGGATTGCAACGCGGCCGCGAGGTGCTCGCCACGCGCGCCGTCGACGCGGTGCTGCTCGACATCCGTCTGCGTGACGGCGACGGGCTCACGCTGCTGGCGGAGCTGCGTCGCGAGCGTCCGCGCGTGCCCGTGCTGATGGCCACGGCCTACGGCGACAGCGACCGCACGATCGCGGCGATGAAGCTCGGCGCGTTCGAGTACGTGACCAAGCCCTTCGACCTCGCGGTGCTGCTGGCGGCGCTGCGTCGCGCGGTGCTCCGTCCGCCCGTGGCGCGCCCGCAGGAGGGCGCGACGAGCGCCACGCTGATCGGCAACAGCCCCGAGATGCTCTCGGTGTGGAAGGCCATCGGACGCGCCGCTGCGAGCACGGCGCCGGTGCTCCTCACGGGCGAGAGCGGCGTCGGCAAGGACCTCGTCGCGCGCGCGATCCACCAGCACAGCGAGCGCCGCGAGGGGCCCTTCGTGCCCGTGAACATCGCCGCGCTCCCGGCCTCGCTGGTGGGGAGCGAGCTCTTCGGACACGAGAAGGGCGCCTTCACCGGCGCGTCGGGCGCGCGCGAGGGACGCTTCGAACAGGCCACGCAGGGCACGCTCTTTCTTGACGAGATCGGCGACCTCGACGCCGCGTTGCAGACCTACCTCCTGCGCGTGCTGGAAGACGGCTGCTTCGAACGCGTGGGCGGCAACGCGCGCATCCAGACGGGCGCGCGGATCATCGCGGCGACGTCGCGCGAGGTGACGCCCGGACGGCCCGGCGCGTCGGTGCGCGAGGATCTCTTCTACCGACTGAGCGTGGTGCGCATCGACGTTCCCCCGTTGCGGAAGCGCCGCGGGGACATTCCCCTGCTGGCGGACGCGTTTCTGCGCCGCGCGCCGGGCCGCCGCGCGCTCTCCGAGGCCGCGCTGGAGCTTCTGATGGAGCACCCGTGGCCCGGCAACGTGCGCCAGCTCGCGCACGTGCTGGAGAGCGCGTGGGTGATGTCCGCCGCCGAGGTGCTCGACGTGGAGGATCTCCTCCGCGTGCTGCCCGACGCGGGTGTGCCGAGCGCGTCGGAGCGCGCGGTGCCCGACGAGCTCGACCTGCGCGCCAACCTCGACGCGCTGGAGCGCAAGCTCCTCGCGCAGGCCCTCGTGCGCGCCCGCGGCAACCGCGCCCACGCGGCCCGGCTGCTGGGCATCCGCCGCGCGCAGCTCTACGCACGCCTCCGCGCGCTGGGGATGGAGACGGGCTCCGAGGGCTGAGCGACGGCCGCGGGGGCGTGCGGTGTGAGCGGGCGCAGCGATGCGCAGCGGGCGCGGTGGTGCGCAGCGGACGCAGCGGGCGCGGTGGTGCGCAGCGATGCGCAGCGGGCGCGGCGGGGCGCAGCGGGCGCAGCGGTGTGCAGCGGTGTGCAGCGGGGCGCAGCGGGCGCGGTGGTGTGCGGAGGGCCAAATGCCAAACGGCCCGATCCGTGAGAATCGAGCCGTTCAACCGGAGCCACCCATGGGACTTGAACCCACGGCCTGCGGTTTACGAAACCGCTGCTCTACCACTGAGCTAGGGTGGCGAAGGGAGCCGGACGTTTATCACAGCCCGTTTGCCTTGCAAGTCTTTCGTTCGAAAAAATCTCCGTATCATCGCCGCCCCATGATCGACCTGCGATCCGACACGGTGACGCGGCCTACGCCCGCGATGCGCGAGGCGATGGCCGCCGCCGAGGTGGGCGACGACGTCTTCGACGAAGACCCCACGGTGCAACGGCTCCAGCGCGAGGTGGCCGCGCGCACGGGCAAGGAGGCGGGGCTCTTCGTTCCGTCGGGCACGATGGCGAACCAGATCGCGCTGCTCGTTCACACGCGCCGCGGCGACGAGGTGGTGGTCAGCGAAGGAGCCCACATCGCCTGGTACGAGAGCGGCGCCGCCGCCGCGTGGAGCGGGGTGCAGTGTGTGGTCGCCGGCGAGGGCGTGTGCTTCTCACCCGAAGCGCTCGACGCCGCGGTGAAGCCCGGCGCGTACTACTACCCCCGCACCTCGCTCGTGGCCTTCGAGAACACCCACAACCGCGGCGGCGGACGCGTGCTCCCGCAAGACCTCGTCGTCGCCACCGCGCAGCGCGCGAAGGAACTCGGGCTCGCCGTGCACCTCGACGGCGCGCGGATCTTCAACGCCTCCATCGCCACGGGCCTCGACGTGAAGACCCTCGCGGCGCCCGCCGACACGGTCTCCGTGTGCCTCTCGAAGGGACTCGGCGCGCCCGTGGGCTCCGTGCTCTGCGGCGACCGCGCGCGCATCACCGCGGCGCACCGCTTCCGCAAGATGCTCGGCGGCGGCATGCGCCAGGCGGGCGTGCTCGCGGCCGCGGGCCTCTACGCGCTCGACCACCACGTCGCGCGCCTCGCCGACGACCACCGCAGCGCGCGCGTCTTCGCCGACGGACTCGCGAACGTGAAGGGCCTCCGCGCGCTCGCGCCCCAGACCAACATCGTGATGGTCGACCTCGACGGCGACGACCGCGACCACCCCGCCGACCGCCTCGCCGCGCGCGCGAAGGAGGCCGGTGTGCTGCTGTCGGCGTTTGGTCCGCGGAGGCTCCGCGCGGTCACGCACCTCGACGTCTCCGCCGACGACTGCGCGCGCGCCGCCGCCGTGCTCGCCTCACTCGTGCGCGGGTGATCGCGTGTCGCTCCGTCGCCTCGCGCTCGTTCTCGCGCTGACCGCCTGCGCGTCGTCAACGACACCCGCGTGGCGCAGCGACCTCGCCGCCGCCGACCGCGCGCACCACGCAGGACGCGACCGCGAAGCCGCCGCGCTCTACGACCGCGCCGCAGCGTCCTCCATCCGCGACCACGACCGCGACGAGTCCCTCTGGCGCGCTGCGCACGCGTGGCGGGCGGTGGGAGACACCGACGCGGCCCTCGCGCGCTTCGACGCCGTGGCTGCGCGCTCGTCGGAGGGAGAGCGCGGCCCTCGCGCGATGCTCGATGGCGCCCTCCTGCGCGTGGCGTCGGCGAACGCGTCGGTGCGCGACGAGGGATGGCGCGCGCTCGATGCGCTCGTGCGACGGTGGCCCGCGTCGGGCCCTGCGCGGCGCGCGGTGTCGCGTGTGCTCGCCCATCTCGACGACGAAGACCCCACGGGCGAGCGCGCCCTCGCGTGGATCACCGACGTGCGCGCCGTGTCGACGGTGACGGACACCGCGCTCGTCGAGACCCTGGAGGCCGAGCGCGCGCTGCACCTCGCGCGGATGCATCGCGAGGAGGAGGCCATCGCGGCGTGGCGGGCGCTCTTCGCGGCGGTTCCGTACCCGCAGAACAGCCGGTGGGATGACGGTCACATGGCGCTCGCGGGGCTGTTGCGCGCGAAGGGAGACGCGCGCGGCGCGGTGGCGGCCCTCGACGAGATGCTCTCGCTGCGCGAGCCCACGTGCCTCGGCGGGAGCTGTGATGCGCCGATGTTTCAAGAGGGCGCGATGTTGCGCGGAGAGATCCTGCGCGACGACCTGCGCGACCTCGCGGGCGCGGCAGAGGCGTACCGCACGACGTACGAGATGTTCCCGCTGTCACGGGTGCGCGACGACGCGCTCTACGAAGAGGCGCGGGTGCGCGAGTCGATGAACGACGGACGCGCGTGCGCGGTGTGGGCGCAGCTCGCGCGAGAGTTCGGGTGTACGCGTCGGGGGAGGGAGGGGATCGCGAGGGCCCGCGGATGCGGGATCGCCGTGCCGCCGCCGTCGGGTGACGACTGCGGGTGATGGAGACGGTCAGTCTTCTTCGTCGAGGGGCTCTTCGTCGGCGTCGAGGTCGTCGTCGTCGTCGTCGTCGTCGAAGTCCGCGCTGTCGTCTTCGTCCTCGCCGGACTCGACGGTCTCGTACTTCACTTCGATGCCGACGTCGGCGAGCTGCGACTCCATCAGGTCGAACAGCTCATCGACGTCTTCACCCGACCACTCCTCCAGCGTGTCGCCGAGGAAGTCGTAGAAGTCCGTGTCGATGCGGCGCTCGATCTCTTCGACCTGGTCCTCGCTGAACGAGTCGAGGATGTCATCCCGCAGGGTCTCGGTGTCGCCCTCTTCGATGGCGTCCTGTGCCGAGAGCCTGATCTGCTTGACCGCGCGCTTGTCGAGAACGATCTCCATCGCTCCTCTGCCTCTTCGTAAAAGTGGCGCGAGCGACTCGCTCACCGCCTCGTGGGACGCCAACAAACACGATCCGCGGTGCGCTTTCAACTGTCTTCGACACCTCGTATGGTTCGCGCCGTGCGGTCTTTGATTCCCGGTCTCGCGCTGTGCATCGTCGGTGTGTCGGCGGTCCCGCGCGAGGCGCACGCCGACGACCGCACGCCGCCCGCGAGCCCCGCGGCGCCGGTCACGTTGCGCCCCGACGTGACCTTCCCGTTCCAGCCGTACTCGTTCCTCTACGGCGCGCTCTCGACCACGCTGATCCTCCACGAAGACTCGTTGTGTCCCGACCCCTCCGCGGTGTGCCCCTTCGGCGGCGGCGGCGGAATCTTCGTGGGCGGCGGCTGGCGCTACCAACGGGATCGCGAGTGGCTCGTCGGCTACGACCTCTCCGTTCGCAACGCGCGCAACCTCTTCTCCTCCGCGACGCTCCAGCAGGTGCGCCTCGAACACCGTTGGATTCTCATCGAATCGCGGCTCCACAACTTCGAAGCCTTCGCGGGCGGCGGCGGCGGCGTGGCGGCGTTCGGAGAACTCCTCGGCGTGCGCACCTTCGGCGTGACCGTCGGCGCCACCGTGGGCGCGACCTACAACGTCGGCGCCTTCGCGCGCGTCGGCGTGCTCACGCGCCTCGACGCCACGCGCTTTCTCATCCCCTTCACCGCGGGCGATGGCGTGCTGCGCGCCGACGGCGGACTCGCGGCCATCACCATGACCTTCATGCTCACGGCGTCGTTCCTCGGGCACTGACTCCGTGCGCGGAGTTGCGCGCGCCGTGCTCCTTGCTTGACGCTAGACCGGGCGCCAGTGTCCAATCCGCCCGCGATGAATTGCGGCAACTGCGGGCGTCAGAACCCTGGTGGGGCGCTCTACTGCCTCGACTGCGGGCAGAAGCTTCGTGAGACGACCCAGGCGACCGCTCCGGCCGCCGCCGCGTCTGCGTTCGGTGCACCCGCGCCCGAAGCGCGCGCGCCGCTCACGTGCCCGCGCTGCGGCACGCCCGCGAACCCCGCGGCCCTCTACTGCGGCGTGTGTGGTCTTCCGACGCTCGAAATGCTCGCGCCGCCTGCGCCCGTGCTCCCGCCCGCGCCCGTGCCCGCCGCGCCCGTCATCGCGCCTGCGCCCGTGGTCGTCGCGCCGGTGATCGCCCCCGCGGCGCCCATGGCCCCGGTCGCACCGTCGCCCGCCACGGCCTCGCCGCAGCTCTACGTCGCGCCCGCCGCCCCCGCCGCGCCCATGTCGCCCGCGCCCTCGGCGCGCCCCGTGGCCCCCGCGGAGCCCGCGTCGACGCGCCTCGACACGCGCACCGACAACTTCGGCGCCTCGGTGGTCGCCACGGGTCCGCAGCTCGTCACGATCTTGAAAGACGGCTCCGAGGGTCCGGTGTACCGCCTCTCGAACGCGCAGACCGACCTCGGGCGCTACGAGGGCACGATCACGCTCCCCGACGATCCGTACCTCTCGCCGCGACACGCCCGCATCTCGCGCCGCAACGACCGGCACTACCTCCGCGATCTGGGGTCGGTGAACGGGATCTTTCAGCGCATCCGCGAGCCCGTGGAGCTTCATCACGGCGACGTGGTGCTCATCGGTCAGCAGGTGCTGCGCGTCGAGGTGCTCACCGACGCCGAGGTGTCGCTCGGTCCCGTGATGCACTACGGGGTGATGCTCTTCGGCACGCCGGAGCAGAACCGCACCGCGCGGCTCGTGCAGCTCACGAGCGAGGGCATTCCGCGCGACGTGTTCCACCTCTACCGCGACGAGACCGTGGTCGGTCGCGAGTCGGGCGACATCGTGTTCACCGACGACGTGTTCCTCTCGCGTCGCCATGTGGCCTTCCGCCTCGACCGCGCGCAGCGTCGGGTGGTGGTGCGCGACCTCGGGAGCTCGAACGGCACGCTGGTGCTCTTCCGCGGCGAGCGCGAACTCGTCGACGGAGACATCTTCCGCATCGGGCACCACCTCTTCCGCTTCGACGCTTCGCCGCGCGCGGCAGGGGCGGGGGCCCGATGAGCGACGTCACCGACGCCGAACAGCCCGCCGCCGCGCCCTCCGAGGCGCCGCCTCCCTCCATCGAAACCGTGGATCCTCCGCGCGAGCCCGTCGTCGCCGAGGGCAACGGAGATCCCCCCGCGCCGCACGCGCCCGACCCTTCGGCCACCGAGACCGTGGTGCCCGGCGTGGTGCGCGTGCGCTTCGCGGGCATGACCGACGTGGGCCGCATCCGCGAGCACAACGAAGACAACTTCGTGCTCGTCGACCTCTCGACCCGCAAGCGCCTCGCCGACGCCGCGACGCTCACCGCCGACGTGGGCGACCGCGGCCTGCTGCTCACGGTGTGCGACGGCATGGGCGGCGCGGCCGCGGGCGAGGTCGCGAGCCAGATGGCCGTCGATGTCATTCACGGCATCGTGCAGGACGGCGACGGCGCCCTCGACCGCGACCGCTTCGCGCAGCGCCTCGTGGCCTCCATCCAGGAGGCCGGCGCGCGGATCTTTCTCGCCGCGAAGAGCAACCGCGAGCGCCGGGGCATGGGCACCACGTCGACGGTCGCGGGCGTCTACGGCGGCACGCTCTTCGTGGGCCAGGTGGGCGACTCGCGCGCGTACCTCCTGCGCCGCGGACACCTCAAGCAGGTGACCCGCGACCAGTCGCTCGTGTCGAAGCTCATCGAGGCCGGGCAGCTCACCGAGGCCGAGGCCGAGAGCTACGAGCACGCGCACATCATCCTGCAGGCGCTGGGCACCGCCGACACGGTCTCCGTCGACCTCTCGTACGTCGACGTGTGCCGCGGCGACACGCTGATGCTCTGCTCCGACGGCCTCTCGGGGCTCGCGACCTTCGAACAGATCCGCGAGGCCATGAGCGACGTCGACGACCCGCTCGCGTGCTGCCAGCGGCTCATCGAGATGGCCAACGAGGCCGGCGGACACGACAACATCACGGTCATCGTCGCGCGCTTCGAGGGAGACCTCCCCGAGGCCGCCGACGAAGAGGTGGGCTACCAGCCCTACGTGCTCAGCGAGCCCGTCGAGGCCATCATCGCGGGCTCGGCCAGCACGTCGATGAAGGTGCCCGACCTTCCGCCGCCGGGCTCCGACGTGAAGCACTCGCTGTCGATCCCGCCCGAGATGCCCTCGGTGCTCCGCCCGGTGGAGCCCGTGGAGGCCGCGCGCGAGCTCGATCCGAAGACCCGCCGCGCCCTCGGTCTGGAGCCGCAGCGGTCGTCGCTGGGGTGGGTGCTGCTGGGCCTCGCGCTCGCGGTGCTGGCCCTCGCCGCGTGGCTGCTCTCGCGGGGCAACAGCGAGGCGCCCGCGGGCGGTGCGCACGCGCAGCCCGAGACCGTGCAGATCGAGCCGACGCCCGTGGGGCAGGCCACGCCCGTCGAGACGGCCACGCCCGTGGTGCCCGTGCCCGTCGCCGACGACGCCGCGACCGCCGACGCCGGTGCGCCCGCCCCGTAGCGCCGCGCGAGAGACGCCGTTGCCATGATCCGCATCGTCCAGGAGTTCGGAGCGCACGCCGGCCGCCAGCTCAGCTTCGAGAAGGACCGCGTGCGCATCGGCCGCTCGCCCGACAGCGACGTGGTCTTCGACGCGAACATCGACCTCGACGCCTCGGGACGGCACTGCGAGCTGCTGCTCCTCGACGGCGCGTGGGTGGTGGTCGACACGAACAGCCGCAACGGCACCTTCGTCAACGGCGTGCGCGTGCAGCGCCAGACGCTCAAGCACAACGACACCGTGGAGTGCGGCCGCGGAGGTCCCCGCCTGCGCGTCGAGATCGTGGCCGCGCCCGCGATGCCCTTCGCCCCGACGCCCGCTGCGTCTCCACCGTCGGCAAACCCCTTCTCCCAAGGCGTTTCGATGTCTCCGTCGCCCGCGTTCGGCGGCACGCAGGCCATGCCCCAGGCGCCCGCCGCGCCCCTCGGCATCGCGCCGCCGGTGACCCCCGCGGGGCTGCTCCCGATGGTGCCCGCGGCCACGCCCGCCGCGCCCGCGCAGCCCACGCCGTCGCCCGGTCAGAGCGCCGTCTCGGCGATGCCCCACGACGGCCGCGTGGGCAAGCGCACCGTGGCCCTGATGATCGACCAGGCCCTCGCCGCGCAGGGCGCGAAGCGCAGCGGAAACCGCGGGCTCCTGGTGCTCCTCGGCGTGCTCGTGGCGTTGCTGTCCGTGGGCCTCGCGGGAGGCGCGTGGTACGTGCTCGTGGGGCGCGACGAGGGGCCGTCACAGACCGCGCGCGGCGGCGATCCGAGCACGGTGGGCGCGCGCATCTCCGCGGCCAACGAGGGGAACATCTACCTCCTCGCGACGCGGCAGGGAGACGGCCGCGTGCGGGGCTTCTGCACGGGCTTCGCGGTGACCAGCCAGCTCATCGCCACGAACGCGCACTGCGTGTCGGTGGTGCGCACCGAGGCCGCGCGCGGCGGGCAGCTCGTCGTGCTGCGAAACAAGGGCAACGGCGAGATGATCCCCGCGACGCCGGTGTACCTCGACGGGCGCTTTCAGAACGAGCAGATGAGCCGCGGCGGCGTGGGCTACGACGTGGGCCTCGTGCAGTCGAGCGTGCCGCTGCCGGGGCGCGTGACCCTCGCGTCGGAGGCCGAGCTCTACGCGCTGCGCGAGGGCGACGCGGTGTTCGTCTATGGCTTTCCGGGCATGACGATGAACGAGCGCTCGCCGGTCGCCACGATCACCCTCGGGCTGCTCAACCGCGTGACGGATTTCTTCGACGGCGTGGCGACGCCGCCGACGGCGCAGAAGCTTCAGCACAGCGCGCAGACCGCGGGCGGATCGTCGGGGAGCCCCATCTTCGCGCCCTCGGGCGCGGTGATCGGCGTGAACGCGGGGAGCCTCGCCGACGATGAGCGTCAGGTGGTGGTCGATCCGAGCAACGGGCAGCGCCGCGAGGTCGAGGTGAACCGCGGATCGAACTTCAAATACGGCATGCGCGCGGATCTCATCCGTCAGGCGCTCGCGGCCGTGGGCGTGCAGGGGATCTGACCGCGTGCCCTCTCGCCAACGGGATGGATTTTGTCTAGTGTGCCCCCCGCGTCGATGGCGAAGCTGGTGATCACCGGCCCGGAGGGGCAGACGGAGCGCGAACTCTCCGCGGTCAACACCCTGGGGAGGCATCCGAACAACAGCGTTCAGCTCCTCGACCGCATCGTTTCGAAGGAGCACTGCGTGGTCGAGTACCGCGGCAACCGCTGGTACCTCCGCGACCTCGGCTCCCTCAACGGCACCTACGTGAACGAGCAGCGCGTGGCGGGCGAATCGCTGCTGCACCACGGCGACCAGATCGCGCTCGGCAACACCCGCGCGGTCTTTCACGACGCCGCCAGCGCACCGGCCCCCGCGCCCAACGCACCGCCCGCGGTGGTGCCCGCGGTGCCTCCGCCCACGCCCGGCAGCGGGGTGTTCTCGGCGGTCGCGCCCGCGCAGCCCGTGGCGCCCCTCACGTCGGCCTCGCCCGTGCCCGGACACACGTCGTCGGTGCCCACGATGCCGCCGCGTCCGCCGTTGCCTGCGTCGCGTCCGTTGCCGGGCCTCGCGGGCACCGAGGCGCCGTTGCAGGCCCTCCGCAACGTGACCATCGGCGGCGCGATGATGGAGTCGCACGTCCGCACGAAGATCGCCGCGGAGCTTCAGCAGTTTCTCCCCGAGCGCGCGGTGCAGGACCTCGAAGCGCTTCGCCGCGACTACGAGAAGCTCCGCATCGCGTACGAGCTCCAGCGCGCGGTGGGCGCCGAGCTCGACCTCGATCGTCTGCTGGAGAAGATCCTCGAGCGCTCGTTCGACCTTCTGAGCGCCGACCGCGGGGTGATTCTTCTCTTCGAAGAGGGCGAGCTGAAGCCCCGGTGCACGCGGGCTCGCCGCGCCGGTCCCGAAGAGCTCGTGGTGTCGCGCGCGGTGGTGGGCCAGGTGGTGAAGGAGAAGGTCGCGGTGCTGTCGAGCGACGCGAAGCTCGACCCGCGCTTCTCCGAGTCGAAGTCCATCATCATGACGGGCATTCGCAGCTCGATGGCCGTGCCGCTGCTGTACCGCAACGAGCTCCTCGGCATCATGATGGTCGACTCGCAGAACCCCAACGCGTTCGGCGAGAAGGACCTCCAGCTCTTCACCAACATCGCGAACCAGGCCGCGCTCTCGATCGCCAACGCGAGCCTCGCGCGTCGCATCGAAGACGAGGCCCTCGCCCGCGCGCGCTTTCAACGCCTGCTCTCGCCCGCGATCGCCGAGCTCGTGGTGTCGGGCAAGGTCGAGGTGAAGCAGGGCGGCGAGCCGCGCGTGACCACGATGCTCTTCAGCGACATCCGCGGGTTCACGTCGAGCTCCGAGACGATGCTCGCCAACGACATCGTGCAGATGCTCAACGACTACTTCGAACGCATGGTCGAGATCGTGTTCAAGTACGAGGGCACGCTCGACAAGTTCGTGGGCGACGAGATCATGGCGCTCTTCGGCGCGCCGGTGTCGCACCCCGACGACGCGGTTCGCGCGGTGCGCACGGCCCTCGCGATGCTCGACGAGCTGCGGCGCTTCAACGCCGAGCGCGCGTCGCAGAACAAGAACTCCTTCGAGATCGGTATCGGCATCAACACCGGCGATGTGGTCGCGGGCTACATCGGCAGCTCGAAAGCCATGCAGTACACGGTGATCGGCGCGCCGGTGAACCTCGCCGCGCGCCTCTGCTCCGCCGCCCACGGCATGCAGGTGCTCATCGCCGAGACCACGTGGAACCTCGTGAAGGACCACTTCGAAGTGCGCGAGCTCGAACCCATCAAGCCCAAGGGCATCGCCCAGCCCGTGCGGGTGTTCGAAGTGCTCCGCGAGCGCGCCGCGAACGCGGGCGCCTGACGCGGCGACGGACCCTTCGCATGGCCACGCTGGAGTTCGAACGCCCCCTCGTCGAGCTGGAGAAGCGCATCGACGACCTCAAGCGCGCCATCGCGGCCTCGGGGCGCGGCGGGGCCGAGCTCGACGCCGAGGTCGCGCGCCTCGAAGACAAGGCCCGACGGCTTCAAGAAGACACCTTCGCGGGCCTCGGTCCGTGGGAGAAGGTGCAGCTCTCGCGACACCCCGATCGGCCCTTCACGCTCGACTACGTGGGGCGCCTCTGCACCGACTTCGTGGAGCTTCACGGCGATCGGGCCTTCGCCGATGACCGCTCCATCGTGGGCGGCCTCGCGCGCTTTCGCGGGCGCCCGGTGGTGATCCTCGGGCACCAGAAGGGACGCGGCGTGAAGGAGAACGTCGCGCGCAATTTCGGGATGCCGCACCCCGAGGGCTACCGCAAGGCGCTGCGGCTCATGGCCCTCGCGGCGCGCTTCCGCCGCCCCCTCGTGACCTTCATCGACACGCCGGGCGCGTACCCCGGACTCGGCGCCGAAGAGCGCGGGCAGGGCGAGGCCATCGGGCAGTGCATCCTGGCGCTCTCGCAGGCTCCGGTGCCCGTGGTGGCCGTGGTCGTGGGCGAAGGGGGATCGGGCGGCGCGCTGGCTCTCGGCGTGGCCAACCGCGTGCTGATGCTGGAGTTCGCGACGTACTCCGTGATCTCGCCCGAGGGCTGCGCGTCGATCCTCTGGAAGGACCGCGCCCGCGGGCCCGACGCGGCCGCGCAGTTGAAGATCACCGCGGACCATCTCCTGCGCTTCGGCGTGGTCGATGAGCTCGTGCCCGAGCCTCCGGGCGGCGCGCACCGCGACCACGACGAGAGCGCGCGGCGCGTGGGCGATGCCGTGGAGCGCCACCTCGACGCGCTGGCCCGCCTCGATGGGCCGCGGCTCGTCGAAGACCGCTACCGGCGCTTTCGCGCGCTCGGCGAGCTCACGGGGCTGTGAGCGGGATCACGACGCGGGGCGGTTGTCGGCGCGCCACTGCTGGATGCGCTGCCAGAAGAGCTCGGTGAAGGCCTCGACCTCGTGGGGCGGAAAGAGCGCGGCGACCTTCACGCGCACGGCCTCGCGGGCTTCGTGCGTGCCGAAGAAATCCCACGCGACCTGGTCGAGGTGGGCGAGGTGCGTGGCGCAGAACTCTTCGAAGCGCGCGCGTTCGAAGCGCTCGTCGGCGAGGGCCGCGTAGCGATCGAGCTTCTCGTCGTAGGAGAGGTCCTGCGCGGCGATGGCGTAGAAGGGCTCCCAGTCGAGGTTCTTGCGCATCTTGCGCTTCGTGGCCGCGCAGAAGATCGACCAGCGGAGGTACGACTTCACCAGCCACGGGAAGTGGTAGTGCAGCGAGGTCACCTGCGAGTCGGGGCAGGGGTTCGCGAAATCGATCGGGTGCCACACGCCGCCCGCGCGCAGGGCCTCGCACGAGTTGAACTCCCACCCGAAGAACGCGTTGATGGTCATGGTCACCTTGCGCAGGTGCTCGACCTCGGCGGGGGCGATGAAGTCCTTCTCCATCGTGTAGCGGTCGTGGAGGGGCGCGTCGGGGTTGTAGAGCACGCAGTGGGCCTGCGGGCCGAAGCCGATGCATCGCACGAAGCGGTCCCAGTTGTTCACCGCGGCCTGGAGGTGCATCACCGACTTGCCGCTCTCTTCGTAGGCCTTCCACGCCGAGCGGGGGTTGGTGACGCGGGTGACGCCGCGCCATCCGCCGCCGTCGTAGGGCTTCATGAACGCGGGCCATCCCACGGCGTCGCCGACGCGCCCCACGTCGAAGAGGCGCGCGTACCGCTGGAGCGTGGGCTTCACGTCGGGCGCGGGCTCGTACGACTTGGGCGGGATCATCCACGTCTCGGGGATGGGCATCCCGAGGGCCATCATCGCGCAGTAGCTCGTGTGCTTCTCGTTCGACTGGATGCTCCACGGGTTGTTGAACACGTAGAGGTCGTTCATCACGATGGCCTTCTTGATCCACTCGCGGCTGGTGTGGAGCCAGTGCGTGAGCCGATCGACCACGAGGTCGTAACGGCACGGCTGCCGGAGGTCGAAGGGCTCGATGGTCACGCGCTCGACGTGAAAGCGCACCGTGTCGCCGCCGACCGGAATCGCCAGGTCGAGGCGCTTCATGATCCCCTCGAAGCACAGGGGCCAGCAGAGGTCTGCGCCCAGTGAAAGCCCGATCTCGCGCGTGACGTCAGCCATCGTCGTTCCTCACTCGTAGACCATCAAGAGCGGACCGGGGAGCAGCCACGAGAGGCCCTCCCGCAGGCGGTCGCGCCAGTTCTCCCAGTTGTGTCCGTCGCGCGCTTCGACGAAGCGCACCTGCATCCCCGTGCTGTCGAGCAGCGGCACCAGCGAGCGGTTCTCGTAGATCAGCGACTCGTAGACCCCGCAGCTCACGAACACGCGCTCGCTCATCGCCACCGGCGCCTCGCGGTACTCGTTCACGAACTCCACCACGCGGTCGAAGAGCGGCCCGCGGCGGTTGCGTCGGCCGATGTCGGTGAACGCGAACGATCCCGACTGCAGCAGCAGCCGACCCCAGAAGCCCGGGTAGCGCAGCGCCGTCGAGAGCGAGGCCACGCCGCCGAAGCTCGCGCCCATGAGGCACCGCGCTTCGGGCCTGCCCACGAGCGGGAGCCGACGTTCGAGGTCGGGCACGAGCTCCTGGGTGATGTACCGCGCGTGGGCCTCGTGGTTGGCGTACTCGCGCAGGCGGTCGGGCGAGTCGGTGAACACCGCGATGAGGTCGGGGATCTCAAGCCGGTGGATGAGGTTGTCGAGCACGGTCTTCATGCCCGAGTACTTCAGGTAGTCGCTCCCATCGTGCACGACGAGCAGCGGGTACCGATGCGTGCGGCGAAAGCGCGCCGGGAGGTAGAGCTGCCCGTGGCGCACGCCGCCGAGGGCCTCGCTCTCGAACGCGAAGGGTTCGAGCCGTCCGGGGCGCGCCGTGGGGTCGTGACGCGTCCACTCGGGCACCTCGTAGCCCTGACCCTGGAGCACCGAGTTGGCGCCGAAGGGGTCGCGCGCGCGGTTGGGGTTCAGCGGGTCTTCGATCCATCGCCCGCTGCCGTGGGCGCGCACTTCGAGCTTGTACTCGACGCGCGAGCGCGGCGGCACGTCGAGGTGGATGTACCAGAGGTCGGTGTTCGCGAGGCGCGTGAGCTCGTTCGACGATTCGAGCCCGTAGATCCAGTGGCGCAGCAGCACCGTCTCGGCCTCGCCGCGCCACACGATCGTCGCGTGCGCGCCCTCGACCAGCGGGAACCGATGCGCCGCGAGAAACGCATCGACGCGCTCGCGCGTGGCCGTGCCCGTGAGCAGTTCGTGGATCGCGAGTCGCTGCGTCATGCGTCGTACACCGTGCCGTCGACCACGGGCGTCACCGTGCCGTCGGATGCGAGGAGGCTCACGTCGCGGGGCCGCACGAGGCGCCCCTCGCCGAGCGTGACGTGCGAGCGCGCGGGCAGCGCCAGACACGCGCCGGGGGCGAAGCGCTGGGCCATGAGGGTCACGCGCTCGCCGTCGCCGAGGTGGAGCCGCGTCTCGGGGTGGGGCAGGGGCACGACGTTCTTCACGAGACCCACGCCGCGGTCGAGCACTTCGGCCACGCCAGGGCCCTGCGGCGGCGCGTCGTGAAAGAGCACCACGCGCTCGCTGAGGGCCATGGCGCCGGCCGTCCATGCGAAGAGGGCGTGGCCGTCGAGGAGGTCGCCGATGCCGAAGAGCAGCAGGCGGTTGAGCAGCGAGGCCACGTGTCCGCCCGCCACGGCGAGGGCCGCGCAGCCCGCGAGCACCTGCTCGATTTCACGGCGGTGACGGGCCACCACGCGGCGCTCCCACGGGCGCCACGCGTGGTCGAACTCGTCGCGCACGCGGGCGCACTGCGCGAGGTGCCAGCGGTCGAGCTCGCGGATGGATTCCATCGACGCGGCGAGCTCTTCGGCGAGGACCTCGGGCGGCGCGCGGCGCGTGCGGATCACCTGCGCGGCGCCGAGCTCGTGCTCCAGACGGATGCGATAGAAATCCTGCTTGTGGCGCAGCACATCCTGGCGCTTGCGGTGCGCCTCGTGGAGCTCGCGGTCGGCGCGGAAGACATCCTCCGCGCGCTCGTGGAGGCGCAGGTTCACCGAGCGTCGCCCGAGGTGCTCGTGGAGCTCGGTGTCGTCGTTCTCGCGCTCCTGCCAGCCCGCGGTGATGGTGGCGATGGGGCCGTCGACGCCGAGGGCCTCGACCACCTCCGCCAGGGTCGGATCGAAGCGCTGCGCGCCGAGCAGCACGATCGCGCGGGGGGGCTTCTTCATCGCGCGCGAAGCTCTACCAGAGTGCGCGCGCGACCGTCATCTTTGAAGCGGCGCGCGGGGCGTCAGCGGCCGATGGCGAGCGAAGTTCCGAACGCTTCGGCGAGGGGCACCGGGGCGAACGCGAGGTCGGGCGCCGGGAGCACCGAGAGCGTGCTCGCGCGACCGAAGTACACGCTCACCGTCGACGTGCCCGCGACGGGCTGCACGCGGGTGAGCGCGAGGTCGTCGATGCCGTCGCCGTTCACGTCGCCCGCGCCCGCGATCGCCGCGCCCACGAGCAGCGTGTCGACGGCGGCCACCTCGTTGAGCGGCGGGAGGGACGCGGAGCCCGCGCGACGGCCGTAGAACACCGCGAAGGCGTCGTTCGTGTTGCTGCCGACGGCGAGGTCGGTGAGCCCGTCGTTGTTGATGTCGCCGAGGTTCACGAGCACGGTGCCGAGGTTGAGTCCGAGCACCGTCGCGGGGAACGGCAGGGTGAGCGTGCGCGCGAACGCAGGCACCGTCGCGCTGCCCGCGGTGCAGAAGATCTGGAGCGAGCCCGCGACGCGTGAGGGACGCAGGTCGAGCGGGATGCGCGACTCGGTGACGGCGACGCAGCGGCGGCCTTCGCCCACGAAGTTTCCTGCGCCCGCGACGGCGCTGCCGAAGCGCGGGCCGTTGTCGCCCGCGTCGCGGTCGTTGGCGAACAGCTCGATGCGCGTCTGCGCCACACCGGGCGGCGCGCCCACATACACGAACGCGTGTCCCGGCGGCGCGGTGCTCAGCACCGACGAGGCCCGCGTGCCCGGCGCGCCCACGAGGTACTCGCCGCGCTGGTCGTTGTTGACGTCGCCCGCGCCCGCCACGGAGAAGCCAAAGTTGGGCAGCGGCGAGCCGCCGACGTCGTCGTCGAGCTGCGTCTGCGAGGGCACGGTGATCGTCCCGTCGCTGCCGCGTCCGTTGTAGAAGACCACGCGCGTCGCGCGGGTGTCCTGGCGCTCCCAGGTGACGAGAAAATCGCTGGCGCCATCGAGGGTCGTGTCGCCCACGCCCGCCATCGCGAGCACGCGCGTGTTCGAAGCGCGGTCGATCTCGACGGAGCTTCCCTCCTGCACGGCGCGGCGGTCGCTGCCCGTCGAGCGGTCGCCGCCCGCGAACACGCGCACGAGTCCGCCGGGCTCGCTGCCGAGCTGGTACGCGCTCGCGAGCAGGTCGGGGTAGCCATCGCCGTTCACGTCACCCGCGCCCGCGGTCACCTCGCCGAGGCGTCGCGGCGTCGAGAGCGACATGAACGTGACCTGCTCCAACGGCGCAGACGACGACGTGGTGGCGCTGTTGTAGACCCACAGTCGGCCGGTGTTCGACGCGGTGGCGCCGCTGCCCGTCGCCGGGGCGCCGATCGCGAGCTCCGAGCGTCCATCACGGTTCATGTCGGGCAGCGCCCCCGAGAGGATCGCCGAGGGCGCGCCGACGACGGCCATCGGGTCTCCCGTCGCGACGCGGAACATCCAGATGCGGCTGCCGAGGCCTGCGCGCGCGCACGCCGGATCCGACGACTCCACGCGCCAGTAGTAGACGCCCGGCGTGTTGATGCGCACGAACGCGCGGCCTCCGACGCCCGCTGCGAGGTCGGGAATCGGCGCGATCGTGCACGCCGTCGACGAGGTGCAGATCTTCAGCGACATGTTCGTCGTCGCGAAGCCCGTTACGAACTGAAACGGGACCTCTCCCGGCGTCACCACCGAGCCCGACCAGGGCGCGCGCGGCTGCGGAAAGATCACAGGACACGAAGGCCCGCCGTCGGTCACATCCGCGGCGTC
The DNA here is from genome assembly GCA_945952225.1 of uncultured Myxococcaceae bacterium. Classification (GTDB taxonomy): domain Bacteria; phylum Myxococcota_A; class Polyangia; order Polyangiales; genus CAISKJ01. Next base: position 21,116 of record CAMFHP010000125.1, read on the forward strand.
GCGCACGTCGGCGACGTCGGTCACGTCGGTCGCGTCGGTCGCGTCGGTCGCGTCGGTCACGTCGGTCACGTCGGCGACATCGCGCGCGTCGAGCGCATCCGGCACATCGCTCACGTCGAGCACATCGCCCGCGTCGGTCACGTCGCTCGCATCGGTCACGTCGCTCGCATCGGTCACGTCGACCACGTCGCGCGCGTCGGGCACGTCGGTCACGTCGCTCGCGTCGTACACATCGGGAACATCGGCGGGGGCGAGGATGCGAAAGCCGTCGCGGTCGGCGACGAGGCCGCATCCGAGGCTTGTGAACGCGGCGAGCAGCACGAGGGGCGTGGCCGGGGGGCGTGCGCGAAGCATGGCCGACGATCGTAGCGCGCTCGCCCCGTCGGGCACACGCGCGCAGGCGGGTGAATTCCGGCCCGGGGTACGCGCGACAGAGGCCGACGCGCGGACACTCCTCCGATGCGCGTTGCGCCGTGGGGAGGGCGATCTCGTCTGTGCAGAAGGGTGTTACGGTGCCGGACCTCATGAACGACGAGCTTCGAACGACGCGCACTCCGCTGGTGATGCTCCTCTTCGCGCTGGCCCTCGCCGCGTGCGGGAGCACCGAACTCCCCGGCGCCGATGTGCCACCGGTCGATGGCGCCGACGCGCCCGACGCGAGCGAGGTCGGCGACGACGTGCCCGTGTTCCCTGACGCGCCGCCCACGATGGATGTACCCGTGACGCCCGACGTGCCCGTGATGCCCGACGCGCCGCCCACGATGGACGTGCCCGTGACGCCCGATGTGCCCGTGACGCCCGACGTGCCCGTGACGCCCGACGTGCCCGTGACGCCCGACGTGCCCGTGACGCCCGACGTGCCCGCCACCTGCGGAACGCCTTCGCGCATGTGCGGCGCCGCGTGCGTCGACGTGACGAGCGACCCTTCGAACTGCGGCGTGTGTGGCAACCGCTGCATCAACGGCTCGATCTGCGGCGGCGGCGCGTGCGTATGCCCCGGCGGACAGGGCGTGTGCGCGGGCTTCTGCGTCGATCCGTCGAGCAACCCGATGCACTGCGGCGCGTGCGGCAACGCGTGTCCCGCAGGTCAGGCCTGCGTGCGCGGACGCTGCGCGTGCTCGTGTCCCACGGGCCAGAGCTGTTGCGGCGCCGCGGGCGCGTGCGTCGACACGCAGACCGATCGGAACCACTGCGGCGCGTGTGGAAACGCCTGCGCCGCGGGCCAGGCGTGCGTGGCCGGGCGGTGCGCGTGCGCGTGTCCCACGGGGCAGTCGTGTTGTGGCGCTGCGGGCGCGTGCGTCGACCTGCAGAACGATCCCGCGAACTGCGGCGGCTGCGGCGTGAACTGCAACGCGCTCCCCGGCGTGCGTCCCGGCGCGGCGCGCTGCGTGGCGGGGCGCTGTGATGTGACGGGCGCGTGTGTGGCCGGGCGAGCGTCGTGTGTGACGCCCACCACCGGGTGCACCACCGACATCACCACGCCCACGAACTGCGGCGCGTGCGGAATCGCGTGCCCTGCGTCGGCGCCGCTCTGCGCGCTCGCGGGCACCACCTACGCGTGCACCTCGGGATGCGGTCCCACCGCGCCCACGCGCTGCGGCTCGGCCTGCGTGAACACCCTCACCGACGTGAACCACTGCGGCGCGTGCGGAACCGTGTGCCCCGCGCCCGCGGGCTCCGTCGCGACCTGCACCGCGGGCCGCTGCGGAACGAGCTGCGCCGCGGGCTTCCACCTCTGCGGAACGGCCTGCGTGTCGAACAGCGCGGTCACGAGCTGCGGCGCGACGTCGTGCACGGCGTGTCCCGCTCCCGCGAACGGCACGGCGACGTGCAACGGCACCGCGTGTGGGGTGGCCTGCAACGCGGGCTTTCACCTCTGCGGAACGACCTGCGTGTCGAACAGCGCGGTCACGAGCTGCGGCGCGACGTCGTGCACGGCGTG
>CAMFHP010000126.1 GCA_945952225.1 uncultured Myxococcaceae bacterium
CGTCCGTTGGGGCCCGAGGGGCGCACGCGGGCGAGGTCGATGCCGAGTTCGCGCGCGGCCTTGCGCGTGGCGGGCGTGGCGAGGGCGCGGCCATCGGGCGCGAGGTAGTCGTCGACAGGCGCAGGCGCCACGGGCGCAGCAGGCGCAACGGCAGGGGCCGCGAGGGGCGCGGTGCGCACGATCTCGGTGCCGGGGAGCGTGTCCTTGATGTCGCCGACGGCGGTCGCGGCGGGCTCCTTCGAGGCCACGGGCGCAGCGGCCGCGCCGCCTCCGAGGTCGAGCACCACGAGCACCGCGTGGACCTTCACCACCTCGCCCTCCTTGCCGTGGAGCGACGCGACGGTGCCGGCCTTCGGAGACGTGATCTCGACGGTGGCCTTGTCGGTCATCACCTCGACGAGGAGCTGGTCCTCCTTCACGGCGTCGCCGGGCTTCACGTGCCACCGCACGATCTCGCCTTCGCTCACGCCCTCGCCGATGTCAGGAAGCTTGAACTCGAATCGATTCATCGCTTGCGTCTCTTCCGGTTGGTCTTCTTCGTCGTCGATGGCGATGCGGCCGGTGGCCTCGTCGATGGCCGCGACCCTACCCGATTGCGGCGCCGTGATGGTGGCCTCGATGCCGTCGACCGCGACCACCACGAGCCCCGCGCCCGCGCACACCCGGTCTCCCGGTCGCACAAGCCAGCGGAGCACCTCCCAGCGCGCCACGATCGTCCGGTGCCTCTCCGCGGTCAGAACCGCGCCGTCTCGACGATCGCCGGGAGGATCCGGCCCGCGAGCGGGAGGTAGTCCATTTCGAGGGTGTAGGGGAAGGGCGTGTCCCAGCCCGTCACGCGCACCGGCGGCGCTTCGAGGTGCAGAAAAGCCTTCTCGTTGATGAGCGCGATGAGCTCTGCGCCGAACCCGCAGGTCTTCGGCGCCTCGTGCACCACCACCACGCGGCCCGTCTTCTTCACGCTCTCCACGATGGCGTCGATGTCCACGGGCCACAGCGTGCGCAGGTCGAGCACCTCGCAGTCGATGCCCTGCTCCGCCGCGCGGTTCGAAGCCTCCAGCGCCTCGTAGAGCATCGCGCCCCAGGCGATGACGGTCACGTGTCGCCCCTCGCGCACCACCGCGGCCTTCGAGAGCGGCACGGTGTATTCGCCCTCGGGCACGTCGCGCTTCACCGCGCGGTAGGCGCGCTTGGGCTCGAAGAAGAGCACCGGGTCGGGATCACGAATCGCCGAGAGAAGAAGCCCCTTCGCGTCGTAGGGGTTCGACGGGCACACGACCTTCAGACCCGGCGTGTGGATGAAGTACGCCTCGGGCGACTGCGAGTGGTAGAGCCCGCCGCGAATGCCTCCGCCCACGGGCGTGCGGATCACCATCTTCGCGGGGTACTCACCGCCCGAGCGCCAGCGGAACTTCGCCACCTCGCTCACGATCTGGTCGAACGCGGGGAAGATGAAATCCGAGAACTGGATCTCGGGCACGGGCACCATGCCGTAGAGGGCCATGCCGATCGCGGTGCCGATGATCCCGCCCTCGCTGAGCGGCGTGTCGATCACGCGCTCGGTGCCGAACTCCTCGACGAGGTCGCGCGTCACGCGAAACACCCCGCCGACCTTGCCCACGTCTTCGCCCATCACCACCACGCGCGGGTCGCGGCGCATCTCGTGGCGGAGCGCGTCGTTGATGGCCTCGACCATGTTCATCTGCGGCATGTGCGTGCTCTCTCGTGCGGTGCGGTGCGGCGATGCGAAGCGGTGGGGAGTGCGGTCAGGTCGTGGCGCGGGCGCGCTGCTCGGCGAGGTGCCAGGGCGCCGTCGCGAACACGTCGTCGAAGGCCGTGGAGAGCGCGGGCGCCGATGCGTGCGAGGCGCGTTCGACGGCCGCGGCGAGGGCGGCGTCGCAGCGCGCGGTGAGCTCTCCGTCGAGGGCGGGCGTGAGGGTTCCGCGGCGGGTGAGGTGCGTGCGGAGGCGCGCGAGGGCGCCGTCGTGGTCGGGCACCTGCGCTTCGATCAGCGTCGCGCCGTGGCCCTCCCTCGCACGCGAGAGCGCATCACGCACCACGCGGACCACCGCCAGCGGATCGCCGCCGTCGACGCGCGCGGGCTGCACCCCGTACGCGAAGGCCTTCTGCGCCACCGCGACGCCCTGATGCGCACGCGAGAGGAACACCACCGGCGCGCGGAACACGCCCGCGAAGTTGAGCCCGTTGTGAAACTCACCGGCTTCGGCCGAGGCGCCGTCGAGGAGGCACAGCACCGCGTGGCGGTCGTTGCGCATGCGCATGGCCCACGCGAGCCCCGCGGCCTGCGTGGTCTGCGATGCGAGGCGGGGGTTGGTGCCCACCACGCGGTCGGCGCGCGACGAGAAGTGATCGGGGCGCTGGCGGGCCTTCGCGGGGTCGTCGGCGGTGCCGAGGGCGTGGGCCATCCACGCGTCGAGGGAGACGCCGCGCGCGAGCACCGAGGCCGCGTCGCACACGCCGGGAAAGAGCCAGTCGCCCGCGGTGAGCGCGCTCGCCGCCGCGGCGCCCACGGCGTCGTCGCCCGGCGCGCCCGTGAGGTTCGCGATGCGTCCCTCGTCGCGGAGCGCGCGCAGCGTGGCGTCGAGGCGACGCGCCATCGCGAGGTGGCCGTAGAGCGCGACGCACTCGGCGTCGGAGAGGCGCGGGTCGGTGTCGGGATCGGCGTCGCCGTCGGGGCCCAGCACGCCCACGACGTCGTCGAGCACAAACTCGTGGCGGAGGTCTTCCATCGGTCTCAGAGCACCACGGGGAGGTGGAGGCGCTTCACGCCGTCGTCGGAGGTGGTCGTCGGCGACGTGCGGCCCAGGGCGCCGCGCAGAAACGCCTCCGCGGCCTTGTAGCTCGATCGCACGAGGGGCCCCGAGGCCACGTAGCGGAAGCCCATCGCCTCGCCCTCGGCGCGGTACTCCGCGAACTCCTCGGGGGTCACGAAGCGCTCGACCGCGAGGTGCTTCGGCGTCGGGCGGAGGTACTGCCCCAGCGTGAGCACGTCGACGTCGACCGCGCGGAGCTGGCGCATGCACGCGAGCACCTCGTCGTGCGTCTCGCCGAGGCCCACCATGATCGAGCTCTTGGTGTACATCGTCGGCCGCACGCGCTTGGCGTGTTCGAGCACCGCGAGCGAGCGCTCGATGCTGCACCGCGCGTCGCGCACCGAGCGCTGGAGCCGCTCCACCGTCTCGACGTTGTGGGCGAACACGTCGGGGCGCCCTTCGTTCACCACGGTCTCGACGTCGCCGAGCGCGCCCTGGTAGTCGCCCACGAGCGCCTCGATGAGGATCTTCGGGCTCGCGCGACGGATCGCGCGCAGCGTCTCCGCGGTGTGGGCCGCGCCGCCGTCGATCATGTCGTCGCGGTCGACCATGGTGATCACCACGTAGTCGAGGCCCATCGCGGCGATGGTGCGCGCCGTGTGCTCGGGCTCGCGCGGGTCGTACGCGCCGCGGGGGTTGCCCGTGGTCACCGCGCAGAAGCGGCACCCGCGCGTGCAGGTGTCGCCCAGGATCATGATGGTCGCGGTGCCCTCGCCCCAGCACTCGCCCACGTTCGGGCAGTGGGCCTCTTCGCAGACCGTGTGCAGGTCGTACTTGCGGAGCGTCTCCTTGATGTGGACGTACCGCTCGCCGCCCGGTGCTCGGACCTTCAACCACTCGGGTTTGCGCTCGTGTGCCATCGCGCCGAATGCTCCTCTCGCAGCGGTTGTTGGGGCCCGAAGCGCGCGGAAGCTAGCTTCGCGGAGCAAACGCTGTCAATCCGCGTGATACCGATGAAGCGCGACGCGAGCGTGAGCGATCGGGGGATCTTGAACCCCGACGAAGCAAGGCGACGATTCCACCTCGCGAGGCCCGCGCCATCGCCCGACCTCGCGCATCTCATCGAGCGCTACTGGATCATCACCTGGGACCTCCGCGGCCTCGCGCCCTTCACGCAGGAGACGCTCCCGCAGCCCTGCGTGAACGTGGTCTTCGAACGCGGCGCCACGATGGCCCACGGCGTCGCCACACGACGCTTCGCGCGCGAGCTCTCGGGCGTGGGTGTGGCCGTGGGCGTGAAGTACCGACCGGGCGCCTTTCGCGCGGTGCTCGGCGCGCCCGTGGCCACGCTCACCGACCGCAGCGTGAGCCTTGAATCATTGGGCTTTCGTGAGGTCGCACGCGCCGAGTCGCTCGCCCTCGACGCACCCGACGACCACGCGCGCATCGCCGCCGTGGAGGAACTCCTCCGCGCGCACCTTCCGCCGCCCGACCGCGAGGCCGACTTCGCCGCGTCGGTGATGGCCGCCGCCCTGCGCGACCGCACGCTCACGCGCGCCGAGGCCCTCGCGACGCGAGCGGGTGTGTCGCTCCGCGCGCTGCAACGGCTCTTTCGCGAGTACGTGGGCGTGAGCCCGAAGTGGGTGCTCCGTCGACTGCGCATCCACGAGGCCGCGGAGCGCGTGGCGGCGGGTTCATCCGTCGATCAGGCCGCGCTCGCGTGCGAGCTCGGGTACTGCGACCAGGCGCATTTCATCCGTGATTTTCGGGCGCAGGTGGGGTGCACGCCCACGGAGTACGCCGCGCGGTGCGCCCGCGCGACGGCCGCGGCTCAGGGGTCGGTGAACGCGAAGGTTCCGGGGCAGTAGCCCGTCGTCTCGACGCCCGTGGCCGAGAGCTCCGACGGTCCCTCGAAGTGAAAGTACCAGCGCCCGCTCGCGGGCAGCGCGGTGATCGAGCACGTGTCGGCGATGTCGGTGTACGTGCCGATCACGGCCTGCGTGTTGTTCGAGAGCTGCGTGCGCACGATCGAGGTGTTGTTGCGCACGTGCACGACGCTGTACTGCCCCGCGATGCGCTCGGCGATGCCCCACCACGCGCCGTTCTCACACACGTGGTGCGAGAAGCCGCCGTTGCCCGGCAGCGTGGTCACCGCGCCGCCCGGCAGCGTGACGATGTACCAGCGCTGCGGCGTCAGCGGCGTCGAGATGCCCGAGTGGATGATCGCGAAGCCCGCGCCCGCGAAGAAGCCCGCGTCGTGCGTGATCGCGATGGGCGTCGAGAGGCGGATGCGCGTCGACGTGAGCGCGCCCGCGCTCGGGTCGTAGACGCCGAGCTGCGTGATCGTGAAGGCCGCGAGGTTCGACGCGGTCGAGCCCGCGAACTCGCTCCCCGCGTCGTTGAGCGCGAGGTACATCGCGCCCGTCGAGAGGTCGCCGACGAGGCCGTCGTGCGTGCCCACGTTGCCCACGTAGCCCGTGAGGTCCGACGACGACCATCGCGCGAAGCGTCCGTCGGCGTTGTAGACCACGTAGCTGTTGTTCACCGCGATGCCGCCGCGGTCGTCGCCCACCTCGGTGGGCTGCTCCAACGTGCGGCACCCCGACGTGCTCAACGACACCACGCGGAACGGCCCGCCCGTCGGCAGCGCCCCACACACGCCGTTCGTGCACGCCTGGCCCGCGCCGCACGCGTTGCCACAACGGCCGCAGTTCGCGAGGCTCGTCGAGAGGTCGACGCAGCTCGTGCCGCACATGCCCCGCGGCGCCGCGCAGCTCGAAACGCACGCGCCGAGAAAGCACGTCTGCCCCGTCGCACACGCGTTGCCGCAGCGTCCGCAGTTCGTCGCGTTCGACTGCACGTCGATGCACGCGCCGTCGCACGTCATCCGCGGCGCCGGGCACGTCGACGACCCGCACGCCCCCGACGAGCACGCCTGGCCCGCGGCGCACGCGTTCGCGCAGCGTCCGCAGTTCGCGGCGCTGGTGTTCGTGTCGACGCACACGCCGCCGCAGTTGGTCTGCCCCGTGGGACACACCACCGTGCACACGCCCGCCACGCAGCTCTGCCCGCTCGCACACACGTTGCCGCAGCGTCCGCAGTTCGTCGCGCTCGCCGTGAGGTCGGTGCACACGCCCGAGCACAGCGCGCGGGGCGATGCGCAGGTCGCCGTGCACGCGCCCGACACGCACGCCTGCCCGCTCGCACACGCGTTGCCGCAGCGTCCGCAGTTCGTCGCGCTCGACGCCGTGCTCGTGCACACGCCGCCGCAGTTGGTCTGCCCCGACGGACACACGAGCGTGCACGCGCCGCCCACGCAGCTCTGGCCCGCGGGGCACGCGTTGTTGCAGCGTCCGCAGTGCGACACGCTGTTCTCGAGGTCGGCGCACACCGATCCGCACGCCACCGTCGCGCCGGGGCACACGAGCGAGCACACGCCGTTCAGGCACGTCTGGCCCGACGCACACGCGTTGCCGCAGCGTCCGCAGTTCGCCTCGCTCGTGAGCAGCTCGACGCACGCGCCGCCGCAGTTCGTCGTGGGCGCCGCGCACACGAGCGAGCACACGCCCGCCACGCAGCTCTGGCCCGACGCACACGCGTTGCCGCAACGCCCGCAGTGCGTCGCGCTCGTCTGCGTGTCGACGCACTGGTCGCCGCAGGTGCTCCGCGGCGCGGCGCAGGGCGTGGTGCACACGCCGGCCACGCAGCTCTGTCCGCTCGCGCACGCGTTGTTGCAGCGGCCGCAGTGGGCCACGCTCGTCTGCGCGTCCACACAGCTCGTGCCGCACATCACCCGCGGCGACGCGCAGGTGGCGGTCATGCCCATGCAGTTGTTGAGCACGCAGCCGCCGGGACAGTCGACGTCGGTCGTGGTCGCGCCGCGTCCGTCACACACCGACGCGCGGTTGGGCCCGGTGCACACGAGCCGTCCCGGGGTGCACACGAGCGGCACGCAGAGCCCGTCGGGGCTGCAGAACGTGAGGCCCGTGCACTCCGAGTCGCGCGTGCATCGCATCGGCGCGGCGTCGGTCACGTCGGGCGACGCGGTGTCGGCGGGCGCGTCCGTCGCGGGCGCGTCCATCGCGGGCGCATCGACGGCGGGCGTGTCGGTGACGGGCACATCGGGCGACGCGGTGTCGACGGGCGCATCGACGGCGGGTGTGTCCGTCGCGGCGTCGCCCGCGGGCTCGGGGTTGTTGCCCTTCGCGGAACACGCCGCGAGCGAGAGGGCGAAGAGTGCGGTGCAGGCCAGTCGCTTCATGCTCGACACCTGAAGGCAGAAAGAAGTCGTTCGCGCCCCGCGGGCGGCGCTGCGACCTATCCCCGCGCCCCCGTGGGCGTCAACGTCGCAGCCTGATTTCTCGGCCCCGGCGCATACTGAACATTTGAATTGACGACCTCCCGCGAAGGGGATAGATGCTGTCCCCCTGTTCGTCGTGCGCCGACGACGGGCAGCGCGGGTCGAAGCGGGTCTGCGAACGGGGTGTCGGCGCGATCGGTTCGAAGCGGTCGGGCACCGCGCGCCCATGCGCGGTGTGCGGCCGAGAGGGATGCGATCGGGTGGAGTCGTCTGCGCGCAACGTCGTCGACCTCGCGGGGCACCTGCGCGGTCACTGGAGCAGCTCGGTGGCCGTGCGCGCGGCGCGTGCGGGGCTCTCGCTTCCGTCGGACGCGCGGGGCCTCGGCGGCGCCCTCGGGGTCATCGACGTGGGCCTCGACGGCGCGCTGCCCGACCTCGCGCGGGCCGAGCTCTGCGTGCGCGCGTTCACCCGTGATCCGTCGCGCGCGCAGGCCCTCTGCGACCACGGAACGTGCTCGGTCACGCTCCTCGCGGCGCAGGGTGAATCGCGGCTGCGGGGGATCGTTCCGCGGGCGCGGGTGTGGGTGGCCACGGTGGCCGACGCGCACGGTGTGGCGCCGCCCGCGCGGGTGGCCGAGGCGCTCGGGTGGATGGTCGCGTCGGGCGTCGCGGTGGTGGCCATTCCGCTCGGTGAGCACCACGAGGATCGCGCGCTCTCCGAGGCGCTCGACGAGGCCCGCGCGAAGGGCGTCGTGGTCTTCGCCGCGAGCGGGAACACCCCCAACACGGCGGTGATGTTTCCCGCGCGGCACCGGGCCGTGCGCGCGGTGAGCCACGTTCCGCGTGATGGGGTCTCGCTCGTGGCGCCGGGCCTCGATGTGCCCGCGCTCGGGGCCGATGGGCGCGTGAGCCTGCGCCGCGGAAGCTCCATCGCATGTGTCGTCGCCGCGGGGCTCTACGCGCTCCGCAGGGCGGCGTTCCGGGGTTCGCGCGTCTGACACCGACGCGCGAGGCGTCGCACCCGTGCGGCGCGTCTTCGAAGGGTGTCGTGTCTCCATCGTGGCGCCGCGTGCCGGGGGGTACGCGCGCGCCGTCACACGGAAGGTCTCTCCATGCCCGATGTCGTCACGGTCTCGCAGGAAGTCTCGCTCTCCGACCCGAAGCTCAAGGCGCTCGCGACGCGCGTGCTCAACGGCTTCAAGCTCGCGGCCCTCAAGGCCACGGCGCACACCGCCGACGCGCACTCGTACCCGCTCGGCCCCGCGGGCTCCGCGGAGTACGTCTTTCACGACCGCTTCGTGACCCTCTCGCGCGACCGTCAGACCGGCGCGCGCGCCCGCACCCGCTCGCTCCTCGCGGCCTCGCCCGCGGTGCGCGCGAACACCGTGGGCGCCGACCTCACGGGCCTCGACCTGCACGCCGACCGCTCCGTGCTCGACGCCGTGAGCGCCCTCCCCGTGCCCGCCGCGCTGCGCCTCACGCGCGCCGACCTCGACACGCACCGCACGCTCCACGGCCCCGGCGGGCTCATGCCCCTGCAGCCGTCGACGAAGCTCGCGCTGCGCATCCACAAGGTGCGCTGCGACGACGAGACCAACCCCGAGTGGCCCGGCGACGACGAGATCGCCCTCGGCGGGAGCACCGTCGACGAGACCGGCGACGCGAAGAAGGTCGCGGAGTTCATGGTCGGCGACAGCTTCGACGACGGCGAGTCGAAGGCCTACAACCCGCCGCGCACCTTCACGGCCTTCGACCTCACCGAGGGCGCGGTGTGGCCCAAGAGCTACTTCGTCACCCTCGTGCTCGCCGAGAAGGACATGGGCGGCCTCGCGGGCTTTCTCGACCAGCTCCTCGCGCTCGTGAAGGCGAAGGTGATCGAGGCCATCGCGGGCGCCATCGGCGGGGCCATCGGGTCCATCGCGGGGCCCCTCGGCGGCCTCCTCGGCGCCGCGGTGGGATGGGTGGTTTCGAAGATCTTCGAATGGCTCTCGGCGTGGTGGTCCGACGACGTCTTCGCGCCCGTCGTCGCGTCGGTGAGCCTCCCCTCGGCGGAGGCGACCTTCTCCAACGGCTCGAAAGACGGGCCGCAGAAGACCGCCGTCTTCAAGGGCTTCGGCGGGCGCTACACCGTCACCTACGACTGGCTCCTGAGCTGATCGCGCGGTGACCGAAGCGTGCGCGCGCTACGCGACGAAGCCCTCGTCGTGGGCGCGCAGCACGCGGGCCGCGCACCAGTCGACGAGCACGAGCCCGTGCGCGAGCGCCACGGGATGCAGCGCGCCGATCGCGTCGCCGTCGACCCCGACGAGCCCGAGCGCCTTCACCTCGGGGCCGTGCTCCAGCCCGTAGACCAGCGCGTCGTGCGCGGGCACCGCGAAGCCGCCCACCACCACGCCGTGGCCGCGGATCGCGAAGAGTCGGCCCTTCGAGCGCAGCGCGAACTCGACCTCGGAGCGCTTCACGCCCGCGCCGTCGAGCGGAGACTTCACCCGTCGGCGCACGTGGCACGCGGTGAAGCCCGCGCCGCTGCGGTGCGCGGAGAGAACGCGTCGCACGTCGTCGAGCTCGGCCTCGATGTCGGCGAGGAGCGACGCGCGCACGAGCTCCACCTGACGAAAATGGTCCTCGTGGATTTCGAGCGCGTCGGGGGCGCCGGGCACAGGCGCGGCGCACGCGGGCAGCGCGTCTTCGAGCGTGGGGAGCGAGAAGAGCACACCCTTCGGATCCACCGTCGGCGCGTCCTCGACGCGTCGCAGGCGCAGCTTCACGAGGCCCGCGCGGGCGATGTCGTCGCGGTTGCCCGGATCGGCGCCCACCACGCGGTACTCGTGATCGCCCACGGTGAGCGTGGTCTCCATGCGCGCGAACGACTGCGGGAGGCTGTCGAGCGGCACATCGGACGAGGCGAACACCTCGCCCGAGGCGTCGTCGATGAGTTCGAGGGTGATGTCCATTCGGGCGATGCTAGCGGCGCCGTCGCGCGCGGCTCAACCCTGCACGTACCAGGTGAGGTCGACGGTGCCCACGGGCCCCGCGAAGCGCAGGGTGAAGTACCGCGTGTGCTCGTCGATGATGGCCTCGCTCTCGCCGCTGCGAGACCGCGTGCGCGTCGGAAAGCGCACCCGGAACACCTGGCGCCACACCGTGGTGTAGGGGAAGTACGTGCGATCGAGCACGCCGGGCTGGCGCACGGGCTCGATGGCCGACGGGAGCTCTTCGAGCTGGCGGTCGTTCACGAGGAGCACGCGCCACCCCGACGTGGGCGACGCGAGGTCTCCCCAGCGGCGCGTCGGAATCGAGAGCGCCACGTAGAACTCGTGCTCGCGGTCGGCGGATTCGAGCGACGTGCGGAGCACCCGCGCACGCTCCTCGCTCGTGAGGCGAAAGTCCGCCGCGTAGCGGATCACGTAGGCCCAGCGGAAGTCCCACGACTCGTACGTGGCCGTCACCGAGAGGTGGTCGTCGAAGAGGCCGCGGAGGGTGTAGCCGTTGCCCTCGCGCGTCCATCGCTGGAGCGTCTCGGGATACGCCTCGGCGGTGTACGTGCGCGGCCCGCGACGCAGGCTCACGCCCGGCGGCGTGCATCCCTGCGCCGACGTGAGCACCACCGCGGCCGCGATCCACCGACGCATCGCCTACCTCACAAAATCGCTGCGGTGAAAGAGCGCACGCGCGTCGACCCCGAGCGCCGCGAGCGCATCGAGGGCCCCCTCCGCGCGGTCGACGAGGGCCAGCACCGCACCCACTTCGAATCCCTCGGCGCGCAGCGCCTCGATGGCCATGCGCGAGCTTCCGCCCGTGGTGAGCACGTCTTCGAGGAGCACCACCGACGGGCCCGCAGGCGACGTTCCCTCGACCCGTCGCGCGGTGCCGTGGTCCTTGGCCTCCTTGCGCACGTAGAGGGCGTTCCACCCGTGGCCTTCGGGGCCGAGGCCGCGCAGCGCCGACGTGAGCGACACCGCGCTCGCGAGCGGACACCCGCCGAGCGCCACGCCCGCCACCGCGTGCACCGCGCGCTTCGAAGCCGCGAGCTCGTCGCAGAGCACCTCGCCGAGCAGTCGGTGTCCCCGCGCCGTGAGCATCACGCGCTTGCAGTCGATGAAGAAGTCACTCTCGCGCCCCGAGGCCAGACGAAAGCGCCCCTCGCGGTACGCGTCGCGGCGCAACAGGTCGAGGAGCTCGTCGCGAGCCCCCATCGCTCAACCGCCTCCGCGGCGCGACATGTTCGAACGCTTCTGCGGCAGCGCGGGCATACGCGGCTGCGCGTTGCGATCACGGGCGCGGGGCTTCGCTTCCGCGGGCGCTTCGGGCGCGGGCTCGTCGGCCTTGCGTCCCTTCGAGGGAGGCGCGGCGAAGGCGGCGCGGGCGCGGGGCTGCGACGCGGGCGCGACGGGCTTCGGCAGCGTCGTGGGCGCGTCGTCGCGCGCGAGGTCGGGCACGCGGGGCGCCGGAGGAATGGTGCCGCGCGAGGGGCGCTGCGCGGCGTTGGCGAACGCGGGCGCGGGCGTCGTGGGCGTGGGTTCGAGGTCGTCGTAGGCCGCGGGCGAAGGCGACGGCGCGCGGGCGCCGCGGGGCGCGCTCGGGGCCGCAGGCGGCGGAGGGTTGATGGTGCTGTGACGAACCGCGGTGCCGGGCACGGGCGGCGGCGGCGCGGCCACCTGCATGTGCGCGTGCGGCGACTTGTTCAGCGTGGGAATGGGCGGGATCGCATCGGCCGTGTGCGCGCCCTGCGGGAGCTGCTGCGGCGTGGGGCGCGCGGCGAGCCGTTGCGCCGTGGGCACCGCCGACGCAGGCAGCGCCGGGGCCACCGCGGCCTGGAGCTCACCGCGAAAGATCGCGCCCTCGGCCATCGCGAGGCGCGCGGCGCGCACGCGGGCGTCGACACATCCGCCCGGCAGCACGCGGAGCTCTTCGTGGGCCGTCACGCTGCCCGAGAGGAGCCCTGCGACGACGACGGCGCCCGCTTCGACCTCGGCCTCGACGGCGCCGCCCTCTTCGATCACCAGCGTGCCCTGCAGCGTGAGCACGCCGCGCAGACGACCGGCGACGGTGAGCTCTCCCTCGCCGCGCACGCTGCCTTCGATCGTGAGGCCCGCTTCGATCCTGCTTCCCATGGAGACGATCCCTTCGCGTAGAGGCGCGCGCAGCACCGCGTCGCGCTTCGATGCCGCGCGCACGCTAATGGATACGCCGCGCAGATGGAACCCGCGTTACACGGCGCCGCCGCGCATTTCGGCCCGTTGTGGATGCGAAGTGCGAGGTTATGCTCCGCGCCCGATGACCCCCCCCGCCCACGACGCACCCATCACCTCGGAGCGCGATCTGTTCGAGGTGTTCGAGCGTGCGTTTCGCCCGCGCGCCACCCTCGTCGGCATCGAGGCCGAGAAGTTCGGCATCTTCGAATCCGACGGCGCGCCGCTTCACTACCGCGACGACGCGCGACACCCCGGCGTCGAGACCCTCTTCCGCGCATTGACCGAACGCTACGGGTGGACGCCCGAAGCCGAGAAGCCCGGCGCGCCGCCGCTCATGCTCGTGCGCGGCATGGCGAACATCACCCTCGAACCGGGCTCGCAGTTCGAGCTCTCGGGCAGCGCGCTCGACAACGTGCACGCGGTCTGGGACGAGGTGGACACGCACCGCCGCGAGCTCGCCTCGCTCACCGAAGCGCCCGGGCTCCGCTGGGTGGGCCTCGGCTTCGCGCCCTTCGCAAAGCAAGACGACCTCGACTGGGTGCCCAAGTCTCGCTACCCGATCATGCGCGCGTACCTCCCCACGCGCGGCACCCGCGGGCTCGACATGATGCGCCGCACGTCGACGGTGCAGGCCAACTTCGATTTCACCTCGGAGCGCGATGCGATGCGCAAGCTCCGCGTGGCGCTCGGCGCGTCGGTGATCGCCACGGCCCTCTTCGCCGCGAGCCCGCTCTACGAGGGCGCGCGCTGCGGGCTCAAGAGCTACCGCGCCCACGTGTGGCTCGACACCGACAACGACCGCGCGGGCCTGCTCCCCTTCGCGTGGCGCGACGGGGCCTCGCTCGGTGACTACGTGCAGCACGCCCTCGACGTGCCGATGTTCATCGTGAAGCGCGGCGCCGAGGTGCTCGACGCGACGAAGTACACCTTCCGTCGGTTCATGGCCGAGGGCATCGACGGACACCGCGCCACGAAGGCCGACTGGGAGTCGCATCTCAAGACCCTGTTCCCCGAGGCGCGGCTCCAGAAGACCCTCGAAGTGCGCGGCGCAGACTCGGTGCCCGCGCGGCTCTCCATGGCCCTCCCCGCGCTGTGGCTCGGTGTGCTCTACGACGACGCGGTGATGTCGTTCGCGGAAGAACGCATCGTGTCGCTCGGTCACGACGCGTGGCACGCCGCGCGGTCTCGCGTCGCCCGTGAAGGCCTCCTCGCGCCCGTGGGAGACACCACCGTGGGCGCCCTCGCCCGGGAGCTTCTCGCGCACGCCGACAGCGCCCTCGCCCGACGCGCGAAGCTCGACGCCGACGGACGCGACGAGCGCCAGTACCTCGCCCCCCTCGTCGACGCCGCGGAGCGCAACCACTCGCTCGGCGACGTGATCCTCGGCGGCTGGGACCCGTCGCAGCCCGACGCCCTCCGCGCGCTCCTCGACCGCGCCGCGTACTGACCTCTTCGCACCCCCTGCGAGGCACCGCCTCCATGACCGCGCCCCACGCACCGCCGCCCGCGCCGCTCCCCTCGGGCCGCGAGCGCCCGGTGCGCGCGGCGTTGCTCCACGAGGGCTCCGTCGCGGGCCGTCGCTGGGCCCACAACCCCACGGGCTGGGACGCCCTCGCGCTCCTCTCCGACGACGCCGCGGCGCTCCTCGACCGCGCCGACGGACGCTCCCTCGCCGACCTCGCGCGCACCCTCGCCCGCCCCCTCGATGCGCTCACCCGCGAGGCCCATTTTCTCGCGCGCCACGGGATGCTCACCGGCGACGGACTCCCCGCGATGCACCGCCCCGCGCCCGCGCCCCCGCGCTTCGACCTCTGGGTGCACCTCACCAACGCGTGCGACCTCGACTGCCCCCACTGCTACATCGAAAAAGACGGGCGCTCGATGGAGCCCGCCCACGTCGACGCGCTCCTCGCCACGCTCACCCGCACGGCCCGTGAGGGCGCGCGGTCGGTGCATCTCCGCTTCGCAGGCGGCGAGCCCATGCTGCGCTTCGACCTCTTGCGCGAGGTGTTTCTGAAGGCCCGCGCGGCGCTCGACCGCGAGGGATGCGCGCTCACCGCGGCGGTGCTCACCAACGGCACGCACGCGCCCCCCGAGGCCCTCGCGTGGATGCAGTCGCACCGCATCGCCGTGTCGGTCTCCGTCGACGGTGTGGGCGACGCGCACGACGCCATGCGCCCGCGCCTCGGCGGCGGCGGATCGTTCACGCTCGTCGAACGCTCGCTCCGCGCGTACCGCGACGCGGGCATCGAGCCCTACGCGCTCGTCACCGTCGGACGCGCGAACCTCCGCGCCATGCCCGCGCTCACCGACTGGCTCCTCGAACAGCGCATGGGGTTCCGCTACTCGCTCGTGCGCGATCTCGATGGTGGTGACGCGCTCCTCGACGCGCGCTCGCACGGGTGGCGCGCGGGTCTCGTGCAGCTCCGACGCAGGCTCACCCGCAGCGCCGACACGCCGCGCATGCTCGCGGGCGACGCGCTCGCCGAGGTGCTCGACGTGTTCGACGACTGCTACGCGCGCATCGAGCGGGCGATGCCCGTGACGCCGTCGTTCCGTCGCACCCATCGCTTCTGCGACCTCGAATGGCGAAGGCCCATCCGCAAGGCCTGCGGCGCCGGCGAGTCGTCGCTCGCGGTCTCCCACGACGGACGCGTCTCGCCCTGCCAGGCCGCGCTCCACCGCCCCGACACGTCGTCCCTCGATGGCGACCGCTCGCTGCAACGCCTCGCGCCCGCGGTCACGCAGCTCGGAGACTTTCGTCGCCACGCGCCCGACGGGCCCTGCGCGACGTGCGCGTTCCGTCACTCCTGCGCGGGCGGATGTCCCCTCATGCTCCACACACGCGACGGCGCGATCACCGGTCAGAGCCCGTACTGCGAGGTGTTCCGCGCGGTGCTGCCGAAGATCCTGCGGCTCGCAGCCCTCGACCTTGTGCACGAGCAGCGACGGCACGCAGGGCGTTGACGTTCGCGTCGCGCACGACCATGAGTGGCCGCACCATGGCAGCACGCATCGCACCGAACGAGGCCCACACGCTCATCACCCGCGAGGGCTACACGCACGTCGACGTGCGCTCCGTGCCCGAGTACGAGGGCGGTCACCCCGAGGGGGCCTACAACATCCCGTTCATGCACGCGGGCGCCGGTGGAATGACCCCGAACCCCGACTTCCTCGCGGCCTTCGAAGCGCACTTTCCCCGCGACGCAAAGCTCGTGATCGGGTGCCTCTCGGGCGGACGCAGCGCCCGCGCGTGCGCGGCCCTCGAAGCCGCGGGCTACACCCAGCTCGTCGATCAGCGCGCGGGCTTCGGCGGCGCGCGCGACCCCTTCGGACGGGTCACCGAAGCGGGATGGAGCGGCGCCGGACTCCCCACCGCCGCGGGGCCCGACGCCGAACGCGGATGGTCCGCCCTCGCGCCGAAGCGCGCGTAGCCCATCACACTCAGCGCACGATGCCGTCGATCACTTCGAGCGCCATCTCCCAGCGTTCGAGCGGCGGCATGATGTAGGCGCCCGCCACGCGATCCTTCACGGCTTCGAGCATCTCGCGCGCGATGGCCACGCCCTCTTTGCGGGCCTGCGGTCCGCTGCCGGCCTTGCGCATGCGCTCGCGCGTCGCGTCGGGGATGCGCATGCCCGGCACCTCGTTGTGGAGGAACTCCGCGTTGCGATGGCTCGCGAGCGGAAGCAGCCCCACGAGCACCGGAACGCCGAGGGGCTCCACGTCGGCGAGAAAACGTTCGAGCACCGCGGGGTCGTACACGGGCTGCGTCATCACGGCTTCGGCGCCCGCTTCGATCTTCTTCTTCAGTCGCGTGATCTCGCGCTGGTAGTCCATCGCGGCGGGCTCGGCGCCGGTGAGCAGCAGAAAGCGCGTGACGCCGCCGAGGGCGCGGCCGCCGGGGTCGCGTCCGTGGTTGAGCCCGCGCACGAGACGCAGGAGCCCCACCGAGTCGAGGTCGTACACGGCCGTGCAGTCGGGGAAGTCGCCCATCTTCGGCGGATCGCCCGTGATGATCACGAGGTTCCGCACGCCGAGCTCGTGGGCGCCCATGACGTGCCCCACGAGGCCGAGGAGGTTCCGGTCGCGGCAGCACACGTGAAGAATGGGATCGATGCCCTGCTCGATGAGCCGCACCGCGAGGGCGAGGTTCATCATGCGGGCGCTGGCGCGGGGACCGTCGGCGATGTTGATGACGTCGACGCCGCTGCGCACGAGGGTCTTCGCGCCCTCGATGGCGCGCGAGGGATCCATGCCCGCGGGCGGATTCACCTCGACGCTCACGACGAACTTCTTCTGCGCGATCTTGGCCGAGAGCGACGACTTGTCTTCGAAGCGCACGACGGCGAGGCCCTCGGGCACCTGAAAGACCCGCGGCTGCGCGCCGACGGTGGTGTCGGTGGGCTCGTGGCTGTCGTCGGGCGACACGTCGCTGCCGCCCTCGTGGGCGTGCATGCGGGCGGCGTAGGCCACGCGACGGATGTGGTCCGCCGTGGTGCCGCAGCAGCCGCCGAGGAGGCGCACGCCGAGCTTGATGAGTCGCTTCGCGTAGACCCCGAAGTACTCGGGGTTGGCCATGTAGAGCAGCCGTCCCTCGACGCGGCGCGGAATGCCCGCGTTGGGCATCGCGGCCATGGGGAGCCCCGTGGCGCGCATCTTCTCGATCATGCGCTCGACGACGTCGAAGACACCGGCAGGGCCGTCGCCGCAGTTGACACCGATCACGTCGGCGCCCCACGCGGCGAGCTTGTCGGCCATGGCGTCGGGGGTGGTTCCGTCGGCCATGGTGCCGAAGGGGTCGAAGCTCACCATCGCGACGATGGGAAGGTCGGTGACCTCCTTCACGGCTTCGAGCGCGAGGCGCATCTCCTCGGGCTGGCGCATGGTCTCGATGGCGATGAAGTCGGCGCCGACGAGTCCCTTCGTCTGTTCGATGAAGGCGCTGCGCACGTCGCGTTGATCGCGCTCGGGCATGCCCTTCACGTTCACGCCCGCGGGGCCGATGGAGCCCGCCACCCACGCGCCCGCCGCCGACGGACCGGCCTCGGCGATGGCCTCGCGCGCGAGTCGCACGCCGGCCTCGTTGAGATCCTTCACGCGGTGGTCGAGGGAGAAGCGTCCGAGGCGATAGCGGTTGGCGCCGAAGGTGTTGGTCTCGATGACCTGCGCGCCGGCCTTGAGGTACTCGCGGTGGATCGACTTGATGAGGTCGGGCCGCGAGAGACAGATCTCTTCGTAGTTGGCGGTGTAGAGAATCCCGCGCTCGTAGAGCTGCGTGCCCATCGCGCCGTCGGCCACGAGGGGATGGTCGCGGAGCGTGTCGAGGAAGCGCTGCGTCATGGTGGGGGCTTCGTTGCGTACTCTCGCGGCTTCGTTTCCGCAACGGTGCGGTGAGGGCGCGATGACGTGTGCGGGGTGCGTCACATCGCGCTGTTGAACCTTGTGAGCGAGCGGCGATACGGTCCGCGCCCCCTATGTCGAACCGCCCTGTCGCACTGGTCACCGGCGCCAACGGAGAGATCGGTCGCTCGCTCATCGAGCGCCTTCACGCCGACGGCCGCTACCGCATCGTCACGCTCGATCTCTCGCCGCTGCCCGAGCGCTACCGTCCCCTCTGCGACGAGACCTACGCGGGCAACATCCTCGACCGCTACCTGCTCGATCAGCTCGCGGCGCACCACGAGATCGAGGCGGTGTTCCACCTCGCGGCGCTGCTCTCGACGCGCGGCGAGCGCGACCCCGAGCTCGCGCACCAGATCAACGTCGAGGGAACGCTCCACCTTCTGCGCATGGCGCAGACGCTCTCGGCGCGTCTCGACCGCTCGGTGAAGTTCATCTTCCCGAGCTCGATCGCGGTGTACGGCATCCCCACGCTGGCCGAGAAGCGCGCGCTCGGACGCGTGCGCGAGCCGCAGGGTCTGGAGCCCATCACGATGTACGGCGTGAACAAGCTCTACGCCGAGCACCTGGGCCGCTACTTCATGCGCCACTACCGCGCGCTGTCGGCCAACACCGAGCGCACGGCGCGCCTTGATTTCCGCGGGATCCGCTTTCCGGGGCTCATCTCGGCGGAGACGGTTCCGACGGGCGGCACGAGCGACTACGGCCCCGAGATGCTGCACGCCGCGGCGCAGTCGAAGCCCTACGCGTGCTTCGTGGGTCCCGAGGCGCAGATCCCCTTCATGGCGATGCCCGACGCGGTGGCGGCGCTCATGGGCCTGCTCGACGCGCCGCGCGAGTCGCTCACGCTGCCGAGCTACAACGTCGGCGCGTTCAGCCTCTCGGCGGCGGAGTTCGCCACGCGGGTGAAGAACGCGTTTCCCGGTGCGGAGATCACCTTCGCGCCCGACGCGGCGCGCGCGCGCATCGTCGACTCGTGGCCCGAAGACGTCGACGACACCGCCGCCCGCACCGACTGGAACTGGGCGCCGCAGTACGGCATCGACCGCGCGTTCGACGAGTACCTCGTGCCGTCGATCCGCGCGCGCTACCAGAAGTAGCGACGACCGGGGGGGGTGGGGCCCGCGCGGCTGGGTGAACGATGGTTGCGGGGGGTGGGGGGGCCCCGTGCGGCTGGATGAAAGATGGTTGCGGGGGGGAGGGGGGCCCCCGTGCGGCTGGGTGAAAGATGGTTGCGGGGGGGAGGGGGGCCCCCGCGCGGCTGGGTGAAAGACGCATCGAGGGGGGAGGGGGGCCCCCGCGCGGTCGGGTGAAAGACGCATCGAGGGGGGGAGGGGGGCCCCCGGACGTGTCTTTCATGCGAGCGCATGGGGGGGGAGGGGGGGGTGCGCGGAGGCTTGACATGCGCGGCCCGCGCGGTGTCAGGCTCGCGCCGTGAGTGTCCGTCTGAAGCGCCTGAAGGTGCACACGTTCCGCGACCTCGCACCGGGCACGGAGCTGCACTTCAGCGACGGGTGGAACGTCGTGCTCGGCCGCAACGCGACGGGCAAGACGACGCTGCTGCACCTCATCTCGATGGCGCTCCGCGGCGACTTCTCCGAGCTCAAGGGCGAGCCGGTCTCGCTGGAGTACGACGTGGCGTTCGGAGCGTGGGAGGTGTTCGTCGCGCTGCGATCCGTGCAGCCGATGGCAGATGTCGGAGAGGCAGGATCCCTCCGACACCGCCCCCCGACCGAGATCGCTGTGGAGCCCCTCTCCATCGTCGTGCAGCGTGGAGACCTTCGGTTCGCCTTCGGGTCCCCTCACCAGTCGTTCGGCGATGCGGTACGGGAACCGCTCCCGTCTGCGCGCGATCCACTCCTCTTGACACGCAGGCTGCTCGCATCGTTCGCAGATGCCCTTCCCGTAGAGATGGCATCGGAGGCCGTGAAGGAGCTGTTCGTCGATGCATCGTTCCGTTTCGACGAGGCGCTTGAACTCTTTCACGTGATCCACGAACGAAGCCCTGTGGGTGCGTCTCTCCCTGCCCCCATGGCGCCTCTCGTCGTCGCCGGTACCGTACTGACCAATCTCTTCCCGACGAAGGCACGGGCGGAGGTCTCTCGAACGTTCGACGCCGTACGGATGACCTTCGATCAATGCCCGAACCTGCACAGCATCCATTCGCTTCTGGACAGCCGTGAGTTCACGGCCCGTTGGCCTGTTGAAGACGTTCGAGGAAACGCCACCACACTTGGTGCGCCCACGATCCTCCTGCACCGCGCGGATGGGAGCGCCACGTCGGTGCAGCGCCTGAGCTTCGGCCAGCGGCGCCTCTTCGCCTTCGCGTGGTACCTCGACTCGAACCCGGGCGCGGTCGTCGCCGACGAGCTCGTCAACGGCATGCACTACGAGTGGATCGAGTGGTGCGTCGAGGCGCTCAAGGGACGGCAGGTGTTCGTCACCGCGCAGAACCCGCTGCTGCTCGATCACCTCACGTTTCGCGAGGTCGACGACGTGCGACGCGGGTTCGTGCTCTGCCGCGCGGCGCGCGAGGGCGACACGCGCGTGGTGCGATGGACCCATCCGTCGGAGGCGCAGTCCGCGGAGTTTCTTCGCGCGTACGAGAACGGCGTGCTGCGCGTGCATGAGATCCTGCGCACCGAGGGCCTCTGGTGAACCCCGCGCTCACGCTCGTGGTGCTCACCGAAGACGCGGGCGCGAGCGGATGGGCGCCGGTGCACCACAGCGTCCGCGCGCTGTGCGATCGGCTCATCGCGAACGTGCAGTGGACGCGCGTGCAGGTGGTTCCGCGCGACGATGCGTCGCCCGAGGTGCTGCGCGCGGTGGGAGCCAACCGATGGCGCGGCGGTGATGGTGTCGGTCACGCCCTTCGCACCGAGCTCGCGCGCTACATCGCGAACCAGCTCCTCGCCGTGAAGGGCGAGACGCGCGTGGTGTTCTTTCATTTCGACAGCGACCGACCGCTGCGCGAGGGCACACCGCACACCTGCGACACCGCCGTGCAGTTCGAGCGGTTCGAGCGAATCGTGCGAGCGACGCTGTTGGGTACGCTGCAACGGAAGGGACGCGCACAGGAGCTCGACGCGCTCATGGCGCGGCTCCATCTGCTCGTGCCGAGCCCGATGCTCGAAGCGTGGCTCTACCAGCGGAACGAAGAGGCACAGATGCGCTGTCTCGTACGCTGCGACGGCCGCCATGCCCCGCAGTGGAGCGCGTGGACCGACGATCCGCGCGCGCTCGAAGACGTCGCGCAGCTCAAGGGGCGCCGCGATCTGCACTGCCTCGAAGACCGCGACAAGGAGGCGCTCGCGCGACGCCTCGATGCGCGGGCGCTCTACGCGCTCGGCGGATCCTTCGCGGCCAACGTGGACCGCGCAGCCGAGGACGGCGCGCTTCTCACCGCGCTCATCGCAACCGGCACCGGGGACTGATCCCGCTGCGCCCGCTTCTGGGAGCGCCGGGCAGCGCCCGGTGCGATTCACGTCGTAGCCCGGGGTGACCATCGGGAACCCCGGCCACGCTGCTCCGCCCGCTCCGCGCGCGGCGACCGATGCGCCCGATTGGCGCCCGCAGACCGATGCGACCGATGCGACCGATGCGCCCGCGGACCGATGCGACCGATGCGCCCGCAGACCGATGCGCCAATGCGACCGATGCGACCGATTGGCGACCGATGCGCCCACGTGGCGACCGATGCGCCAATGCGACCGATGCGACCGATGCGCCCGACGCGACCGATGCGACCGATGCGCCCGACGCGACCGATGCGCCCGATGCGACCGACGCGACCGATGCGCCCGACGCGACCGATGCGCCCGATGCGCCCGATGCGCCCGATGCGCCCGATGCGCCCGATTGGCGCCCGATGCGACCGATTGGCGCCCGATGCGCCCGATGGGCCCGCGTGGCGCCCGATGCGACCGATTGGCGCCCGATGCGCCCGATGGGCCCGCGTGGCGCCCGATGCGCCCGCGTGGCGCCCGATGCGCCCGATTGGCGCCCGGGGTTCCCGTTGGTCACCCCGGGCTGGTGTGTGCGGTCGCGTCGGAGT
>CAMFHP010000127.1 GCA_945952225.1 uncultured Myxococcaceae bacterium
CGAGTCCCGTGAGGGACTTTCCCCTTGCTGCCGGTGAATTCATTCACCGGGAGCAAGCGGGCTAGGAGCAGGCCCAGACTTGCGAGGAGCAGGCCCAGAACGGGGACGTGAGCGCGATCGGAAACACCCCCCGGTGACCTCCCGCTGCGCCCCCGACGCGTGCGCGCGGGGCTCGTCGCACGGGCCGTCAGGGCAGCGGGTGGGCGAGGAAGAAATCCATCACGCGCGGTGACACGGTGAGCGACTGCGGGGGGCGGGGCCAGCGGTGTCCGCCGGAGCCCACGCGGCAGTGCGAGACCTCGGCCGCGCAGCCGTTGTAGCGGTAGCAGGTCGTGTCGCCCGCGGTGAGCCAGGTCGTCGTCGCGGTGCCGCAGCGGTCGAAGCCGCGCCATCGCCGCAACGTCTCCGAGACCGACGGAAGGAACGCTCCCGCGAGGCCCGACGTGGCGCCGCCGTCGTAGGGCACGCGCGTGTCGTCGACGGCGTGGGTGTAGAAGATCGGAATCGGTCGGCTCGGCGCGCACGATCCGTCGTAGGGGCCCGACACGGCAGACACCGACGAGACCGTCGACGCGCGCTGACACGCGATGCGTTGGGCCATCATTCCCCCGTTGCTGTAGCCCGCGAGTCCGAGGCGTCGCGGGTCGACGCAGAAGGTGGCGCTGAGGTCGCGCACCATCGCGTCGAAGAAGGCCACGTCGTCGATGGAGAGCGTCGTGGCGAGGGGGCAGCAGATCGACGCGTTCCAGCTTGTGTAGCGGCCTTCGGGATAGACCACGATCGTGTTGCGGCGCGCGCCCTCGGCGTCGAGCTGTGTGTCCGAGGCCATCTCGTCGGGCGACATGCTGAACCCGTGGTAGACGAGCAGCGTCGGCGTCGCGACCGCGCGGTTGTATCCGCCCGGAACGAACACCCGATAGCGCCGCACCTCACCGCCCGCCCGCACGGTGCGCGAGAACGTTCCCGGTGAGCCGCGCGGGGTGTCGCACTCGCAGCGCGCGTTGCGGCACACGAGGCCTGCGCCGCAGCGGTTTCCGCACACGCCGCAGTGCGAGGCGTTGGTGGTGAAGTCGACCTCACATCCGTCGGCGGGGGCGCGGTTGCAGTCGCCGCGTCCGGGGTTGCAGACGGCGATCTCGCAGCGTCCCGCGGTGCACGCCGCCGCGCCGTTGGCCACGGCGCACACCCGTCCGCAGGCGCCGCAGTGTGAGAGCGTGCGCGTGAGGTCGACCTCACATCCGTTCGTCGCGTTGCCGTCGCAGTCGGCGCGTCCGGCGTTGCACGAGGCCACGGTGCAGCGTCCCGCGGCGCATCCGGCGACGCCGTTGGCGGCGGTGCACACGCGCCCGCACGCGCCGCAGTTGCGCGGATCGTTGGCGAGGTCGAAGCAGTCGCTCCCGCATCGGGTCTGCGTCGCGGCGCAGGTGCGCACACACGATGCGCCCGCGCAGGTCTCGCCGACGGCGCACGCGCGTCCGCAGGCGCCGCAGTTCGCGCGGTCGTTGTCGAGGGTGACCTCGCAGCCGTTCGAAGCGGTTCCGTCGCAGTCGGCGCGTCCCGTGGCGCAGGTTCCGATCGCGCACGCGCCCGTCGCGCACACCGCGGATCGCGCGCCGTCGAGGCTGCACTGCAACGCGCACGCGCCGCAGTTCGCGGCATCGCGCGCGGTGTCGACCTCACATCCGTCGTCGGCGCGTCCGTCGCAGTCGGCGAAGGGAGCCTCGCACGCGCCCATCACACACGCGCCGCCCTCGCAGGTCGCCGCGGCGTGGGCGAAGGTGCAGGCCGTCGCGCAGGTTCCGCAGTGGGAGCGGTCGGTGAGCAGGTCGACCTCACATCCGTCGGCGGGGTCTCCGTTGCAGTCGGCGAATCCGTCGTCGCAGGTCGCGAGGCGGCACACCGAAGCCTCACAGCGCGCGGTCGCATGGGGAATGTCGCAGACGCGTCCGCACGCGCCGCAGTGCGAGGCGTTCGAGGCGAGGTCGACGCAGGTCTCGCCGCAGCGGGCGAGGTCCGCCGCGCAGCGCACGTCGGGGGCGTCGGGCGTGTCGGGCGCATCGGTGGCATCGAGCACGTCGGACGCATCGAGCACGTCGCGCGCATCGGTCGCATCGAGCACATCGGGTACGTCGCGCGCGTCGGACGCATCGAGCACATCGGGTACGTCGCGCGCGTCGGACGCATCGAGCACATCGGACGCATCGAGCACGTCGCGCACGTCGGAGGACGCATCGCTGTCGTTGCGGCTCGCGGCGGGCGTCGATGCGCAGCCCATGGAGAGCGCGAGCATCAGCAGCGCGTGGCAGTGGCGGATCATCGCGGGAATCCCTCGCGGCGAGGGTGGCACGCGGGGCCACGACGGCGGTCGCCGAATGCAGCGCAGCGGGTGCTCACAAATGGCCACCACGCGTGGTGGTGTGACGACCGTTGACGGCCATCGCACACGCGCGGCACCGTCGCGCCAACGAGGTGTGCGCGTGCGTGTGCGTGAAGCGAGTTGCAGTTGTGGTGCGCTGACGGCGACCGTGCGAGGCGAGCCGCTGGGCGTGTCGGTGTGCCATTGCCTCGCGTGTCAGCGCAGGACAGGCAGCGTGTTCGGCGCGCAGGCGCGCTTCGCGGCGGAGCAGGTGACGGCGCAGGGCGAGGGGACCGAGTACGAGCGCGTCGGCGATGAGGGATCGCGGATCACGTTCACGTTCTGCGGGCGCTGCGGCGCGACGGTGCACTACCGCATCGAGGCGATGGACGGCATGGTGATCGTGCCCGTGGGGGCGTTTGCGGAGCCGGGCTTTCCCGCGCCGACGTTCTCGGTCTACGAGGAGCGCATGCACGGGTGGGTGACGATGCCCGCCGACATCGCGCACATGGCCTGACGAGCGACGGAGCGCGGGTGCGCGTGACCTCGCGGGAAGGCCCTCAGTGGAGCGCTGCGGGGCGGTACCAGTCGCGGTGGCGCGTGGTGCGGCGGCAGCTCGGGCAGAACGTCGCGGGGAACGTGAAGTCGCAGCCGGGGCAGCGTCCGCGCGTGTCGAAGGTGTTCCACGCGCACCAGCAGAACTCGCACTGCCAGCGCGCGTCGCCGTCGGGAATCGCGTCGCAGCATGGACACATCACGCGTGGGCTTCCCTCGCGGTACGTCGCGGTGGGGACGGTCGCGGCAGGGCGGTGGTCACCGGCGGCGATCCATCGCCAGGCCCAGCGCACACGACCGAGCACGCGCGTGAGGGCGTCGGCGCGTTGCGGAGCGCGGTAGACGTTTCCGCACGTGCACGCGAGGAGCTCACCGCGTGTGGCGTCGTCGAAGCGCAGGCGCGTGCCGCACGGGCAGAAGAGGGAGAAGGTCGCAGGGGCGCTCACGGCGCGCACGATCGCATGGGCGATGCGGTGTGTGCGAATGAGGCGCGCGCGATCGGAGGTGTGGGGCCGCGATCAGGCCGCGCGGAAGCGCGCTTCGAAGCGCGCGCGATGGTGGGCGAGCGCAACGGGATCCGGTGCGTACGTGCGAGGGGCGGGGGCGATGAGCTCGTTTCCGTGGAAGGTGCGGAGCGCGACGAGGTCGACCTCGGGCCCATCGGACACGGGGGCGACGACGATGCGGCGCTGCGCGTCGACGGTCCAGAGGTGCGCGTCGAAGGCCCAGTGGTGCGTGCGGCAGAGCGAGAGCGCGTTGCGCACGTCGTCGGGTCCGTTCTCGTCGACGGGGATGATGTGCGCGGCCTCGGCTTCGACCTTCGATCCCCAGCGGAGACGCAGCGTGCACACGGCGCAACGGTGCTCGTACGCAGGCACCACGAGCAGTCGAAACCCGCGGTCGCGCACGCGCAGGATGCGGTCCGACACCGCGACGACGGGGCGTTCGACCTGCGACACGAAGGGTCCCTCGGAGCGCTCGCGCACCTGGCTCATCGTGCGCTTCACGAGAAGCCAGTCGCGGTCGTGGGCTTCGAGCAGTCGCACGCTCTCGGCATCGGTCGGGCGCTCTTCGAGCCACTCGTAGACCAGCCCGCGCACGGCCTCGCGGTCCTCGGGCGCGTGGAGCATCGCTGCGAGCTCGGGCGGAAACGATGCGTACGCGACCTGCGCGCGGAGGGCCTTCCACGAGCGGGGAACGTCGGCGGCGGTGACGGTGAGCGCGGCGCCCTTCGCGTCGTGGAGCGTCCAGAACGGAGCGCCGTTGCGCGAGCGTGTGCCGAGGTGAAAGAACGGCTGCCACGCGGCGCCGGGGTTCGCGGTGATCTTCGCGGCTTTGAGCAGCTTGTCGAAGTCGTGGACGATGCGGTCGTCGGGCACCACGCGCGACGGGTCGAGGGCGCCCTCGTCGAGCAGGTCGAGCACCACGAGCAGCAGCGCGGGCTTCAGCGCGGCGCGTGAGCGGTCCTCGGCGTGGAGGGCGTCGATCCACGCGTGCAGCGCGCTGCGGACGTAGCGGGGAGGTCTCTCCATGGGGGATGTTCCAACGCGGGGTGGTGGGCGCTGCGAGCGCTCACTCCTCCCAGCGCGCCTCGACGAATCGGTTGAACGCCTGGATCACCGCGCCGGTCTTCGCGTCGGGTGCGCGGGCGTTGGCCTTCGTGAGGTCGCCGAGCCCGATCGCTTCGAAGGCCGCCAGCACCGCGGGGCTCTCGCGACACGCGCGCTGGAGCTGCTTGAACTGCATCACCTCGTCGCGCTGGTCGTCGCCGAGCTCGCGCACGCGGAGGCGCAGGCGCTTGAACTCGGGCGTTCCCTCGAAGCGGTGCAGCGTTGTCTCGATCGCGGCGGCGAGATCGGCTTCGGGCGAGGCGGTCATGGGCCCATCACGCCACCGCGGGAGGTCTTCGTGCAAGGTGTTTTGTGCGGTCACGCCCTGCGCGCACCGTGACCTTCGGTCGAATGGTTGCGCGCGCACCCGCGGCGGTGTCATGGCCCACGGCCTCCATGGACGCACCGACACCGACCGCACCGCGCAAGGCCGCCCTCGGGTTCATCTTCGTGACGGCCCTGCTCGACGTGATGAGCCTCGGGCTGGTGATCCCCGTGCTGCCCAACCTGGTGAAGCAGTTCGTGGGCGGCGACGCCGCGGAGGCCTCGCGCTGGACCGGCCTCTTCGGCACCTCGTGGGCCCTCATGCAGCTCCTCTTCTCGCCGCTGCTGGGCATGGTGTCCGACCGCTTCGGGCGACGTCCCGTCATCCTCATCTCGGTCTTCGGGCTCGGGCTCGACTACGTGCTCATGGCGCTCGCGCCGAACCTCCGCTGGCTCTGGCTCGGACGCATCCTCTCGGGCATCACCGCCGCGAGCTTCTCGACCGCGGGCGCGTACATCTCCGACGTCACGCCGCCCGAGAAGCGCGCGCAGAGCTACGGACTCATGGGCGCCGCGTGGGGCATCGGGTTCGTGCTCGGTCCTGCGATCGGCGGCGCGCTCGGCGACCTCTCGCCGCGGTTGCCCTTCTGGTGCGCCGCGGCCTTCGCGCTCGTGAACGGACTCTGGGGCCTCTTCGTGCTCCCCGAGTCGCTCCCCGCGGACCGCAGGAGCCCCTTCCAGTGGCGCCGCGCGAATCCCCTCGGCGCGCTCCGTCTGCTGCGCAGCGCGCCGGGGCTGCCCGTGCTCGGCGCGGTGGTGTTCCTCTTTCAGCTCGCCCACAACGTGCTGCCGAGCGTCTTCGTGCTCTACACGGGCTTTCGCTACCACTGGTCGACGCGCGACGTAGGCGTGATGCTCGCGGCCACGGGCGTCGCCAACGTCGTCGTGCAGGCCGCCCTCGTGGGGCCCGTGGTGAAGCGCCTCGGCGAGCGTTCGGCGCTGCGCCTCGGGCTCCTCGCGGGCGCCGCGGGGTTCACCGTCTACGGCCTTGCGCCCACGGCCACGATCTACTGGGCGGGGCTTCCGCTCTTCGCGCTCACGGGCTTCATCCAGCCCGGCGTGATGGGGCTCATGAGCCGCCACGTGAAGCCCACGGAGCAGGGCCAGTTGCAGGGCGCCAACGCGGCGGTGATGGGCGTCACCGGGCTCCTCGGGCCGGGGCTGTTCACGTCGGTGTTCGCGTGGTCCGTCGAGGGAGGCCGCGCGGTGCACAACCCCGGCACCACCGTGCTCATCGCCGCGGCGCTCATGCTCGCAGCCTTCGCGGTCACCCTCGCCGTCGAGAAGGAAGCGCCGCGCGCCCTCGCGTGATCGCCCTGCCGCGAAGGTGACAGCGCGCGCCGTCGCCGCTACGCACGAACGCACCATGTCCGACGCGAGCGCCGCCCTCTGGAAGAAGCTCAACCTCAAAGACGCCCCGTCCCTCGCCGTGGTCGATCGCTACGGCGTGATGGCGCCGCACGTCGCGTCGCTCGATGGCGCCCACCGTGTGAGCGCGTCGCCGACGGCGGACACGGGCTTTCTCGTCGCGCTCGCCACGACGCTCGACGAGGTGGCGTCGCACGCGCGCCTCGCGGCCTCGATGGCGGGTGACGACCCCATCGTGTGGGTGGCCTATCCCAAGGGAACGTCGAAGAAATTTCGCTGCGAGTTCAACCGCGACACGGGGTGGGCCGCGATGGGCGAGGCGGGCTTCGAACCGGTGCGCCAGGTGGCCCTCGACGACGACTGGTCGGCGCTGCGCTTCCGTCGCGTGCAGCACATCCGCACGATGACCCGCGGCTTCGCGATGACCGACGAGGGACGCGCGAAGGCCGCGAAGGGACGCGCCGCGAAGACCCGCTGAGCGCGGGAAATCATCGCGCGGAAGAAAATCGTCACCCCCCTGTCGACGGCGGCGTCGCTCGCTCGACCTGCTGGCAGAAGGAGTCACCGATCCCCATGCAGTACGTGCTGTTGATCCACGCCGCCGAGTCCCGTTTCGCCGACGCCACGCCCGAGGCCCGCGAGTCTGTGATGCGCGCCTACGGAGACTTCACCCGCGACCTCTTCGCCACCGGACGCGCGGGCGACTGCGCCGCCCTCCAGCCCTCGCACAGCGCCACCACGGTGCGCGTGCGCGACGGCCGCCGCGTCGTGGGCGACGGACCCTTCGCCGAGACCCGCGAGCAGCTCGGCGGGTACTACACCGTCGACGTCGCGACGCCCGACGAGGCCCTCGACCACGCGGCCCGCATCCCCGACGCGCAGGGAGGCACCATCGAGGTTCGCCCCGTCGTCGACCTCGACACGCGCGCCGCGCCTCCGTCGTCGTTCACCGACGCCACGCACCGGCAGTACATCCTCGCCATCTACGACGACCCCGCCGTGTGGGCCGCGCTCACGCCCGACGAGCGCGGCGCCCTCATGGCCCACTACGGACGCTTCAACGGCGAGGTGCGCGCGTCGGGCCACTTCATCGACGGCGCGCAGCTCATGCCTTCGCACACGGCGCGCGCGGTGTCGGTGGTCGACGGGCGACGGGTGGTGCGCGACGGTCCCTTCGCCGAGACGCGCGAGCAGCTCGGCGGGTACTACCGCGTGTGGGCGCGTGACCTCGACGAGGCGCTCTCGCTCGCGGCCCGCATCCCGAGCGCCTCCATCGGCACCATCGAGGTGCGCCCGGTGATGGACACGCGCCGCTACGCATAACCCCCCGCCGCAGCACCGCACCGATGGGCGACGATCCCCGCACCGCGCTCGCACACACGCTCCGCGACGAGCGCGCGCGGATGCTCGCCGCCCTCGTGCGCCGCTGGGGCTTCGACCTCGCCGAGGAGTGCCTCGACGCCGCCGTCGAACACGCGCTGCGCCAGTGGCCCGCGGAGGGCGTTCCCACGTCGCCGCGCGCGTGGCTGCTCGCGGTGGCGCGACGGCGCGCGATCGACGCCGTTCGTCACCGCGCGATGGCCGACGAGGCGCATCACACCGTGCGGCTGTGCGCCGACGACCTCGCCGAGGCCCTCGAAGACCCCGCGCGTCACCTCCCCGACGACCGGCTGCGGCTGCTGTTCACGTGCTGCCATCCCGCGCTCGCGCCCGAGACGCAGGTGGCCCTCGCGCTGCGCTGGCTCTCGGGGCTCTCGACCGACGACGTGGCGCGCGCGTTCTGTGTGCCCACGGCGACGATGGCCCAGCGGCTCACGCGGGCGAAGGCCAAGATCGAGGGCGCGGGCATTCCGTACGAGGTGCCCGGGCGCGACGAGCTCCCTGCGCGGCTCGCGCGCGTGCTGGAGGTGATCTACGCGATCTTCAACGAGTCGTACGTCGCCACCTCGGGCGACGCGCTCACCCGCGTCGACCTCGCGCGCGAGGCCCTGCGGCTCGCGATGCTCGCGGTGGAGCTCATGCCCGCCGAGGCCACGGCGCACGCGCTCCTCGCGCTGCTGACGCTCGTTCACGCGCGCCACGACGCGCGCACCGACGCCGACGGAACGCCCGTCTCCCTCGAAGACCAGGACCGCACGCGCTGGGACGCCGACGCGCTCGCCCGCGGACGCGCGCACCTGCTCCACTCGCTCACGCTGGGCCCTCCGTCACCGTGGACCTACGAGGCCGCCATTCACGCCGTGCATGGAGACGCGCCCCGGTATGCAGACACCGACTTCGCGCAGATCGTGGCGCTCTACGACCTGCTCGCGGCGCGCGTCGACAGCCCCGTGGTGCGCCTCAACGCCGCCGTGGCCCGCGCGCACACCGACGGCCCCGCCGAGGCCCTCGCACGGGTCGAGCGCCTCGCGAACGAGCTCACGGCGCATCCGTCGTTCCACGCGGCGCGCGCGGATCTTCTCGCGCGGCTGGGGCGTGTTGACGAGGCCCGCGCGGCGTGGGATCGGGCCATCGCGACGACCCGCAACGAGGCCGAGCGGCGCTTTCTGCAACGTCGCCGCGCGCGCGTCGGGTGAGGGGGATCGCGACGCTCCGCGGTCGCGCAACGGTCGACGGAAGGCCACATCGGCGCGCGTCGCGTGTCAGGCCGCGCCCGCGGCCACCGCATCGGCGAGGCGCGGAAACACCGGGCGGAAGCCCAGCTCGTCGCGCAGCCGTCGGCCGTCGAGGATCGCTTCGAAGGCCCGCCCGCGCGCGGCGTTCGATCCGTCGGGCGGGGGTGCGCCCACGGAGGCGAAGAGCGCGGCGAGCGTCGGCGCCTCGTCGTCGACCAGGTGGTAGACGCGGTGCGCGGGCGATGGGGCTTCGAGCAGGAGCGCCACGGCCTGCGCGACGTCGGCGTGGTGCGCGATCGACATGCGCTGCGCGGGGTCGAAGCTGCGCATGAAGGGCACCACCTCGGCGATGTGCGGATCGCCGTCTCCGTACACGAAGGGCAGGCGCAGCACGCGCACGTCGAGGCCGTCGAGGGAGAGCAGGAAGCGCTCCGCCGCGAGCTTGCTCACGGGGTACGCGTCCGTGGGGGCGCAGGGCGCGTCTTCGTCGACGGCGCGTCCGGCCGTGGATCCGACCACGAGGCCCGTGCTGGTGAACACGACGCGACGCACGCCCGCCTCGCGCGCGGCGTGGGCGAGGTGCTGCGTGCCGAGGTCGTTGACCGCGTGGGCCTCCTCGTCGGATGCGCCGCGAAAGAAGGCCGCGCAGTGCACCACGGCGTCGATGTTCCGCAGGGCGCGGTCGAGGCTCGCGCGGTCGCGCAGATCACCCTGTACGCGGTCGATGGCAGGGGGCAGGAGCGCGTCGGCGCGCGCGGGATCACGCACGAGCGCGCGCACCTCGTGGTGGCGGTGTGCGAGGCGGGGGGCGAGGCGGCTGCCGACCTTTCCGGTCGCGCCGGTGAGCAGGATCTTCATGCGCAGACCGTAGCGACGCACCGCTGCGCGCGATTGGAAGTTTCGGCCACGCGCTTGTGCGCCCTCGCCGACGTGCGCATCGTCGCGTCCGTGCTCTTTCACGGCGGACTCGTGCAGACCCGCGCGCCGCGCGCTTCGACGGCGACCTCGATCGCGGCGCTCGCCGTCGCCGACTTCTCCGTCGAGGCGCTGCGCGTGGCCTTTCCGACGGCGGAGACCCACCTCGTCGTGCGCGTGGGAACGACCGCGCGGGGGCCCGACGCGCACGTGCTCGGTCCGCAGCAGCGCGCGCGTCGCAAGGTCATCGCGGCGGGTCAGCGGGCCGTGATCGCGCGGCTGCGCCTCGGCGCGCAACAGACCGTGCTCGGCGTGTCGGCGTCGTCGCTCGCGGGGCGCACCGTTCCCCTGGAGGTGTTGTGGGGACCGGACGACACCGCGCGCCTGCTCGACGCCGTGGCCTCGGCGCGCACGGGGGCCGAGGCCGTCGCGGCGCTCGAAGGGACCCTCGACGCGCGCCGGGGCGTCTTCGAGGCGCGCGATGACCACGCGGCGCTCGTGCGCGCGGCGGCGCAGCGTCTCGACGGCGCGCGCGTGGGCGACGTGGCCGAGGCGCTCGGGGTGAGCGAGCGCACGCTCCGTCGGGCCTTTCACGAAGCCGCGGGCATGGGGCCCCGGTCGTACGCGCGGCTCCTGCGCTTTCACCGTGCGCTCGGCGCGGCACGCCACGCGCCGCGGAGTGACTGGGCGCGCGTCGCCGTGGCCTGCGGGTACTACGACCAGGCGCACCTCATCGCGGAGTTTCGCGCGATCGCGGGTGTGACCCCCGGGGTGCTGCTGCGCGAGCTCGAAGGTCCCGCGCGCGCGACGCTCAGTACGTGCCCTTGATCACGAAGAACGAGCCGCGGATCGTGCCCGCGAGCTTCGACTTCTGCCGCGCGAACTTGAACTTCCCGAGCTCTGCGGGAACGTCCATCCCCTCGGAGAGCTTGAAGCCCACGGCGCGCTTCTTCGAGTCGCCCAGCGTGTAGAGCACGTTGATCGACAGGCCGCTCTCATAGAACACGTAGTCCCAGCGGATGCCCTCGACCTCGAAGGTGGTGGCTTCGAGCGCGGGCGACGCGATCACGATGCCCCGCTCGGCCTGAAGGATGTGCGCCACGCGCGCGACGGTCTTCGCGCCCGCCTCGCTCGCCGCGGGCTCCACGGCGAACGGGTGGTCGTACTTGTTGTTGAAGTAGCGGGCCTCGTTGGCGCGCAGGCCTGCGAGGGCGGCGGCGACGGGCGAGCGCTCGACGCCCGCCTGCGAGACGTGGGTGAAATCGACGACCTGAGACATGCGAACAACTCCCGGAAGAACGACGCGCGGAGTGTGCAGAGAGCACGGTCGCGCGCGCTTCTCCAATCCTGCGCAGCTTCGGGCGGGGCAGACGCTTCGCGCGCTACTCGTCGCGCGTCTCGATCGCCGTGACGGCCCATGTGCCCGCGGCGTCGCGCGCGAGGGTCCAGACGGCGTAGTGCATCTGCGCGTCGCAGTGCACCCGCGCGAAGGTCACCCGCAGCGTGGTTGCATCGACGCGCTCCACCGCGGGGCCGCCGCGACGCCACAGGGGATCTTCTCCGTCGGCCTCGATCGTCGCGCTGTCGCCGTCGCCGCACAGGGGGCCGCCGGTGCGGGGCATGCCCGCGGCCGACGCTGCGAAGAAGCCCTGCGGCACCGCGAGGTCGCGCCACCGACGCACCACACTCCGCGCGTCGCGCAGCCGCGCGCGGCGCACGCGCACCTCCATGTCGTAGATCGTCCACGACACCGCGAGGGGCAGCCGCACGACGCGACGGAGCGCGGCCTCGTCACGGGCCCGCGCCGCGCGATCCACGGTCTGGAGCACCGCGAGCGCCGCCCGCGCCGTGGGCACGTCGACCGGGTCACCCCACGCGTGAAGGGGCACGAGCACACCGACCACCGCGAGGACCCACACCGATCGCATCGCGCGACGCTATCACCGCCCCGTCGCGGGCCTCCACACACGGCGCGTGACCTCGACCGCGGGCTGCCCCTATCGTCGCGCGCGCCATGGGTACCCTTCTGCTGCGCGCGGCCCTGCTGCTCGCCGTGCTCCTCGTCGCGCCGGGCGCGTGGAGCCAGGTGCGTCCGGCCGGTGCGGGGGCGCGCGCGACGGTGCGCGTCGAGTCTCCCGCGGGGCCGCTTTTTCAAGCGGATTTCTTCACCGACGCCCGCTGGGGCGAGGCCGTGCGCGAGGAGGTGCGCGCCGCCGAGCGCGAGACCACACCGACCTCCCGACCGCAGCTCGAGAACCGCCCCGACGGCGTGGGCGCGGGCACGACCTTTCAGCGCGGCACCATCGACCAGGCCGTGCTCCAGCAGATCATCATGGATCGCTCGCGCCGCGTCGCGATGAACGCCGTGGCCGATGCCATCTCCGAGATCGCAGGACCCGCGGGCGATCGGCAGTACCTCCGGCAGCTCCTCAACGACGTGGCCGCGCTGCTCACCGACCGCACGGGCATGCAGAACACGCTCATCGAGCAGCTCGTGGCGACGCTCGCGCGCGCGGTGATCGCCGACGCCGTGGTGCGTCTGCGTCTGCCGGGCAACGACATCGTCGACCCCTGCGCGTGGCGTCGCGCGGTGTACGGCGAAGAGGCCGGACTCGACCGCGAGGCCTGCGCGAACTTTCCCCTGAAGTCCCTCGACGCGCGCATGGCCCTCGACGCGTGCGGGCTCGGCGACAGCCTCTCGTCGCTGCGCACGAGCGATCCGCCTGCGGGGCGCGTGATGCCCAACGCGGCCGCGGCGACGCGCAACGATGCGCCCGCGACGCGGCCGGTGATGTGCGCGTTCCTCCAGGGCGATGCGCCCGCGCGGCCGTGGCTGCCGCAGGCCGTGGGGCCGGGCGATGCGACGCGGCTCCGCGCGTACCTCGTCGACCTCGCGTTCTGGAGCCTCGGACGCACGGAGATCTTCAACCGTCAGGCGCCGCTGCCCACCTGCGCGTTCGCCGCCACCTCGCCGCTCCACGCGATCTGCCAGATCGTCGAAGGCCCCGCGGAGACCGCGCCTGCCGCCGATGCCGACCCCGAAGAGGTGGCCGCCGCGCGCGTGCGTCTCGACGAGGCCCGCGCCGCCCGCGCCGCGTGGGTGTCGGGCACCACCGACCTCGTGGGAGCGATTCAGGTCGCGCACGACATCTCGACGCTGCTCCGTCCGCCGCTGAACTCACGGCTCCGCGCGCTCATCAACGCCGTGCTCTCGACGCGCGACCTCGGCACCTTCGGCCGCGGCGCCCTCTCGATGTCCGCGTGGGAAGAGCTCTCCACCCTCGCCGACTGGACCCGCGCGTGGCGCGCCCTCGGCGCCGTGCAGGCCGCGCTCCCCGCGTTTCGCGCCGAAGCCCTGCGCCGCACGCCCGCCCCCAACGGACGCGCCGCGCCCACCGTCTCGCCCGTGCACCTGCGCCCGACGCGCCCATCCCCCACCGCGCCCGCGGCGAACGCGCCGACCACCGCGCCCGCGGCGTCACCGGGCGCACCCGTCGCGGCCGCACCGGAGCACCGCACGCCCGCGCACGAGGCGCTCCACGCGGCGCTCACGAACTTTCTCCGCATCACGAACCGCACGTGGCCCAGCGCCGACGGACCGCTCTTTGGCAACGCGGTGATGGCGGCGTTCACGGCGCGTCCCGACGCGTGGGTGGGGCCCGTGCGTCCCGCGTGTCAGCCCACGAGCGTGGTGCAGTGGGCCTCGCTGATGACCTTCGGACGCGGCCTCACGCGCGCCGCGGCCGCCGAGCCTGGCAACGAGCGCGACGACATTCTCTGCGTGCCTCCGACGCTCGACCGGCTCTTTCCCCCCGACGCGGCCCCGGTGGCCGACCTCGATGCGTCGTTCGAGGCGCTGGCCCGCGCGGGCGATGATGCGCGGCGATCGTTCGAGGCCCTCGGCGCGTCGCTGCCCATCCTGCGCGCGTCGTCGTCGTACGGGTCCAACGGGCTCGACATCGCGACGCTCTCGCTCGACCGTGTGGGCGAGACCGTGCAGGCGCTCCAGCAGGTGCGCACCTCGCTCGAAGCCGTCGAGCGCGAGTGGAACCGCCCTGCCATCCAGGCCCTCTGGCTCCGTCAGCCCAACGGACGCGCGCTCGGGGCGACGTTCCAGACCACGCGCCGCGCGCTCACCGCGGTGGCCCGCATGCTTCGCATCGCGGGGGCGCTCGACATCGAGGCCCTGCGCGACCGCGGCGTGTCGAACGTGGGCGCGGCCTTCAACGCCCTGCGCTCCCTCGGCGGCCCGGTGATCGCGCGCCTCGGACCGATCCTCTCGATCATCCCCCTCGACCGTCCGATCACCGTCGCGACGATGCTGGTGATGCTCGAACACATCACCCCCGAAGACATCGTGGTGTCGCTCGGCGTGGCGCCCGCGCGCGGACGCTGGTGCGACGACGACGAGCGCAGCCTCGCGTGCTGGCTCCAGCGCATCACCGCGGTGATCCGCGAGGTGACCGACGTGCAGGACGCGCGCGTCACCATCGACTCCGACCGCCTCGTGCGCACGCTCGGCTCGCTGGGCGACGACTTTCGACGGCGCCGCGAGTGGCGCGCGTATTTTCACCTCACCATCGGGCTCGGCGAGATGCTCACGCTCACGCCCCGCGCGGGCGGCGCGATCGACACGGCCTTCGTGCCCGTGATGGCCGAACAGATCGGACTCGGCGTGGCCTCGCCCTCCTTCGCGCGCGACCGACTGGGCTTCCGCGCGGGCGTCTTCGGCTCGGGGCTGCTCTACCGTCTCGTGCTGAACTCCCGCGAGTCCGAGGCCTTCTATTTCGGCGGCTTCGCGGCCCTCGATCTGTACGAACTCCTCGAAGTCTTCGTGGCCCCGGTGGCCATCGTGTATCCGCCGGGATCAGCCGGTGATTCCCTGGGATTCGGCGTCGTCGCCGGGGCGTCTGTTCCGCTCGCCGACTACCTGAGCCGCCTGTGAGCCGCGCCATGAAGCAACCGCACCTCGCCCTCGCGCTCGCCGCGCTCTCCCTCGCGCCGCGCACCCTCCACGCGCAGACGCCGCTCCGTGTGGGCGGTCGCGTCGCGCCGCTCGGCGTCCGCGATTTTCGCCCCGCCACCGTGGGCGCCGAAGAGGTCATTCCCTTCACCGCGACGGGCACGCTCTCGGCGGGGCAGGCCGTGTCGCCCGACTGCCGCGGCGGATGGGTCTCGCAGCGCCCCGACCTCATCGTGCGCCTCCGCGCGGCGGCCCCGGGGCTCCGCGTGTGGGTCACGGGCGTGCGTGCGCTCCCGTCGCCCGACGATCCGCGCGCGCAGATCGTCCCCAACGCGTCGCTCGTGGTGAACGGCGCCGACGGACGCTGGCGCTGCGACGCCGTGTGGAGCGGCCCCGGCCCGCAGGTCGTCGTGCCCGATGCGGGCGTCGGCCAGTACGACATCTGGGTGGGCGCGATGCAGCGCGGCGTCACCATCTCGGGCGAGCTGCACATCGCGTCGGTGCCGTCGCTGATGGTGGGTGGTGCACAGGCGCACGGGGGCGTGCACGAACTCCCCGCCGAGGGCGCCCGCGACACGCTCGACGTTCCGCTCTCCAACCGCGCCCGCGGAACCATCGACCTGCGCGCGCTCGGCGAGTCGTGCGCGGGCTTCGCACCGGAGCGTCCCGACGCGATCGTGCGGGTGCCCGCGGCGCTCCCGTTGCTCCGTGTCGCGGCGCACGGTGTGGCCGCCTCGACGCTGGCGTTGCACCTCCCCGACGGCCGCTGGCGCTGCGTCGACGGACGCACGCCCGGCGATCCGTTGCTGGCCCTGCGCGACGCGCCCGCGGGTCAGTACGAGGTCTGGGTGGGCGCGCGCGCCGAGGGTGACGTGGCGGGATCGCTCCAGGTCACGCGCGCGCCGCTGCTCGACACCTCCACCGCGCGGGGCACGCTCGGCGATCGGGAAATCACCGCAGATTTCTCGCCCGACGCGTTCACCTTCGAGGTGCCGCAGCGCCCGTCGGGGCCCGTCGATGCGCGGCTCATCACGCCGCCGTGCACGGGCTGGGTCGAGCGTCGGCCCGACTACGTGCTGCGCCTCACGCAGCCGATGCCCGCGCTGCGTCTCTTCGCGACGGCGCCCGTCGACACGACCCTCGTGGTGCGCGCGCCCGACGAGACCTTCCGCTGCGACGACGACGGCTACGGCGGGTTCAACCCCCTCGTCGAGCTCACCAACGCGCCGGCGGGCTCGTACGACGTGTGGCTCGGCGCGTTCAACGCGGGCGTTCCCGTGTCGGCCACGGTGCACGTGACCCGCGCGCCCCTCGTCGAGACGGGCGGCGCCGACGCGCTGCTCGGTGTGCGGGAGCTCGCGGCGAACTTCACGCCCGACCGCGTCGACGTCGACGTGCCCGAGCGCGGACCGGGCGAGGTCAACGCGCGGCTCTTCGCGCGCGACTGCGGCGGCGTGATCAACCGTCGGCCCGACATGATCCTCCGCGTGGGCGCGCCGATGCCCTTTCTGCGCGTGTACGCGACGGGCGCGGTGGCGCAGCGCGATGCGGCCCTCGTGGTGCACGGCCCCGACGACACGTGGACCTGCAACGACGACTGGGACGCGCGCGGCGGCAACCTGAACCCCTCCGTCGACATCCCCCGCGTGACGCGCGGCCAGTACGAGGTGTGGGTCGGCACCATGGGACGCAACGGGCGCTTCGCCGGCGCGCTCCATGTCACGCGCAATCCGCAGCACCACCCGTAGCGCGCCATGCGAGACGCGCCGCTCCCCTTCACGCTCCGTCAGCTCCAGTACGTGGTGGCCGTCGCCGACCTGCGCTCGTTCCGTCGCGCGGCGGAGCGCTGCCACGTCGGACAGCCCTCGCTCAGCGCGCAGATCGCCGAGGTCGAAGAGCAGCTCAAGGTGTTGATCTTCGAACGCGATCCCCGCGGCGTGCTCGTGACCCCCGCGGGCGAGGCCCTCGTCGCCCGTGCGCGCGCCGTGCTCCTCGCGGCCGACGAGCTCCGCGCCGAGGCCGTGCGCGCGTCCGATCCCTTCGCGTCGACGCTGCGCCTCGGGGTGATCCCCACGATCGCGCCCTACCTCCTGCCGCGCGCGGCGCCTGCGCTTCGAAGCGCCCATCCGGGGCTCACGGTGCTCTGGTCCGAGCACACGACCGCGGAGCTCGTGCGACGGGTCTCGCGCGGCGAGCTCGAAGGCGCCCTCGTGGCGCGCGAAGCCGACCTGGGGGGCCTCGACGGCGCCGACCTGGGCACCGATCCCTTCGTGTTCGCCGCGTGCCCTGCGCACCCCCTGGCGCGCGAAGACGGACCCCTCGACCTCACACGCCTCGACGGCGAACGGCTCCTTCTCCTCGACGAGGGACACTGCCTCCGCGATCAGGTGCGGGGCTTCTGCGACCGCGTGGCGCCCGACGAGATGGCCTTCCGCGCGACGAGCCTCGCCACGCTCGCCCAGGTGGTCGCCGCGGGCCACGGAATCACCCTGCTCCCGCGCATCGCCGTCGAGGCCGAGACCCGCGCCGCCTCGCTCGCCACGCGCCCCCTCGCAGACCCCGCGGTGGTTCGCACGCTCGCCCTCGTGTGGCGACCCGGAGGCGCCGTGACGGGCGTGCTCCGCGCCGTGGCCCGCACGCTCGCGCCCCTCGTCGCCGCGCCCTGATCCACGGCGTGCCGTGCGAAGGTACGGCCCGCGATGACCCACACCCGCGCCCTCCGCGCCGACGAGCGCGACGCCGCCGTGCGCACCCTCGCGGCGAGCTTCGACGACGACCCGCTCTTTCGCTGGCTGCTCCCCGGTGACCGCGCGCGCGCCGCGTGGCTCGCGTGGTTCCACCGCGTGTCCTTCGACCACTGCCGCGCGTCGGGGGCGGTGCTCACCGTCGCCGACGGACCTTCGCACGGCGCGATCCTCACGCTCGACCCCGGCGCACCGGGAACGTCGCTCCGTGATTTTCTCCTCGCCCTCACGTCGCCGCCGCGCGCGCTTCCCTCGTGGCGCATGGCCACCGCGGGGATGCGCGTGCAGCACGCCGTCGACCAGGCGCACCCGCGCGAGCCCGTGGTCTACGTGCACGTGCTCGGCGTCCATCCGTCGCAGAAGGGAAGGGGCCTCGGCGGCGTGCTCCTCACGGCGGCCCTCGACCGCGCGCGCGACCGCGGTGTGCCGCTCTTTCTCGAAACGTCGAACCCCGTGAACCTGGGCTTCTACCGTCGCTTCGGGCTCCAGGGGTTGCGCGAGCTCCGCGTCGGCGACGCGCCCCCGGTGTGGACGCTCCAGACCGACGGACCGCCGCGGTGACCCTTCGCGCGAAACCTCTTCAGCGAAGCGGTTTTGGCGGATCAGCGACGAAGTCGACGGGGCCCTCGTCGCGCAGCGCCCAGTAGAGCGGCAGCGGGAGCTTCACGCCCGCGAGCTCCATCACCTCCCAGCCGAGGAGGAGGTCCATGCGCCCGCGGTTGACGGCCACGAGGGGCGTGCGTCCGAGGCGCGCGAGGTCGAAGAAGGTGTTCCCCGCGTCGCCGTAGTGGAGGTAGTGCGCGCCGGTCCATCGCCCCGCGAAGTCGACACCCTCGGCGCTGCGCACGCGGTAGTGCCCGAAGGTGAGCGGATCGCCCGCGCGGGTCTTCATGGGCACCCGCGCGCCGTCGACGCCGTGCTGTTCCATACGCACGTTCCAGCCGCGCACGTCGCCGCGCGAATCGTCGCGCACGAAGCACTTCCGAAACGTGTGCCACAGGAGCTTCCGCCCGATCGCCGGGAGGCTCAGGTCGACGCCGAGATACTGCCGCCCCGCGAGCGCGTCGAGGTCGAGCGCGTGACCCCGGCGGAGCACCGTGTGGAGCGCCGTTCCATCCATCGCCATGAGGTCGTCGAGGGTGAGCGCGCGGTCGTCGTCGGCCATCGTCGTGGGGCTCCGTGAGAGGGAGCGCGACGATACCGCAACAGGCTCACGCACCGCGCACGAGCGTGATCGCGTCTTCGGGGCAGGCCACCACGCAGAGCCCGCACGCACGGCACCCGTCGGCGTGGGGGGTGTAGGCCGTCAGTCGCCCGTGCACCACGCTCTTCACCTTGCCGAGGAGCGAGAGCGCGTCGAAGTCCGCGTCGTCGATGCGGCGCACTTCGAACACGTTCTCGGGACACACCTCGACGCAGTCGCGCTTCCCTTCGCAGCGGTTGCGATCGACCACGGGAACCCACTCGCCGGGCGCCGCGCGACAGTTCATGCCCGGGCGTTTCGGGTGGGCCGCGGCGCGTCGGGCCTTCTCGGTGTTCAACGGGAGCTTCATGGTGCGACCCTGCACCACCGCGCGTTCGCGGTGTGCATGCGCAACGTGAAGAAGTGTGAAGACCGACCGGGTGTTGTCAGAGCGCGCCGAGCCAGGCCGAGAGCTGCGATTCGAGAAAGGTGCCCGAGGGAACGCCGAAGGTGGGCGCGTACCACGCCTCGTGCTGGCGCGTGTCGAGCGACGAGGTGCAGCCGCCGCCGTCGCGCGCCGCGGAGAGCACGCCGATCACGAAGACCTCCGACGGAAGCCCCGGTCCCGGCACCATCTGAAAGAGCAGCGGACCGCCCGAGTCGCCGCTCCCGACGTACGGTCCGACGAAGGGCGCGGGGTACGTCGTCGAGGCGCCGACCGCGCGCTCCATCGTGATGATCGACGCCGACGACGGATCGCCCGCGGTGCACGCGACGCTCTCGCTCACGAGCGCGCGCCCATCACACGCGAGCACGGTGCGACACGCGCGGTGCCAGGTGCCCACGGTGCCGTGAAAGAACATCGCGCCGCCGCGTCGCTCCTCGCCGCACACGTCGCCCACGCCGAAGCCCACCACGGTGGCCGCGACCCGCGTGGTGCCGTTGGGGCCGTAGGCGGGATCGTCGACGCGGGCGCGCGCCGCGGTGACGTTGGCGGCGTTGGCGCCGAAGCCGTTGGTGATCACCCGCGTGTGCCGCACCACGTTGGGCGAGACGGGCTGATCGAGGAGCACCAGCGCCAGGTCGAAGGCCTCGTCGACGGTGCGCTCGACGCCGTAGCTTCCGCACGGGGTGAGGGGCGTCGTGGGGCACGTCGCGATGGGCGAGGGAAAGGCCCTCGGATGCACCGCCAGCGCCGCGGGCCGACGCGCGATCACCCGGGTCGCGTCGCGAAAGTTCGTGCCCGTGGTGAAGACCACTTCGAAGCCCGCGCGGGCGGCCGCCTCCGAGGTGCAGCCGTTGCCGAAATCCGCGAGGCAGTGCGCGGCGGTGAGGGCCACGCGGGGATGGATCAGCGTCGCGGTGCAGAAGGTCTCCGACGCGCCCACGCGGCGCAGCCCGCCCACGGAGAAGTGCCCCGGGTCGAGGGTGCCCGCGCGCACGGCGTCGTCGCGGGTGAGGGCCTCGGAGGCGTCGTCGGTGACGGCGCACGCGGTCACCGAGGCGAGCGCGACGAGGGCCGTGACGAGGAGGTTCGCAGGGAGCGTGGCGGAGCGCATGAGACGGATGTCGCGCGCGCCGCCGAAGGACACAAGAAGTGTGTCCGCGGGTGTGACGGAGTATGTCCGTGGTGATCAGGAGTCTTCGGCCCAGCCCGAGATCTCGACGAGGCGCATGGCGGCGCCTTCGCCCTCGATGCGCCAGTCGATGCCCGCGGGGCCTCCGACGCTGGCGTTGCACTGCGTGGCGCCGCGCTCCGGTCGGCAGCTCGGGAAGGTCAGGTCGCTCGGATCGTCGGCGAGAATGTCGACGAAGGTGTTGTGCCCCATGCCGAGGTTGTTGGTGAGCACGGCGTCGGTGAGGCGCGGGCCCGCGTGCAGGGTGCAGCGCTTGCGACGGCGTCCGGTGCGGTCGGGCACGTCGTTGCAGACCGAGAGGCCGCGCGTGGCGACGGCGCTGCGGAGCTGCGCGGCGGTGCCGTAGCGCAGGCGCGAGAAGAAGCGCGCGGGGCTGAGCCCTGCGGCGGGCGCTTCGAAGGTGTTGAGGTTCGGGAGCGCGGCGTCGAGCGAGGCCTCGTCG
This sequence comes from uncultured Myxococcaceae bacterium, assembly GCA_945952225.1. GTDB lineage: Bacteria > Myxococcota_A > Polyangia > Polyangiales > CAISKJ01. The sequence goes on from CAMFHP010000127.1 coordinate 20,713, forward strand.
CGCACGCCGAGGAGCTGGAGCGTCGCGCGTTCGAGGGACGCGAGGTGCGGCTCGGGTTCGGCGGCGTACGTGTAGAAGTGCGCGAAGTGCTGGAGCGGCGTGTACCCGTCGAGCACGTGCTCGGTGCGGGTGAACACGGCCACGTCGGGGTGGTGGTCGCCGTTCACGTCGCGCACGGCGATGCCCGTGAGGTCGGCGACCTCGCTGAACGAGCTCAGCCCGTCGGCCACCGCGGCGCCCTGCACGTAGGGAACGGCCGTGGCCACGATCCACGCGTCGTCGCCGCGGCGCACGAGGGCCACCACGCGCGTGGGGGCGCCCTCGTCGGCGAAGTCGAGCACCGGGCCCACCACCGTGGCCTCACCGGGGCCGTCTCCGCGGGGCGTGGCGCGCCACGCGGCGAGCACGGCGTCGAGGCGCGGGTTCGTCGCGGCGGCCGCGGGCGCGGTGGGCGCAGGCGCAGGC
>CAMFHP010000128.1 GCA_945952225.1 uncultured Myxococcaceae bacterium
CGGCGCGTGCGGGAGACGGTGCGCGTACCGGTCGGCGCGTGCGGGAGACGGTGCGCGTACCGTGTGGCGCGTGCGGGAGACGGTGCGCGTACCGTGTGGCGCGCGCGGGAGACGGTGCGTGTACCGGGCGGCGCGTGCGGGAGACGGTGCGCGTACCGGGCGGCGCGTGCGGGGCGTCAGGTGTGGGGCTCGGTCATGCGGACGGCCACGACGACGCCCGAGGCGAGGGTGAGGGCGGCGACGATCCAGAGGGCCGCGGGCATGCCGAGCGCGTCGGCGGTGACGCCTGCGAGGAGGGCGCCGACGGCGTAGCCCAGGTCGCGCCACAGGCGGTAGACGCCCACCGACGACGCGCGCCACGCGGGGTGCGCCACGTCGCCGATGGCCGCGAGGAGCGTGGGGTACACCATCGCCGTGCCCAGGCCGAGGAGCACCGCCCCGAGCGCGAAGCCCGCGAAGCCCGACGCGCAGGCCACCACGGCGATGCCGACGGATTGCACCCCCATGCCCGATGCGATGAGCCCGCGGCGGCCCACGCGGTCGGACCACGCGCCCGTGAAGAGTTGCGCGATGCCCCACGTGGCGGGGTACACCGCGGCGAGCGTGCCGACCTGCGAGAGGTTCATGTGGGCGGCGGCGAAGAACAGAGGAAAGATCCCCCAGGCCATGCCGTCGTTGAGGTTGTTCACGAGGCCCGCCTGCGTGACCGACGAGAGGTTCCGGTCGCCGAGGGTGGTGCGCCAGAAGACCTCGCGGGGAGAGGGAACGTCGGTGGGCGCAGGGCCGCGGAGCGACGACTCGGCGGCTGCGTGGTGGCGCGTCTCGCGTACGGCGAAGACCGAGAGCAGCAGGGCCAGGGCGACGTACACCACGCCGAGGTAGAAGGGCTGCGGGCGGAGTCCGTAGCGGGCGGCGAGTGCGCCGGTGGCGAGGGCGCTGGCGGCGACGGCGAGGTAGCCCGCGAACTCGTTGAGGCCCATGGCGAGCCCGCGGCGCTTCGGCCCCGCGAGGTCGATCTTCATGATCACCGTGGTCGACCACGTGAGGCCCTGGCTCACCCCCAGGAGCGCGTTCGCGAGGAGCACCTCGGACCAACGCTGCGCGCCCATGAGAAGAAAGGGAACGGGCGCGGCGACGATCCATCCGGCGACGAGTACGGGCTTGCGCCCCACGCGGTCGGAGAGCCGTCCGGCGAGGTAGTTCGTGAGCGCCTTGCTCACGCCGAACACCACGATGAACGACAGCACCGCGCGCTTCGCCACGAGGTGGAACTCCTGCTCGGCGAGGGACGGGAGCAGCGTGCGTTCGAGCCCCACCATCGCGCCCACGAACGCGTTCACCGCCACGAGGAGCGAGAACTGTCCGAGGTTCTCGCGCAGCCCGAGGCGCACCGCGCTCAACGGATCGACTCCGCGCGCCCGCGGTTCACGCGGAGGGTGTGCTCCATCGCCGCGGGCTTCGGGGGAACATTCGCGACCGCGTCGAGAAACGCCGCACGGTCCATGGAGAGCAGCGGGTTCCACCGGCGTTCGAAGCCCAGGGTGCTCGACGGCTTGCCGCTCATGCCCGCGCCGCAGAGCGATCCGGCGAAGTGCCCGGGGTACACCTCCAGCGCGTCGGGGAGCGTGAGGATCCTCCCGTGAAGGCTGTCGTAGAGGGCGTCTGCGTGGGCCCGCGCGTCGCCCGGCAGATCGGGGCGTCCCACGGCGCCCACGAAGAGCGTATCGCCCGTCAGCACGAACCACGGGTCGTCGCCGCGGCGCAGGTCTGCGACGAGGAGGCACACGCTCTCGGGGGTGTGTCCCGGCGTGTGGATCACGGTGATCCGCACGTTGCCCACGTCGACCACCTGCCCATCGGCGAGGGCTTCGAAGTCTCCCTCGACGTCGGCCGACGCGTGGAGCGCGTACACCGCACCGGCCCTTCGGGCGAGCTGCGCGCCCCCCGAGCGATGGTCTGCGTGCACGTGCGTGTCGATCACGTGTGTGATGCGCATCCCCCGCGCCGCCGCAAAGTCGAGGTACGCGTCGACGTCGGCCTCGTGCGCGTCGACCACGGCGCAGCACCCCCGCCCCGCGCATCCGAGAAGGTACGCGGCGCAGCCGCTCTCGAAGCGGTACCAGGGCTTGAAGATCATCGTGCAGCTCCCTTCGGTTCGATCCGTCCGCCGCGCGCGCGCCACTCGGCGACGCTCAGCTCCATGCGATGGGCGCGCAGCCCGCGCTTGCGCAGCAGGGCCACGGCCTCCACGGCCATGACGCAGTACGGCCCGCGGCAGTAGGCGACCACGTCGCGGTCGGCGGGCAGCTCGCGGATGCGCGCCTTGAGCTCTCCCACCGGGATCGAGAGCGCGCCGGCAATGTGGGCGGCGCGGTACTCCTCCGCGGGCCGCACGTCGAGCAGGGTGACCTCGCCGGCCTTCACGCGCCGGAGCAGCTCCTCGGCGCCGACGGGCTCCATCGCGCCGCGCGAGGCGAAGTACGCCCGCGACACCTGCTCGACCTCGGCGAGCCGGTGCTCGGCCAGGCCCCGCAGCGCGAGGAACATCCGACACACCTCCTCGTCGGCGAGCCGGTACTCCACGTAGGAGCCCTTCTTCTCGGCCTCAACGAGGCGCGCCGCCCGAAGCGTCTGGAGGTGCTGCGACGCGTTCGCGACCGAGAGCGACGCCTCGTTCGCGAGGGCCTCGACCGTGCGCGGTCCCTGGCAGAGCAGGTCGAGAAGCTCCAGCCGTCGCGGCGCGGCAAGCGCCTTTCCCACCCGGGCAAACTGCTCGTAGAGGGCGTCCTTGAACTGTCGGTGCGCGGTGGTCACAGCGCCCAATCATTCAAGAGAATACTTGAATGGTCAAGCCGCGAGCGTCGCGTCGCCGCATCGACGCATGGGCTGCCATGCCCACAGGACGTCTCCGTACCGGGCGGCGCTGTGCAACTCCGTGGCGATCACTGAGCAGCCCACGGGGCACGCGGATGTGGCGCGTGTGTCGCGTGTGCGTGATCGCTTGAATGTCCGTGAAAACAAGCGAATCAGGGGAGTGATGGTCGACTCTGCGACGCCGGTGTCGCATCGCCGACCGCGAGAGGAGATCCTTGGATGAGCGGACGCAACACGCACCGTGCACTGGCGACGGCGCTGGTGTTCTTTCTCGGGGGCTGTGATCCCGACACGGCGTCGACGAGCTGGCTCGACGCGACCTCGGGCGACGCCGCCCACGACGGCGCCACCGGCACCGACAGCACCACGACCGCCGACGGCGCAACGGCCACCGACGGGAGCGCCACCCCCGACAGCACCACGGGCCTCGACAGCACCGCCGCCGACGCGGTGACGGCCACCGACGGGAACACCGCCGCCGACAGCGCGACGGCCACCGACGGGAGCACCGCCGCCGACGCGGTGACGGCCACCGACGCGGTGACGGCGACGGACGGACCGGTGACCTGCACGGGCACGCAGATCCGATGCGGCGCGACCTGCGTCGATCCGAGCGCCGACCCCGCGAACTGCGGCGGCTGCGGGCTCTCGTGCGGCGCGGGCGGAACCTGCACCGCGGGACGCTGCACCTGCGCGGCGGGGCAGCAGCTCTGCGGACGCACCTGCACGTCGCTCCAGACCGACAGCGCCAACTGCGGACGCTGCGGCAACGCGTGCGGCGCGGGGTCGACCTGCGTGGCGGGCGCGTGCGCGTGCAGCGCCGGCGCGGTGCAGTGCGGCGGCGCGTGTGTGTCGCTCGCGTCGGACACGGCCAACTGCGGACGCTGCGGCAACGCGTGTGCGCCCGGTCAGACCTGCGCGTCGGGCGTGTGCGCCTGCGCGTCGGGCATGGTGATGTGCGGCGGTGCGTGCGTGTCGCTCGCGTCGGATGCGTCGCACTGTGGACGCTGCGGCAACGCGTGCAGCGGCGGCCAGGTGTGCGTGTCGGGGGCGTGCGCGTGCACGGGCGCGGGGCTCGCGACGTGCGGCGGCGCGTGCGTCAACACGCAGACCGACGCGCGCAACTGCGGCACCTGCGGCAACACCTGCGCGGGCGGAACCACGTGCCAGATGGGGCTCTGTCGGTGTCCTGCGGGCACGACGATGACCGCGATGGGATGCACCAGCGCCATCGGAAACCCCGGCAACTGCGGCGGCGTGACGTGCCGCGCGGATCAGTACTGCAACTCGGTGAGCAACACGTGTGTGTGCCTCCCCGGGCTGACGGCCAGCGGCGGACGCTGCGTGAACACCCAGTCGGACCCGGCGAACTGCGGCGCCGTGGGCACCGCCTGCGCGGCGGGACAGGCCTGCGTCAACGGCGCCTGCGCCTCGCCCTCGACCTGCGCCGCGCCGCAGACGCTCTGCGCGGGGAACGCGTGCACGAACCTCCGCACGGACCCGCTCAACTGCGGTCGCTGCGGGCGCGCGTGCGGCACCGCGCAGGTGTGCCTCCTCGGCCAGTGCCAGGACTACGCCGCGGCGGGCACGTGCACGACGTGTCCCTGCGCCACCTGCCGCGGCACCACGTGCTGCGCGAACCCCGGCGGACTCCCCGGCGTGGCCTGCGTCGAAGGCACCTGCCCGTAGCCGCACGCCGTCGGTCGCCACCGCGCGGTGATCCCCGACGCCCCGCCCTCGCGCTCCCCATCTGACCCGCCCTCGCGCCCCCGACGATTTCGCTCCGCCCTCGCGCATGGCAGCGGGTATTTCCTCTCGTCGAGAGGGAAACAACTCGCGTGAACGAGCTCAACGCACGGTCGGTGGTCCTGGGGATTCTGCTGTGTTCGGTCGCCGCCGCGGCCACGCCCTACGTCACGCTCAAGCTCGGTCAGAGCGTCGATCTCACGATGGGCGGGATGTTCCTCGCGGCCTTCGTGCTGGGCAAACGGCTCAAGGGACGCGAGCTCGCGATCCAGCTCAACATCATCCAGACCATGATCGGCGTGGTGTCGGGCATCGCCTTCATGGTGGTGATCCTGGCGGCGTTCTTCTACATCAAGACCGTCTTCGGCCGTGACATCGGGTTCAACCCGTCGCCCTTCCAGATGTTCGTCTGGCTGCTCGTGTCGGCGAACCTCGGGGTGTTCATGGGCATCGTTCCGCGCAGCTCGATCCTGCGCGACCGCACGCTCCCGTGGCCCGGCTCGCGCGCCACGCTCGCCATCGCGCAGACGCTCACCGACCCCGAAGCGTCGGAGAGCACGCAGGCGCGCCGCGAGGTGCTCACCACCACGACGGGCGTGGCGGGCTTCCTGACCTTCCTCCGCGACGGCCTCGGGGTCATCACCCCCATCGTGGGCAACGCGGCCCTCAACATGTCGCTGGGCCTCGAACTCGCGGCCATCGGGCTCGGCATGCTGGTGCCGCTCTCCGTGGGCCTCTCGGGGCTCCTGGGCACGTGGATCGTCGCCACCTTCGGCGAGAAGGCCGCGCGCTACGCCGCGCTCTCGGGCGTCGCGGAATCCGACCTCGCGCGCTGCCTGAGCACCCTCGACGGAGTGGGCGATCTCACGGGCGCCGAGCAGGAGGCGGCCACGGCGTTCCTCACGCAGTCGTGCGGCAAGGCCGTGGAGTTCTCGCACGCGCACTCGCACTTCAAGTACGTGGTGCAGTGGATGATGTGGCCCGCGACGGCCATGATGATCGCCGCGGCGGTCACGAGCGTGCTGATCCCGGTGGTGCAGAACCTCCTCGCGCGCAAGACCGACAAGGGCGCCGAGAGCGCCGAGCCTGTGTTCGAATCGCGCGCCGACGAAGAGATCCCCGCGTGGTGGACCTTCACGGGCATCGGCGTGAGCGTGACGCTCCTCGTGTGGCTCACGACCACGTGGTTCGACATGCCGTGGACCGAGGTGCTCCTCGCGGTGGCGATCCAGCCGCTGCTCATCGTGGCGGGGCTTCGTGTGCTGGGCATCACGGGGTCGGGTCCCGTGTCGCTGATGGCGAACGCGACGCAGTTCCTCTTCGGGCTGCTGTGGCCCGCGCAGATCCGCGCGAACCTGAGCGCGGCGTACATCAGCGCGAACCCGCAGTCGGCCTCGGAGAACGTGGTGCCGTCGTTCTGGGTGGCGCAGCGCCTCGGCGGACGCTTCCGCACGCTGGTGATCGCGCAGCTCATCGTGATTCCCGTGGGCGCGCTGCTCACGCCGCTCATGTTCAACATGCTCCAGCACACGTACGGCATCGGGCTGAACCCCGGGCAGCTCTCGGCGCCGACGGGTCTCAAGATCGCGACGCTGGCCATCGTGATGGAGCGCGGTCTGGGCTTTCTCCCGCACGGCGCGCTCTTCGCTTCGAAGGTGGGCATCGCGCTGGGCGTGGTGTTCGAACTGCTGCTCGCCGCGCGCAAGAAGAACGACGCGGGCGAGGAGGTGCAGCGGTTCTGGTTCGTGCCGATCCCCGCGGCGCTGGGCTTCGCGCTGATCCTGCCGCCGTCGCTGAACATCGCGCTCGCGCTGGGCGCCGTGATCGCCGCCGTGTGGCGCAAGGTCTCCCCCGGCGACAAGGGAAGCTTCGAAGCCTACGCCGCGCCCCTCGCGTCGGGACTCATCGCGGGCGAGGCCGTGGTGGGGTCGATCCTGCTGCCCGCCACGGCGATGCTGCTGGAGCTCATCAACCGCTGACCGCGCGCCCCCCGAGGACGGAGGTCATCGGCCGTGGGATCAAGCCCTTCGGGCTGTTCTCCAGGTGGTCCGCGCCGCGCGGACCTGCGCTTGCTGCTGTCGAAACGCACTCCCGATGACTGAAGTCATCGGCCGCGGGATCAAGCCCTTCGGGCTGTTCTCCAGGTGGTCCGCGCCGCGCGGACCTGCGCTTGCTGCTGTCGAAGCGCACTCCCGATGACTGAAGTCATCGGCCGCGGGATCAAGCCCTTCGGGCTGTTTTTATGGGCGGTCCGCGCTGCGCGGACCTGTGCCAGCTGCCGTCGAGTTCACTCGACGGGAGCTGTGATCGCATGGCACCCCGATGGCTCTCAACGGGCGCTGTGATCGCATGGCGCTCCGATGGCTCTCCATTGGAGCTGCGAGCGCACGGGCGAGCGAGCTCACCTTCCATCGTCCGCCGCGTCGGAGAGCAACGTCTCCCAGGCCTCCGCACTGGATGCCGCGTGATGCTCGCGTTGGCGCTGCACGTACGCGATCAGCGGATCGAGCGCGCCGGGGGACACCGACTCACACCAGTAGCCGTCCTGCCATTCGAAGCGACGGGCCGGGTGCGTGAGGTTCTCGACGCGTGAGCTCGCGCCCTTCAGTCGTCGCACGACCTCTGCGATGGGACGCGCCGTCGGCACGCGCGCCACGACGTGCACGTGATCGCTCGCACAACCCGCGACGATCAACGTCGCGTCGACGTCGGCGCTCTTGCGCACGAAGAGCTCGATGCGCCGCGCGTCGTCCCATGCATCGAGCAGCGCGAGACGGTGCCGTACGCACCACACCAGGTGCACCACCACGTCATGAACGCGACGCATCGCAACTCTCCCCTCGCATCAGCGCATCACGCGGAACGTGAGGTTCAACCGCGGCTCCTGGCACCGCAGCCGCGGAGGGACGCAGTGCTGGTAGTGGCGCTGGAGCGTTCCCTCCATCACCAGCAGCGAGCCCGACTCCAGGGGAACGGTCATGCACGCGCTTCCGCTGCGGCCCTCGCGCAGCTTGAAGTCTCGCGTGGCGCCGAACGAGATCGACGCGATGGGCGCGTCGCGCACGAGGTCGTGCTCGTCGTCGGCGTGCCATCCGAGGCCCACCTCTCCATCGGGGTAGAGGTTGCAGAGCGCGAAGCTGAACCGCGCGCCGGTGCGCGCTTCGAGGCGGTCGAGCAGCGCCGCGAAGCCCGCGGGCCACGGGTGCGCCACGCGCTCGACGCCCGAGTACCGATAGCGCAGCCCGCGGTCGCCGATGCCGCAGCTCATGCGACGCACGGGCGTGGGGCGGCCGAACATCACCGGCACCTCACACGCGAGCGGGAGTTCGCGCGCCAGGTCGACCATCCACCGCTCGGCGAGCGACGGCGCGAGAAAGCCGCGCTCGTAGGTGACCCGACAACCCCGCGCGCGGTCGTCGAGGAGCACCTCGACCTCCGGCGCCATTCCCGGCAGCAACCCCTGCGTCGTCATGGCGATGGTGCTGACCTTATGTTCAGGCCCGCGGCGTACGCAAGGCGGCGATAGCATCGCGCACCATGAAGTTCCTTCGCTGGAGCGCCTTCTTCGCCGCCCTCGCTGCGTGCAGCGAGTCCAACAACGCCGTCGTCGGCGGACGCACCGACGCCACCGTCGACACCGCCGACGCGATGCCCGACGTGAGCCCCGACGTGGCCCTCGACGTGGCCCCCGACGTGAGCCCCGACGTGACGGTGGATGTGCCCGTCGACACCGGTCCTGCGCGCTGCTTCTCGAACAGCGAGTGCGCGGGCAACCCCATGGGCTCCGTGTGCGACGCCGCGCGCGGACGCTGCGTGCAATGCCTCGCCGCGGCCGACACCTGCGACCCCGCGCAGCACTGCGACGACGCCTCGAACACCTGCGTCGCCGGGTGCCGCTCCGACGAGGGATGCGCGGGCTCCGACGCGGGCGTCGCGCGCCGCTGTGACACCGCCACGCACGCCTGCGTCGAGTGCGTGCGCGACGAGCACTGCGCCGCGGGATCGCTCTGCGTCGGCAGCGTGTGTGTGCCCGGCTGCAACGACACCCGCGCGTGCCCCACGGGCCAGAGCTGCTGCGGCGGCGCGTGCATCGACCCCCAGCGCAACACCGCCCACTGCGGCGCGTGCAACCGCGCGTGCATGACCGCCAACGCCTCGCGCGCGTGCACCAACGGAACGTGCACCGTCGCGACGTGCACGGCGCCCTTCGGCGACTGCGACGGCAGCGCGACGAACGGCTGCGAGGTCAACACCCTCACCGACGCGTCGCACTGCGGCGGATGCGGCATGGCCTGCGCCCCGCGCGCGAATGCGACCGCGAGCTGCGCCGCCGGGCGCTGCGACTACGCGTGCAGCACGGGCTTCGCCGACTGCGACGGAGACCCTTCGAACGGCTGCGAGGTCGACACGCGGGCGAGCGCCTCGCACTGCGGCGCATGCGGACGCGCGTGCTCGCTGCCCAACGCGACGGCGGCGTGCGTGATGGGCGCGTGCGCGGTGTCGGCCTGCGCGGCGGGCTTCGGCGACTGCGACGGCAACGCGTCGAACGGATGTGAGACCGACACGCGCGTGAGCACCACGCACTGCGGCGGTTGCGGCATGGCCTGCGCGGGCGGCGACAACGCGCTCCCGGGCTGCGTGACCGGACGCTGCGTGATCGCGTGCGTGGCGGGCTTCGCCGACTGCGACGGAAGCGCGGCGAACGGCTGCGAGGTCGACACGCGCACGAGCGCGGGCAACTGCGGCGGGTGCGGCCGGTCGTGCAGCTTCATGGGTGCGGGCGCGAGCTGCGCGGGCGGCGCGTGCGTGCTCGGCGCGTGCGACGCGGGCCTCGCGAACTGCGACGGCGCCATGGCCAACGGGTGCGAGACCGACACGCGCACCAGCGCGGCGAACTGCGGGATGTGCGGGCGCGCGTGTCCGACGCCGGCCCACGCGGCGCCGACGTGTGCGGGCTCGACCTGCGGATACACCTGCCTCGCGGGCTGGGGCGATTGCGACGGCAGCGCGACGAACGGATGCGAGACCGACCTCGCCGTCACCGCGGCCCACTGCGGACGCTGCGGCAACGCGTGCGGATCGGGCGTGTGCGCGGGCTCCGTGTGCCAGGCCCCGACGTGCACCGATGGTGTGCGCAACGGCACCGAGAGCGACGTCGATTGCGGCGGCGGCGCGTGCCCCGTCTGCGGGCTCTGTCGCACGTGTCGCGTGAACGCCGACTGCGCTGCGGGCACGTGTGGAGAGGGCAACCTGTGCTCGTACCGCACCGAGGTGTCGATCGACTGGCTCACGACGTGTCACGGCCCCGACAACACGCCCACCGATGTGACGGTCACGGGCGTTCCCGCGGGGTCGTACACGGTCACCGCGCTCGCGTCGGGGGGCACCGTGTGGAGCACCACGATCCTGCCGGGGCAGGGGTGGTTCTGGAACATCACCTGCGAGAACCTCGCGGTGCCCGAGCTCGCCACGACGTCGGGGGTCTACTACGCCGACGCGGCGGCGGCCTTCGCGGCGCTGCCTCGCACGACGTCGACGGTGAGCTTCGCGGGCGGCACGCTGCGCTGCTACTTCAGCGACAGCGCGTGCCGTGACAACCGCGGCGGCGTGCGCTTCCGCATGGACCGTCGCTGCCCCTGATCGCACCCCCCGCGCGGTGCCCCGCGCCGCCCGACCGCGCTACGATGTCGGGTTGATGTCGCTCGCATCCATCGAGAGATTTGCCATCGAAGACGCCCCGCACCTCGCGTCGCTCGCGGCGCGGGTGGGGTGGCGCGACACGCCCGACGAGTGGTCCACCGTGCTCGCCGTCGGCGACGTGTGCGGGCTGCGCGTCGAGGGCGTTCCCGTGGCTGTCGCCGCGCGCTTCGACTTCGGCGCGGTGTGCTCCCTCGGCAGGCTCGTCGTCGACCCCGCGCACCAGGGACGGGGCCACGCGCGCCGTCTGCTCGAACACCTCCTCGCCCTCGACCGCGATGCCACCACGCGCGTCACGGTCGTGGCCACCGCAGAGGGAGAGCCCCTCTACCGCCGCCTTGGGTTTCGCACGGTCGGTCGACTCCACAAGCTCGTGGGCACCGTGGGGCTCACGCACGCACCCTCGCTCGCACCGCTCACCGTCGACCGCCTCGACGCGGTGTGCGCCCTCGACCGCGCGGTGCTCGGCGCCACGCGCGGATCGCTCCTCCGACTGCGCCACGGAGGCTGTACGCGCGCCGCCGTGACGGGCCGCGACGCGCTCACGGGCTACGCCATGCGCGTGCGCCAGGGAGGCCACGCGGTGCTCGGTCCGGTGATCGCGTCCGACGCGCACGAGGCCTTCGAACTGCTGCGCGCGATGCTCGTGGGCGACGTGCAGTGCTGCCGTGTCGACGTGCCCGCGCAACACGTCGGACTGGTGATGAAGCTCGAACAGCTCGGGCTGCGCACGGTGGCCGTGCGGTCGGTGATGTCGCTCCACGGAGCGCCCCTGCCGGGCGATCTCGCGCGGCGCTTCGCGTTCGCGTCGCAGGCCTGGGGATGAGCGCTCAGCGCACGAGGGGGCGCGTCTCGCCCGCGTCGAGGATCCAGAGGCGCTCGGGGTCGAATCCGCGCTCGTGAAAGAGCTGCCGCGTGCGCGCGGGCGGCTCCTGCGAGGGCTCGTCGGTGAGCACGAAGGTGCCCCAGTGCATCGCCACGAAGGTGCGCGCGTCGAGGAGTTCGAAGGCCCGCAGCGCGTCGTCGGGGTTCATGTGCTGCGGCTGCATGAACCACCGGGGCTCGTACGCGCCGATGGGGAGCATGGCCCAGTCGATGGGCCCGCAGCGCCGCCCGATCTCGCGGAAGTCTTCGAAGAAGCCCGTGTCGCCCGAGTGGTACGCCGCGCCCTCGGGGCCGCGGAGCACGTAGCCGCCCCAGAGTCCGTCGTTGCGATCCCACGGCGCGCGCATCGACCAGTGGCGCGCGGGCACGAGCGTGAGGTCGAGGCCTCCCTCGCGGTGCGACTGCCACCAGTCGAGCTCCACCACGCGCGGCAATCCCGCGGACTTCAGCGTGCGCGCGTTGCCCACGGGCACCACGTAGAGCGCCTCGGGCCCGATGCGCCGCAGCGACGGCAGGTCGAGGTGGTCGTAGTGGTTGTGCGTGAGCAGCACCACGTCGAGGGGCGGGAGCATCTCGGGCACCACACCGGGCGGCGAGAGGCGCTTCACCATGCCCTGGATGCGCTCGGAGAAGATCGGGTCGATGGCGATGAGTCGTCCGCCGAGGCGCAGCACGAAGCTCGCGTGACCGACCCACGTGAGCGAGCTGGCGAGCGTGCGGATCGCGGTGCCGTCGTTCGGTCGCACCGGCGCGCCCACGGGCTTCGACTCGCGCGGGAGCGCGGTGCCCCGCACGCGGTCGAAGAGGCGCCATCGGAGGATGTCCGCAGGGCCGCGGGCGGGCTGTGTGGCGCGGTCGTCGAAGCGTCCCATGAGAGGGCTGCGATCAGGACGCGGTGGCGGGCTCGGTCACGGCGTCGGCGACGGCGTCGGTGACGCTCGCGGGCGCCTCGGGGGCCACGGGCTTGAGGGTGTAGAACCCGCGTCCCGTGATGATCTCGGCCCACTCGTTGGCGATCCACACGGGGCCGATGGCGAGGTACTTCCAGTCGCGCGCGACGAACGACGGGGCCTTGCCCTCGAAGGCGTGACCCGCGAACTGAAACGCCCACCCGAGGGTGAACATCCCGAGGCCGCGCAGGGGCTTCTTCACCATGATGGGCAGCGACGCCACGATCATCGGAATGCCGACGAGGTGCGTGAGCCGATTCATCGGGTGCTGATGGTCGTCGTGGTAGCTGCGCATGTAGTCGTCGAACGTGGGCTTCGCCATGGTGGCCGCGGTCATACCACCGTTGCGGGCTTCGTTGCGACGAGGCGGAACAGCGACGCGAGGCTCGTGCGGGCGTGTCCCCAGAGGCGCGCCGCGGGGGTGAGCGCGTGCAGTGCCGCGGGGCTGTTCGCGCGCCACCACGACGCGGCCTCGTCGGCGGCGGAGTGCACCACGCGGAGCCCGTCGGCTTCGAGCCAGCGCGCGACCTGTCCTCCGATGGGCAGCACGCCGACGTCGTAGCGGGGAAAGCCTCGCACGCGCGTCACGTAGAACGCCCCGAGCGCGTGGGGCAGCACGCTCACGCCCGCGAGCTGGTAGTGCGGATCGGCGCGGAGGTTCGCGAGCGAGAGTCGGTTAGGGCCGAAGAGGTAGAGCGTTCCGCCCGGGCGCAGCACCCGCGAGAGCTCGCGCACCGAGGCCCGCGGGTCGCGCACGTGCTCGATCACGTCGACGAAGGTCACCACGTCGAAGCGCGCGTCTTCGAAGGGAAGCGACTCGCCCACGGCCCGCACGAACTCCGCGCGGGCGCCGTAGCACTGTGCGCGCAGGCGCGCGCCGTCGAGCAGGGCGTCGTCGACGTCGAGGCCCACCACCGAGGCCCCGCGCTCGGCGAGGGCGATGGGGAGCGCGCCGAGCTGGCATCCCACGTCGAGCACGCGCGCGCCGTCGAGGGAGGCGAAGCGGGCGACCTCGGTGGCGATGGCGCGGTTGCGTTCGAGCTGACCGAGTTCGAGGGCGAGCCACCGCGGGCGCTGCGGGTCGCGCGGGTCGAGGAGGCGCTCGGCCCAGTGGGCGAGAAACGCGCGCTCGCGCACGAGCACCGGGTGCGACGGGTCGACGCCCGCCGCGCGCGCGAGCGCATCGAGGGCCTCGCTCACGGGACGGTGAACGGGATGGTGTACGTCTGGTTCTGCTGCGTGAACGTCACGCTGTAGGTGCCGATCACGCGGCCGCCCACGGAGATCGAGAGCGTGGTGGGCGTGTTGGGCACGCCGCACATGTCGTAGGCCACGAGGCGGATCTGGTACGTGCCGCTCGGGGGCTGCGGAGCGTTCCAGTAGACGTTCTCGACGGTGGGGGGCGCGATGCGGCACGCGGCGTTGGCGTCGTGGTCGAGCACGCCGCCCGACGCGCTGGAGCGCTGGGCGTAGTAGAGCTCGGCGCCCGTGGGCTCGATGACGTGGAGGTCGATGTCCGACGCGGTCTGCCACGCGGCCGTGATCTGGATGTTGCCGCCCGAGTAGCCGCAGCCCTCGTCGATGACGCCGTTGCAGTTGTCGTCGAGGCCGTTGCAGGCCTCCTGCGTGCCGGGCTGACACTGGGCCTGGAGCACCTGCACGCCCGCGGGCACGGCGACGTTGGCGGTCACGGCGGTGTTGAACGTGGGCGTCGGGGTGCTCACCGTCGACGTGACGAGGAGCCCGCCGCGGCCGGTGAGCGTGCATCCCTGGAGCGACGCGAGGAGCCCGCACGCGAGCGCGAGGCGGGGGAGCAGTGCGCGAGGCGACATCGGAGTGTGTGTCTCTTTCTTCGCGGCGGTGCCGCGCGGCAGTCATACGCAGAGCTCGTGTGATTCATCAACCCGGTGCGCGCGCGCGGGCCCTATGATCCGCGGCCCACGATGGCGAACCCGAACCCCCTCTCGCGCGAGACCGCGGTGGCCCTCGACGCGGCCCGCGCCGCCTCGGCCCTCATCGAGCGCATCTACGAGACGCCCTTCGAAGTGGAGTGGAAGGGCAAGGGCGACCCCGTCACCGTGGCCGATCGGAGCGCGAACGAGCTCCTCGTCGCGGCACTCGCCGCGGCCTTTCCCGACGATCACATCTGCGCGGAGGAGGCCGACGCCGCGGTGGCCGCGAGCGCGTCGGCGAAGGGCGGTCGGTGCTGGTTCGTCGACCCCCTCGACGGCACGCGCGAGTTCGTCGACCGCAACGGAGAGTTCTGCGTGATGGTGGGCCTCGCGGTCGGGGGCGAGGCGCGGCTCGGGGTGATCGTGGCGCCCGCGTGGCGACGTACGCTCGTGGGCGTGGTGGGCCACGGCGCGTGGGAGATCACCGACGCGGGAGAGCGCGCGCTCACGGTGTCGCCGCCGTCGCAGGTGTCGCAGGCGAGCCTCGCGGTGTCGCGTTCGCACCCGCATCCGCGCGTCGCGTCGATGGCCGCGCGGCTGGGCATCACCGCGATGCGTCCGTGCGGGAGCGTGGGGCTCAAGGTGGCGCTCGTGGCCACTGGAGCGGTCAGTGCGTACGTTCACATGGGCCGCGGACCGAAGCTCTGGGACGGCTGCGCGCCCGAGGCCATCGCGCGCGCCGCGGGCGCCGAGGTGACCGACGCGGCGGGGCGGGGGCTTCGGTACGACACGTCCGAACTGGCGCTCTCCGAGGGCATCGTGGTGGCGCCTGCGGGGCTCGCGGCGACGTTGCGCGAGGCCCTCGCGGCCGACGAGCGCGCGCGCTGAAACGTGCGGAATGCGAGACGCCTGCGCGAGGGCGGTGATAGAGTCGCGCGCCTATGACCGACGCGGAGCTCACCTGTCACGCCTGCAACGCCCTGATCGAGGGCGAGCCGGCCGGGCGTGGGCTGATGGTGTTCGTGCGCGGAGACGCGGTGGAGTACGAAGAGCCGCCGCTCTGCGCGCGCTGCGCCCACGCGATCAGCATGACCGCGCTCTACCGCTGGGAGATCGAAGAGGAAGAGGGCTGAGCGCCCGCACGCGATGATGTGGCCCGCCCGCTCTGCGATCCGTCCCGTTCCTCCGCACGCCGTGGTTCCCCGTGAGGCCGTCGACGCCGTCGAGGCCGACCTCGATGAGAACGACGACCTCGAAGGGCACATCGCCCAGTCGTTCCGCGAGCTCGACACGACGCAGCCCGCGCTCTCGACCTTTCTGCGCAACGACCTCGACGCGGTGACCGACGACACGGCCTCGGCGCTCGGGCAGTTCCTCGGCGTGGCGGTGTACCGGGCCTTCGTTGAAGCGTTCGGCGCGCGGCTGCGGTCCGTCGACGAGGGCGCGCTGAGCTCCACCCGCGCGACCTTCGAGTGGGACGAAGAACTCCGCCGCGGCGCCGCCGACGAACTGCTGGAGAGCGACGACCTCGTGGCCATCGGTCAGCCCCACGTGATGACCTTTGTCCGCGAGCAGCTCGACGCCGCGCTCGAACCCGACGAAGACGGCGACGCGCCCGACGTCGACCTCGACGCCGTGGCTGCCGTGTACCGCACGATCCTCATCGAGATCCTCGCGCTCGGGCAGGCCGTGAGCTCGCCCCGCGGGGCCGCGGCGCCCGGGCTGTTGATGTAATCCTCCGCGCTGCCTGCGCGGGGGCGGCGATGGCTTGCGGTCGTGGCGCCTGTCGCGATACGTCACCGCCGCCATGGAACGCATGCACCTCGGGGTTGTGACGGTCCTCTGCGCGGCGCTGTCGGCGTGTGGCGGCGCGGGGCGGTACGGATACGCGCAGACGTACGTGCCGCTCTCCGACGAGTCGTCGTGGGCCGAGCGGGCGAACGCCGACGCGGTCTACGACGAGGTGCGGCGCATGCCCGAGAGCTACGCGGGGCAGACGCTGGCGTTCTTCGGCGTGGTGACCGATGTCACACCGGGGCAGGGCGGCGCCACGCGCGTGGCCCTCCAGGTGCGCACCCATCAGGCGCGGCACCTCTGCGAAGACGAGACCGAACGGAGCTGCCGCGTGACCGTCAGCGCGCGCGACGGAGGGCCCTTCACCGCCGTGATCACCCTGCGACCCGAGGACGTTCAGGGCGAGAACCGTCTCCAGGTGTTCTCACTGGTGCGTGTGTTCGGGCGGCTTGTTCCGGGCGAGTACGACGACCGCGGAGGGCCGGTGCTCACCGCGGAGTACTACCGTCACTGGCCGCGCGGGGAGTACGTCACCACCGAGGCCGCCGCGGCGATGCGGCGCTGAGTAGAAGTTCGAAACGCGCCTTCGCGTAGAAGCCCGGCGCGAGCGTCGGGCCTCGGCATGAAAACTGGTTATGCGCCGGCGTGCGGGGCGATGAAGTCCCGACGCGCGACACCTTCGTGAGGAGATGAATCGATGAACCTTCGCAACGTTGTGATGGGCCTCGGGCTGATGGCCCTGTTCGGTACGGGCTGCGTGGTCGAGGTCGTGCGCGGCCCCTACGAGGGCTGCAAGTCTGGCGACTCGTGCTCGAACGGAACGGTCTGCACGTCGGCCACGTACACCTCGAACGGCGGCCCCGCGACGTTCTGCTCGATCGGCTGCACGCGCGGCGAGCAGTGTCCCGTGTCGCCCTACGGATCGGGCTACCTCCCCACCTGCGTGGTGAGCGTCAGCGCGGGCTCGGGCCTCTGCTACGACACCTGCGTTTCGAACCTCGACTGCGGCACGGGCACCGTGTGTGCGACGATCCCCGGCACCACCGCGCGCGTGTGTGTGCCGTCGAGCACGGCGGGCACGACCTGCGGCGGCTCCGGTCAGGTGTGCTGCGCGAGCAACGCCTGCGCGGCGGGCCTCGCGTGCAACGGCGGCGTGTGCTCGGCGCCCGTGGTGACCTGCGGCGCGTCGGGCCAGGCGTGCTGCGCGGGCAACACCTGCGGCACGGGCCTCGTGTGCAACGCCGGCGTGTGCGGCGCGACGGTGACCCCCACGCGCACGGCCTACCAGAAGTGCGTGCAGGGCACCGACGTCTGCGGCGGCGGCACGGTCTGCCAGTCGTCGATCGCGGTGTCGGCGGGCAAGTCGCAGGGCGCGTTCTGCACCACGGGATGCCCCTCGGGCCTCGACTCGGCGTGCCCGGGCTACGTGCCGGGCGCGGCAGCGCAGGCGGTCACCTGCCTCAACCTCACGGGCACCGTCGCGCAGGCGCAGTGCTTCCGCCGCTGCCAGACGCAGAACGACTGCGCGGACTACAACACCACCTGCACCATGTTCTCGACCACGACGGGCGGCTCCATCCGCGTGTGCGTGCCCGTCGGCCCCCGCGCCTGAGCGCGCGTCCCGCCCTGCGCCGCGCGGGATGCTGGTAGGCTCCCGCGCCCGTGTCTCCCTCCCGCACGCAACTCTTCCCTCTCGTCGCGCTGGTGCTCTTCGCGGCCCTCGCGGTCGGCGTCGCGTGCAGCGCCGATCCCGACGCCGTGCATCCCTCCTACGACCGCTGCGCTGCGGGTGACACCTGCGGGCTCGGAACGTCGTGTGAGCCCGCCGCGCTCCAGACCACCGACGCGGGCGTCGCGCGCTTCTGCACCCACGGATGCGCGGTCGACGGCGACTGTCCGGGCTTCGCGGCGCGCTGTGTGGTGACGGGCGACGGAGGCGTCGGGCAGTGCTTCCGCGAGTGCGCGCGCGACCTCGACTGCCGCGCGGGAAGCACCTGTCACGGCTGGCGTCTCGGGGGCGTGCGCACGGGGCTCTGCGTGCCCCACACGGGCGTGCGGCGGTGCAACGCGGCGGGCGAGTGCGCGCCCTACGACGACGTGTGCGATGGGAGCGATGCGGGCGCGTCGTTCGTCGACGCGGGAGGAGCCGGCGTGTGCCGCGCGAGCGTGGCGGCGTCGCCGTGAGCGCGGCGGTCGGAGCGCGTCACGCGTTGGCGATGCGCTCGGCCTCTTCGTCGGAGATGTCGATGTTCGACCAGGCGCTCTGCGCGTCGTCGTGGTCGTCGAGGGTCTCGAAGAGCTTCATCGCGAGCTCGGCGTCGCGGCCCGTGAGCGACACGAGGTTCTTCGCCACGTAGGCGAGCTCGGACTTCTTCACGGCGATCTTCGCGGCTTCGAGCGCGCTGCGCACCACGTCGACCTCGGCGGGCGGCGTGATCACCAGCCACTCGTCGCCCAGGTCGGAGATGTCGTCGGCGCCGGCGCCGAGGGCCACGTCGAAGAGCTGCTCCTCGGTGGCGGCCTTGCGGTCGAGGCGCACGTGGCCCTTGCGGTCGAAGGCCCACGAGGCGGTGTTCGACGAGCCCATCACGCCGCCGCACTTCTCGAAGATCTTGCGAATCTCGGCGACGGTGCGGTTCCGGTTGTCGGTGAGCGCTTCGATGATGAACAGCGAGCCGCCAGGGCCCGTGCCCTCGTACACGACCTCGTCGTAGCTGACGCCTTCGAGCTCGCCGGTGCCGCGCTTGATGGCCTTGGTGATGTTGTCACCCGGCATGTTCTCGGCGCGCGCGTCGTTGACGGCCTTGCGCAGACGGGGATTGCCGTTGGGGTCTCCGCCGCCCATGCGCGCCGCGACGGTGATCTCCTTGATCAGCTTCGTCCAGACCTTCCCCCTCTTGGCGTCGGCCGCACCCTTGGTGCGCTTGATCGTGGCCCAGCGTGAATGCCCGCTCATGGCGTCTCTCTGCTCCGTCGACTGATGGTCACCGGGATGCGCGCCGCGAATGATCGGCGCCGTGGATGTCGCTCCCGAAGGGGCGCGGACACTACCAGTTCACGCGCAATCCGCTCAAGAACAGGCGTTCGGAGAAAAAGTGAGGGGCCCCTGTCGATTGTGTTGACTCTCGAAGGGAGATCCGTCAGATTCCGCCTCCCGATCGCGCCGCGAGGATGGCGGAATTGGCAGACGCACTAGCTTGAGGTGCTAGCGAGTAACATCGTGGGGGTTCAAGTCCCCCTCCTCGCACTCCCTGAAGGGCTCGGAATCGAAAGGTTCCGGGCCCTTCTCTTTTGGGCCTCGCGGAGGGCGCCGTCCCCAACACCCGCTCAGAAGGGCAGGATCGTGATGTCGACGGAGAACACCGCCAGCAGGCGCACCGACGACACGTTGAACTCGGCCATCGAGCGATCCCAGACCGTGTAGGCCAGCGTGCGGGCGTAGGGGAAGTACTGCACGCCCAGCATGAGGTTCAACGGTGAGCCGAAGAGGTTGACGTGCCCGAAGACACCCGGCGCGATGAACTGAAGCGGGTGGAGCTTCTGCGTCGCGACCGTTCCGGGGCCTTGCAGCCGCGGCGTCTCGGACACCGTGCTCACCAGCGCGCCCACGTCGAGCACCGAGAAGAAGAGTCCGCCGTAGCCGAAGAAGCTGTGGGCGATGGGCCAGGTGAGGTCCATCCCGACCATGCCCACGATCGGAATCATCGGGAACGGGTCGTTGCCGAGGATCTGCGGGGCATCGAGCGTGGTGTCGGCCGCCACGCCGAAGCCCACCATCCCCGCGAGCGAGAACATCCGTCGGACGTGCTTGCCGCGCCAGCCTTGCACCGGGGCCGCGAAGGCGGCGAGCGCGGCTTCGGCCGCGTCGAGGGTGTGCGCCGAGGTCAGGTCCGCGCCGAATGACAGCACCCGTACGACCCCCGAAGGAGCCCGCAGCGCCGCGCGCTCCAACGTGTCGGGATGCGGATCGAGCATGGCACGCGTGAGGCCCAATCCGAGGGTCAACGCCGCGGGAACATCGCGCGCCGCGATCGCGCCCACGAACGCGGGAACCCCCTCGGGGATCTGACACGCAGGGCGCTCGGGATGCGCACTCCCGAGACGGATCGAGACGTTCACCGCCTCGACGAGAGCGCGCGCGAGCGATTGCACCGCGGGATCCGTGGCCGTAGGCGTCGGGACGCTTCCAACGTCGTCCGCGGTGGCGGGCGTCGACGCGGCGCCGTTCAACCGACGGAGATCCTGCGTGGCGCTCGAAAGGGCGCCGACGAGCGCGAGCAGCAGCTCCTCATGCGCTTCGTCGACGGCGGTGATCCCTGCGTCGCGGCACACCTGCGAGGTCAACACCCGGCCCAGCACACCTTCGGCGACGGCCTCGGGCACGGCGGGCGGGCGCGCGAGGTGGGCTCCATCGACGAGCACTTCGAGGCCGCACAGGAGCTCACGCTTCGTCTCCGCACAGCGCGGATCGTCGTCGGTGCATCGCCACGTGCTCACGAGGTCGCGCAGGTCGCGGCCGACGTGGGCGGGCGAGGTCGCGTGCATCACCCGATCGACCGCGGCGAGCGAGAGCACCGAGAGCAGCTGCGCACGGGGGCCCGCGGTGATCGTCACGCCGAGCGGCGCGCGCAACACCCGCAGCGCGTTCGAGGGAAGCTCCACGATGTCGTTCGCGGCCGCCGCGCGGAACGCGTTGCCGAAGGTCGGCGCGAAGACCCCGTTGCGATCGAAGAGCGAGCAGGTGTGCGAGGCGAGCGACGTGGTGAGCACCGCCCGCATGCAGCGATGGGCCTTCTCGTCGAGGCGCGCCGACTGCTGATCGTGGAGGCATTGGAGACAACCGTGGCGTCGACCCGCGGCGGTCTCTTCGGTGTCGCTTGAAGGGGCGCACGTCTGCACCGCGCTGCACGTGCCGTCGTAGAAGCACCCGGCGCGGAGGCGCTCGTTCCAACACGCGCGGAGCTCGTCGGGGGTGATCGTGTCGCACGCGTGGGCGCAGGTTCCCGTCAGCGCGTTGCGCATCGAGGGCCACTCCTGCGCGCGGTCGTGCGGAGCCTCGCGCAGGCTGCACGCCGCGTCGGCGTCGGGGCACACCTCGTCGCGGATGCGCTCGATCACCGCATCCTGAAGCTCTGCGCTCGCCCGCGCGACGAGGCTCTGCTCCTGCCCGCGCATCAGCACGTCGGCGATCGCACGCTGTGGA
This sequence comes from uncultured Myxococcaceae bacterium, assembly GCA_945952225.1. GTDB lineage: Bacteria > Myxococcota_A > Polyangia > Polyangiales > CAISKJ01. The sequence continues at coordinate 21,042 of CAMFHP010000128.1, forward strand.
ACGACGCCTCCCTCCGACGCCGCCGACGACGACAACGGCGCGCGCGTCTCCTGCGCGAGCAGCGTCGTGGGATCGACGCTCCGCGGATCCGCACACCACGCGCGAAGCGCTGCGCTC
>CAMFHP010000129.1 GCA_945952225.1 uncultured Myxococcaceae bacterium
CGGCGGCGTCGTTCGCGACGGGCTGCGCGAGCGGCTGCGCGACGGGCTGCGCGACGGGCTCGGGCGACGGGAGCGTGGCGGGCGGCGGCGTGGGCTGCGCGACGGGCGCGGGCGGCGTGGGCGCGCGCAGAGCGATGACCGCAGCGACCACCAGGAGCAGCAGCACCACGGCCCCCGCAGCCCAGATCGCCGTGCGTCGATGCGCGGGCTCGGGGTCGATCTCGAGCGCGGTTTGCGGCGCGTTGGGGTCACCGGGAATCGCACCGGGCAGCGGCGGAACCTTCGTGCGCGTCGACGCCTGCGAGAAGGGGTTGCTGAGCTCCGTGGCGGCGCGCACGCCCGAGTGGTCGACGGAGAGCGCGAGGGAGACGCCGTGCTCGCTGAGCTTGCGTACGAGCTCGCGGCGCTTGGTGATCTGATCGGAGAGCAGGTCGTTGATGTACGTGCTCACCGCGCGCGAGGTGGCGACCTTCAGCGACTCCAGGTTCTCGAGCGCGTCGGCGAACTCCGCCGCCGTCTGGAAGCGCTTGTCGGGGTCGCGTTCGAGCGCCTTGCGCAGCACCGCATCGAGCTCGGCGGGCAGTTCGGGCACCACCGACGAGGGCGGCGGCACCACGCCATGGAGCACCAGGTTGAGCGTCTCGGCCTCGGTCTCGGCGCGAAAGAGTCGGCGCCCCGTGAGGGCCTCCCAGAGCACGATCCCCGCGGCGTACACGTCGGCGCGACGGTTCACGTTCGTCGACGAGAGCTGCTCCGGCGCCATGTACGACATCTTGCCCTTCACCTGTCCCTCGCGGGTCACGGTGAGCCGGGCCTCGGCCTTCGCGATGCCGAAGTCGGTGATGCGCGTCACGCCGTCGACGCCCACGAGGATGTTCTGCGGGCTCACATCCCGGTGCACGATGTTGAGCGGCGCGCCCTTCGAGTCCTTGAGCTCGTGGGCCGCGTGGAGGCCCGCGAGCACGTCGATCATCACGCGCAGGGTGACGGGCACGGGCATGCGCTCGCTGCGGCGCGACGCGGCCTTGATGAGCCCCGAGATGCGGTCGCCCTCGATGTACTCCATCACGAGGTAGAGCTGCTCGGCCTCGCCCACGTCGAGGGTGCTCACCACGTTGGGGTGATGGATGCTCGCGGCGAGGCGCGCCTCGTCGAGGAACATCGCCGAGAACTCCTCCTCGTGGCGCAGGTGGGGATGGCAGACCTTGATGGCCACGATGCGCTCGAAGCCCGCCACGGCCCGAGCGCGCGCGAGGTACACCGTCGCCATGCCGCCCGTCGCGATCTCGTGGAGCAGCTCGTAGCGACCGAGCTGGAGCCCCACGCGCGCGCCGCCCGGCGGCGGAGGAACGTGGATCTGAGGGGTGCCGTCCCCGGTCGTCATAGGCGGGGGATTGTGCGACTCCGGGCGGTGCGTCTGCAAGCACCACGCAAATTGAACAGCGTGGGTGCAGCGGACGGGGGTGTTCGTCGCGGGTGCCATGGGCGCCCTGCCACCGCCGTGCGCACCGCGCGGGGCCGCGGAGGTCACTTCGCGAAGTGCTTCTCGAACGCGTCGACGGCGCTTCGGGGGTGCTTCGAAATGGCGCGCGCCGCGCGTGAAGCCACTGGGGTTCAGGGGCTCACGGCGGCGCGCAGCGCGACGGATCTCAGTAGCGGTAGTGCGAGGGCTTGAAGGGGCCTTCGACCGGCACGCCGAGGTACTCGGCCTGCGCGTTGTTGAGCGTCGAGAGTTCGACGCCGAGCTTCGCGAGGTGGAGCGAGGCGACCTTCTCGTCGAGGTGCTTCGGGAGCATGTGCACGCCGAGGGGGTAGCGCTCGGGGTGGGTCCAGAGCTCGATCTGCGCGATCGTCTGGTTGGTGAACGAGGTCGACATCACGAACGAGGGGTGACCCTTCGCGCAGCCGAGGTTCATCAGTCGGCCCGAGGCGAGCACCGTGAGGCGCTTGCCGTTGGGGAAGATGTACTGATCGAGCTGGGGCTTGATGTTCTCCTTGCGGATCTCGGGGTTCTTCTCGAGCCAGGCGACCTGGATCTCCGAGTCGAAGTGGCCGATGTTGCCGAGGATCGCGCCGTCCTTCATGCGCTGCATGTGCTCGCCGGTGATGATGTCGCAGCACCCGGTGGCGGTGATGAAGATGTCCGCGTGCTCGACGACGCTCTCGAGGCGCTTGACCTCGTAGCCCTCCATCGCGGCCTGGAGCGCGCAGATGGGGTCGATCTCGGTCACCACCACGCGGGCGCCCATGCCGCGGAACGCGTGCGCGCAGCCCTTGCCCACGTCGCCGTAGCCCGCCACCACGGCGAGCTTGCCCGCGACCATCACGTCGGTCGCGCGCTTGAGCCCGTCGAGGAGCGACTCGCGGCAGCCGTAGAGGTTGTCGAACTTCGACTTCGTCACCGAGTCGTTGACGTTGATCGCCGGCACCTTGAGCGTGCCCTTGCGGTGCATGTCGTAGAGGCGGTGCACGCCCGTGGTGGTCTCCTCGGAGATGCCGCGGATCGGGTCCGCGCCCGCGAAGAGCTGCGGGTACTTCTGGTGGATGAGCACCGTGAGGTCGCCGCCGTCGTCGAGGATCATGTTCGGGCCCTTCCCGCCCTCGAACGCGAACAGCTGCTGCTCGAGGCACCAGTTGTACTCGTCCTCGGTCTCGCCCTTCCACGCGAAGACCGGCACGCCGGTCACGGCGATCGCCGCGGCGGCCTCGTCCTGCGTCGAGAAGATGTTGCAGCTCGTCCAGGTGACCTCGGCGCCGAGCGCGGTGAGCGTCTCGATGAGCACCGCAGTCTCGATGGTCATGTGCAGGCAGCCCGCCACGCGCGCGCCCTTGAGCGGCTTCTGCGCGCCGAACTCCGCGCGCACCGCCATGAGACCCGGCATCTCCTTCTCGGCCATGCGGATCGCCTTGCGGCCCCACTCGGCGAGGGTGATGTCCTTGACCTTGTAACGTCCCTGCTTCTCGTTCATCGCGTCGCTCCGTGTTGCGCGCGGGCCTTCGCCGCGCTTCGGGTTGTGTCGTCGTCGTCGCGCGCGGGGGCGTCTCCCACCCGCGCGGTCATCACCATCCAGGGCACGTGCCGGTCGGCGCCCGCGCCGCACCACGCGCCCGGAACCTTCGTCACGCGCACGTCGTCGGCGCCCGCCGCGCGCGCCATCTTCTTCAGCTCCGCGGGCTCGAACCCGAGCCACAGGTCGGCCTGCTGCGCGCGCATCGCCTCGTCTTCGTGGCGCTCGTACTCGATCACCACCAGCGCACCGCCGGGACGCGCCAGGCCCGCGATGGCCCGCAGCGTCTCCGCCGGTCGCGGCGCATGGTGCAGCACCCGCGCGGCGAACACCGCGTCGGCGCCGCGCTTCGCCCGATGGCGCACGGCCTTCTTCACCAGCGCGCCGTCGAGTTCGTCTTCGATGAGGTCGACGTTGTCGAAGTTTCGCTGCGCCACACGATCCGCCGCGATCGCGAGCTGCGCCGCCGAGCGGTCGACGGCCACCACGCGCTCGTAGAGCGGCGCGAGCACTTCGAGCAGACGACCGTCGCCGGTGCCCGCATCGACCGCGAGCGCGCGCTCGGGAATGAACGGCGCCAGCGCCGCGAGGTACGCCGCGAGCTCCGACGGCGGCCCCGGCTGCGCGCCGTTGCGACCGGGACGCGCGAAGAACTCCCGCGTGGTGCTCTCTCGCGCGCGGATCACGTCGGCCACACGACCGAGGCTCCCGTCGCGGTCACAGAGGGTGCGCCCCGTCGCGAGCGCGTCGGCCACCACCGCGTCGGCGCGCGCGCCGCTCGCGAGCCGCACGAGCGTCCACGTGCCCTGGCGACGCACGCCCACCACGCCCGCCTGGCGCAGCGCCGCCACGTGACGCGAGACCGTGGGCTGCACCTCGCCGAGAAGCTCCGCGAGCTCACCGACGGCCAGCTCCTCCTCCGCCGCGAGGGCCATGAGGCGCAGCCGCGCGGGCTCGGCGAGGAGCCGGTACAGCTCCCAGCGCGCCTTCGGGGCGCCCGCGTCGGCTGAGGAACCTTCCATGCACGGAGAGCTATATCCGTTCATACGGATGGATGCAACTCCTCCCCGCACGATTGTCCGACGGACCACCGCCCGTGGCCACGTTCACAGCGGTTCGAAGCCCTCGGATCCGGTGCGGTCGAGGTCCGCGGCGCGCAGGCCGTTGCAGTCACCGCGCAGGGCGCAGCGGGCGCAGCCGTCGAGGTAGACGCCGCCCTCCATGGGCGACGCTTCGAGGCGGAACGCGTGGCCGCCGGGGTTGGTCACCAGCAGGTCGAGGTCGCGGGGGTTGAAGCGCGCGCGACGATGCTTCGCGGGCAGCACGCACGCGGGCACGTGGAGCGCCGTGAGAAAATCGGGCGCCGCATCGGGGAACGCATCCATCGCGGCGACGAGGTGCGGAACGACGTCGCGGGGTGCGAAGGTCTCGCGCTCGACCTCCATCGGCGCGGCGCGGTCGGCGTGGAGCGACCAGAGGTTGAAGCGTCGCACGCCGAGCCCGTGGAACGTGCGCACCATGGCGGGAATCTCCGCGAGGTTGCGGCGGTAGAGCAGCACGTCGCCTTCGAGCGCGAGGCCCGCGCGCTGACAGTGCCCGAGGGCGCGCACGAGCAGTTCGAACGCGCCGGGCGTCTGCGTGAGCGCGTCGTGGGTCTCGGCGGTGGCGCCCTTGATGGCGACGTTGACCTCGGTGACGCCGGCCTCGCGGCACCGTCGCACGGCGTCTTCGTACGCGAGCATCATCGCGTTGGTCTGGAGCTTCACCCGCGCGTAGCCCATGCGCCGCGCCTCGCGCACGAGGCCCAGCAGCTCGCGACGCAACGTGGGCTCGCCGCCGCCCACCCACAGCGACCGCGCGCCCTGACGGAGCCCCTCGGCGAGCGCATCGCCGAGCTCGCGCGACGACATCACGGGCCCCTCGCCCTCGACCGCCGAGAAGCACCCCACGCAGCGCTGGTTGCACGCGTACGAGGGCGTCACTTCGAGCCACTGGAGACGACGGGTCACAGGGTGATCCACGCGCCGAGCGAGATGCGCGCGAGCGTGCGGTCGAGGCCCGCGACGGGCACCGCGCCCGAGAGGTGCAGCGTCACCGCGCGCCCGGTGTGGACGCGCAGCGAGGCCCTCGCCGCGAAGACGTCGAGCGCGCCCGCGGGGTCGTTGCCCACGCGCGCTTCGAAGCCCAGCACGGGCTCGAACCACGAGGCCGCGAGCACCGACGCGTCGAGCGAGGCCCGCACGCTCCCGTACGCGAGGCCACGGCCGCCGAGAAACGAGAGTTCCACCGGCACCGACACGCCGCCGAGGAGCGACACGCGCGGCGAGAGCGTCCACCACGCGGAGACGCCCGCGTCGAGGCCCGTGCGCAGGGCGTACTGCGTGGGCAGGTCGAAGGGCAGCAGCGCGCGCACGTACGTCGACACCCGAAGATGCGCGTCGCGCACGAGCGAGACGTGGAGCGCGAGGTCGCCCGGTCCCGTGCCGAGGTCGGTGCCGATCACCGTGGCGTTCTGCGCGAAACGGAAGCGCGGCGCCGTGAGCGAGCCCGAGAGCCACAGGCGTTGCGTGAGCGGGAGCGTGCCCGAGAGCACGAGCTCTCCGCCGAGCGCGCCGTAGAAATCGGGCGTGTCGATGAGGGCCGACGCGCGCAGATCGACACCGACGCGCGCATCGGAGCAGGGCGACGGCGTGGTGCCGAAATCGCCCGTGCCCGACGAGAGCGCGATGGGCATGGGCACGCCCGCACGACCGCGCGAACAGGGCTGCGCCGAGGCCATCACCGGGAGCGCGACGAGCGCGAGGGAGAGCGCGAGAGACCTCATCGGGGGGCGCTCCATCCGTTGCCGTCGACGTCGACGACGAAGGGGTTGGTGAACGCGAAGGGCAGCGCGCCGGGCGACACCACGTCGACGTGAAAGCGCGCGTCGGACTCGCGCGGTCGGAGGAGTTCCGTGTCGTCGATGGCGCCGTCTCCGTCGCCGTCGATGTGGTCGGGGAGGCCGTCGTTGTCTTCGAGGTCGGCCATCGCAGGCAGCGGCAGTCCCGCTTCGACGACCACCCATCCGTCGCGTCCGCCGAGCAGCTCCGAGAGCGCCACGCGACCGCGCCATCGCACCGTGCCCTCGCGGCCGAAGGGGTCGGCGGGCTGCGTGAGGTCGCGTGCGGTGAGGGTGCGCGCGACGCGTCCGTTGACAATGAAGCGCACCTCGGTGACGGGCACCCAGGGCGCGGCGCGCACCTCGACGTCGAGCATCGCGCCCGACGACGGCGCGAAGGGCGTCACACCGGGAATCACCGTGTTTCCAGCGGCATCGGTGGTGCGCGCCTCGATCACCGGGCCGTTCGATCCGACCACGTGGCCCTCGCGCACGGCGCGGTCGTACGCGCTGCGGTCGAAGCGCGCGCGGTCGAAGCTGCCGAGCACGATGTTGCGCGGATAGCCCACCTGCTCCGTCGTGAGCGAGTGGCTGTCGCTGTTGGCCGTCGCGCCGCGCAGGAGTCCGCGGTCGAGCATCGCGAACCACGACGCGCGGTAGCCCAGGTTGAGCACCACGCCGGCGCCGTTCATCGCCTCCTGCACGTGCCAGTCGAGGTTGCGCGCCCCCGTCGCACCACCGGGACGGCGCCAGAGCATCCCCATGCCCGTGCCGTCGTCGCGCAGCGGAATGGGCGTCGTCGCGTGGAAGCCCAGCATGCGGAAGTAGCCCTCGTCGCGCCCGGCCTTCAGGTGCGCCGTCGGGTGGTTGAGCTGGATCACCCCGTCGGCGGGCATCACCGTGCGCATGCGGTCGAACATCGCGCCGGGCTCCACACGGTTCTCCCAGGGCATGCCGTTGCGCGGCTGCGTGGGGTCGTAGGTCATGGGCCAGAACATGAAGTGCCCGACCACGCGCGGAACCGTTCCTCCCGGCGGCACGAGCCACGGCACGAGCGGCGTGGCCTCGGTGCCCGACACGAGCACCACACGATCCTGCGCGTTGAGCGCGCGGAGGGCCTCGTCGTACGAGGTCACGGCGTTGTGATCCGTCGCGACGATCACATCGAGCCCGGTGGTGATGAAGCTCTGCACGCGCGTCACATCGGGCATCGCCGAGTCGAAGCTCCGCCCCCCGTGCACGTGCATGTCGCCGGTGAGCGAGCCCGCGGGATAGAGCCCCGTGAGCCGCGTGAGGCGCAGCGTGACCGGCGCCTCCTCGCCCTCGCGCACCGTCACCCGCGCCCGCGCGAGCGTCGCCCCGGGCCCCGCCGTCGCGTAGAGCCAGTACGTTCCCGCGGGCGCCGAGAAGCGCGCGCTGCCGTCGAAGGCCAGCACACGATTGCACGCGGGCGACGCGCCGTGCGGCGGTCCCAGATAGGGCACGCAGCGCTCGCCGAGCGCGCCGAGGAGCGAGCCCGACACCGACTCGTTCGCGGTCACGCCCTCGACGGGCACCATCACCAGCTCCGCGGAGAGCGGACGTTCGCTGTCCCCCTCGCGCACGGTGACCGCGAGCGTGCCCGCGGTGGCGAGCGTGAGGTCGCCGAGCTCGACGCGCGCGCCCGAGGGCGTGAGCGATGCGCCCGCGCTGGTGGCCCGACCGAAGCGCTGCACCTGCACACGAATCGCCTTCTGCGAAGGCACGCGGAGCGAGAACTGCCCCCTCACATCGGGCACGGCCTGCGACCAGATCGTGCCGCGCAGCGGGTCGTCGGGGTGCGCCGCATCGGGCTCGTACGCGACCACCGAGGCCATGCGCTCGTCGTCGCCCACGGGCACACCGCCGGTGCCGAGCACGCGCCCCGCGAGCACCGTGGTGGCGCCGCCGTTCATGCGCGCGTGGGCGTCGAGGGCGTACGACGCCGCGCCCGCGATGCCGCCGCCCGCGGCCGTGAAGATCATGCGTTCGAAGACCTGTCCGTCGCCGGGGCGCACGATCGTGCGAGGGAGTCCGACGGCGGAGATGGTGAGGTCCTGCACGCCTTCGAGGGAGGCGCGTCCGCACGCGACGGTGGCGTACGAGACGGCGGGGTCGACGTGCGATTGCGCGGCCATCCACGGCGTCACGCGCCACGACGCATCGAGGTTCACGAGGTCGAGCGGCGGGTGCACGAAGCCGTTGCCCTGCGTCGGAATGAAGGGCGTCATCGAGCGGTCGCCCCACCACCACGCGTCGGCGAGGAACCAGGTGCTCACGTCGCGGCCGCCGTTGAACACCTCGGTGCGCACGCGCACGCCGGGGTCGCACGCGCGCAGCTCGTAGCGCGTGGTGACCTGCACGCGGTCGTTGCCGTCGAGGGTGCCGCGCGCGATCACGGCCACGAGGCCCGGCTCCTCGATCACCTGGAGCGAGCGGTACTTCGGCGCATCCCGCGGAAGGATGCCCGTGACCGTGTACACCGCGTTGAGCGCATCGGCACCGCCGCGGGGCGCGAGGTCGAGGAGCGTTCCACCGCTCGCTGCGAGGTGATGCGGGTGGTCGACGTCGTCGATGACCGCGGTGACGAGGTCGTTCTCGAGCACCACGTCGCCCACGGAGGCTTCGGCTTCGAGGCCCGGCACGCGCTGCGAGGTCGCGGTGAAGCGATACGCGCGCACGCGGGTCGAGGCGCAGGTGTACGTGAGCGCGCCGCACGGAGACGGCGGCACACACGCGGGATCGCCGGAGCCGAGGCACCCGACGGGCTCGTGCGCGCAGGTGAGCGTGAAGGCCAGCGAGGCCAGGGTGGTGAGACGGAGCGGTGCGCCATGGGCCATCGGGCGCGATGAGAGCGCCGGGGGTCACACAACGTCAACGACGCGCAGGGCATCGCGGACGGGTTCTTGACGAGGGTGCGGGGGGTGACGTTCCGTGCCGCCCGCGACGCGCAGGAGGCGCACACGATGGGACTTCTCGATTCGATGTTTGGCGGCGGCACCAACCTCATGCTCACGCTCGATCGGCCGACGGGTTCGCCCGGTGGCGTGGTGGGCGGCAACGTGATGCTCACGGGCGGAAAGAAGCCCTTCAAGCTCACGAAGCTCCGCGCCCATCTCATCTACGTGAACGTCGAGTCGTCGAGTGATGGGGGCTTCCCCAAGGTCGACGCGCGGGTCATCGGCGAGCAGGTGCTCGCGGCGGGCATGGACCTCGCGCCGGGCGGGCAGTACCCGTTCTCGTTCCGCCTCACGATCCCGTACGACACGCTGCCGTCGGCGCACAACACCTCGTACAAGATCCAGGTCATCGCCGACATTCCGACGGTGAAGGACCCGACCGCGGAGGCGGATTTCCGCGTGCTCCCCGCGGACGACGACCGCTTCCGCTCGCTGCCCTACAACGAAGTGATCGCGCTCTTTCCGGGGCTCCAGGCGCAGCACGAGGAGCCCCTCTGCGACGCGCTCTACAAGCTCTTTCTGGAGTGCTACTCCGACGGCCAGAAGTACATGGAGGTCGAGCCCCTCCTCGCCCACCACATGCGCACGGGCACCGTGCGCGTGCGGCGTCAGGCGCTGCAGACCTGGGCCAACCTCGTCGACAACCGCGTGCAGCCGCAGCACCTCCAGTCGCTCTACGCCGTGGCCAACACCCCGGGCCTCGACCAGGAGACCTTCGACGAGGTGATCCGCGCGGCGTGCAAGTTCGCCGAAGAGGGCGCGATCACCATGGTGCAGCAGCTCGCCCGCGTGCCCGACACGCACGTGCGCGAGCAGGTGGCGCGGTGCCTCCGCTTCGACGCCGCCGCGCGCTTTCAGGGCAAGCGCGAGCTGCTCATCTCGCTCGTGCAGGACCCCGAGGCCACCGTGCGCGCCGCGGCCGTGGGCGCGCTCACGGACTTTCAAGACGACGCGCAGGTGGTCTACGGCGTGGCGAACCTCGTCGACCGCGATCCCAGCGACGACGTGCAGGCGGCGGCGGTGTCGTTCCTCGCGCTGGCCCACGACCGCGGGCACGGCGACCTCGCGCTGACGGTCTTCGAACGCCACGTGCAGAACCCCAGCGAGCGCGTGCGCCGCGAGGTGGCCGAGGTGCTCCACTGGCAGCCCGCCGCAGCCGCGCAGCGCGTGTGGGCGCTGGTGCAGAAGCTCCTTCAAGACCCGAGCGAAGACGTGCGCCGCGCCATGGCGTTCCAGTTCATCAACATGGAGCGCTTCCCGCAGTTTCTCCCGCTGGCCCAGTGGTGCGCCGACAACGACCCCTCGGAGGAGGTGCGCCGCGAGGCCCTGCGCGGCCTCACGCGCCTCATGCCCGTGCGCCAGCTCGTCGCGTACTACGGCCAGAAGCTCGCCGCGAACCCCACCACCGACGTGATCTACTCGATCATCTCGGGCCTGCGCGATCACAACCGCGACCGCGAGGTGCAGCAGCTCCTCACGCGCCTCGGCCAGCACCACGACCCCGACGTGGCCAACGCCGCCCGCGACGCCCTCACGGGCTGATCGCACAGCGCACAGAGACCATTCCCCCACAACGACGAACGCCGCACCGCGAGATGGCCCCCGAAGGGACTCGCGGCGCGGCGCGCGGTGGCACCGTGACGGTGCGCGCTACTCGCCGGAGCCGAGGGCCTTGAGGTCGTCGGCGGCGCCGTCGGGCAGGCGTCCGTGGATGCTCGCGTAGTGGAGCAGCAGCGCGCGGTTGTCGGCCACGTTGAGGTTCTGGATCTCGAGCGCGCCGATGCGATCCTCGGGCGAGAACGCGCTGGCGGTCTTCTCCATCGAGAGCTTGTCGGGGTCGTAGCTCGCGTGGGCGGCCTCGGTGCGCAGCACGCTGTAGTCGTCGCCGCGGCGCAGTTCGAGGGTCACCTCGCCGGTCACCGCGGGGGCGACCCAGCGCGTGAGGGCGTCCTTGAGCATCATGGCCTCGGGGTCGAACCACTTGCCCTCGTAGAGCAGGCGCCCGAGCTTGCGGCCCAGCGTCGCGTAGAGGTCCGTGGTGTTCTCGTTGTGCGTCGCCGAGAAGATGCGCTCGTAGGCGATGTGCAGCAGCGCCATGCCCGGGGCCTCGTAGATGCCGCGGCTCTTGGCGTCGATCACGCGGTTCTCGATCTGGTCGCTCATGCCGAGGCCGTGGCGTCCGCCGATCGCGTTGGCCTCGGCGAAGAGGGCGTACGGCGACGGGAAGCGCTGACCGTTGAGGGCCACTGGCCAGCCCGCTTCGAAGGTCACGGTGACCTCTTCGTGGGCGATCTCGACGTCGCGGCGCCAGTGGGCCACGCCCATGATCGGGTTGACGATGTGCATCCCCTTGTCGAGGTGCTCCAGGTCCTTGGCTTCGTGCGTGGCGCCGAGCACGTTGGCGTCGGTGCTGTAGGCCTTCTCGGCGCTCATCGTGTACGGGAGGCCCACGGAGACGAGGTATTCGCTCATCTCCTTGCGGCCGCCGAGCTCGGTGACGAAGCGCGTGTCGAGCCACGGCTTGTAGATCTTGAGGTCGGGGTCGACGAGGATGCCGTAGCGGTAGAAGCGCTGGATGTCGTTGCCCTTGTGCGTCGAGCCGTCGCCGAAGACGTGCACGCCGTCTTCGCGCATCGCGCGCACGATCGCCGTCGCGGTCACCGCGCGCCCGAGGGGCGTGGTGTTGAAGTACTTCTTGCCGCCCACCGAGAGGTGAAACGCGCCGCACTGGATCGCGATGAGGCCCTCGCGCACCATCGCCTCGCGGCAGTCGAGGAGCTTCGCGGCCTTCGCGCCGTGGGTCAGCGCGACGGGCGGAATGTCGGCGGGGTTCTTCTCATCGGGCTGCGCGAGGTCGGCGGTGTAGGCGTACACGTCGAGGCCGTTGCGCGAGAGCCAGGCCACGGCGGTGCGCGTGTCGAGGCCGCCCGAGAACGCGATCGCGAGGCGCGTGCCCGCGGGAGGAAGCGAACGATAGATCCTGCTCATAGCGGCCCGGGGTGATACCACCCGACGCCCCGCGGCGGAACGGGCTTCTCCCGGCACCGACGCACCGCGATCACGCGCGCACCGAAGGGCCGAAGCGCGTGCGCCGCACAGGGCTTCATCGCGCGCATCGCCCTGAAAACACGGTCATTCTGCACACCGTGCGAGTGGCACGGCGACTGCTCAACGTCGGGGCATGACTGCACACCACGCCCTCCTCTGGCTTGATCACTCCGAGGCCCGCGTCTTTCGGTTCGAAGGCGACGAGGTCGCGAAGTTCGACGTGAAGACCAAGAAGCACGACCACCACGCGAAGGGGCAGGGGCACTCGTCGCATCAGTTCTTCGACCACGTCGTGGCCAACGTGCGCGACGCGCAGCGCCTGCTCATCGTGGGCCCCGGCAACGCGAAGCTGGAGTTCATCCGCTACCTCCACAAGGCCGCGCACGCGGTCGAAGAGAAGGTCGTCGGCGTCGAGACGGTGGATCACCCGAGCGACGGCGAGCTCGTGAAGTACGCGCGCCACTACTTCGAGCACAGCGACCGGATGTCGGGCTGAGCGCACCCGCGCACCCACTCCGTCGTTCAGAGCCCCTGCACCCAGCCCAGCGCGTCGGCGAGCACCTCGGGCGGCTGAAGTCCGATGACCCCGGTCGCACGGCGCGCGAGGCCTCCGCCCACGGGGCTCCACCACGAGCGGAGCCCTTCGAGGGCGCGCACTTCGAGGGTCACGCCCTCGGGCCACGCCTTCCACCGCACGCACTGATTCACCGCCCCCGCGAGGGCGCGCACGCCGCCCATCGACGCGGCGATGCGCGCGCGGGCCACGTCGACGCTCGCGTGCTTCGCGCCAGGCCACACGCACTCCAGCGCGAGGCGCAACGGACCGACGCCGAGGAGGTACTGCATCGACGCGGTTCCGCCGCCGTTGGCGCCGACGAAGAGCACGAGGTGGTCGCGGCCCTCGAACGACACACCGGGATCCCCGTGCAGCGGCGGCGCAGGCAGCGGCTCGGTGGAGAACAGCCACGGCCCCGCCTGCGTGAGCTTCGGCCCCAACGCGGCGGGCACGTGCGGCGGCGGGAGTCCCTCGCGCTCACACGCTTCGAAGAGCGCGAACTGCTGGCGCAGCGCGGCGTGCGAGAGGTCGCGCAGGCGCATCACCACGCGACCGATGTCGATGCGCGTCTGGTGTCCGACGGGCGTGGGCTCGCGAATGAGCGCGCCGTCGACGCGCGTGCCGTTGATCGACCCGCGGTCGCGGAGCACGTAGCGCGCGCCGTCCCAGTCGAGCGTGGCGTGGTGCTTCGAGGCCATCGTGTCGGCGAGCTGGATGGTGTTGTCGCGCGCCCGCCCGAGGGTCTCGTGGGCGCCGAGGGTCTTGCGGTGACGAGCGCCGCCGTCGACCCACTCGACCTCGAAGGGCCGCGGAGGTGCGAGCTTCACGGGCTCGGGCGCCGCGCCGAGGTGAACGCCGCGCGCGACGGCCGCGAACACGCGCGCATGGAGGGCCGCCGCGGGTGTGGTGAGGTCGTCGACGAGGTGCGCGGGCGCCGAGAACACCGCGACGACGCCGTGGGGCGCGTGCACCGGGTCGACGAGCAGCACGCCCACGTGCACGGTGGGACGGTCGCCCTCGCCCGTGGTGAGCAGCGTGGCAGCGTGCGCGTCGCCCGCGAGCGTGGCGTCGCCGGAGACGCCGAGGGTGAAGGGCGTGAGGTCGGCGATGTGCGCACCGAGGCACTGACGAAATCCATCGCGAGAGCGCGCGTCGCAGGGCGCGATGATCACCCGCGCGGGCGCCGTGGGAGGGCCGCGGAGTTCGAGGTACACGCCGTCGGCGAGGTGGCGCGCGACGGTCCATCCGGGCTCGGTGGAGAGCCAGAGGGCGACGGGCGGAAGGCCCGCGGCCGAGGCCGTGGAGGCGGTGATGGCCACGGGGCCAGGAGTGCGCGGCGCGGAGTGCATGGGGCTCGAACACACCGGCGCAACGATCATCGCCGGACGGCCGTTCTACCGCGCGTCGACGGGCAGGCGGGAGTTCTTCGCGCCCCACCCACGTCCTCGCAGCGCCAGCGTCCGTGGGAAATGCCTCCCAGCGGTCTTCACGGGCGGGAGTTCTTCCTCCCATCACCGTGTCGTGACCGAGGACCGCGGGGCGCGTGCGGCTCGTGTTTTCAAGGCGTTTGTGCGAGGGTCTCCGCGGCCCGTTCGCGTGACGGCACGGCGGCCCATGCGTTGCACCGCGCCGCGCCACCTCCGCGCCTCGCGCAGGAACTCCCCTTCCCGTTTCGTTCGAGGAGATCAGTCACCATGACGAAGAACACCCGCTCGCTCGCCCGCAACACCGAAGGCCTCTCGACGGTGGAGTACGTGATCCTGCTCATGCTCATCGCCGTGGTGGGCATCGTCGCGTGGCGCACCTTCGGCAACACCGTCGTGGGCAAGATCAACTCGGGCAACAGCCAGATCTCGGGCCTCGGCGGCGCGTGATCGTTCGCCCTCGACGCTGAGCGCCTCGCGTACGTCTCCCGCCTCACGCACCTTCGCCACATCCCCCATCGCCTCCCTCGCAGCCTCTGCGATCACCCACAGCCCGATGCGCCGCGCGCGCAACGCGGCGTTGCATGGGACGCGGCGTGAATGCGGCCCCGCGACGCCGGTTGACACCGCGGATTCAAGTTTCGCCAGAACCCGCCGTTCGTCGCGTTGCGAGCGATGAGCATTCCCCCAGCCATCCCCTCGGAGCGCGTTCCCGCCGAGACGCTCCCGCACCATGAGACCACGGGCGTGCAGGTGTCGCGTCGACCTGCGCAGACCGCGACGCCGGTGCAGCCCGCGACGCTCCCCGCACCCGCCGCGCGGTACCGCTCGGTGGCGCCGCTCGGCGCGGGCGGCATGGGCCACGTCACGCTCGTGCACGACGAGGTGATCGGCCGCGACACGGCGATCAAATCCCTGCACGAGGGGCTGCGCGACTCCGAGGAGCACCGCGCGCGATTTCTCCGCGAGGCGCGCATTCAGGGGCAGCTCGATCACCCCGGCGTCGTGCCCGTGTACGACATCCAGAGCGAGGGCCCCGACGCGCCGAGCTTCTCGATGCGCTACGTGCGAGGCGTGCTGCTGGCCGACGTGCTCGACCAGCTTCAACGCAACAACCCCGACGCGCACAAGCGCTACTCGCGACGGCGCCTGCTCACGGCCTTCAGCGCGGTGTGCGGCGCCGTGCATTTCGCCCACGCGCGCGGCGTGATCCACCGTGATCTCAAGCCCGAGAACGTGATGCTCGGCGAGTACGGCGAGGTCTACGTGCTCGACTGGGGCATCGCGCGGGTGATGGATCGCAGCGCGCCGCGCCTCGAACCCGACGTCAACGACGACGACTTCTTTCAGCTCACGGGCCCGGTGAACGCCTCGCTGCCGGGTGAGTACCGCACCGAGCGCGGGCGCGTCGTGGGCACGCCGGGCTTCATCGCGCCCGAAGCGTGGGTGGGCATCGGCATCGACGCGCGGGCCGACGTGTACTCCCTCGGCGTGATGCTCTTCGAGATCCTCACGCACACGCAGTATCACGCGGGCACGGGCATGCAGGAGCTCATGCGCTCGACCTTCAACGAGCGCATCGTGCTGCCCTCGGAGCGACGCCCCGACCTGCAGATTCCCCCCGAGCTCGACGCGATCTGCGAGACCGCGATGGCCTTCGCCGCCGACGTCCGGTACGCGAGCGCGGGAGAGCTTCGCGAGGCCGTGGAGCGCTTTCTCGACGGCGACCGCGACGTGGCCCTGCGCCGCGAGGCCGCCGACGCCGCCGCGCGCGAGGCCGCCGTGCTCACCGACGCCGCGCTGGGCCCCGACGGCTCCGACACCCTTCGCAGCGAGGCCATGCAGCGGCTCGGTCGCGCGCTGATGCTCGACCCGCAGCACAACGGCGCGATGCAGACCCTCGTGCGCCTGCTCGTGACGCCGCCGCGCACGCCGCCGCCCGAGGTGAAGGCCACGCTCCATCACGACTGGACGCGCCGCGTTCGCGCGCTGGCCCGCGTCGGCGTGTGGTCCTACCTCGCGTGCCTCGCGCTGCTCCCGGGGCTCTGGTGGCTCGGCGTGCGCGACCCGCAGGTGCTCGCGGTGGTCGCGCTCATCACCACGGGGGCCGCGGCGGTCGCGTGGTACCAGGCCACGCGCAGGACGCCGAGCGACTTCGCGGGCTACCTGATGCTCCTGCTCAGCACGCTCGCCATCGCGTCGGTGGGCGTGCTCACGAGCCCGCTCCTCGTGGTGCCCACCGCGGTGCTGGTGAACACGCTGGTGTTCCTCGCGCACGGCGACCGGATGAACCGACGGGCCATCGTGGCGACGGGCGTCGCGGGGATGTTCGCGCAGCTCGCGCTCGAAGCGCTCGATGTGCTCCCTCGCACCTTCGCCATCGAGCGCGGAACCCTCACGCTGCACCCCGTGGCGACGCACCTCCACGGCGCGGGGCTCCTCGCGGTGGTGACGGGCACGCAGGCCCTCGCGCTGGTGATCGCGAGCCTCGCCCTCGCGGCCGCGCGCGCCTCGGCCAACCGCGAGCTCACGCGGCTCACCATGCTCGCGTGGAACCTCAAGCAGATCGCCCCGAGCGCCGCCCGCGAGCTCATGGAGCAGGGCGACGCTCCGCGCCCGCGCGCCTGACCTCCGCACCCGCGGTGCCCGACGCGGACACGCACCAGCCTATAGGCGCCGGGCGACCTTTCCTCTATACCTTGCGCCCCCTTCGGTCGACCGGAGGGAGAGTTCATTCCCTTCGAGCATCGACAGGAGCGCGCACCCGCCGTGGCAAAGATCTACGACTCCATTCTCGACGCGATCGGCAACACGCCCCTCGTCCGCCTGCGCCGCATCGGCGCCGACACGGGCTGTGAGATCCTGGTCAAGTGTGAGTACCTGAACCCCGGCGGATCGGTGAAGGACCGCATCGGTCATCGCATGGTCGCCGAGGCGCAGAAGACCGGCCGCATCAAGCCCGGCGACACGCTCATCGAGCCGACGAGCGGCAACACGGGCATCGGCATGGCCCTCGCGGCCGCGGTGCACGGCTACCGCATGATCATCACGATGCCCGAGAAGATGAGCCGCGAGAAGCAGGTGGTGCTCGAAGCCCTCGGGGCCGAGATCATCCGCACGCCCACCGAGGCCGCGTGGGACGCGCCCGAGAGCCACATCGGCGTCGCGCGTCACCTGGAGAAGATCCTCCCGAACGCGCACGTGCTCGATCAGTACGCGAACCCCAACAACCCCCTCGCGCACTACGAGGGCACGGCGGAAGAGATCGTCGCGCAGACCGACGGCAAGCTCGATTACTGCGTGATGACCGCGGGCACCGGCGGCACCATCACGGGCGTCGCGCGCAAGCTCAAGGAGCGCATCCCCGGCGTGAAGGTCATCGGCGTCGACCCCGAGGGCTCGATCCTCGCGGGCCCGGGGCCCATTCACAGCTACAAGGTCGAGGGCATCGGGTACGACTTCATTCCCGACGTGCTCGATCGCGGGCTCGTCGACGAGTGGGTGAAGAGCGAAGACCGCCCGTCGTTCCTCATGGCGCGCAAGCTCATCCGGCAGGAGGGACTGCTCTGCGGCGGAAGCTGCGGCGCTGCCGTGTGGGCCGCGCTCCAGATCGCGAAGCGCGAGCCGGGCAAGCGCATCGTGGTGATCCTCGCGGACTCGGTGCGGAACTACATGACCAAGTTCCTCGACGACCGCTGGATGCGCGAGAACGGCTTCACCGAGACCTCGTGGGAGACGGGCACCGTGGGTGAGCTGCTGCGCGCGCTGCCGCGTCGCCCGGTGATCACGGCCACGACCTCGGAGACCGTGAGCGAGTCGGTCAAGCGCATGAAGGAGCACGGCATCAGCCAGCTCCCGGTGGTCGACGACGGCAAGATCATGGGCATCCTCACCGAGAGCGACGTGCTCGAGAAGCTCGTCGACGGCCGCGCCTCGCTCCAGAGCAAGGTGGCCGAGGTGATGTTCCGCCGGGTCACCACCGTGCGCGACAGCGACGACGCGGGCCGCCTGCTCGACCTCTTCTCGAAGGGCATGATCGGGCTCGTCGTCGATGAGCCCGGCACGCTCCTCGGCGTCGTCACCAAGATGGACCTCGTCGACCTGCTCACCGCGCGCGTCGACAAGTCGCTCTGAACGCCCCGCAGCCCCTCCGGTGAGCGAAGGCTCCCCCACCCCCGCGAAGCGCCCCCGGTACGCGCTCATCGACTCGCTGCGCGGCCTCGCGGCGTGCTCGGTGATGTTCTACCACTACACCGGCGGCGACCTGCGCCCGCACCTCGCGATGGCGCTCGGCGACGAGCTCGTGCACGTGCTCCACGGGGGATGGCTCGGGGTGCAGGTGTTCTTCGTGCTGAGCGGGTTCGTGATCGCGGGCACCGTGGGCGAGCGCGCGGTGTCGTTCGGCGGCGCGGCGCGCTTCGCACTTCGTCGCCAGGTGCGGCTCGATCCGCCGTACTGGGTCTCGCTCGCGCTGTCGTGCGCCATTCCGCTCTACTGGCGGTGGAAGCTCCACGACCACCGCGCCGTGCCCTCGCTCGAACGCATCGGCGTGCACCTGCTCTACCTGCAGGAACTCCTGCGCGTGCCCGAGATCCAGCCCGTCTACTGGACGCTCACCATCGAGGTGCAGTTCTACCTCGTGCTCATCGCGGCCCTCGCGCTGCTGCGTCCGGTGCGCGCCCACGCGGGCTGGGTGCTCCTCGCGAGCGCGGTGTGGTCCCTCGACCAGTCGATGCACTGGCGCTTTCTGCACGGATGGTTCGTGCCGCACTGGTACCTCTTCGCGCTCGGCGCCGTCGCGTGGTGGTCGCGCGAGCGAGTGGCCATGCGCGGAGCCCTCGCGCTCTTCATGGCGTGGTGCGGCTACCAGGCGATGCTCCACGACCGCTCGGAGCCCGTGGCGGGGGTGTTCACCGCGGGCGTGCTCGCATTGGCGGGTCAGGGCCGTGGGCTCGAACGCTGGCTCGCGTGGCGTCCGCTGATGTTCCTCGGCACCGTGTCGTACGGGATCTATCTCCTGCACCCCATCGTGGGCGCGCAGGTGCGCTGGCACATCGGGTCGCTCGTGCACGCCCGCTCCACCTGGGGCTCGGTGGTGGTGATGCTCAGCGCGGCGGCCTTCACCGTGCTCTTCTCCTGGCTGCTCCACGTCGCCGTCGAGAAGCCCGCGATGCGCCTCGCCGCGCGCATCCGCTGGACCGACGACTGAGCGCCTCGGCTCACTCCCCGTAGAGCTCGGCGAGCTTGCGCAGCAGCGATTCGGGCGTGACGGGCTTCTCGAGAAACGCCGCGCTCGACCCCACGTGCCCGCGCTGCGCGACCATGTCCGACGTGTAGCCCGACATGAAGAGCACACGCATCGTGGGGTGCTGCGCGCCGAGGGTCTCCGCGAGCTGCGGGCCGCTCATGCGCGGCATCACCACGTCGGTGAGCAGGAGGTCGATGCGTCCGCCGTGCTGCGCCGCGAGCGCGCGCGCCTCGTCGGGTCCCTCGGCCACGAGGGCGCGGTGACCGGCCCGTTCGAGAATCCCCCGCACCACCTCGCGCACCTGCGGATCGTCTTCGACGAGCAGCACCGTGAGCGCCCCCCGCGAGGCCTCGAAGGCCGGCACGATGGGTCGCGGAAGCTCCGACGACTCCGACGACGTGCGCGGAAGATAGATGCGAAACGTCGTGCCCAGCCCCGGCTCGGAGAACACCCGGATGTGCCCGCCCGCGTGCCGCACGATGCCGAACACCGTGGCGAGGCCGAGGCCCGCGCCGCGTCCCTTCACCTTCGTGGTGAAGAACGGTTCGAAGATGCGGTCGAGGGTCTCGCGGTCCATGCCGTGGCCCGTGTCGCTCACCGTGAGCTGCACGTAGGAGCCGGGCTCGACGCCCACCTGCGCGCGCACGTAGTCGTCGCCGAGGTCGACGTTGCGCGTCTCGACGGTGAGCGTGCCGCCGAGGGGCATCGCGTCGTGCGCGTTGGCCGCGAGGTTCATCAGCACCTGCTCGACCTGCCCCGGATCGATGCGCACGGGCCAGAGGTTCGCGCCGGTGTTGATCACCAGGTCGACGTCGTCACCGAGCACGCTGCGCAGCATCGCCGCGACGCGCGTGAGCGCCTGGTTCAGGTCGAGCGAACGGGGCCGCGTCACCTGCCGACGGCTGAACGTGAGGAGCTGTCGCGTGAGCTCCGCGGCCTGCTCGCCCGCCGAGCGGATCTCCGCGAGGTCGTGGGCCCGCGGGTCGTCGGGCGCCAGGTCGGCGAGCAGCAGATCGGTGTAGCTCAGCACCACCGAGAGGATGTTGTTGAACCCGTGCGCGACGCCGCCCGCGAGGCGCCCCACGGCCTCCATCTTCTGCATCTGCCGGAGCTGCTCCTCGGTGCTCGCGAGCGCGGCCTCGGCGCGTCGCCGCTCGGTGAGCTCGTCTTGCACCGAGCCCGCGAGGCTCGCGTGCGAGAGCGCCAGCGCGGCGTGGTCGGCGACGGTCTGCGCGAAGTCCCACTCGTCTTCGCTGAGGGGGCCGTCGTCGTTGCGGTGGCGCAGCACGAGGAGCGCGCCCACCGCGCGTCGCTGCACCCGCAGCGGCGCCACAAGAACCGAGCGCGCGCCGAGCTCCAGCAGCCACGCGCGGGCCGAGGCCGCGAGCCCGTCGTCGTCGCCCACCTCGGGCACGAAGAGGGCTTCACGCTCGCGCACGACCGCTTCGAAGAGCGGCGCCTCGGTGAGCAGCATCGGCCGTGAGCACAGCGCGCGCAGCCGCGCCACCGCAGCGCCGTCACCGTCGTGTGCGCCGCCGAGCGAGATCCAGCGGCCATCGTCGGAGCAGAGCCACAACGCGCACAGGTCGCCTGTGCCCTCGGCCGCCTTGCGGGCCACCAGCGCAAGGAG
>CAMFHP010000130.1 GCA_945952225.1 uncultured Myxococcaceae bacterium
CGGGTGGGCGCCGCACGCGCAGCAGCGACCGCGGGCGACGACGGACGCCGCGGCGGCGAGAGCACCTTGTTGGCCGGCGGGAGCGTCGCGGGGCGGGCCACGCGGGCGCCGGCATCGCCCGACACCACGGGGGCGACGGGGCGTCCCGGGGTGACCTCTGTGCTGCCCACGGAGGCGAGCGCGTCGAGGCTCACCACGTCGGTGGGCGCCGGGGCCCATCGCTCGTCGCCGGGGTGCACCACCGCGGGCGGACGTGTGGGCGTACGGGGCGCCGACTCGTTGCCGCGGCGTGTGGCGCGGAGCAGTGACTCGCGCATCTCGTCGGCGGTGCGAAAGCGATGGGCGAGGTCGCGGCTCAGCGACTTGTCGATCACGGCCGCGACGCCGAGGGGCAGCTCGGGAACCTCGGTGCGAATGGGCGGCGCGTCGGTCGTGGCGATCTTGATGAGCGTGTCGGTGGCCGTCTCGCCGAGAAAGGGCGTGCGACCCGTGAGGCACTCCCACATCACGATGCCGACGGCCCAGAGGTCCGAGGGAGGGCCCACGTTCGAGGTGCGTCCCTGCTCGGGAGACATGTACTCGGGCGTGCCGAGGATCATCCCCGCCGCGGTGAGCTTGCCCTTCTCGCGCGTGACGCTCGCGATGCCAAAATCGAGGAGCCGCGCGCGCGTTCCGCCGCCGGGCTTCGCGGCGATGAAGATGTTCCCGGGCTTGATGTCGCGGTGGATGATCGAGTGCTTGTGGGCCTCGGCGAGCGCGCCCAGCACGTCGATGCAGATGCTCACCGCGGTGGGCCACGGAAGCGTCTTCTCGCGGAGCAACATCGCTTCGAGCGACTCGCCGTCGAGCAACTCAAGGGCGATGTACACACTGCCCTCGACGTCGGTGCCCGCGTCGATGACCTGCACGATGCCCTCGTGGTTGATGCGCGCCATCGCGCGCGCCTCCATGAGAAAGCGCTCGGCGATCTGGTCGGTCTGCGTGAGGTGCGCGTGCAGCAGCTTGATCGCGACCGGACGCCCGGTGACGTTGTGCACCGCTTCGAAGACCGTGCTGAACCCGCCCTCACCGATGAGGCGACGCAGCTCGTAGCGCTGCGCGATCGTGGTGCCGATTCGTTCGATCGCGGTCGTTGCAGCCATTGCGACAGGGCTTCATGGGTGGGCGGCGTCGCCGGTGCCCGATGGGTCGTCGAAAGTACCGCAGGGCCGTTCCCGTCGTCACGCAGCTTTTCCGAATCTCTGTACTCCGCCGCGTGCGGCGATCGTCGGTGGAACGAGGGCATCGTCCGTTCAGCGCACGAACAGCCACGACACGCTGCGCGCCACTTCGAGATGGAAGTGGTTCCTGTGCTCGTCATTGAAGTTGGGCGAGAGGGCGACGTGAAAGATCCCCGCCCGCGCGGCGTCGCAGAAGAGGGAACGCAGCGCGCGCGATTCGGGCGCATCGAGCACGCGCGCCGTGGGACCACACACGGGCGCGCCGAGGCGTCCGTGAAAGTCGCGGGTCACGTTGTATTCGGTGCCGTCGTCGAAGACGAACACCGCCGCGTCGATGGCGAGACCCCCCGCGTGCCGCGGCGGCAGCGGATGCTCCGCGACGTCGTCGGGCGTGGCCGGTCGGTGCACCGAGAGGTGACGCACCTCGCGGACGTGCCGCGCGCGCAGAAAGCGTGCGTAGCGCACGAGGGTGAGCGCGAGGAGGCAGTCCATCGTCTCGTGCACGACGGGGTCGCGGCTCGCGCGAAACACCACGCCACCGATCGGTCCGCGCACGACCACCGGCGTCGCCATGCCCGACGATCCCCAGCGCACTCGTTCGAAGGCCACGTCGGCGCGCGTGAGGGCACGGAGGCACTGCCGCGGCGTGAGCATCGCGATCTCCGTCGCGCTGCGCGGCGTCTCGATCAGCGGGTCTCCCTCGGGCACCTCACGCACCGACGCATCCGTCGACGCATCGACGGCAGCGGCATCGACGACCGCGGCGTCGGGCGCATCGGTCGACGCATCCATCACGGACGCATCGCGCGCGACCTGCGCCTGTGTCGGAAGCGGGAGGAGGCACAGCGCGAGCGACGCGAACGCGCGGCGGATCACAGCCCCAGCGCCATGCCTGCGGGGCGGTTCACGAGCTCGACGGGCACGCGGTAGCGCGCGCCGTTGCGCAGGAACTCGAAGGTCGCGCGGTCCGCGTGGTGGAGCCTCGCCACGGCGTCGAGCGCGTCGTCGGGGTTGCGCAGGGGCATGCCGCTCACGCCGATGAGCACGTCACCGGGACGCACGCCCGCGAGGCGAAGAAAGCCCGCGCGGTCGCACTGCGTGACGAGAAAGCCCTCGGGCTGCGGGCCTTCACCGGGCGGCGCGATCGAGAGCCCCGCGAGCGCCTCCCGCGGCGGAGGGAGCTGACGGAGGTCGGCGATCCAGCGGCCGTCTTCGAAGCGCAGTCCCGCGGGGAGCGCGCGCAGGCGGTCACGTCGCGCGCGCGGCGGGAGGTGCGCCAGCGAGGCGGGGGTGATCGCGTCGCTGTCGTCGTGTGCGAGCTCGGTCACGGGGGCATCCGTCGTCGGGGCGTCGGGGGCGGGCGAGGGGACGGCCACCGCGCGGCGCAGGTGCGCGGGCGGGCGCTGCG
Source organism: uncultured Myxococcaceae bacterium (assembly GCA_945952225.1). Taxonomy (GTDB): domain Bacteria; phylum Myxococcota_A; class Polyangia; order Polyangiales; genus CAISKJ01. The sequence goes on from CAMFHP010000130.1 coordinate 2,629, forward strand.
CTTCGGCGAGGGGCGGCATCAGCACGCGAGGAACGATCACCGCGCACGCGACGGCGGCGAGCGCGATGCATCCGAGTTCCTTCACCCACACGTTCACGCGCGAACCTCGCCACACCGTCGGGATCACTCTGCTACGGTCCCGCGCCCCACGGAATACGATGGCTCCCGCTCCTCCGACAAGTCCCCTTCCGCGACGGGTGGTGATGGCGCTCGGCGCGCTCTCGCTGGCGCTCTCGCTCGTCGGCGCGTGGCGCACCGCGCGTCGTCTCGACCGCGAGGAACGTCTCGACGAGCGCGCCGCGCAGGCCGTGTCCGCGTGGCAGACGGGCACCGACGCATCGCTCGCGCTGGGCACCTTCCGCGCGCCCGACGACGGTCAGATCCGCGTGCGCGTCTGCGCCGCCTCGCCGCTCCGCGGACTCTCGCTCGCCGTGCACGACGGACCTCGCACCCTCGCGCGCGTCGAGGCCACGGCGAACACCTCGCTCGCGCGCTCGTGTGTCGACGCCGCGTGGAGCACCGCACGCGCCGCCCGCGTCACGCTCTCGCTCCATGCGCCTCGCCCGGCGTCGCTCACCTCGGTGACGGTGCGCACCGGCGGATCGCTCTCGTCGCTCGACGCGCTCGCGCTGCTCGGTGTGCTCGTCGGGGTGTCGTTGCTGGTGCTCGGTCCGCGCCTCGCGCCGCGCGACGACGACGGTGTGGTCGATGCGCTCCCCGCGCCCTCGACGCTGCCCGCGGTGATGCGCGGTGACGCGGGCCTCGTGATCGCGCTCGTGGCGCTCCTCGCGGTGAACGTGGGCTCGCAGGTGACCGTGCTCCGCGGCGGCCTGCGCGGCGAGACCGTGCTCGCGTCGCTGGTGCTGCAACAGCTCCTGCTCGCGGGGGCGGCGATGGCGATGCTCGGCGCGCTCACGCAGCGTCCCGTGCGTCGCGCGGTGGAGCTCACGCGCCCGCCCGAACGATGGGCCACGACGGCGGTGCTGTGGGCCACGGGGCTCCTCGCGCTGGCGCTCTCGGTCACGCTCGCGATGCCCCACGCGGGCGAGAGCCACCTCGCGAAGGCCGTCGAGTCGATGCCCCTGCGCTACGTCATCGCGCTCGGGGCCGTGTGCGCGCCGCTGCCCGAGGAGCTCTTCTTCCGCGGTCTTCTCGGTCGCCTCGTGTCGCGCATCACGGGCGAGGCCGACGACCTCGCCGCGGTCATCGCACCGGCGGCACTCTTCACCCTCATGCACGCGCTTCAGCTCGAAGGCGCGCGCCTCGGGCTCGTGCCAATCGCCGCCGTCGGACTCGCCAACGGGTGGCTCCGTCGCCGCACCCGCGGACTCGTCGTGCCGTGGGCCGTGCACACGCTCTACAACCTGGCGCTCGCGCTCCCGACCTTCTTCGCGACGGGCTGAAACACCCCGACGATTGCAGCGCGGCAATCGGTCGTTTCACATCTGCAAAGCGCCGCGGAGGCGCGCCGTGCGAATCGCCGAAGATCCCTGAAAACCTCGCGCGGCACGGCCCGTGCGATGTGTTCTCGCGAGCGGCGACGCCGGCGGTCCCCCCCACGCCATGAGGCGTCGCTGCACCCTTACGCTCGAACGACCGACTGGAGGTGCTCCCCCGCTTCACGCGACGAGAGCACCTCCAGTCGGCATTTCTGTTCGGCGTCGGGAACGGCCGCGAGAAGCGGGCTCGCGAGCGCGGCGAAGTCTTTCACGCGTGAAGGCACGGCCGTCGCGAGGAGCGCCAGCGACTGAAGCCCCACGCGCACGAGCGGGCTCGTCGCCGCCCATGCGCTGAGCACGTCGAGCTCCGCGCGGTCGATGGGCGCGCCGCTCGCGACCGCGAGGCTCCGCGCGAGCCCCGCACCGGGAACCCACCCCGACGCCACCCACAGCGCGTGGGCGTGCGACGCGAGCTGGCGCGCGACGTCGCGGTCTCCGCAGCGCCACGCGATGGCCGCCTCGTTCACCGTGGCGAGCGCTTCGAGGTCGCGCACGCCGAGCTGCGCCACGAGGCGCGTGAGCTCCAGGTCGGGCGTGAGCGGGGCGCCGTTGCGGTAGGCGGCCGCGCGGACGAGGTACTCTCCCCAGGCTTCAAAATAAGGGTGTTTGCACGCCGCCGCCTCGGCGCAGAGCTGCTGCGCGAAGGTCGCCGCGCGGTCGGGGCGCAGCGCATCGAGCCACGCCGACGCCGCCCCCGTGAGCGCGCCGAGACGCCGTCGCGCCGTGGGTTCGAGCTGGAGGCTCTGCTCGTGGAGCTGCGCCGCCTCGACGAAGCGGAGCTGTCGGTACCGCAGCCGTCCGCACCACTCCGCGTACTGGGCCCGCGCGGCGTCGTCGCCCGTGGCGTCGGCCCAACGCGCGAGCTCGTCGACCACGCGCGCCTCGTCGGCGAGCGAGGCCCTGCGCGCGGCCTGCACCCGCACCGCATGGCGACAACGTTCGAGCTCGGGGTCGGCGAAGGGCTCCACCGCGTCGGCGAGGCTCAACCCGCGCGCACCACCCGATCGCGCGCCGAGGGCCGCGCGCACGAGGGCCGAGAGGTGCTCCACGTCGGCGGTGCGCGTGCTCGCGCGACAGATCTCGTAGTGCACGCGGTCGAGGGCGTGCGGCGTTCCATCGGCGAGCGCGAGCGAGACCCACGCGGCGAGCAGGGCGTGGTGCGCGGGCGCGTCGGCCGCGAGCCCGAGGCGTCGCGAGGCCATCATCGCCTCGGAGAGCGCCGCGATCGCGGGACCCACACGCCCCTCGCGCGCGCGCCGTCGGGCGAGGGCCACAGCCTCGTGGGCGATCTCTTCTGCGGCGCGGTCGTCGTGGGCTTCGGGGCCGTCGAGGCTCGCGGCGGCGACGAGGTGCGCGAGGCGTCCTTCGGTGCCCGGCGCGAAGGTGGCCGCGAGGGCGGCGTGGGCGCAGCGGCGTTGCGAGGGCGTCCACACGGTGTCGCTCGCGAAGGGCGCGGCGAGCTCCCACGCGCCGTGGTCGTCGCAGCGCACGCGGCCGTCGCGGGCGAGCGCGTCGAGGGTGGTGGCCACGCGCGTCTCGGCCCAGCCCGTCACCGCCGCGAGGAGCGCCGTCGTCGACTCGGGCGCCGCGAGCGACACCCACGCGAGCAGCTCGCTCCCCGACGCGTCGGGACCGCCTCCCTCGATCGACGGCGGAAACACCGACCGACCCGCCACACGCAGCGCCCGCGGCCGCGGCGAGAGCGTGCTCAACGACAGCGTGTCGAGGGCGCGACGGTCGACGGAGAGCCTCCCTTCGGGCGTCCACCGCGCGACGCCGGCGCGCACCCACGCAGAGACCTCCGCAGCCACACGCGCCGCGAGTCCGCCCGTGCGCGTCCACAGCGCCCGCGCCGCATCGCCGGGGATGTGAAAGATGCGCTCGGGGCCCGCGAACATCGGCGCGAGCTCGTCGACGGTGAGCGGCCGCAGCGTCACCGTCACCGCGGCCACGTCGTCACTCCCCGCGCGCAACGCGCGGAGCACCGGCGCCCTGCGCGCGCGTCGCACGAGGGCGTTGCGCGTCCACGGATCGAGGCGCTCGGCGTCGTCGGCGACCACCACCGCGCCGTCACCGAGTCGCGCATCGAGGAGCGCGTCGACGGCCTCGTCGGAGGGCACCGCGCCCTCGTCGTCGATCACACTCCCGAGCACCGCGGAGAGCGAGGCGTAGGGGTCGCGCGCGGTCATCGCACCGACGCTTCGAACGCCGCGCATCGCGAGCAGGTCGAGGGCCTCGCGCAGCGCCCGCGTGCGGCCTGCGCCCGTCGCACCCACCACATCCACACTGCGCCCCGCCGCGAGCGCGTCGGCGATGGCGCGCACGGGACCGTCGCCGCCTAGCCGCGGGAGCGCGATGCGGGTCACGCCCGTCACGTCGGCCGCCGCGCGGTCGCCGCGGAGCATGCGGATCACCTCGGCGGCGTCGCGGGGCCTCGCATCGGGACGCCTTCGCAGGAGCGCATCGACGGTCTCGGCCACCGCGCGCGGAACGCCCGGCGCCCACGTGCGGAGCGGCTCTGCATCGCGAAACACCCGCGCGTACATCACGGCCTGCACGGCGTGTCCCTCGAAGGCCGAGCGGCCGCTGAGGGCTTCGTAGAGCATGAGCCCGAGGGCGTAGAGGTCGGTGGCGGGCGAGACGGGCTCGCGCGCGACCTGTTCGGGGGCGAGGTACGCAGGCGTGCCGACCATCTCGGGGGCCGCGTCGCCGGTGCCCTCCATCGGGGCGAAGGCCACGCCGAAATCGAGCACCGTGGGGAGGCCCGCGTCGTCGACGAGCACGTTGGCGGGCTTCAGGTCGCGGTGCACCACGCCCGCGTGATGGATGCGCCCGAGCGTTTCGAGGAGGGCCACGGTGGTCTCGGCGATCTCGCCCCAGGTGCACGGCGTCGCGCGACCGGGAAAGGCCGTGCCGCGCAGGAGCTCCATCACCACGAAGGCGCCCAGCTCGTCGGCGCCCTCGTCGAGCAGCCGCACCACGCCGGGCACGTGGAGCAATCGCAACGCGGCGATCTCGCGGCGCACGCGGGCCGAGAACGTTCCCCGTGAGGCGTCGCGCAGGAGCTTCACCGCCACGTCGCGCCCCGTGAGCCCGTCGCGCGCTGACCACACCTCGCCGTGGCCTCCCGTGCCGATGCGGCGCTGCAACGCGTAGCGCCCGCCGACCGTTCGCGCGACCGACGGCTCCAGAGCCTCGTCGAGCGGCTCGGTCTCCTCGTCGGACGTGCGGGTCGGCGGGAGCCCCTCGCGTCCCGCGTCGCCCGGTTCCATCGCCATATCCCCGCGGATCATACGCGCCGCGGTTGCGCAACACGAGAGCCTTTGCCCCCGGCGCACGAGGTGACGTACTCAGACCCGTCATGCGCAGCGGACGAACGCGGTCGGTCTACCTCCTCGCCGCGGAGTACTCGTACCCCCGCGGAGACGCGCCTTCGCGGGTGTTCACCGAGCCCCGCGCGCGCGGCGCCGGCGGACCTCCGCCCCTCGAACACCTCATGCGCCTCGCGTGCGAGCGCTGCCTCGACGCCCTCGGCGGCAGGGACGCAGCCCCCTCGGTCACGCACCTCCTGGGCATCACGTTCCCCGGTCGCGACGCGGCTTTTTTGAGCGAGGTGCTCAACCGCTTCCTCGACCTGAAGAAGAAGCTCGGGCTCGCCGACCGGTGCCAGACGCGCTTCGAACTCGGGTCGAGCGACGCGGGCGCGGTGCTCTTCTCCTCGGCGCTCCAGCAGCTCCGCGGCGCCGACGGACCGGCCACCGCACTCGTCGTGGCGGGCCAGTCGTTTCCGCCCAACGCGAACGTGATCGACACCGTGGCCCGCGTGGTCGAAGCCGACGAGCGCGCGCAGGGGCTCAACATGGTGGCCGTGGGCGACCTGCTCGCCGACGCGCTCTACCACCGTCAGCGCGAGGTGCACCGACGCGGCGATGAAGCGGCCTTTCGCCGATGGCTCGACGCGTGGATGGACGCCAAGCTCGCCCTCGCCGACGAGTACCGCGCCACGCAGCGCAACGCCGCCGACACCGCCGCGCAGCCCCCGCGATGGAACCGCCCGTACTCCCGCTGGATGGGCTACCAGCACATGGCCTGGGCCAGCGTCGGCGCGTGCGCCGTGGTGCTCACCACCGACCGCGCCCTCGTCGAGCGCTGGATCGAACGCGAGCGCGCCCAGGGACGCCGCCCCCGCCTCGTGCGCGTGCTCGGCGTGGGCGAGGGCGACGCGCGCGGGGCGCTCACCCGTCGCGCCGAGCCCTTCGTGTACTTCAAGGCCATGCGCCAGGCGCTCTCCGAGCTGCGCCGGGCCACGGGCACCAACCTCGATTTTCTCCGCGCGTCGGCCTTCGCGGTGCTCCACGACGCGTTCCCCTCCATCGAGCTCGCGTTCCTGCTCTCGCTGGGCTTCTCGCCGCTCGATGCGATGCAGCGCTCGCTCACCTGGTGGCCCAATCCGTACGGCGGACTCCTCGCGTTCGGGCACGCGCTCGCGGCCTCGGGGCTCGTGCAGATCGCCCGCGCGTTCCACGCCTTCACGCGGCCCGAGACGTACCTCTCCGGCACGCCCGCGCTGCACCCCGACCTCACGGCCACGCGCGAGGTCTCGCACTGCCTCACGACCTCCGTGGGCGGACCGATGACCCACGTCGTCGCCACGCTGTTGCAGGCCTTTCCGCTCGATGAAGCGTGGGAGGCGAGCGCCGAGCGCGCGTCGATGCCGCCGGGCACCGTGCGCCGTTGGATCACCGAAGACGCGCCCAGCGAGCAGCCCTTCGCGCCCCCCGCGCGGCACCGTCTCGACCCCTTCGACCGCGAGTCCTTCGAGGCCAAGACGCGGTGGGTGGGAGACATCGCGCGGCGCTACACGTCGGCCCTCGACGACGACCTCGGCGTGCTCGAAGCGCGTACGAGCTTCACCCTGGCGCGCGTTCCGTCGGCGCTGCTCCCGCTGCCCGCGCGCGCCCTCGACGCATGGACCGCCGCCCCCGTGGAGTACGGCGACTGGCGCGTGTCCGTCGATGAATCCCTCGTCGACGCGGTGCGCGCGCTGCTCGCTTCGAAGCCCGATGAGTCGCGCGGTGACGATCCCCTCGACCGCGCGTGCGAGGCCGTCGATGCGCACGCGAAGACCCTCTATGCGCAGTGGTCGTCGGAGCACACCGCGCCCCACGACGCGCGCGTCGTCGCGCAGGATCTCCGCGACGCGCTCTACCACGCGCTGCGCCTCCACGTGGCGCTCGTGGCGGCCCGCGCGCCCGCGAACGACGGCGACCGCACGCGTCGTCTCTGCCTCGTCGCTCCGTCGCTCCTCGACCCCGACGTGCCCCCGGTGGGAACGCTCCTCCGCCTCGACCTCGCGGGCTCGATGCCCGTGGCCTTCGCGCGTGTGACCGACCGTCCGGCCCTCGTGCCCGCGTGGTATGCGCGCCCCGCGGAGATGACCGGTCCCGCGCAGACGCTCACGGTGATGCAGCGCGACGCCCTGCACCTCGTGGCCCGCGCGCTCCGCTCGGGACCGCTCACGCCCGACCTGCTTCAGCGCCTCCGCGAGCTCGCGACCGAGGCCCTCGACGACCTTCTCGCGCGGCCCGAGCGTGTGCCCCACGAGGGCTTCGTGAAGCTGCTCCGACAGCTCGTGCTCGACCCCGACGAAGACCACGCGCGCATCGTGGGCGCCCTCGACGCGTGGCTTGGCGCCGACGACGTGCTGCGCGCCGACGACGGAGAGACCTTCGCCTACTGCCTCGTGGCCCTCGCCGACGACGGCGCGGCGGGCCCCGACCTCTCACGCCGCTTCGAAACCGTGGCCCGCGCGGTGCGACGCGCCGAGGGGTGGTTCGGCGGCGCCGCGGTCATTCACGAACGTGTGGGCGACACCTTCGCGGTGACCGTCTCCGACCCCCGCACGCGCCCCGGCGACGCGGCCTCGTGGACGGCCCCCGTGCGCTTCGCCCGCGACGTGTACCAGGCGTGCCTCGGCGAGGGCGTGCGCGTGTGCTCGGTGGTGTGCATCGACCGCGGGCAGCGCTTCCGCGAGGTCGACGCGCATCACGGCGTGGTGGGCGCGGTGCAGCTCGCGGCCGACCGCGTGCTCCGTTCGCGGGCGAGGGAGGGCGTGGCGGTCGTGGTGCGGGCGACCTTCGAACAGCGCCTTGCGGTCGACGGCGACGCGTTCGAGGCCATCTGGAAGCGCGTGGGCGGCGAGTCGCTCCGGTCCGACGCGCAGGTGCGCTTCAACGCCGACGTGGCGGGCGCGACGCTGCGCTTCGTCTACGAGTTCCGCCGCCGCGCCGAGTCCCCCGCCGACTGAGCCACGATGTGCAAGGGCGCGCGCCGCGTGTCCCGGTGCCAATTCGTCGCAGCGCCCATTTCAAGTGCGGCACATCCCGTGCGACCTCTTGGCCCGTGATGAACTGCCGCGCCTCCTTCGGTCTTGTGGGTGTGCTTGTGCTGACGGCCGCGTGTGGAGACACCGTGACGCCGCCCGACGCTGCGTCCGATGGCGCTTCCGATGGCGCCATCGTGCGCGACGGAGGTCCCGATGCGTCGACCACCGACGCGCCCGTGAGCGATGTGCCCACGAGCGACGTGCCCACGAGCGATGTGCCCGTGAGCGATGTGCCTCCGCGTGATGTGCCCGTGAGCGACGTGCCCGTGAGCGACGTGCCTCCGCGTGATGTGCCCGTGAGCGATGTGCCCGTGAGCGATGTGCCCGTGAGCGATGTGCCCGCGAGCGATGTGCCCGTGAGCGATGTGCCCGTGAGCGATGGCGGCCTCGATCCGCTCCCGAGCGACTGCACGGTGGTGCACGAGCCCGTCGCGGGCCTCTGTGGAACGGCCACCTGTGCGGTCACGGGAAACGCCGCGCTGCGCTGCACGGGCGACGGATTCGGCCTCGCCGTGGCAGGCGCCGCGACGGGCACGCAGGTCTCGTACGTCGACAACTTCGGGGGCTTCCACCCGGTGCTCTTCCGCGTGAACTGGAGCGCGCGCACGGGCACCGCCGAGCGTGTGCCCACGGCCAACTGGCCTGCGCGCGTGCACCCCGCGCCCGAGGGCGAGACGATCATGGCCGCGTGGTCTGCCGATGCGAGCGACCGCGAGGCCCTCGCCGTGTACGAGCGCGCCGCGGGACCGTGGCGTCGCACCGTGCTCCACGGCACGGGCTACGCGCCCATCACCATGGGCAACGGGCTCCGTCACGCCGATGGACGCCGCTCGTTTGTGTACAGCTACGGCGAGGGCACGGGCACCTGGCGCCTCGCGATGCGCACGGGCACCACGTGGAGCCAGACCGCCCTCGCCGACGGCGTTCCCTTCGGTCGCTTCGCGGCCACCACGGTCAACGCCGATGGGAGCGGCGACGCCACCCTCGCGCGCTGGCTCACGCTCACGCCCGACACGTCGAGCCGCACGCTCACGCTCACCACCGCGGGCACGAACCGCAACGTGTACGTGCAGCGCCCTGGCACCGCCGAGGCATTCAACCACGTCGCCGTCGAGTCGCGCGCCACGGGCGGACCGGTCGTCGCCGTGGGACTCGACGAGGGCGTGCACGTGTTCACGCCGTCGGCGACGGGCTTCACCGACACGCTCGTGGCCAACACCGCGCGCGGCACCGACATGGCGTGTCCGGGCATCTCGACGGGCGCGTTCCGTCCGGGCATGTGCTCGTCGTCGTCGAGCTGCACCGCGCGCGGAACCTTCGGCGGCTTCGGCTCCCACGACCTCGCGCGCACCGCCGACGGACGCGTGTGGCTCGCGGTCGCGCGGCAGTACCTCGACCGCGACTACGTGATCACGTACGGGCCTCCCGCGGGCCCCGGCTGCGCGGCCACGGCGCGCATCGCCACCGACCGCACGCGCACCGAGCTCACGCTCTACGAGGTCGGCGCCACGCTCATCGAGCGCACGCGCCTCACGCTCGCCGACGGCGCGATGACCGACGAGCTCGACCTCGACGCCGTGGGCAACACGCTCCACCTCGCGCGCCTCGCCCACGAGGCCACGCCGTCGTCGCCGCCGCGCCTGCGCGCCCTCACCGTCGACACGTCGTCGCTGCGCTGAACCTCAGCGCGCGAGCTTCGCGATCAGCCGCTTCGCAAACAGGTACGCGTCACCGGGCCACCGCGCCGAGAGGTACGCGCCGTCTTCGACCACGAAGGCCGCGCGGTCGTCGGTGCGCGTGCCCCGCGTGACGAGGTTCACCGGGCCGCGTTCGAAGTGCGATGGGCTCGCGAGCGCGCCGCGCACCTCGTCTTCGACGTACGCGGGATAGGTCCGGTAGTAGTCCCCGAGCTTCCACGCGGTGAGCATCCACGCGGTGCGCTCCATGTACTTCGGCAGACACGTCGTGCGTCGGCCGCGGAGCAGCGGAACCCCCTGCGCGTCCTTCGCGCGCGCCAGCACGAGCACGCCGTGACAGATCGCGGCCACGGGAATCTCCCGCGCCCACAACGCCGCCACCTTCGCGTGGAGCGCCTCGCCCCCGAGGTACTGCTTCATCCCCTGCGCGTGTCCGCCGGGGAGCACCAGCGCATCCCACGCGCTCGGGTTCACGTCGCGCCATCGCAGCGGCGCGCGGAACGACCGGTCCTGTTCGAGCGCGCGGTAGAACGCGACGGGCTCGCGCTCGGCCCCGAGCTGCCCGAAGAGCACGCCCGTGAGCAGCCGCGGATCCGCCGCGGGCATCGCGCCCTCCTCCGTCGCGAACACCACCTCGTGACCGGCCTCCGTGAGCAGCCGCCACGGAACCGCCACCTCGGTCACATCGAAATCACGATCGGGCAGGGGAACGAGCACCTTCGCCATGGTCGCGACCCTATCGCACGGCCACGCCGCGGTGCGCGATGGGGCTCCGTTGACCATCGATGGTCGTACCCACGTCACCCGTGTGACCACGCGAAGGCACTTGTTTTCAGTTGTTCTGTGCGGCCTGCCCCCTGCAATCATCGACGCCCGAGAGGACTCCGCCCCACGATGACGCTGCGCCGCCTGCTCGCCGCCTCGCTCCCCTTCGCCGCCCTCGCGGGCTGTCTCGGCAACGACGTCGAGGTCGAGGGCGATCCCTACTCCGCCACGCTCGTCTCCGACCTCACCGTCGGCGGGTACTACTGCCCGCGCACCGGCGAGATCGCCGGACGCACGATCCCCAGCGACAACACCTACTACATCACCACCTTCGGCGGCGGCAGCGACGCGCAGCCCATGGCGTGCGCGGGGCGGGCCGACGGGCGCGGGCTCTACATCGCCGACTCTTGGCGCTTCGGTTGTGGTGCGCGCGTGAAGCTCACCAACCCGAGCAACGGTCGCTGGTGTGTCACCACCGTGGCCGACGTGGGACCCAACATCTGCGTCGAGCGCGCGGCCCGCAAGCCGATCATCGACGCGTCGCCCGCGATCACCCGGGAGCTCTACAACATCGGCAGCGCGGGATGGAGCGACCGCGTCGTCGTGCGCGCCGAGCGCGTGGCCAACACCACGCCCCTCGGATGCGGCTCGGGCAGCAGCGCGCCCTCGATGCCGACGACCCCGTCGACGCCTGCGCCGGGCCAGAACGGCGGGCGCACGTGCTACTCGACGACGTGGGGACGCGACATGAGCCTCGGCGCCTGCGTGCAGAGCCGCAGCGATCGGGTGTTCTACCAGTGCACCAACCTGGGCTGGGTCACGAGCAGCGGGATCACCTCGATCCGCACGGGCCCCGGCGGCCCCTGCACCACGTACATTCCGCTCAACTCGTAACGTTGCAACGCGCCTCGGGCGAAGCGCGCGTCGTGCGGCGTTTCGCGAAAGAACGCGTTGAAAAGGTGATCGCGGCCCGGCAAAGCTCCACCCTCGAAGGGAGATGTTGATGCCGCGCCCGTACCTCCTCCTGGGGGTGATCGCCACCAGCGCCGCGTGCGCTCTGAACCACCCCTCCTTCGGCTGGACGGACGCCCCTCCCTCCGAGACTGCGCTCGTCGACAACGGTCCCGTCGATGCGCCCATCGACCTTCCCGCGGACTTTCCCGTCGACCGCCCCGACAGCGATGTGACGGTCGCCGACGACGGGCCGACGCTCGACGCCGACGACGCGCCCGACGCCGACGACGTGGCCGATGCGACCGACGTGGTCGACGTTCCCGACGCGCCCGACGTTCCCGACGCGCCCGACGTCGCCGATGTGCCCGACGTCATCGACGTGGCCGACGTGCCGGGTGACGACGGCGCGGCAGACGTTCCGTGCGACGGCGCCTCGCTCACCCGCTGCGGAGCGGTGTGTGTCGACGCGCAGACCGACGCGATGAACTGCGGCGCGTGCGGGCGCGTGTGTGCGGGCGGCCAGGTGTGCTCCATGGGCGCGTGCGCGTGCGCGCCGGGCCTCGCGGATTGTGACGGCAACGCGGCCAACGGCTGCGAGACCGACACCACCACGAGCAACGCCCACTGCGGCGCGTGCGGACGCGCGTGTGCGGCGCGCGCCAACGCGGCGGCGGCGTGTGTGGGCGGCATGTGCGTCCCCCGTTGCAACATGGGCTTCGGCGACTGCGACGGCCTCGAAGCGAACGGCTGCGAAGAGAACCTCGCCACCTCCGCGACGCACTGCGGAACCTGCGGCAACGCGTGCCAGTCGCGTCCCAACAGCTCGGTCTCGTGCGTCGGCGGATCGTGCTCGCTGGTCTGCACGCCCGGCTACGGCAACTGCGACGCGATCGACGCCAACGGCTGCGAGGTCGCGGGCTTCTCGAATCCGCTCCACTGCGGCGGCTGCAACCGGCCCTGCCCCATGGGACAGGCGTGCGCCGGCACGAGCGGTCTCTGCATCGCGTGTGCGTCGCCTCGTGTGGCGTGCGGCAGCACCTGCGTCGACACGCAGACCGACATCCGCAACTGCGGCGCGTGCGGAACCGCGTGCCTCACGGGCCAGGCCTGCACCGCGGGACGCTGCGAGTGTCCTTCGGGGCAGACCGCGTGCGGGAGCGCGTGCGCGAACCTCCAGAACGACGCGCGCAACTGCGGCGCGTGCGGAACGGTGTGTCCCACGGGCGCGTCGTGCATGGGCGGCATGTGCCGGTGTCCGTCGGGACAGACCGCGTGCGGCGGGCGCTGCGTGAACACCCGCAACGACGACGCGAACTGCGGCGCCTGCGGCAACGCGTGTGCGGTGAGCGGCGCGTGCACGGCGGGCACGTGCATCTGCGGCGGTCGCGGTCAGGCCTGCTGCTGGTTCGGACGCTGCGGCAGCGGCCTCTCCTGCTACGCGCTGTGCTTCTGACGCCATGAAGCGCACCGTGCCGACGCTCCCATCGAGGCTCCCGCTGCTCGCGCTCGTCGCGGGCTGCGCGCTGAACCATCCCTCCTTCGGGTGGACGCTTCTCGATGCGAGCGTCGACAGCTCCGACGTGATGGATGTGCTCGACGCGTCCGACGTGTTCGACGCAGGCGACAAGCCCGACGCGCTCGATGCACCCGACGTCCGCGACGTGCCCGATGTGCCCGACGTCGCCGACGCATCCGAGGTGCTCGACGCATCCGACGTGCCCGACATTCCCGATGTGCTCGACGTGGCCGACGTCGCCGACGTCCGCGACGTGCCCGATGTGCTCGATGCACCCGACGTTCGCGACGTGCCCGACGTGCCCGATGTGGCCTGTCCCACGGGGCTCACGCGCTGCGGCGACACGTGCGTCGACACGCAGTCCTCGCTCGCCCACTGCGGCGCCTGCAACGCCCTCTGCGCGCCCGGCGCGCGCACGCTCTCGGCGGCCTGCACCGCGGGGCGCTGCGTGCTCACGTGCTCGCCCACCTTCGGCAACTGCGACGGCGTGGCTTCGAACGGCTGCGAGGTCGACGGCTACAACGATCGAACGAACTGCGGCGGCTGCGGCCTCGTGTGTCCCGGCACCCTGCGCTGCATGAACGGCGTCTGTCGCTGAGCGATCAGCGGCGCCGCGCGATCAGCACACCCTCGCGAATCGGCACCGCGGCCACGTCGAAGCGCGGATCGTTCGCGAGCGTGCGGTTGAAGCGGTCGACGGCGTCGCGGTCGGGGTGGCCCACGTCGTCGATCCACCAGGCGCGCGAGCCGAGCACGTTGTCGGCGATGAGCAGTCCGCCCGGCGCGATGTGGTCGGCGAGGGCCGCGAGGTACGCGGGGTACTCGGTCTTCACCGCGTCGAGAAAGGCCACGTCGAGCGAGCCGCCGAGGCGCGCGACCGCCGCGGGAATCACATCGAGCGCCGCGCCGTCGAGCACCGTCGCGCGATCGCGGAGCCCTGCCTTCTCGAACTGACGACGCGCGAAGGACGCGTGGCGCGCGTCGAACTCGATGGTCGCGAGGTGGCCGTCGGGGGCGAGGGCGCGGGCCATCCAGATCGCGGAGTAGCCGCCGAGCGTGCCGAGCTCCAGCACCGCGCGGGCTCGCGTCGTGCGCACGAGAAGGTGGAGCAGCCGTCCCACGTCGGCGCTCACGGCGATGGGGGGAAGCGCCTCGCGCGCGGCCTCTTCGGTGAGCTCCGCGAGCAGGGTGTCTTCGCGGCCGAACACGTCGGCGAGGTAGTCGCTGGTCGCGCGCCAGCGGTCGGAGGTCATCATGGCGCGCGAGACTACAGCGCCGCCTGCGCCGCGGGCACGAGCACGTGCAGCGGACGCGCTTCGAGCGCCGAACCGTCGCCGAGAGCCTGGAGCGTCACGACGAAATCGCTGAGCCCCGGTCCTCCCTCGAAGACCGCGTCGTTGCGGAGCGTGAGGGTGAAGCGCACGCGCGTGCCGGGCACCACGCGGTAGAAGCCGTTCATGTCGGTGCGGGCCACGGCCTCGGCGGTGCTGAGTCCGTCGGGGGCGCGCCAGCACACGGGCGTGGTCGATCCCACCTGGCACGTCGGGAGCCGCGCGCGGACGAAGCGCGTCGCGTCGACCATCGCGGCGTTGCTCTCGCCGCGCACGCCGAGGGTCACGTCGAAGGGAACGTCGTGGGTCACCACCCGCAGCGCGTTGGTGAGCAGCGTCGAGACCTGCGCGGCCGTCGTCGCGCGCGAGAGGTCGTACACGAGGGGACGTCCCGTGCGGTCGAGCGTGCGCGACGCCGCCGCGAGCGAGAGGAGGTCGTGGCAGGGCTCGCCCACGATGCGTCCCGAGGGAGGCGCCTCGCAGCGGGCCGCGGGGTGCGTGTTGAGCCCGATGACCCGCGCGCCCGTCGTGGCGAAGGCGCCCTCGACGTCGAGAAAGCCCGGCGGTCGCGGGGTGATCCCCACGTAGGGCGCGAAGGGAAGTGCGGTGCCCGCCGCGGGCACGCCGTCGTGAAAGTCGCTCGCCGTCGCGAGCACCACCACGGGCATCGCCCCGCGACGGAAGCACGCCGCGCCGCGGGTGCCGTCGGGGCACGTGCGCGGTGCGATCCAGCACGGGGCGCGGCTCACCGACGGGTCACACACACGCGACGCGTCGCCGTCGTAGAGACCCGCGCCCGTGAGCGTGTGATGGAGCGCCGCGAGCTGCGGCCCCGCGCCGTCGCCGCCGTTGCCCGGCGTGAACATCTGCACCGCGGTCACCACCTCGGAGCCCCGCGCCACGGGAACCTCGGTGATGCCCCAGCCCGTGCCGCAGCCGGGCGTTCCCGGTGCGCCGTTGCAGAGCGGCCACATCGGTCGATCGGCGCCCGCGCCGAAGGGAGCCACCGCGAAGTCTTCGAAGTGCCCGGCCCCCACCTGCACGTCGTCGGCGAGGTCGCGGGTGATCTCCGCGAGGCTCGCGCGCGTGCCCGAGAGCGCCGACTGCAACGTGCGCAGTCCGCCCGCGCCGCGCTCGCCGGTCTCCATCAGCAGAAACACATCCGCCGCGCGCACCGTGGCCGTGAGCTCCACCTCGCGCGTCGCCGCCGCGCCGCCGTACGGAAGCACCACCCAGAGCTCACTGGCAGGCACCTGCACCGTCGCGTCGGTGGCGCATCCCGTCCGTCGGTTGGCGCGGCACCACGCGGTCTCGACCGCATCGCCCTGACCGTCGCCGTCGCTGTCGGGATTGCACACGCGCGTGCCCGCGGTGACCTCTTCGCCGTCGCTGAGTCCGTCGTTGTCGCTGTCGGTGTCGAGCCAGTCGGCGATGCCGTCGCGCCGCGGCGCCGTCGGGTCGAGCGTGCGCGCGTCGAGCTCCGTGGCGCACTCGACGGGACGCGTTCCGAGGTCCGCATCGCCGGCCTCGCGCGCGTCGGAGAGCGTGAGGCGGTCGTCGGGCGAGTCGCCGTCGCTGTCGAGGTCACGGAGGTTGCCCACGCCGTCGCGGTCGCGGTCGCTCACGCCCTCGTCGCGGTCGGAGATCGTGTCGTTGTCGCTGTCGGTGTCGCGCCAATCCGCCACGCCGTCGCCGTCGGTGTCGGTGGGCGCGCTCGCGCCGCCGGGCATGATCTCCTGCGCGTTCTGCACGCCGTCGTCGTCGGCGTCGGGGTCGGCGTAGTCGGGCACGCCGTCGCCGTCGGTGTCGAAGGGGTGGCACGTCCACGCGGTCACGGCGCCGGGCACCACACCGGGGAGCGCGCCCGTCACGCAGTCGCGCGCGGGCATCGCCGCGCCGCGCTGCGCCGACGCGGGCGCCGTCTGCGCGTCGTCGGTGAGCGTGTCGCCGTTGGAGTCGCGGTCTTGAAAGTCCGGCGTGCCGTCGCGGTCCGAGTCCACGGGCGCGTCGAGGCACGCGCGGGGGCGTCCGCGAGAGACCTCGAACGCGTCGAGGATGCCGTCGCCGTCGGAGTCCGCGTCGCGCGCGTCGGGGAGGTCGTCGTGGTCGGTGTCGCCGAGCCCTTCGAGGCTCGCGGGAATGCCGTCGCCGTCGGGATCGTCGGCGGGGCTGCACGGAACCACCGCTGCGTCGCGCACGTCGCCGACGGCATCGACGGCGCCGTCGCGCGGGGCCGACGCATCGGCGCCGCCGCTCATCGTGGAGTCACCGCAGTGTGCGAGCAGGGCGCCCGACAACACCGCGGTGACGAGGTGTCGGACCGTAAGCATGGGATGGGCGACCATCGCACGTTGCACGCGCGCGTTCCACGACGGGCATGGGCGCCGCACGCGGTGTCATTGGGTGGTTGCGCGTCGGGCCGCGGGTAATGCAGTCTCCGCCCGCAAACTCATGGACATCGTCTTCGTCAGCCCCGAGGTCGTTCCCTACAGCAAGGTCGGCGGCCTCGCCGACGTGGCGGGGGCGCTCCCCAAGGCGCTCCGCGCGCTCGGTCACAAGGTCACCGTCGTCTCGCTGCTCTACGGCTCCATCGACACGGCCCAGCACGCCATCGCGCGGCGTCTCACGAAGCTCAAGGTGCCCCTCGCGGGCGAGGTGGTGCCCGTCGAGATCCACGAGGCGCGCCTGCCCTCGGGCCTCAACGTGGTGCTCCTCGCGGGACCGCGCGTGACCGACCGCCAGGGTGTCTACGGCGAAGCGGGCGAGGCCTACGCCGACAACCACCTGCGCTTCGGTCTGCTGTGCCGCGGCGCCATCGAGTGGATGCGCGCGCAGTCGAAGGCCCCCGACGTGGTGCACGTGAACGACTGGGCCACGGCGCTCGTGCCCGCGCTGCTCCATCACCTTCGCGCCGAGGATCCGAAGCTCGCCGCGGTGAAGACCGTGATGACGGTGCACAACCTCGCGCACCAGGGGATCTTTCCCCTCTCGACGCTCGCGGACCTCGGGCTCCCCGAGTCGTACGGCGCCGTCGATGCGCTGGAGTTCTACGGCGCCGCGTCGTGGTTGAAGGGCGGCATCGTGTACGCCGACGCGATCACCACGGTGTCGCCGGCGTATGCGCGCGAGGTGCTCACGCCCGAGGGCGGCGCCCGCATGGACGGCGTGCTCCGCGCCCGCGCGAAGGACTTCACGGGTGTGCTCAACGGCGTCGATCCCGCCGTGTGGAACCCCTCGACGGACCCGAGCCTCGCGGCCCGTTACGACGCGGAAGACCCGTCGGCGAAGGCGCGCTGCAAGAGCGACCTCCAGCAGCGCGTGGGGCTGCCCGTGCGTCCCGAGGTTCCGCTCTTCGGCATGGTGGCGCGCATGGAGTCGCAGAAGGGCGTCGACCTGCTCGCCGAGTGCGCGGCCACGCTGCTCCGTCAGGACGTGCAGGTGGTGGTGCAGGGCTCGGGCAACCCCGCGATCATGGAGTCCGTGGCGCGCCTCGCCCGCGAGATGCCCGACAAGGTGGTCTACCGCAGCGAGTTCGACGACGCGCTCGCGCACCGCATCTACGCGGGGAGCGACTTCTTCCTCGTTCCCTCGCGCTTCGAGCCCTGCGGCCTCGCGCAGATGTACGCGATGCGCTACGGCACGGTCCCCGTGGTGCGCGCGACGGGCGGCCTGCGCGACTCGGTGGTCGACTGCGACGGCGAGCTCGCGACGGGCACGGGCTTCCTCTTCGACGAGGCCACGGGCGAGGGGCTCTACGGCGCGATGGCGCGCGCGATCGGCGCCTACCAGCGCCGCGGCGCGTTCGCGAAGCTGGTCCGCCGGGTCATGCGCGGCGACTGGTCGTGGGATCGCTCCGCCCGCCGCTACCAGGGGATCTACAGCGCCCTGGTGAGCCCCGCCGACGACGCGGGCTGA